>CAJYLQ010000044.1 GCA_913775975.1 uncultured Sphingomonas sp. | reverse complement strand
TGGCATGACCACGATCGTCGTCACCGGCACCGACACCGATGTCGGCAAGACCGTCTTCGCCGCCGGCCTCGCGGCCATGCTGGGCGCATATTATTGGAAGCCGGTGCAGGCCGGGCTGGACGATGGCAGCGATGCGCAGCGGGTCGCGCGCCTGGGCGTGTCGGCTGAGTGTATCCTGCCCGAAGCCTATCGGCTGACCACGCCCTGCTCCCCGCACCGCGCCGCCGAGATCGACGGCGTGACGATCGACCCCGACCGGCTGATGCCGCCGTCGGTCGAAGGGCCGCTGGTGGTGGAGGGGGCGGGCGGCGCGCTCGTCCCCGTCACCCGGCAGCTGCTGTACGCCGATCTGTTCGCACGCTGGGGGAGCCCGGTGGTGCTGGTCGCGCGAACCGCGCTCGGCACGATCAACCACAGCCTGTTGTCGATCGAGGCGTTGCGCACGCGTGGCGTGCCGATCCGCGGCATCGCCTTCATCGGCGATCCGGTCCCCGACAGCGAGGCGACGATCGCCGGGATCGGCGGCGTCCGTCATCTCGGCCGCCTGCCGCATCTCCCCGAGCTGACGGCGGATACGCTGGCCGCCGCCTTCGCCACCGCCTTCGATCCGGCGGACTTCGCGTGAGCGACTCGCCCGTCTGGCATCCCTTCACCCAGCATGGCCTGGGCGAGCCGATCCCTCTGGTCGTGCGCGGGGAGGGCGCGGTGCTGCACACCGCGGACGGGCGGCGGATCGTCGATGCGATCTCCAGCTGGTGGGTCACGACGCACGGCCACAACCACCCGCGCATCGTCGCCGCGATCCGCGAGCAGGCGGAGCGGCTGGACCAGGTGATCTTCGCCGGCTGGACGCACGAACCGGCGGAAACGCTGGCGCGCGGGCTGACCGCGATCATGCCGGCCGAGCTGACGCGCGTCTTCTTCTCTGATTCGGGATCGACCAGCGTCGAGGTCGCGCTGAAGATGGCGCTGGGCTATTGGCACGCGCGGGGCGAGCCGCGCCACCGGCTGCTGGTGCTGGAGCACAGCTATCACGGCGATACGATCGGCGCGATGTCGGTGGGGCAGCGCGGCGTGTTCAACCGGCCCTATGCGCCGCTGTTGTTCGACGTGGAGACGATTCCCTTTCCCCATCCGGGCCGCGAGCAGGCGACGCTGGATGCGCTGGAGCGCGCGTGCCAATCGGACGCGGCGGCCTTCATCGTCGAGCCGCTGGTGCTGGGGGCGGGCGGAATGCTCATCTATCCGCCGCATGTGCTGGCGGAGATGGCGGCGATCTGCGCGGCGGCGGGCGTGCTGTTCATCGCGGACGAGGTGATGACCGGGTGGGGCCGGACGGGCACGCTGCTCGCCTGTGAGCAGGCCGGCGTCGTGCCGGATATCCTATGCCTGTCGAAAGGACTGACCGGCGGCTCGCTGCCGCTGGCGGTGACGATGGCGCGCGAGCCGCTGTTTGCCGCGCATTACGACACCGACCGGGCGCGAATGTTCTTCCATTCGTCCAGCTATACCGCCAACCCTATCGCCTGCGCCGCCGCCAATGCGAACCTTGCCATCTGGCGGGACGAGCCGGTGCAGACGCGAATCGCGACGCTCGCCGCCTGGCAGGCCGATCATCTCGCCACGCTGGCGACCCATCCCGGCATCACCGGCGCGCGCGCGCTCGGCACGATCGCGGCGGTGGAGCTGGGGGCGGCGGGCGGCTATCTCTCGTCGCTCGGCCCGACCCTGCTCGCCTTCTTCGCAAGCCGCGACCTGCTTGTCCGGCCATTGGGCAACACGGTCTATGTCATGCCGCCCTATGGTATCGAGCCGGACGATCTCGGCCGAATCTGGTCCGCCATCGCGGAAGCTGCGGATTTGTACGTCCTCTGAAGCCCTGACTTTAGCCTGACCAGATTTTTTGATTTTGCGCGCGACGGCACGCATCAGACAGTCGCAGGGTCCCCCTCTCATCCAGACGGCGCACTGTAAAAACCTTTGTATTACAGCAATGTAACACAACGGTCGGTGCCAAAATCTCGACTTTTAAGTCAGACTTAACCGATGAGATGAGGGGGATATTTTGGCAACGCTACATTGCAAACCGTTCATGAAGGGCAGGAATGGCCCTTGACGAACCTTCGCTAACTCCGACAAATCCCACTGCACGCGTAAGCCGGACTGCACCGGCACGCTGAAAAATGGGGGGGATGATGAAGCGTTTTCCGCTGTGGCTGTCCGTGGCGCCGGTCGCGCTGATCGCCGGCCAGGCTTGGGGCCAGACCGCGCCTGCACAGCCGAAGCCCGCCGCCGGGTCGCAGACGCCGCTGGAGGACCAGACCGGCGTCGGTATCGAGCAGCAGGCTGAATCGGTGCCTGATCGAAGCCCCATCCTGGAATCCAACACGGGCCTTGTCTCCGATGCGAACGTCGGGCAGCCAGCCGCCGCGGAGACGCCGCGTGCGCAAACCCCCACGGCCGCAACCTCGGAAACCGATCCCCGCGATATCGTCGTGACCGGCTATCGTGCCAGCCTCGGAACCGCGCAAGCGATCAAGCGCAACTCCGACGCGATCCTCGACGCAATTGTCGCGCAGGACATCGGCAAGTTGCCAGACAATACGGCCGCCGAGTCGCTCGCGCGCGTCACCGGCGTGCAGGTCAGCCGCTATAGCGATGAGGTTAGCCAAGTGCTGGTGCGCGGCCTGCCAGACATCGCCACAACCTTCAACGGCCGCGACATCTTCACCGCCGAAGGGCGTGGCGTCGCGCTGCAGGACTTCCCGGCCGGTGCGTTGGCCGGCCTCGAGGTCTACAAGTCCGGCACCGCCGATCTGCTCGAGCCCGGTCTGGCCGGCCTCATCAACGTCCGTTCACGCCGCCCCTTCGACTTCACGAAGAGCTTCACGATCGCCGGCGGCGCGCGCGGCACCTATAACGACCAGAGCAAGCAGTATGACCCGCAAGGCAACATCCTGCTGTCGCAGCGCGCCGAAACGCCGATTGGCGATATCGGCTGGCTGATCAACGCAACCTATTCGCAGGCGCGGTTCCGCAACGCCGTGCGGTACGGCGAAGGCCCCTTCACCCAGCCGGGCACCGGCACGACGATCCTGCCGTCGTCGGTCGGCCGGGCGTTTACCATTCCGGCGTACACCGGTGTTTACAACAACGGCGGCAAGCGCTGGCGCCCGGCGGTCAACGCCAGCGTCCAGTGGAAGCCGGCCAACAATCTCGAACTCTATTACGACTTCCTGTATCAGGGATATCGCGGCAACATCGCCAATGACTGGTTCCGCGTATATCTGCTCGACGGAAATCCGACGCTCAGCAATGTCGTACCTCGCGCGGACAAACCGGACCAGATCGAAAGCCTGACGAAGACGGGCGGCATCCGGCCGGAGGCGTATCGCAGCACGGTCGACGCCTACACCAACACCTATCAGGCCGCCGGCGGGGCGAAGTGGACCATCGGTCGCGCCCGTCTTTCGACCGACATCGCCTACACGTCCAGCGAATACGGGTCGGACGAATGGAGCTTCGACAGCGCCTTCACCAATTCGCCGCAAGCCGATGTGCAGTTCTTCGTGGCGAATGGCACCTCGTTCGACTTGCCGAACTTCGACGTCAACAATCCCGCCAACTATAAGTGGCGCGGCTATTTCGAGGCGACGTACCGCGTTCAGGGCAAGGGCTGGCAGTGGCGCACGGACCTGGACCTCGACACGGACATCAAGTTCCTGCCAAAGTTCCAGTTTGGTTTCCGGTGGACCGACCGGGACGCCTCGCTGAAGCGCGGCGCACGCTACGCCTATACCGACACGCTCAACATCCCGCTCGGCAGCACGCCTGCGGGGCAGCTGGCGCTGACCCAGAACGCATTCCGCGGCAATCAGGGCTTCACCAGCTGGCTGATGCCGACGCGTGAGGGCATTGCCGGCAATGCGGTCGCCCTGCGCCAGTTCGCGTATCAGGCGTTGCAGCGTATCGTCGTGGCGAACCCGAACGACCAGGGGTACAAGGATGCCCTCGCTGAATTCTCGACGCCCTACGTTCAGCTCGATCCGTTTGCTGCGTTCAACGCGCAGGAAGCGACTTACGCCGTCTACGGGCAGACCAAGTATGAATTCGACATCGGATCGTGGCAGATTGACGGCATGGTCGGCGTGCGCGCCGTCAATACGGTCGGCCGGTATGGTGGTGTGTCCCGCATCCGTTTCGGTGGCACCGATCAGATCATCCCGCGCGAGGTTCGCCAGAATTACGTCGACGTCCTTCCGAACTTCAGCCTGCGCATACGCCCGAACGACAAGTTGCAGATTCGCTTTGGTGTGACCAAGACGCGGACGAAGCCGTCATTCGCGGCGCTGAACCCGGCATTGTACATCGACCAGAACAATGGGCAGGTCATCGAGAATCCGGTTCGCGATCCGCGCTTCGGCGATGCTCTGCAGGGTCGCCCGAACGCTTTTGGTAGCGGCGGTAATCCCGACCTGCAGCCGCTGACGTCGACCAATTACGATGCCACGGTCGAATATTACTTCTCGTCGACGGCTTCGTTGACGGGCGCGGTCTTCTACCGTGATCTGAACGGGTTCATTTCCAACTACACCAATCGCACTATCGACCCGGTTTACGGCCTGATCGAGATCAGCCGCCCTGAAAATGCCGGCGCGGGCAAAATCAAGGGCTTCGAACTGGGTGGCCAGACGTTCTTTGACTTCCTGCCCGGGCTGTGGAGCGGGTTCGGTGTTCAGGCGAACGTGACCTATCTGGACGGGCAGCAGCGTTACCCCGCCAATCTGTTCGCCAGCACGGGTGCGACGACGCCGCCGCCGTTCGTGCCGATCCCGTCGCTGTCGAAGTGGACGTACAATGTCGCTCTGTTCTATGAGAAGGGCAAGGTTTCGACGCGTATATCGCTTAACAACCGTACTGCCTTCCTCAACGGAAACTTCGTTAACGCCGATGGTGTCTATATCGGTGAGGGGACCCAGAACGTTGAACGCCTCGATGCGTCGTTCAACTATAATATCACAAACGATATCACGGTCGCCTTCGATGTCGCCAACATCCTGGCCAAGCCGTTCAACAACTATGCGCAATACGCGCCCAATCGTTCTTATCCTCGTGATATCCGTGACGAGGGCCGTTACTTCGGCGCAAGCGTTCGCTTCCGCTTCTGATCCGGCGGGCGGGGCGACCCGCCCGCAAGTCCAGGACCCTCCTGTCGCATTCGCGGCGGGAGGGTTTTGCTGTCGTCACGATGCGGAAATACGCCTCTGCCGAGCGTGGCCATTGGCCCGACCCCAGCTGTGGGAAGCCGGCGGCAAAACGGGTTACGATGCGGAAGGGTGGTGGGCGCTGACGGGCTCGAACCGCCGACCCTCTCGGTGTAAACGAGATGCTCTACCAACTGAGCTAAGCGCCCGCGCGTCCGCCTTTATCGCAAGCGGAGCGTCAGTCAAATCGGCAACGCGCGGCGGCGCTCAGGCAAAGGCCAGATTGGCCCGGCGGAGCGCCGCGGCATAGCCCTCCATTCCCGCCAGCGCCCGCACCGACAGCGCCAGGAACGCACGGCGGCGATCGGTGTGGTCGGGCTCGCGGCGCAGCAGTCCCGCCTCGGTCAGCCGGCCGATCCAGCGCAGCGCGGTCGTCGGCGCGACGGCGGCGGCGATGCACAGGCTGGAAACGGAGACGCGCCGCCCCTCCAGATGCGCGGCATACAGGTCGAGCAGCATGTCCCAGGCCGGATCCTCGAACAGGCCATCGCCGAAGAACGCATCGCGCATCCGCCGCGCGCGGATCGCGGCGCGCACCGTTTGCGGATCGACCGCCGCCGAAACCGGCTCGATCGCGAAAGTCTGCCGCCGGTCGCCCAGCGCGCCGCCGCCCGTGCCGCCGCGCTCGTCATCCGAAAAGCGGGTCAGCAGCGCGACGATGCGCGCCGCCTCCGCGCTGATCTGACGCTCGCGCTCGTCCTCTTCCTCGCGAACGCGATCGGTCAGGCGGAAGGTGCCCGCCAGCTGCCCCGCGACCGCCAGCGCCGTCACCTGCCGCCCCAGCGTCGGCGCACAGAGCAGCTCCACGCCCGACATCATCAGCGTCGCGGCGATCATGTCGATCTGCGGCGGATCGAGCGTCACGATTGCGTGCAGGCCATAGGCCTCGACGGCGTCGGCCAGCACGGGTAGCGCGGCATCCAGCCGCGCCTCGGCCGCGCCCTCCGCCTCGATCAGCATCACCGGCGCCTCGGCGAGCAGCGCGGGCAGGCGATCCGTTTCGTCCCAGCCCAGCGTCGCCAGCGTCTCGCCGCCCGCCAGCCGTACCGCCTCCGCCGCTGCCGCATGGCGTACGCGATCGGCGACGATCACGACACCGAACTGAACCGTCATGAACCGAGCGCCTTCACGATCTCTTCCACCATCTTCTTCGCATCGGCCAGCAGCATCATCGTATTGTCGCGATAGAACAGTTCGTTATCGACCCCGGCATAGCCGACGCCGCCCATCGAGCGCTTGATGAACAGGACCGTGCCGGCCTTTTCCACGTCGAGCACCGGCATACCGTAGATGGGCGAGCTTTTGTCGGTTTTTGCAGCCGGATTGGTGACATCGTTCGCGCCGATGACGAAGGCGACGTCGGTCTGCGCGAAGTCGGCATTGATGTCCTCCAGCTCGAACACCTCGTCATAGGGGACGTTCGCTTCGGCCAGCAGCACGTTCATATGGCCCGGCATCCGGCCTGCGACCGGGTGGATGGCGTATTTCACGCGGACGCCATGCTCCTTCAGCTTGTCCGCCATCTCGCGCAGGATGTGCTGCGCCTGCGCGACCGCCATGCCGTATCCGGGGACGATCACGACCTGTTCGGCCTGCTGCATCAGGAAGGCCGCGTCCTCCGCGCTGCCGCGCTTCCACGGCCGGTCGGTCGCCGCCGCCGCGCCGCCGCCCGCGCCCGCTTCCGCGCCGAAGCCGCCCGCGATCACGCTGACGAAGCTGCGGTTCATCGCCGCGCACATGATGTACGACAGGATCGCGCCCGATGCGCCGACCAGCGCGCCGGTGATGATCATCGCGGTATTGCCCAGCGTGAAGCCCATCGCGGCCGCCGCCCAGCCCGAATAGCTGTTCAGCATCGACACCACGACCGGCATGTCCGCGCCGCCGATCGGGACGATCAGCAGGAAGCCGATGACGAAGGCGAGGACGGTGATCGTCCAGAATGCCCATGGCGCCTGCGTCTGCGCAAACAGCGCCACCAGCAGCACGATCGCGATCAGGATCGACAGGTTGATCGCATGGCGCATCGGCAAGAGGATTGGCTTGCCGCCCATATTGCCGTTCAGCTTCAGGAAGGCGATGACGCTGCCCGAAAAGGTGATCGCGCCGATCGCGACGCCCAGCGCCATCTCGACCCGGCTGGCGGTGTGGATGACGGGAAAGGGCGCGCCGATCAGCGGCGTCACCATCTCCGCGATGCCGAATGCGAGGGGGTTGAGATAGGCGGCGACGCCCACCAGCACCGCTGCGAGGCCCACGAGAGAATGGAAGGCGGCGACCAGCTGCGGCATCGCCGTCATCGCGATGCGGCGCGCGGTGGTGATGCCGATCGCCGCGCCGAGGGCGATTGCGCCGAGGATTTCGAGGACGGCGACCCAGTCGACGCGCGCCGACAGTGTCGTGAAGTCGAGCGTTTCCGGCAGGCCGGGCGGTTGGAGCGCGACGTTGGTGACCTGCACGATGATTGGCACATGAGTGACCAGCGTCGTCACCACCGCGATGGCCATGCCGATCATGCCCAGCCGGTTGCCGCGCTGGCTGGTCGCCGGGCTCGACAGGCCGCGCAGCGCCAGGATGAAGCAGACGCCCGCGACCAGATAGGCGAAGGCGACCCACGGATTGACCGCTACCTCATGCATCCCCGTGTCCCCCGATAGGCTTGGAAAGGCTGGCCCGGCTCACTTGGCCGGACGCTCCTTCTTCTTGTACATGGCGAGCATCCGCTGCGTGACCGCGAAGCCGCCGAAGATGTTGATGCTGGCCAGCACCACGGCCGCCAGCCCCAGCCACTTCGCCCCCGGCGATCCGGCGGCGGCCGCCGCGACCAGCGCGCCGACGATGATGACGGAGGAGATGGCGTTCGTCACTGCCATCAGCGGCGTGTGCAGCGCCGGCGTCACCGACCAGACGACGTAATAGCCGACGAAACAGGCCAGCACGAAGATCGACAGGATGGCGATGAAGGTCATTGGCCGGCTCCTTGAAGCGTATCTCCATGCTTTGGATGGAGAGGGTCGAGGGGGTGCCTCGCGATCACGCCGTCAGCTTCGGGTGCACGACCGCGCCGTCCTTCGTCAGGCGGATCGCGTCGCCGATCTCGGCGTCCAGCACCGGGCGGCCGGCGTCCTTGTCCCAGAAGGCGGACAGGAAGTTGTACAGGTTGCGCGCGAACAGCGCGGACGCGTCCGCCGCCAGGCGCGAGGGCACGTTGCGGTGGCCGACGATCTTCACGCCGTGCCGCTCCACGACCTCGCCCGCCACCGTGCCCTCGACATTGCCGCCCTGTTCGACGGCGAGGTCGACGATCACGCTGCCTGGCCGCATCGAGGCGACCTGTGCGTCCGTCACCAGCCGGGGGGCGGGGCGGCCGGGGATCAGCGCGGTGGTGATGACGATGTCCTGCTTGGCGATGTGGCTGGACACCAGCTCGGCCTGCGCGCGCTGGTATTCGGGGCTCATCTCACCGGCATAGCCGCCGCTGCCCTCGCCCTCGATCCCCGCGACGCTCTCGACGAAGATCGGTTTCGCGCCCAATGACTGGATCTGTTCACGCGTGGCGGAGCGCACGTCGGTCGCGGAGACCTGCGCCCCCAGTCGCCGCGCCGTCGCGATCGCCTGCAACCCGGCGACGCCCACGCCCATGACGAAGGCGCGCGCGGCGGGGATCGTGCCGGCCGCCGTCATCATCATCGGAAAGGCGCGGCCATATTCGGCCGCCGCGTCCAGCACCGCCTTGTAGCCGGACAGGTTCGACTGGGACGACAGGATATCCATCGACTGCGCGCGGGTGATGCGCGGCATCCATTCCATCGCCAGCGCCTCCACCCCGGCGGCGGCATAGGCATCGACCCGTGCCCGCTCCCCGACCGGATCGAGCGACGCTGCCAGCCATGCGCCGCGCGTGACGCCGGTCAGGTCGGCGGGATCGGGTCCGCGCACGCCCAGCACGATATCCGCACCCGCCAGCGTCGCCGCGCGGTCACCGAGCGTCGCACCGGCATCGGCATAGGCCGAATCGGGGAAGCCGGCCGCCGCGCCCGCATCCCGCTCGACCGCCACCGTCGCGCCCAGCGCGATATATTTGCGCACCGTTTCCGGCGTGGCGGCGACCCGCTTCTCTCCCGCCGCGCCCTCGCGCGGCACGGCGATATGCATCGGGCGGCTCAGTGCGCGATGAGCCAGATCACCAGCGCGACCAGCAAGGCCACGCCCAGCGCCCCCCATTTCAGCAGGGCGATCATGCCGTCATAGGTGCCGGTATCGACCTTGGTCTCGATCCTGTCCGCCATGCGGCAATCCTTCCCCGTCTGTTTCGTTTCGGCTATCAGTCCTAACCCCAGCACCGCCCAGCCTCAAGCCTTTCGGATGTCCCTGCGCTTAAGCACCCCTTTACTCCCGGCTGCCTATTGACCGTACCGAACCGGGACGGATTGAGACTGATGACTCGCAACGGACAGCGCCTGCTTCTTCTGATCGACGACGAGCCCGCGCAGCGGCGCCTCGTCGCCGCGCTGGCGGCGCGCGCGGGCTGGCGGGCGATCTTCGCCGGCGACCAGGATACCGCGATCGCGACGCTGGGCACGCAGGACGGGATGCACCTCGATGCGGTGCTGATCGACCATTGGGCGACCGACGCCGACGCGACCCACCTGATCGCGGGCCTGCGCCAGCAGCGCCCGACGCTGCCGATCCTCGTGCTGACCGCAAACGGCTCCGCACAGCAGGCGGTGGCGGCGATGCGCAGCGGCGCGACCGACTTCCTCGTCAAGCCGCTGGCGCCCGACCGGCTGCTCGCGGCGCTGGACGCCGCCGTCGGCGGCAACAGCGCGGGCGAGCTGCGACCCCTGACCGAGAAGCTGGGGGCCGACCTGCCCTTCGAGGAGATCGTCGGCTCCGCCACCGATTTCCGCGCCGCGCTGGCGATCGCTGCAAAGGCCGCCCGTTCGCGCGTGCCCGTGCTGATCGAGGGCGAGGGCGGCGCGGGCAAGGAGATGGTGGCGCGTGCGATTCACGCCGCCTCGTCCCGTGCGCGGCGCGCGATCGTCTCGATCAACTGCGGCGCCATCCCCGCGAACCAGGTCGAAAGCGAGATGTTCGGGCATGAGGCGGGCGCCTTCACCGGTGCCTTCGACCGCAAGATCGGCAAGCTGCAGGACGCCGATGGCGGCACCGTCTTCATCGACGAAGTGGGTGAGATGCCGCCCGAGGCACAGGTCCGGCTGTTGCGCCTGCTGGAAACCGGAGAGATCCATCCGCTGGGCGCGCGTCACCCGCGCGAGATCGACGTGCGCGTCGTCGTCGCCAGCAACCGCCGCCTCGCCGAAGAGGTGGAGGCCGGCCGTTTCCGCGAGGATCTGTTCTATCGCCTGAACACCGTTCAGGTCGCGATCCCGCCGCTGCGTGACCGGATCGGCGACCTGCCGGGGCTGACCCGCCATCTGCTCGCGCGGATCGGGCGCCAGCCGGGCCTGCGCCCGCTGGGCATCACCGACGACGCGCTGGACCTGCTGTCGGGATACGAATGGCCGGGCAACGTCCGCCAGCTGCAGAACGCGCTCTTCCGCGCCGCCGTGCTGTGCGAGGGGGAGATGCTGACGCGCAGCGATTTTCCGCAGATTGCCGCGATGGGGCATCGCCGGTCCAGCACGGCGGCGGAGACGGGCGGCGTCACGCTGTTCCGTCCTGACGGGCATATGCGATCGCTGGAAGAGATCGAGGCGGATGTCATCCGCCTGGCCATCGGCCATTATCGCGGCCGCATGACGGAGGTCGCGCGCCGGCTCGGGATCGGGCGTTCGACACTGTACCGCAAGCTGGGTGAATTGGGCATCGACAGCGCCGCGTAAGGGCCACGAATCACCCCGGTTCGACTGATTCGAGCGCCGGGGAGTCCGAAAAAAAATCCTTGTGGGCCGGGGAGACAAGCCGCCTGCGGCGGGATACTCCCCGGTCATGGTCCCGATTCGCAGCGTGACGGCGAGATGCGGCGTGGTCGCGATGCGGTTTTCGGCCGGGCGCGGTTACGGCGCCATGGCATGACCGTGCGTACGCCCTTCGTGCTGCTGGACGATGCCCGGCCCGGCGGGGCCGCGCGGCTGTATGTCGATCCGGTCGAAATCCTCGTCGCGCACGATACGGCCGCGATCGGCCCTGCGCTGGAAGCGATCCGCGTGGGCCGCCGCGACGGCCTGTCGGCGGCCGGCTTCCTGTCCTACGAGGCGGCGGCCGCGTTCGAGCCGGCCTTGCCCGCCGCCTCGGCTCCGGCGCCCGCGAACCCGCTGCTGTGGTTCGGCCTGTTCCGGGGTTGGCGCGCGGTCGATGCCGCTGCATGGCTGCCCGATCCCGCCGGGGGCTGGCTGGGCCGGCCTGAACCCGCCGTGTCGATGGACGCCTATTGCCGGCGGGTCGAGGCGTTGCTGGCCCTGATCGCGGCGGGCGATCTCTATCAGGGTAATCTGACCTTCCCCACGCAGGTGCCGTTCGCGGGCGATCCGCTCAGCCTGTACGCCCGGCTGCGCGCGCGGTCGGCGGCGGGGCATGGCGCGGTGGTGGCGACGGGTGCCGAAACGATCCTCAGCCTCTCGCCCGAACGCTTCTTCGCGCTGAAGGGGGATCGCCTGACCTGCCGGCCGATGAAGGGCACTGCCGCCCGCCTCGCCGATCCGGTTGCCGATGCCGCCGCCGCCGCCGGCCTGGCCACCGATGCCAAGCAGCGGTCGGAAAACCTGATGATCGTCGACCTGATGCGCAACGACCTGTCGCGCGTCGCGGTCGCGGGCAGCGTCGCGGTGCCGGACCTGTTCCGGGTGGAAACCTATCCCACCGTTCACCAGATGACCTCCACCGTCACCGCGACGCTGGCGCCGGGGCGCGATGCGATCGACGTGATCGCCGCGACCTTCCCCTGCGGCTCGATCACGGGCGCTCCGAAGGTGCGGGCGATGCAGGCGATCGCCGCGCTGGAGGGCGCGCCGCGCGGCATCTACACCGGCGCGATCGGCCGGATCGACGCGGATGGCGATGCGGATTTCAACGTCGCGATCCGCACGCTGGCGATCCCGGCCGGCGCGACCGCCGCGACGCTGTCGCTGGGGTCGGGCATCGTGGCGGATTCGGACCCGGCGGCGGAATGGGCCGAATGCCTGACCAAGGGCGCGTTCGTCGGCGACGGCGCCGTCCCCTTCGATCTGATCGAGACGATGGCGTTCGACCCGGAAGAGGGGATCCTGCGGCTGGACCTGCACCTTGCCCGTATGAAGGCAAGCGCACAGGCGCTGGGCTTCCACTTCAACCGTCATGCCGCGCGCAACGAGTTGCAGGCCGCGACCTTTCGCCTGCGCGCGCACCGCCGGATCCGCATGTTGCTCAGCCCCTCCGGCGCGCTGGCGATCGAGGTTGCGCCGGCCCCCGATCGCGACGACGGGCCGTGGCGGGTCGCGATCGTGCCCCTGCCGCTGTCCCCGCGCGACCTGCGGCTGGCGCACAAGACC
Source organism: uncultured Sphingomonas sp. (assembly GCA_913775975.1). GTDB lineage: Bacteria > Pseudomonadota > Alphaproteobacteria > Sphingomonadales > Sphingomonadaceae > Sphingomonas. The sequence goes on along the minus strand of CAJYLQ010000044.1, from coordinate 92,210 downwards.
ACGGATCGCGACTTCTACACCGCCGCGCGCGCCGCCGCCGGGGTGGAGGAGGTGGTGTTCGAACAGGACGGCCTGTTGACGCAGGGCAGCTACACCTCGCTGTTCGTGCCGCGCGGCGATGTGCTGGTGACGCCGCGCGCGGACGGCTCGCTGTTACCCGGCGTGCTCCGCGCCGACCTCCTCGCAAGGGGCGAGGCGGTGGAGGGCGACGTGAGGCGAAGCGATCTGGCCGGCGGATTCTTCGTGGGGAATGCGCTGCGTGGTCTCATTCCCGCGCTTGTCGTCGCCGCCTGAAGGGCTATAGCGCCCGCGCACTTCCAGGAAGGCCCGATTCCATGCAGACCTCTGCCGCGCTCGATCGCATCAGCCCCTCTCCGACGCTCGCCGTGACCGCGCGCGTGACCGAGATGAAGCGGGCGGGCATCGACGTGATCGGCCTGGGCGCGGGCGAGCCCGACTTCGACACCCCCGATTTCGTCAAGGAGGCCGCGATCGCCGCGATCCGCGCGGGCAAGACGAAATACACCGTGGTCGATGGCACGCAGGAGCTGAAGGAGGCGATCTGCGCCAAGTTCGCGCGCGATAACAACCTGACCTATCAGCCGAACCAGATCAGCGTGAACGTCGGCGGCAAGCACACGCTGTTCAACGCGATCGTCGCGACCGTGGATGCGGGTGACGAGGTGGTGATCCCGGCGCCCTATTGGGTCAGCTACCCCGATGTCGTGCAGTTCGCCGGCGGCACCCCCGTCATCGCGCCCGCCGGGCCGGAGCAAAATTACAAGCTGACTCCGGGGGAATTGGAGGCGGCGATCACGCCGCGCACCAAGTGGGTGATCCTGAACTCGCCGTCGAACCCGACGGGCGCGGCATATCGCCTGGATGAGCTGAAGGCGCTGGGCGAGGTGCTGCGCCGCCATCCGCATGTGTGGATCTTCGCCGACGATATGTACGAGCATATCGTCTATGACGGTTTCCGCTTCGCCACGATCGCGGAGGCGTGTCCGGACCTGTACGAGCGCACGCTGACCGTGAACGGCTGTTCGAAGGCCTATGCGATGACCGGGTGGCGGATCGGCTACGCCGCCGGCGCACCCTGGCTCATCAAGGCGATGGCGAAGCTGCAGTCGCAGTCGACCTCTAATCCCTGCTCGGTCGCGCAGGCGGCGGCGGTCGCGGCGCTGACCGGCGACCAGTCCTTCCTCGCCGAACGCAACGAGGCGTTCCGTGGCCGCCGCGACCTGGTGGTGGCCGCGCTCAACGCGATTCCGGGGATGAGCTGCCCGACGCCGGAGGGCGCCTTCTACGTCTATCCGTCCTTCGCGCCGCTGATCGGTCGCACCACGCCGAAGGGCGTGACGATCACCGATGACGAGGCGTTCGTGACGTACCTGCTCGACGAGGCGCGGGTGGCGGCGGTGCAGGGCGCGGCGTTCGGCCTCTCGCCGGCGATGCGGATCAGCTATGCGACGTCGGACGCTCTCCTGACCGAGGCGTGCGCCCGCATTGCGGAGGCGTGCGCGGCGCTCCGCTGAGCGGCCGCGCGATCGAAACGGTGGGGCGCCCGGCCTCGGGCCGTGCCCCGTCGAATATGCCCGCATCAGACGACAACGCGGGATGAACGGCGCGCCAAGCGCCCGTTCATTCGGCAACGCTAGGTTTCGTCCAAGCCCCTTGTTTTGCTGCGGTGCAGCTACGACATGGCAGTGGACAATGATTGGCGGGTGGATCCGTTCCATCCGAAAGGATTGGTTTTATGATTAAGCGTTTGAAGTCCAGCCTGGTCTGGCAGTTTTCCGGCGGCTTCGTGATCGGCGCGATCGGCCTGCTGGTTCTGCAGCCCGCCGACGCGACGCGCGCGATGGTTCACCACATCGTTCCGACGCACGAGGTGCGCTGAGCGATGCGGCCGGCCCATATCCTGATGGGCCTCGGCGCGGCGGTCGCGGTAATCGCGCTCGCGCCGCTGGATCCGGCCAGTGCGGAGCGCGCCGTGCCGGTGCCGGCCGCGCGGGTCGACGTTCCTGGCGGTAACCGGCCACAGACTGCCATCTTGGCGGGCGGCTGTTTCTGGGGTGTAGAGGCGGTCTTCTCACAGATGAAGGGCGTGCGCGCCGTCACGGCGGGCTATGCCGGCGGCACTGCCGACACCGCGACCTATGCGCAGGTTTCGACCGAAACGACGGGTCATGCGGAGGCGGTCCGCATCACCTATGATCCGGCGGTCGTCAGTTATGCGACGCTGCTTCGCGTATTTTTCTCGATCGCGCACGATCCCACGCAGGTAAACCGGCAGGGTCCGGATACCGGCCCCAGCTATCGCAGCGCGATCTTCCCGCAGACGCCCGAGCAGGCGCGGGTGGCGAGGGCGTATATCGCGCAGATCGATGCCGCGCACGTTTTCCCCGCGCCGATCGCGACGCGGATCGAGCAGGGGCGCTTCTTCCCGGCGGAAGCCTATCATCAGGATTTCTACGCGCGAAATCCGCGACATCCCTATATCGTCCGGTGGGACAAGCCGAAGGTCGCCGCCTTCCGCACCGGCTGGCCGCAACTGGCGCGATAGGCGCTGCACCCGGCGGTTACTTTTGACGGTCGGTGGTGTGCCGGACGCCACTGAAGCGCGAAGACTGGCCGTTATTTCAGCCAAATCGCTTTGCGTTGCCCCGAAACGGCTTGCGATGACGCCTTTCCATAAAAGCGCCGCGCGCAAGATGAATGGCCTCCGCTTGAAGGGAGGGCGCCTCGCGCCACGCATCTTCAGCCGGGCATTATCTCGCGCCTGTGCCCTCAAAGACGTCGTGGCAGTGAGGGCTTGCCTTGCGCGAACAGGATAACTGTCTGCGAGGGTGCGACGCGACAGCCGGCGGCCAAACCACTGCGGAAAGCGCGAACTCCGCTTCACATCCCGCCTGAGAAAACCCCACCCGCTGCCCATCAGGAGACGGGTGGGTGTGCGATCAGGCCGCGCTGGTCGTTTTCCGCGCCATCCGCGTCCGACGGATGGTGAAGCCGACGATGCCCATGCCCAGCATTAGCATAACCCAGGTCGACGGTTCCGGCACGGGCGTGACCGGGGTTGGCGTCGGCGTCGGGGTGATGACGGGCGGCGTGGAGGTCGGCGTCGGCACCGGCGTAGGTTCCGGGGTCGGGCTGGGCTGCGGCGTCGGTGTGGCCGTGGGGGTCGGCGTCGGCGTTGCCGTCGGCACGGGTGTAGGCGTTGCGGTCGGCACCGGCGTAGGCGTGGCCGTGGGCGCAGGGGTCGGCGTCGCCGTGGGGATCGGCGTTGGCGTCGGCGTCGCGCCCGGAGCCGGGACGCCGGAGCCGCCGCCGACGAAGCCCGGCGGCGTGGGCGTGAAGGACGCGAACTGGAAACCGCTGGGCGTCACGCCGACGGGCGACAGCACGCCCGGATCGGCGGCAAGCACCGGCTGCCGGAAATCGTCCGGCGTCGCGAAAAAGGGTTCCGCCTCCGGCGCGACCGGCGGCAGGCCGTCGTCCACCGGCGCATTCAGCCCGGGCGAGCGGCGCGCATTGCGAAAGGCGCGCGCGAACGGCTGCGGCGCCATATAGCCGAAACGCCGCAACGTGCCGATCGCGGGCGGCCCGGCAGGCGACATCGCGGCGAAAGCAAGCGGCAGCCGCCCGTTCTCGAAAATCGCACGCTCCGTATGCGGCGCAAGCGCGACAATCGCGAACACCGTAACCAGGCCACCGACTACGACGGACTGGAATCGACGCTCGTGCGTTGCTAGCAAGGGGGCTGGGGGAATATTCATGATCCGTTTCCTGCTGACAGGCCTTACTGCACTTTCGGTCGCCACGCGACCGTCTAGACTGTTTCGAAGCGGGATGCGTCCCGTTTTTGGTCAGAATGTATCGATGGGGCAACGGTTCTGTTATATCGCGCCCGCCGCGGCCCTGCTGCTTGCAGGGTGCGGCACCTTGCCGGCGGGGGACGACGCCGCGATCGTACGCGCCACGTTGAACCTGCTGGCGTCCGGCCGATCACCGGATGCGCCCCCATTGTGCGTGGACAGCCGCCCGCGCGGCGAGCCGCTGGCGATCTTCCGCACGATGCGGCTGAACAGCGAGCCGGACGAGCATGAGTGGCGCGAGCCCCGGCCGCTGACCGTCGAGCCGCGCGTGACCGGCCGCGAACTGTTCAACGACGCGACCGATCGCGACAAGCTGCGCATCCAGGAACCGGACGACGATGCCGAGCCGTTGCCCCGCGAGGAGCAGCAGCGCCTCGACGCGCGCGCGCGCGCGCTGTCGGTCGAGGGGCAATCGACCGGCTTCGCGCTCGACGACGATCTGGCGCCGCCGCGCATGGCGGTCCGCTGGTGGCTGCTCAACCGGCTGCGCGGGTGCGAACGCACGGCCGTGCTGTCGCGCATCGTCCATGATCGCCAGACCGCCTTCGTCACCGTGATGATCGATCACTGGGGCACCACCTATGCGCTGGAGCGTAGCGGCAAGGACTGGCGCATGGCGGCGCAGTGGGACAGCTGGCTCTACTGATCCGGCACGCCGCCGCCGGCTCATAACAGCGCGACCGCGGCGGCCGCGATCGCGATCCAGGGCAGGATCAGTCCGGCCAGGATGATCGGTCCGCGATACATGCGCAGCCGCTGCTCGCCGGCGTCGAGCGGCGGCGTTTCCGGCAGCGCCGTGGGCGCGGCGATGCCCGGCTGGCTGAAGCGACCGGTGACGATCGTCTGCGGGCTCTGGTCGACCAGCCCCGTGACGGAGATGGGGGTGAGGAAGCGGCAGCCATATTCGCCGCCGCCGCTGCGCACGATCCGCGCCTGATGGCGGCCAAGGCCGGCGATGCCGATCCAGATCACCGCATTGACCGGCAGCCGCTCCGCGCAGGACATGCGAAAGCCGGTCGCGGACACATCCTCGATCATCACGTCGACGGGGCGGTGATCGTCTTCGTGTCGCAGCGTGCCGTCCAGGTCGACGCGCTGGCGGTCCGCTGCGCGATCGTCGTCCGCGCCGTAAATCTGTGCGGTCATCGCCATGGTCCGCGCCTCCAAGCCTCTGGTCGGGCACCCTTGCGCCAAATCCGGTTAGAAGAGCGTAAAGGGTGAAGGTTTACAGTCTCTTCCCAACCGGCCCTTTTGCCCCCTATCGTGCCATCACGGGACGACGACGAAGGGGGACTGCGACATGCACAGGCGGGCGACGCTGGCCGCGATCATGCTGGGGACGGCGATCACCCCGCAGTCCCATGCCGCGCCTGTGGGGACGGCCACCACCGCCGCTCCCGCCGATCCGCTGGCGGGAACGCAGCGGCTGGACGGCCTGCTGCCCGTCCATGTCGACCGTGCCGGCGGCCGTATCCTGATCGTCCTGCCGCCGCCCGGCGCGGACGGCGTGGCGGCGCGGTTCCTGTACGTGGCGTCGATGCGCACGGGCATGGGATCGTCCGCGATCGGGCTGGATCATGGCGCGTTCGGCGATACGCAGGTCCTCGCCTTTCGCCGGATCGGCCGCAAGATCGTGGCGGAGTTCGAAAATCCCCGCTTCCGCGCGACCGGCGGCTCCCCCGCCGAACAGGGCGCCGCGCGACAGAGCTTTCCCGTGACCACCGCTTGGGCGGGCGACATCGCCGCGACCCGGCCGGACGGGTCGATGGTGGTCGACCTGTCGCCCTTCCTACTGCGTGACACGATGGAGATCGGCGCGTCGCTGCGCCGGGGGGAGGGCGGCGACTATCGCATCGATCCCGGCGCCAGCATCGCCGATCCCGCCGCCACCCGCGTCTTTCCCGACAATATCGAGCTGGAGGCGCGGCAGACCTGGATCAGCGACCGGCCCGGCGCGATCGTCGGCCGCATCGCCCCCGATGCGCGGTCGATGGCCTTTACCGTCCATCATTCGCTGATCCGCCTGCCGGACGCCGGCTTCACGCCGATCCGCTTCGATCCCCGCTTCGGCGGGTTCGGCGTCCAGGCGGTCGATTACGCCGCGCCGCTGGGGCAGGACGTGGTCTACACGCTCGCCAACCGTTTTCGCCTGGTGAAGACGAACCCCGCCGCCGCGCGATCGACGGTGGTGAAGCCGATCGTCTTCTACATCGACAATGCCGCGCCGGAGCCGATCCGCACCGCGCTGAAGGAAGGCGTGGCCTGGTGGGCGCAGGCGTTCGACCGGGCGGGCTTCATCGACGCCTTCCGGGCGGAGATCCTGCCCGACGGGGTCGATCCGCTCGACATGCGCTACAACGTCGTCAACTGGGTCAATCGGGCGACGCGTGGCTGGTCCTACGGCCAGGTGATCGCCGATCCGCGGACGGGGGAGATCGTGCGCGGATCGGTGCTGCTCGGCTCGCTGCGCGTGCGGCAGGACATGCTGATCTACGAGGCGCTGGTCGGCGCGAACATGGTCGGCACCGGCGGGCCCAACGATCCCGTCCGCGTCGCGCTTGCCCGCATCCGCCAGCTCGGCGCGCACGAGGTCGGCCACGCACTGGGTCTGGAGCATAATTTCGCCGCCTCGACGCAGGATCGCGCCTCGGTGATGGACTATCCCGCGCCGCGCATCCTGTTGAAGGACGGCCGGCCCGACCTGTCGGATGCCTATGGCACCGGCATGGGGGCGTGGGACGTGGTGGCGATCGACCGCCTCTATGGCGATCCCGCCGCGACGGAGGCGAAGGCCGCGGCGCTGCGGCAGTCGGGCCTGCGCTTCATCAGCGATGGCGATGCGCGCGCGGCGGATGCGGCGAACCCCTGGGCCAGCCTGTGGGACGACGGCGCCGATCCGGTCGCGGAGCTTGCGCGGATGATGGCCGTGCGCCGCGCCGCGATCGCGCAGTTCGGGCCTGCCGCGCTCCGTCCCGGCGAGGCGGCGGAGGCGCTGCGGCGCAAGTTCGTGCCGATCTGGCTGCTCCATCGCTATCAGGTGGAGGCGGCGGCCAAGCTGATCGGCGGCGTCGACTTCGCCTATGCCGTCGCCGGCGGTGGACATCAGGCATCGGCGCCCGTCCCCGCCGCCCGCCAGCGCGCGGCGCTGACCGCAGTGATGGCGACGCTGGCGCCCGATGCGATCGCGGTGCCGCCGCGCCTTTTGCCGCTGTTGTCGGCGGGGCGCAGCGGCCCCTCCGACGAGCAGTTCGATATCGAGGTGATGAACACGGCGGGCGGCCCCGTCTTCGATCCACTGGTCGCGGCGGAGGTCGATGCGGCGGTCACGCTGGACGCGCTGCTGGCGCCATCGCGTCTGGCCCGGCTGGAGGTGCAGCGTGTTGCCGATCCCGCGCTGCCCGGCGCGGCGGAGGTGATCGACGCGCTGCTCCGCGCCACCGTCGATCCGGCGAGCGATGCGATCCGCCAGCGCGTGGCGACGCGGGTGCTGATGGACCTCGCCGCCCTGTCGCGCGCGCCGGGCACGGCCCCCGGTGTCGCCGCCATCGCCGATGCCGCGCTGGTCGATGCCGCCGACCGGCTGTCCCGCCGCCGCGATCCATGGGCGAGCGCCACCGCGCGGCTGTTGCGCGATCAGGATCGCCTGACCGCCGCGCTCGCGCAGCGCCCGCGCTCCGCCGCCAAGGTGCCGCCCGGCATGCCGATCGGCGCGGAGACGGAGTGGATGGACTAGGGCCGGCGCGCGCCGGTCAGGACGGGCCAGACCTGCGCGTCCTCGCTGCCCAGCCGCCACAGCGCGACGCCGGCCGCGCCGCTTTGCCGGATGACCGGCATTTCCTGCGCGGCGGTGGTGGCATCGAGCAGCCAGACCTGATGGTCGCGCCCGTCCTTGCGATAGGCGAAGTGCGAATTGCCCGAGGCCGCGTCGCGCGTGGGCGCGGTGCCGGCCTGCCGCGCCAGCGTCCGTGCCGCCTCCACCGTCAGCGGATCGGTATGCCCCGCCGACCAGTCATAGGCGTAGCTGCCGATCGCGACGATCGCCTTCCCCGCGCCGACCGCCTTGACCGCCGCCGGCACGACCTCCGCGAACCAGCGCTGGCTGGCGATGGCGCCGGGCTCGCCGCCCATCCAGTGTTCGTCATAGGCCATCAGCACGATCCGATCGACCAGCGCCGCATAGGTCCGCAGGTCCCAGTCGGGATCGCCCACCGGCGCCGCGATCATCAACTGCCAGCCGCGCCGTGCGAAGCGGGCATGCAGGTCCGCCAGCAATGCGCGATACCCCGGGTGCGCGGCGGCGGGCAGGCTTTCCATGTCGAGCATGACGCCCGCGCCATGATCGGCCGCGACCATCGCCGTCACCTGATTCGCCAGCCGGATGCGCGCCGCGCGGCTGGCGAGCAGCGATGCCGTGCCGGCCGAATCCCACCCGCCATCCCCCGCGACGTTCTGCACCATCGGGATCAGCGCGGGCGCGTGCGGCGCTGCGGCGAGCAGCGCGGCCAGGTCCGGATCGCCCTCATGGATGAAGCGATGATCCGGCCCCGTCACGGTGGCGACACCCGGCACGACCTGTGCGATGGCATCGAGGTGCGCGACCAGCGACGCGCGAGAGGCGGCATCCCAGTTCATGTAGAATGCCATCACCGGCAGCGGTCGTTCGGCCCCCGCATCGCCCGCCGGTCGGCCGCGCGACAGGTCCGGCAATGCGTTCGCGTGGCGCTCGGCGATACCCGCGATCGCGATCGCGAGTGCGGTGGCGGCACCGACCAGCGCGAGGAGCAGTCCGATCGCGACAATGCCGCTACCCGCGCCGGCTCGCGCGTGCCTGCCGGACAGCGACGGATCGGTCACGCGCCACCGGCCCATTGGCTTGGTGGAAGCGAGGAAGCGGGGCATGGCATCGCCCGCGCGATTAGCTTCCCCGTGCGGCGCCGTCATATGAAAATGCGCGGTGCCCGCTACGCGGACGCGCCGAGCGGCGACTTCCGCACCTATCCGCTTTTCGCTTTCGGCTCCTTGCCGCTTCTCGTACGTTCCCAGAAAACAACAGGAGAGGCTGCTGCGATGAAGGCGGAAAACAAGGGGGACGTCGCGCGCGACGAGGCGACCGACGTGCCCCTGCTGGGCGGCTATATCTATCTCGGCTTCCTGATGGTGTCGACGATCACCATCCTGCTGATCGCGGGCGGCAACTGGCGGATGTAGGCGCGAGCCCCTTCGCGGGGCCGTTGCGCGCGGCTATGCCGGCGGGCATGTCGCCGCACCGGACCGTCGCCGCCCTGCTGTTCGTCCTCGTCTGGCTGTCGGCGGCGTGGTTCGGCTCCTGGGAGTTCAACCCCAACAACGCGACCCGCCTGTTCGCGGCGATCAGCATCGTCGAGGATGGCGACGCGGTCATCGACGACTTCGCGCCCCTGACGATCGACAAGGCGCAGTTCGACGGCCACACCTATCTCGACAAGGCGCCGGGCATGACGCTGATGGCGTTGCCCGCCATCGCGGCGGTGACCTGGGCGACGGGGGAACGATCCGCCGCCGTTCCCCATGTCTTCGGCGACCCGGCGCTCGGCCGGTTCCTCCGCTTGCGCCAATGGGCGGCGGTGGCGAGCGGCCCTGCACTGCTGACCGCGCTGGCGGCGCTCCTGCTGTTCGATCTGGGGCTGTCGCTGACCGGCCGGGCGGGGGCGGGGCTGTTCGCCGCGCTGTCCTATGGCCTGGGCAGTCCGGTCTGGGGCTGGTCGACCACGATCACCGGCCATGCGGCGGTGGCGGCGCTGTTCGTCGTCGCGGTCTGGGCGTTCTGGAACGCCCGCACCCGCGCGATCGCCGCGCTGGGCGGCGTCGCGCTCGGTTGGGCGGTGGTCGTCGAATATCAGGCGGTGCTCGCCGGGCTGGTCATTGCCGGCTGGGCGGCGTGGCGACTGCGCGCCGCGCCGCGCCTGCTGGTCGCGGCCACCATCGGCGGCGTCGCCGCGCTGCTGCCGCTGTTCGCCTATAACCTGTTCGCATTCGGCACGCCGTTCCGCATCGCCTATGCCGGGGTGCAGGGGTTCGAGGGGATGCATCAGGGGCTGTTCGGTCTCGGCTGGCCCCGACCGAAGGTATTGGGAGAGATACTGATCGGCGACCGGCGCGGCTTGCTGTGGGTGGCGCCGGTGCTGATCCTGTCGCCGCTCGGCTGGTCGTTGTTCGCGGATCGCCCCCGCACCCGTCCGCTCGCGCTGATGGCGGCCGGGGTGATCGCGGTCGTGCTGCTGGTCAACGCGGCCTATTTTTACTGGGACGGCGGCAACGCGACCGGGCCGCGCCACGCCATCCCGCTGATCGGCCTCGCCGCGCTGGGGCTGGCGGCGGTCTGGCAGGCGGGCGGCGCGACGCGGCTGGCCGGTGCGGGGCTGCTCGCGCTGTCGATGGCGATCAACCTAATGGTCGCGGCGGCGGAGGTCTTCGCTCCACCCGAATATCGCTGGCCGTTATGGAGCGCGGTGTTCGACCTGCGTTTCCGCCGGGGCGACCTGCGCACCTTTCCCAGCGAGTGGCTGGGCTGGACGCCGTGGCACGGGCTGGAGGCGTATCTGGCCGTCGCGCTGCCGCTTCTCGCGCTGATCGTGTTCCTGTCGCGGAGCGTGCCGGTCAGGCCCGGTTGCGCCTGATCCCCCGGATACGGTGCCAAACGTAGAAGGACACCGCCGCCACCAGCACCAGCCCGATCGCCAGATCCGCCTGGTGGAAGAACGCCTTCAGCCGTGGATCGCTGTTCCACTGGTCGCCCAGCTTCATCCCGATCCACGCCAGCGCGAGGCAGAAGGGCCAGGAACCCAGAAACGTATAGAGGTGGAACGGGATCAGCGGCATCCGCGCCACCCCCGCCGGAAAGGCGATGAACGTGCGGATCACCGGCAGCAGCCGCCCGACCAGCACCGCCATATTGCCCCAGCGCGCGAAGAAGCGGTCCGCCGCGTCCAGCTCGTCCGCGCCGATCAGCAGATAGCGGCCCCATTTCTCCGCCACCGGCCGGCCACCGCGCTTGCCCACCTCATAGGCGACGACCGAGCCCAGATTGCAGCCCAGCGCCCCCGCCGTCGCCGCCAGGAACAGGTCGAACCGGCCCGTCGACACCAGATAGCCGGCGAACGGCATGATGATCTCCGACGGCAGCGGCACGCAGGCGCTTTCGATCGCCATCAGCAGCGTGATGCCCAGATACCCGCCAGAGGATATGATCCAGATGGTGAAGCCGGCCAGCGCCGTGATGATCTTCTCGAACATGGGCGCATCGCTTGGGCGAAGCGATCCGGCCGGTCAACCGGAACCGCGTGGCCCGCGCGGGGGTTGGCCCCGGCATGACAGACCTTACCCTGAACGATGGACGCACCATGCCGCAGCTGGGCATGGGCACATGGCAGATCCCCGATACGCAGGCCGCCGCGATCGTGCGGCAGGGCATCGACCTCGGCTATCGCCTGATCGATACCGCCGCCATCTATGGCAATGAACGCGGCGTCGGTGACGGGATCAAGGCCACCGACGTGTGGGTTACGACCAAGCTGTGGAATGATCGTCAGCAGGACGCCGCCGCCGCCCTCGACGAAAGCTTGGCACTATTGGGCGTCGAGACGGTGGACCTCTACCTGATCCACTGGCCGCTGCCCGCCGCCGATCACTATGTCGAGGCGTGGCGTGCGATGATCGCTGCGCGGAAGGCGGGCAAGACACGCTCGATCGGCGTATCCAATTTCCTGCCCCAGCATATCGACAGGCTGATCGCCGAAACCGGCGTCGTCCCGGCGGTGAACCAGATCGAACTTCATCCCCGCTTCCAGCAGCGCGAGGCGCGCGCCTATCACGAAGAACACGGTATCGTGACGCAAAGCTGGAGCCCGATCGGGCAGGGCAAGGGCCTGCTCGAAGACCCCGCGATCGCCGGTATCGCCAAGGCCCATGGCCGTAGCGCCGCGCAGGTCGTGATCGCATGGCATCTGACCAAGGGACTCTCGGTCATTCCGAAGGCGTCGGGCGAGGCGCATCTGGCGGACAATCTGGCCGCGACCGGACTGACGCTGTCGGACGACGACACCGCCGCGATCGATGCGATGGACGACCCCGCCGGCCGGCTGGGCCCCGATCCCCGTACGATGGAATGACGGTCGGACGCCGGCCGCCACCGGGCCGCCGGCGTCGTCGCCTGCAATCAGGCCTTGTCGGCGTAGATCATCCGGCCCGGCCCGAGCCGAGCGAACACCTGCTCCAGATCCTGGTCGCCGACCGCGAAGCAGCCCTGGCTGCGACCGAGCATTCCGTGCGTGCGCAGCATGTCGGGGTTGGCGTACCACGCCGCATGGACGACGATCGCGCGCCCCAGCGCGTTGTTGTTCGTCGGATCGAGTCCGATCAGACGCTGCGACTTGCCATGCTTGCCGACATAGTAATCGCCCGTGACGAACGCACCCTCCGACGAGGCGTTGGAGCCGAAGTCGTTGGAGAACCGCTTCAGATAGCCCGTATGCGCCGGGTCCGATCCGCTGCCGTGCGCGACGAGCAGCGACGTGCTGCGCCCGCTCGCCAGATCGACGAAGTGAAAGCGGGGCTGCGACGAGCCTACGGTGAAATCGACGATCGCCATCCGGTCCCGCTGTGCGATCGCGCTGCCATGCCGGCTCAGCGCGGCCAGCGCCCGCCGCATCAGATCGGGGCGAACGACGCGGGGGGACGACAGGGGCTGCGGCTGGGCAGGCAGCCGCGCTGCGGGACTATAATCCGCGGCGGTCAAGCGACGGGTGGCCGCGTTCGAAACGGCGCCGGGAATGGTGACCGCACCGGCCAGAATCAGACTGTTCTTCAAAAGGGCGCGCCGACCGCGCGCGTCATCATGGTGTTGCATCAATCGCCCGAAAGTTATGAAGCCCCGCTTGGCGAGTCCTAGCAGAAAACTGATGAAGTTTCTGCTATTCTGGCACGGTTTTTGCCGTGCGTTCCATCGCTTCACCCGACATTCGCCACCGTCCGGCGAGTGTGACGGTATGGCACCAACGCTGTCGTGATGCGTTCAACCGAACAACAAACCGATTGACAAGGAGCGACGGATATGAAGCCGATCGTTTTCGTCATGGCGGCGATGGCTGCGATGGCGAGCGCCCCCGCCTGTGCCAGCAACATCGCTGCTTCGGTGGAGCAGGCCGCTGAGACGCTGAAGCCCAACACCTTCGTCTGGGATGATCCGGGCAATGCGGAGCCGGTCACGATCGTCGTCAGCATCCCGCAACAGCTGGCCTTCGTCTATCGCGGCGACATGCTGGTCGCGGCCTCGAGCGTTTCGACGGGCAAGGACGGCAAGGACACCCCGACCGGCGTCTATCCGATCCTGCAAAAGTCGGAAGATCACAAATCGAACCTCTACAACAGCGCGCCGATGCCGTTCATGCAGCGGCTGACCTGGGACGGGATCGCGCTGCACGCCGGGCGGAACCCGGGCTTTCCCGCTTCGCACGGTTGTGTGCGACTGCCGACCGCATTCGCGCGCCAGCTGTTCGGAATTACGGACATCGGGACCACCGTGGTCGTGACCGATCAATATGTCTTCGGGCAGACGCTGGATCGCGATCTGGTGACGCCGGAGCATGTCCGGGCCAACATGGACCAGATCGCCGCCCTGCCTTGAGCGCCGATACATGAAAAGGGCCGCCGGGATCGCCCCGACGGCCCTCATCACACTGTATTGAGCTTGTCGCTCAGATCGTCTTCACCACGGGAACATCCGCCGCCGCGACGGCCAGCGGATTGCGCACCGGCAGCGTGAAGGGCGCGGCCGAAACCTCGAACACGTCCCCCGGCTGCGTCTGTATGCCGTCGCTGAACGACAGCGTCGCGGTGCCGAAGAAATGGACGTGCAGATCGCCCGGGCGCCGGAAACCGGCATATTTGAAGTGGTGATGCTCAAGGTTCGCCAGCGAGTGCGACATGTTCGCCTCGCCCGATACGAACGGCTTCTCCCACAGCGTCTCGCCGTCGCGCAGGATGCGGCTGGTGCCGCGAATATCCTGCGGCAGCTCGCCGAGCAGCAGTTCGGGGCCCAGCGCGGCGGGACGCAGCTTGCTGTGCGCGAGCCACAGATAATTGCCGCGCTCGGTCACGTGATCGCTGAACTCGTTGCCCAGCGCATAGCCGATGCGCACCGGCGTACCGTCCGCCGCGATCAGGTAGATGCCGGCGATCTCCGGCTCCTCGCCGCCGTCCAGCGCGAAGGCGGGCATCGTCAGCGGCTCGCCCGGCGCGACCAGGATCGCGCCGTCGCCCTTGTAGAACCATTCCGGCTGGACGCCCGGCTGGCCGTCGGACGGCTTGCCGCCATCGACGCCCATCAGGAACATCTTCATCGAATCGGTCGGCTGCGGGTTCTCCGCCGCCGCGCGGTGCATCTTGTCGCGCCCCTCGGCGGAACCGAGATGCGTCAGGCCGGTGCCGGTGACGACGCAGTGGGCGTCGTCAGCATGGTCGATCGGCGACAGCAGGCGCACGCCGCCAAGGTCGATCGTATCGCCCAGCCGCGCGCCGACATGATCGGCCAGCGATTCGTCCGCCGCCAGTGCGGCCTCCGCCAGCGCGAGCGTCGTCGTCGCGCCGATCACCCGGCGCGCACCGCCGGCGGACAGCGCGGCGACGCCGCGCGCGCCGCCTTCCTCGAACTGGACGAGGCTGTTGATCGTCTCACTCATGCCTTGGACCCCTCCCGCACGCCGTCGATCCGGCGTGCCACGCCCCACGGATTGGACTGCGCGATCGCCGGGGGCAGCAGGTCGTCGGGCAGGTTCTGGAAGCAGACCGGGCGCAGGAAGCGATAGATCGCCGCCGTGCCGACCGAGGTGCTGCGCCCGTCGCTGGTCGCGGGGAAGGGGCCGCCATGCACCATCGCATGGGCAACCTCGACGCCCGTCGGCCAGCCGTTGACGAGGATGCGGCCGACCCGCTCCGCCATCACCGGCAGCAGCTCGCGCGCCGCGTCATGGTCGCCTTCGTCCATCTGGAAGGTGGCGGTCAGCTGGCCTTCCAGCCCACGCACCACCTCTGCCACCTGCTGCATGTCGCGGCAGCGCACGACGACGGCCGACGAGCCGAAGACCTCGTGGCTCAGCGCGCGATCACCCAGGAAGGCGTCGGCGTCGGTCACGAACAGCGCGCCGACCGCCTGGTTGACGCCGTCGCCCACCTTGCCGCGCGCGACCTGCGTGACCGCATTATGGCCCGCGAGCGCGTCGACGCCCTTTTCGAAGCTGGCATGGATGCCCGGCGTCAGCATCGTCGCGGGCTGGCTGTCGGTCAGCGCCGCGCCCGCCGCCTCGACGAACGCGTCGAGCTCTGGCGAGGCGATGGCGAGCAGCAGACCCGGATTGGTGCAGAACTGGCCGGCGCCCATCGTCAGCGACTGGATGAAGGCGGGCGCCAGCGCCGCGCCGCGCGCCGCCAGCGCGTTGGGGAACAGCACGACCGGATTGATGCTCGACATCTCGGCATAGACCGGGATCGGTTCCTCGCGGTTCGCGGCGATCCGCATCAGCGCCATGCCGCCCCCGCGCGACCCGGTGAAGCCGACCGCCTTGACGCGCGGATCGGCGACCAGCGCCTCGCCCAGCGCGTTCGTCTCGCCCGGCAGGTACGAGAAGACGCCGGCGGGCAGGCCGGCGGCATCGACCGCGCTGCGGATCGCGCGCGCGACCAGTTCGCCGGTGCCGGGATGCGCGGGATGGCCCTTCACGATCACCGGGCAGCCGGCGGCAAGTGCCGCGGCGGTGTCACCGCCACCGACCGAGAAGGCGAGCGGGAAGTTCGACGCGCCGAACACCGCGACGGGCCCGACCGGCAGGTTGACGCGGCGCAGGTCGGGGCGGGGCAGCGGCTGGCGGTCGGGCATCGCCGGATCGATCGTCGCATCCAGCCAGTCGCCCTGGCGGACATAGCTGGCGAACAGGCGCAGCTGGCCGACGGTGCGACCGCGCTCGCCCTCCAGACGCATCCGGGGCAGGCCCGATTCGCTCATCGCGCGCACGATCAGATCGTCACCGATCGCGACGATCGCGTCGGCGATCCCCTCCAGCAACGCGGCGCGCGTTTCCAGGTCGGTCGCGGCGAAGGCGGGGGCGGCGGCGGCGGCCAGCGCGGTCGCATCGGCCACGGCGGCCGCGTCGGCCGAGGAGAAATCCGGGGTCAGCGTCGCGCCGGTCGCCGGATCGACGGAGGTGAAGCGCGCGTCCGCCTGGCGGAACTCCGCGCCGATCAGAATCGAGCCGTCGATCATCGTGAAAACCTCTTCTTCGATGGGAATCAGGAGCGCCGTTCCGCACGGGACGACGATGGTACGGGCACGCGACATAGGCGCACAGCTTTTGTCCGACAAGGATCGCTTCGCCGGAACCGCATCGAACTAGCGGCGGGCCGCCGGTGCGTCGCCCGCACCCAGCAGGGCGGCGATATCCTTTTCCGCCTCCGTGATGAGTTCGATCGTGGCGGCGCGCGCCGCCGCGGGGTCTGCCTCCGCGATCGCGTCGAACAGGCGGCGATGTTCGCCCATCGGGTCGCGAGGCGTGCGATTGTTGCGCGCCTTGTACCGCGTCGTCCAGCGCACCGCCGCGCCGATCGTACCGGCAAGGCTGATGAGCAGCTCGTTCGCGGTCGCCTCCAGCACCAGATGATGGAAACGCTGGTCGGCGGCCTGCCCGATCGCCGTCGACAGGCCGTGCGCGCCCATCTCCTCCAGCGCATGGCCCATGCGCGACAGCTGGCGCGGCGTGCGGGTGAGGGCGGCAAGCTCGGCGGCGGCCGGCTCCACGATCAGGCGCAGCTGGTACAGGCTGCGGACGAAACCGGCGGGCGGTTCGCCCTCGAACATCCAGGCGAGCAGATCTGGATCCAGGAGATTCCAGTCCGCGCGGTCGCGGATGCGCGTGCCCGCCTTGGGCTTGCTTTGCAGCAGCCCCTTGGCGGCGAGCATCCGCAGCGCCTCGCGCACGACGCTGCGGGAGATGCCGCGTTGTTCGGCGATCTCGTGCTCGCCGGGCAGGATGGACCCCGGGGGCAACGCCTCCGTCACGATGGCGATGCCCAGTTCCCGGGCCAGCTGCATATGGGCCGGGCGCCGCTTTGCCCCGGCGGGATCGACCGAAACCGGGGGGAGGGCGGCGCCGGCGCTCATTCCTCGAACGCCTCGACGATGGTGCGGTGGCCGCGCATGAAGGCGTCTGCGACATGGCGGAGCGGCGCGACGTCGACGTCGCTGATCCCCGCCTTCACGATCTCCGCGAACCGGGCATAGAGGCCGGGATATTCACCGTGCAGCCCCTCCGCCTGGGTCGGGACGCTGCCATCGGGCAGGCGCAGCGTCGCGCCGCCATCGGCGAGGTAGAGCGTGCCCTGATCGGTCTCGACCGCGATATCCCAATATTGCTGGCCGGTCTGGCGCCAGTCGAAATCGGCGCTGATGGGCACGCCCGTGATGTCGCGGAACGCCAGCCGCGCGGCGATCGGGGCCTGGCGGTTCGACGGCAGGTCCAGCTCCGCCGTTTCGAGGAAGAAGGGATGCGGCAGGATGCGCGTGACGATCGACAGCGCGTTGATTCCCGGATCGAACACGCCGAACCCGCCCGCGTCCCAGATCCACGCCTGCCCCGGATGCCAGCGGCGCACATCCTCGCGCCACGTCACGACGACCTTGTGAATCGTCCGTTCCGCCAGCCAGGCGCGGGCAGGCTCGACGCCCAGCGCGCAGCGCGAATGCCAGCTGGCGAACAGGCTGGCGCCCGATGCGGCGGCGGCGTTTTCCAGCGTCACGACCTCGGCCAGCGTCGCGCCGGGCGGCTTTTCCATGAACACGTGCCAGCCCTGCGCCAGCGCGGTCGCGGCGATCGGGCGGCGGACCTGCGGCGGCGTGCAGAGCGCGACCGCGTCGATCGCGGGGCCGCTGGCGATCAGCGCGTCGATATTGGGGAAGAAGGGCAGGTCGCCGACCGGATCGCCGTTGCGGCTGACCGTCGCGACCAGATCGAAATCGGGGTTGGCGGCAATCGCGGGCAGATGCTGGTCATAGGCGATCTTGCCCATGCCGATCACCGCGAGGCGGATCGGACCGCTCATGCCCGCACCGCCGCGACGAAGGCCGCCGCGTCGCGCGCGACATCGGCGGCCGCCTTGCCGGGTCGATAGAGATTCGATCCCAGGCCAAACCCGTCCGCCCCGGCATCGCGCCAGATACCGAGATTTTCAGGCGTGATACCGCCGACTGCCAACACCTTGACCTCCTTGGGCAGCACTGCGCGCTGCGCTTTCAACAGGGCCGGCGGCGCGCCGTCGGCCGGAAACAGCTTGAGCGCATGGGCGCCCGCGCCCAGCGCGGCGAACCCCTCGCTCGCGGTATAATAGCCGGGCAGCGACACCATGCCAGCCGCCGCGCTCGCCGCGATCACGGCGGTATCGGTATTGGGGGAGACGATCAGCGTGCCGCCCGCCGCCTGCACCCGCGCCACCTGATCGGTCGTCAGCACCGTGCCCGCGCCGATCATCGCCCGGTCGCCGACATGCGCGACCAGCCGCGCGATGCTGTCATAGGGGTCGGGCGAGTTCAGCGGCACCTCGATCAGCGTGAAGCCCGCATCGACCAGCGCGTCGCCCACCGGCTCCGCCTCCGCCGGGGTCAGGCCGCGCAGGATCGCCACGAGCGGGCAGGCGGAAAAGGACGCGTCGAAACGCGCGAGGGTGTCGGTCACGGCAGAAGCTCCCGGATGGCATGGATGCCGGCGAGGAAGGCGGCATGGCTGTCGACGGCGGCGACCGCCCCGCCGCGCGCGGTGATCGCGGCGGCATACAGGTCCGCCAGCGCGCCGCCGGCCAGCAGGTGGACGGTTTCCCCCGCCACGTCCTGCGCGCCGACATCGGCGCCGATCAGCAGCCCGCTGGCATAGGCGGCGGCGTCATCGGGGGCGAGGCGCCCCAGCAGCACCGCCGCGCGCACGCCGAACAGCGCGACCGTCAGGTCGGTCGCTCCCGCCCCGCGCGCGACGCCGTCGCGAAAGGCGGGGCCATCCGCCACCGGCCCGTCCAGCATTCCCGACAGGATGCCATGATCGCGGACCAGCGCGAACAGCTCCCCCGTCATCGCGGTGGCGATTTCGGTGATGCGGCCGCCGGTGGTGCGGACCCATTTGTTGTGCGTGCCCGGCTGCGCGAACAGCGCGTCGGCCGGGGCCATCCCCGCCAGCACGGCACCCAGCACCTGAACCTCTTCGCCGCGCATCACGTCGGCGCGCATAGCCGCCGCGCATGACACGCCGGGGACGATCGTCAGCCGGTCTTCGGGCAGGACGAGCGCCGCCTCGGCCAGCGCGCGCGCATCGGCGGGGGCGGGGACATAGGGCGCCTCGCGCCAGCCGCGCGTCGAGCCGACCATGCCGGCGGCGATCGCGGGCAGGTCGCCATGGCGTGCGCGGATCTCCGCCAGCGCGGCGGGCCAGCCGCCGGGGGGAATGGAGAGCGCGCCGCGATCGTCGCGCATCGTGTCCAGCGCCGACCCGTCCGCCGCCATCAGCCAGGCGCGGCGGTTCGTCGTTCCCCAGTCGATGGCGATATAGGCCCCGCCGCTCACGCCGCGTGCCTCCAGCCGTGCCGCACTCGCATCCTCCTCCGCTGGCGATTTTGTAAGACAAGAGGACGGACGGCGCAAGGCGCGGCGGCGGCTCGTCGACGGACTTCCCCAGCATCGGCGGCGACTTGCCGGGCGCGCCGGGGCCGTTATGGCGGGGCCATGCCGATCCTCGATCCTGCCGCCTGCACCACGATGACCGACGTCCGCGCCGGCGTCGACCAGACCGACCGGGAGCTGGTCGCGCTGCTCGTCCGCCGCTTCGGCTATATGGACGCCGCCGCGCGGATAAAGCCCGATCGCGGCGCGGTGCGGGACGAGGCGCGGAAGGCGGCGGTGATCGCCAACGCCCGCGCCGCGGCGGAGGCGGCGGGCCTGCCGGGCGCGGTGATCGCCGACCTTTGGGAGCAACTGGTCGAAGCGTCGATCGCGTACGAACTGGCGGCGTTCGACCGCACCCGCTGACCTTTATTCGCTGCGCCGCGCCTTCGCCCCGTCCAGCGCGGACAGGACGCCGCGCATCGTGCGCACCTCCTGCGTCGACCAGCCGGGTTTCGTCAGCAGCGTGCGCAGCGTTCGCCGGGTCGCGGGGGTGCGATCGGGCGGGAAGAAGAAGTTGGCGCGGACCAGCATGTCGTCCAGCTGCGCGATCATCCCGTCCAGCTCCCCCTGCGCGGCGGGCGGCGGCAGGTCCGTTTCCGGCGGCTGCGCCAGCGCCATGCCGCGCGACCATTCATAGGCGACCAGGATCACCGCTTGCGCCAGGTTGAGGCTGCCGAATTCGGGATTGATCGGTACGGTGATGATCGTGCGGGCGACCGCGACATCGTCCGTCTCCAGCCCCGACCGCTCCGGCCCAAACAGGATCGCGCTGCGCCCCGGCCCGGCATGGATGGCGCGCGCAGCCTCATCGGGCGCGACCACGGGCTTGGTGACGCCGCGCTTGCGGACGGTGGTGGCATAGACATGCGCGCAGTCCGCCACCGCGTCGGCGACGCTGTCGAACACCTGCGCGCGTTCGAGGACGATGTCGGCCCCCGACGCGGCCGGGCCGGCGGCCGGGTTGGGCCAGCCGTCGCGCGGCGCGACGAGGCGCATCTCGGTCAGGCCGAAATTCAGCATGGCGCGCGCGGCCTTGCCGATATTCTCGCCCAGCTGCGGGCGGACGAGGATGATGGCGGGGGGCGGGGTGGGGGTGGTAGGGGTCACGGTCATGCCCCCTTCTTCCGTTCGTCCCGAGCGAAGTCGAGGGGCATTCGACGCCGCCGCGATGCGGGCGTGCCGTTCCGAGGGCGGCATGGCCGCGATCTTGAGCCGCTGCCAGTCTTTGGCGATCAGCGCTTCCTTCTTGGCGCGCGACCACGGTTTGATGCGCATCTCGGCTTCGAGCGCTTCGATGCGGCTCGGGAAGTCCTGCGACCAGGCCAGCGTCACTGGGCGGCGGTCACGGGTATAGCCGGGGATCGCACCTGACTGGTGCTGCGCGACGCGACGTTCGAGATCGTCGGTATGGCCGGTGTAGTAACTCCCGTCCGAGCAGCGAAGGATGTATGTCCAGAATGCCATCAGCGGTGTGCTCGGGGCTAATGTGCCTCGACTGCGCTCGGCACGAACGGGGTTGGATATTGCCTCTTAACGCCGCTGGAAAGCCACCGATTGCGGCGGTGCTTGTCCCTCGACGTCGCTCGGGCCGAACGGAGCGAAAGGTCGTGGGCTACTCCCGCCCCTTGCCCACCTCTTCCACCTGCCCCGCGAACGCCTCGAAATCGCGGGCCTCGCTGAAGTCGCGATAGACGCTGGCGAAGCGGATATAGGCGACCGAATCTAGACCCTTCAGCCCCTCCATCACCAGTTCGCCGATGCGGGCGGAGGTGACCTCGCTTTCGCCCGTCGTCTCCAGCCGGCGCTGGATGCCACTGACCAGTTTCTCGATCCGGGCGGGCTCGACCGGCCGCTTGCGCGCGGCGATCGAGACGGAGCGCATCAGCTTGTCGCGGTCGAACGGCTCGCGGCGGCTGACGCTGCCCGACGCGTCGCTCTTCACGACGGTCAATTCGCGCAGCTGGATGCGTTCGAAGGTGGTGAAACGCGCGGCGCAGCCCTCGCACTGGCGGCGCCGGCGAATCGCCGCCCCATCGTCGGTGGGGCGGCTGTCCTTTACCTGGCTGTCTTCATGGCCGCAGAACGGGCAGCGCATGGACGCTCCTCAGTCGTTCCGCTTGGCATAGGCGATGCCGGCACCCACGATCGCGCCCAGCACCGGGCCGACGAAGGGCACCGGGATCGCCACCACCGCGCCGATCGCGCCATACTTGGCCATCTTCTTGCCGAGACCGGGCGTCGCCTTGATCTCGCTCTGCACTTCGCGGGCCTTTTCATCGAACGACATGGCTTATCCTTGATAGATGGGGAAGCGCGCGCACAGGGCCCGCACGCGGGTCCGAACGTTTGCCTCGACCTCCGGGTCCCCCGCCTCGCCCTTGGCGCGCAGGCCGTCGAGCACGTCGGCGACCATGTGGCCGATCTCGCGGAACTCGGCGACGCCGAAGCCGCGCGTCGTGCCGGCGGGCGAGCCGACGCGGATGCCGCTGGTCTTGACCGGCGGCAGTGGATCGTTGGGGATGCCGTTCTTGTTGCAGGTGATGCCCGCGCGCTCCAGCGCCTCGTCGGCATCCTTGCCGGTGATGCCCAGCGGGGTGAGGTCGATCAGCGCCAGATGCGTGTCGGTGCCGCCCGACACCACGTCGGACCCGCGCTCCTTCAGCGTCGCGGCCAGCACCTTGGCGTTCTCCACCACGGCGGCGATGTAGCTCTTGTAGTCGGGGCGCAGCGCCTCGCCGAACGCGACCGCCTTCGCCGCGACGACGTGCATCAGCGGCCCGCCCTGCAGGCCGGGGAACACCGCAGAGTTGATCTTCTTGGCGATCGCCTCGTCATTGGTCATGATCATGCCGCCGCGTGGGCCGCGCAGCGTCTTGTGCGTCGTCGTGGTCACGACATGCGCATGACCGAAGGGCGTGGGGTGCAGGCCCGCCGCGACGATGCCGGCGAAGTGCGCCATGTCGACCATGAAATACGCGCCGACCTTGTCCGCGATCGCGCGGAAGCGGGCGAAGTCGATCACGCGCGGATAGGCGCTGCCGCCCGCGATGATGAGCTTGGGCTGATGTTCGGTCGCCAGCGCCTCGACCTGGTCGTAATCGATCAGATGGGTGACGGGGTCGACGCCGTACTGGACCGCGTTGAACCACTTGCCGCTCATCGCCGCGCGCGCGCCGTGCGTCAGATGGCCGCCCGCGTCCAGGCTCATGCCCAGGATCGTCTCGCCCGGCTTGACCAGCGCCAGCATCACCGCGCCGTTCGCCTGCGCGCCGGAATGCGGCTGGACGTTGGCGAAGCCGCAGCCGAAGATCTGCTTGGCGCGCTCGATCGCCAGCGTCTCGACCACGTCGGACGGATGGCAACCCTGGTAATAGCGCTTGCCGGGATACCCTTCCGCATATTTGTTCGTGAAGACCGAACCCTGCGCCTCCAGCACCGCCTTCGACACGATGTTCTCGGACGCGATCAGCTCGATCTGCGTCTGCTCGCGCTCCAGTTCCTGTGCGATGCCGGCGAACACGGCGGCATCGGCATCGGCCAGGTCGCGGGTGAAGAAGCCGTCAGGCTGAACGTCGGAAAGGGTATTGGGCTGGGTGCTCATGCGGCGAACTCCTTGGCGAGCTTGTCTACGCGATGCTGGTGGCGGCCGCCCTCGAATTCCGTGGTCAGGAAGGCGGTGATGCAGGCCTTCGCCATCTCCTCGCCGATCAGACGGGCGCCGAGGGCGATGGCGTTGGCGTCGTTATGGGTACGCGACAGCCGCGCCGAAAGGGGCTCCGACACCAGCGCGCAGCGGCAGGCGGGGTGACGATTGGCGGCGATGGCGATGCCGATGCCCGATCCGCAAAGCGCGATGCCGCGCTCCGCCCGGCCGTCGGCCAGCGCCTCGGCGACGGCATAGCCGTAATCGGGATAGTCGACGCTGCCCGACCCGTGCGTGCCGAGGTCGAGCACCTCATGCCCCGCCTCCCGCAACCAGGGGACGAGCGCGTCCTTCAGCGACACGGCGGCATGATCGGAAGCGATGGCGAGGCGCATCGGGCGCGTCCTTCGAAAGCGATGGTCGGGATCGCCCGCGCCCTTACCGCCGCCGATGCCGGAACGCCACACCTGATCGCATCCGCGTGGCCGGGCCCTTGAGCGGCGCGGGGCGATCCAGTAGAGCGCCGCCCGCAGCCCGACAGGGTCAACCAGCCGCCGCCCCCCGTGACCGATCGGGCGGGCGATCGTGCGGCGTCACTGACAGGATTCGAGACGATGGACGAGCGGGGCGAGGGCATGGGCGGCGGTCAGGTCGCGGCGGAAGAGCTGCGGCTGCTGATCGAGCGCGCCGAGCGGCTTGAGGAAGAGAAGAAGGGTATCGCCGACGACATCAAGGACGTGTTCGCGGAGGCCAAGGGCCGCGGCTACGACCCCAAGGCGATCAAGAAGATCATGTCGATCCGCAAGAAGAAGCGTGAGGAATATCAGGAAGAGGAAGCGATCCTCGAAACCTATATGCAAGCGCTCGGGATGCTCTGACGCGGCATTCGCGGGGGTTGTCGACACTGTCCGGCCGAAAGCCTCGGCGATGGAGGGAGCGGTAGACTTTCGACAACCTTCGCGATCATAGGGTGCCGCTATGACATGGCCCACCATTGCCGCGCTCGCGATCGTCGTGCTGGGGGTGGCGAATGCCGCGACAATCGCGGCGTTCGCGCTGGACAAGCGGGCCGCGCGGCGCGGCGACTGGCGTATCGCGGAATCGACGCTGCTCACCCTCGCGCTCGTCGGCGGAAGCCCCGGCGCGCTATGGTCGCGCCGGCGGTTTGTCACAAGACCTGCAAGCAGCCCTTCGCCACCCAGCTCGATCTGATCGGGATGCTGCACGGCGGCCTCGCCCTCGGCGGCATCGCGGCGTGGCTGCTGTAGCGGGCTAGGCCGCCTCGCTCGCCGCCGTCGTCCAGCCCAGGCGCGGGATGGTGATCGACCGCTTGCCCGACAGGTCGGTGCGCAGCACGAACAGGTCGCGGCTCTCGATATAGCCGATCAGGCGCCGCACCCGGCCGAGCGAGCTGGTGCCATAGGTCAGCGCCAGTTCCGCGTCGCCGGGGCAGGGCCGCCCCTCGCGCGCCGCCCGCGCGACGAGCAGGAAGGCGCCCATCATATCGTCGGGCAGCGTCCCCGCCAGCGCCAGCGCGTCCGCCCATTCGGGGGCGTGGATGTCGAAGATGCCCGCCCGCGCGCAGGACAGGCGCCGCGTGAAGGCGGGCAGGTCGAGCGCGGGCTTGGGCAGTCCCGCCATCCGGCAGCGCACCTGGAAATCCTGGAACAGCACCGATGGCGGGCGCAGCGCCGCATCGGCATCCGCCACGATGTCGCGCAGCGTATCGGCATAGATCGCCTCCACCTCCGCCTCGTCCTTGTCGGGCAGCGCGGGGGCGGGGGCGAAGGGGGTGGTGATATCGGCCGACGGATTCGCGATCTCGGCCGCCAGCTCGTCGCTCGGCACGCGGCGCGGGCGCGATTCGAAGGCGAAGGGCAGGGTCGGCGCCTCCGGCTCGGCGAGCAGGTCCGACAGTTCCATCGGCTTCGCTTCGGGCAGCGGCGTCAGCTTCGGGCTGCCCGATCGCGCGGAGGTCTCGACCGCACCGATTCGCACGGTGAGGGGGCGACGCGACACGGCGGGGCCCAGCGCCATGAAGGCGCCGCGCGGCAGGTCGCGGATCGCCTCGGCCTGCCGCCGCTCCATGCCGAGCAGGTCGGCCGCGCGCGCCATGTCGATATCGAGGAAGGTGCGCCCCATCAGGAAGTTGGAGGCCTCGGCCGCGACGTTCTTCGCCAGCTTCGCCAGTCGCTGCGTCGCGATCACGCCCGCCAGCCCGCGCTTGCGGCCGCGGCACATCAGGTTGGTCATCGCCGACAGGCTGGCGCGGCGCACCTCCTCGGCCACCTCGCCGCCGCCGGCGGGGGCGAACAGCTGCGCCTCGTCGACGACGACCAGCGCCGGATACCAATGCTCTCGCGGGGCATCGAACAGCGCGTTCAGGAACGCGGCGGCGCAGCGCATCTGCCCCTCCGCCTCCAGCCCCTCCAGCGACAGGACGACGGAGGCGCGATGTTCGCGGATGCGCGCGCCCAGCCGCTCGATCTCGGGGATGGAATAATCCGCCGCCTCGATCGCGACATGGCCATAGGCGGCGGACAGCGTGACGAAATCGCCCTCCGGGTCGATCACCACCTGCTGCACCTGCCCCGCCGAGCGTTCGAGCAGCCGGCGCAGCAGATGCGACTTGCCGGACCCCGAATTGCCCTGCACCAGCAGGCGGGTCGCGAGCAGTTCCTCAAGATCGATGGGGACGGGCGCGCCGCTGGGATCGCGACCCATGTCCACGGAAACGGTCATGGGGCGCGTTTGGCCGATCGCGGGGCATGGGGGCAAGCGAATTGCGTGGACCTGCGCCCAGCCGCTACAGCGCCGCCCGCATCCTGCCTGCCCGGCCAAGGGAATCGCCCATGAACCTGCGTGCCTCGAACCTCGCCGACCTGTCGCAGAAGCTGCTGCGAAAGCCGGACAATGCGCTGGACGAGGAAGAACGCCGCGTTCTTCAGGGAATCGAATCGGGCACGCCGCTGTCGCGCGACGCGGCGGACGAGGCGGATGCGCGCGCCAGCTTCGGCGATCGCCTTGCCGACCGGGTGGCGGCGGTCGGCGGGTCCTGGGGCTTCATCATCGGCTTTACGGTCGTTCTGTTCGGCTGGATGCTGCTCAACACCGACGTGCTGGCGCATTTCGGGATGGCGTTCGATCCGTACCCGTACATCTTCCTCAACCTGATGCTCTCGACGCTGGCGGCGATCCAGGCGCCGGTCATCATGATGAGCCAGAACCGCCAGGCGGCGAAGGATCGGCTGGCCGCCAGCCTGGACTATGAAACCAACCTGCGGGCGGAGATCGAGATCCTGCGGCTGCACCACAAGCTGGACGTGGTGGTGATCGAGCGGCTTTCCGCGCTGGAGGCGAAGATCGACGCGCTCTCGCATTCCGACACACTCTCTCGTCCTGATGCTCTGGCGCAATCGGGCGGCGGGGCGTAACAGGCCCGCCAGTTTCTCAGAGGCGGACCATGGCAGGCCATTCCAAGTTCAAGAACATCATGCATCGCAAGGGCGCGCAGGACAAAAAGCGCTCCAGCATGTTTTCGAAGCTTTCGCGCGAAATCACCGTGGCGGCCAAGATGGGCCTGCCCGATCCCGACATGAACCCGCGCCTGCGCGCCGCGATCGCCGCGGCCAAGGCGCAGTCGATGCCGAAGGACAATATCCAGCGCTCGATCGACAAGGCCTCGCGCGGGGATGCGGAGAATTACGAGGAAATCCGCTACGAGGGGTTCGGCCCCGGCGGCGTCAGCCTCATCATCGAGGCGCTGACCGACAATCGCAACCGCACCGCGACGAACGTGCGCACGGCGGTGTCGAAGAATGGCGGCAATCTGGGCGCCAGCGGCTCGGTCAGCCACGGGTTCGACCGGATGGGCCTCATCAACTACCCCGCCAGCGCCGGCGACGCCGAAAAGGTGTTCGAGGCCGCGCTGGAGGCGGGGGCGGAGGATGTCAGCTCGTCCGAGGACGGGCACGAGATCTGGACCGCGCAGGGCGACCTGCACGAAGTCGCCAAGGCGCTGGAGCCGGTGCTGGGCGAGGCGGAGGGCGCCAAGCTCGCCTGGCGGCCGCAGACGATGGTCGCGGTGAACGAGGGCGAGGCGGCGACGCTGTTCAAGCTGCTCGACGTGCTGGACGACGACGACGACGTCCAGACCGTGTGGGGCAATTACGAGGTCTCCGACGAGATCATGGAGAAGCTGGGTTGATGAGATAAGCCCCTCCCCTTCAGGGGAGGGGTTGGGGTGGGGGACGCGGTGAACGAGCGGTTGAAGGGTTACGCGCGCGACAATCGCCGGTCGCCGACCGAACCCGAGATCCGGCTCTGGCGGCATCTGTCGGGCTCCCGCCTCGGCGGCTTAAAATTTCGCCGGCAGTATGTGATTCGGTCCCGTATCCTCGATTTTTTCTGTGCCTCGGTGGCGCTCGGCGTCGAGATCGACGGGATCACGCAAGATCCGGTGGCTGACCGGCTGTCAGACTCGGCTATGGCCCGGGAGGGTGTTGCGATCTTTCGCTTCAGCAATGCCGATGTGATGCAGAACATGGAGGGCGTGTTGACGACCATCCTCGCGGCGGCCCGAGCCCGGCCGAAACGGTGGGCAGCGACGGTGGAGCCGCCCCACCCCAACCCCTCCCCTGAAGGGGAGGGGCTTGCTTGACCATCATCCTCGGCCTCGACCCCGGGCTCGGCACGACGGGCTGGGGGGTGATCCGCGCGGACGGCAACCGGCTGACGCATATCGCGAACGGGCAGATCAAGACCGATCCGTCCATGCCGCTGCCGCGCCGGCTGACGAACCTGCACGCCGCGCTGATCGACGTTATCCGCGCCGAGCGCCCCGAAAGCGCGGCGGTGGAGGAGGTGCTGGGCAACACCAACGCGCAGTCGACGCTGAAGCTGGGGCAGGCGCGCGGCGTCGTGCTGCTGGCGGCGGCACAGGCGGGGATGGCGATCGGCGAATATCATCCGTCCACCGTGAAGAAGGCGGTGGTCGGCACGGGCGGCGCGGAAAAGCGGCAGATTCAGGCGATGATGGCGGTGCTGCTGCCCGGCGCGAAGCTGGCCGGGCCGGACGCGGCGGACGCACTGGCGGTGGCGATCACCCATGCGCACCATCTCGCCAGCGCGGCGGGCATGGCGCGGCGGGCGCGGGTGACGGCAGGAGCATGACGATATGATCGCGCATCTGAAGGGGCGGCTCGATTCGACCGGGATCGACCATGCGGTGATCGATGTCGGCGGCGTCGGCTATCTGGTCGGCGCCTCGTCACGCACGCTGGCCGCGATCGGCCCGGTGGGCGAGGCGGCGACGCTGTTTACCGAGATGCTGGTGGGGGAGGATTTCATCCGCCTCGTCGGCTTCGCCAGCGCGGGCGAGCGCGACTGGTTCCGGCTGCTCACCGGCGTGCAGGGTGTCGGCGCGCGCGTGGCGCTCGCCATCCTGTCCGCGCTGGAGCCGGCGGAGCTGGCCCGCGCGGTCGGCGCGCAGGACAAGGCGATGGTCGCGCGCGCCAACGGCGTCGGCCCAAAACTGGCCGAACGCATCGTGCGCGAATTGAAGGACAAGGTGGGTGCCGTGCCGCTCGGCCCCGCCGCGACCGCGCAGGCGCTGCCCGTCGGGGCATCGGCGGATGCCGTTTCGGCGCTGCTGAACCTCGGCTTCCGCCCGGCCGAGGCGGCGGCGGCGGTCGGCAAGGCGGAGGATGAGCTTGGCACGGGCGCGACGCTCGATGCGCTCGTGCGGCTGGCGCTGAAGAAGGCGGCGCGATAGGGTTGATCCCGATTAACGGGGAGCCGGGCGATGGCGACGGTCGCGGTCTACAGTCTGAAGGGCGGGGTGGGGAAGACGACGCTGGCGGTCAACCTGGCCGCCGCCGCCGCGACCCTGTCCGCGCGTCGCACCTTGCTGTGGGATCTCGATGCGCAGGCCGCCGCCAGCTTCGTGCTCGGCGCCGACGGGCCAGGCCGCACTGCGGCGCAGGCGGCGATCACCAAGGCGGTCGATCCCGCGACGCTGGTTCGCAAGACCGCAGTAGAGCGGCTGGCGCTGCTGCCCGCCGATGCCTCGCTGCGCGATCTCGACCGGCTGTTCCACGATCTCGACAAGAAGAAGCGGCTGGCGAAGCTGGTCGACGACCTGGCGCGCGACCATGACCGCATCGTCGTCGATTGCCCGCCCGGCCTGACCGACACGTCCGACCAGATCCTGCGCGCCGCCGATCTGGTGGTGGTGCCCGTGATCCCCTCGCCGCTCGCCCGCCGCGCCTATGACACGGTGCGCGCGCATGTGACCGCGAAGAAGGGGCCGAACGTGCCGCTGCTCCCCGTCTTCTCGATGGTCGACCGCCGCCGCGCGCTGCACCGCGCCGCGCTGGAGGAGCATCCCGACTGGCCGGTCATTCCCATGGCCAGCACGATCGAGGCGATGACGGAACGCCGCGCGCCCGTCGCCGCCTACGCCCCCCGCTCCGCCGGCGCGCAGGCGATCGCGGCGCTGTGGCGCACCGTGGAAAAGACGCTGGCGGGCTGAACCACGCGGCCGGCTCCCGGCCATTGACTACGCGCGTAGTCAATGTGATTACATGCGTAGTCGATCAGGGAGAGCCGAGTCGTGGCCGAACGTATCAGCGATGCCGAACATGTCGTCATGGAGGTGCTGTGGGACGAATCCCCGCTCACCGCGCAGGACGTGGCGGAGCGGGTCGACCCCGCGCGCGGCTGGAGCGGCAACACCGTCAAGACGCTGCTGGGGCGGCTGCTCGCCAAGGCGGCGATCGCGCATGAGGAAGATGGCCGGCGTTATCTCTATCGCCCGCTCGTCGCGCGCGAGGATTATGTCTCGGGCGAAAGCCGGCGGCTGATCGACCGGCTGTTCGGCGGCCGCCTGACCCCGCTGGTCGCGCATCTGGCCGAGCGGGACGAGCTGACCGCGCGCGACATCGCGGAGATCGAGGCACTGCTGAAGGAGCTGAAGGCATGACCGGCTGGCTGGTGGAGGCGCTGGTCGCCTCGGCATTGCTGATGGCGCTGGTGCTGGTGGCGCGCGCGCCGGTGCGGCGGGTGTTCGGGCCGCAGGTCGCCTATGCGCTCTGGGCACTGCCGGTGCTGCGCCTCGCGCTGCCGCCGCTGCCCGCCGCCTGGCGCGAGCAGGCGGCGATGCCGATCAGCCGCGCCGGAGAGGTCGCGACGACGCTGATCGTCCCCGCCATCGCCCCGGCCGCCGAGCCCGCCGTAACGACCGCCCCGCTCGCCGTCGCCGCGCCCGTCGCGATGGCTATCCCCTGGGGCCTGATCGTTCTTGGCCTGTGGGCGGCGGGGGCGGGCGCCTTCTTCCTCTATCATTTCTGGCGGCACCGCCGCTTCTGCCGGGGGCTGTTGCAGGCCGCGCGGACGGTGGACGAGGTGGACGGGGTGCGCGTGGTGGAGACGCCGGCGGCCGCCGGGCCGCTCGCCTTCGGGCTTGCCGTCGCCGGGATCGGCCGCCGCTTCGTCGCCTTCCCGGACGATTTCGCCGACCGCTATGACGCCGACGAGCGCGAACTGGCGCTGGCGCACGAGCTTGGCCACCACGCGCGCGGCGACCTGTTCGCCAACTGGGTGGCGCTGGCGGTGCTGGCGGTCCACTGGTTCAACCCGCTGGCCTGGCGCGCCTTTCGCGCCTTTCGCGCCGATCAGGAACTGGCCAACGACGCGCGCGTCCTGGCTGGCCGCAGCCGTGCCGACCGCCACATCTATGCCTGCGCGATCGTGAAGGCCGCGCATGGCGGCGCAGTCGCCGCGACCTGCCACCTCCACACCATTTCCGACCTGAAGGGGAGATTGCGCATGTTGTCCATCACCCGCCTGTCGCGCACGCGGCTGGCCACCGGCGCCGCCGCCGTCGTCGCGCTGGTCGCGACCGGGCTCGTCACCACCGCCTCCGGCACGGAGGCCGCCGCCGCGATGACCGCGAAGGTGGAGGACGCGACCGGCGTCCGCCTCGCCGCGCCGCAGCCGCCGGCCGTGCCCGCCACGCCGACGGAGCCCGCGCCGCCCGCCGCTCTGGCGGCCCCGGAAAAGCCACGGTCGCTGCGCGTTGTCGTCAAGGGTGCCGACACGTCCAGCGTCTATGAGGGCGCCGCCGCCGCCCGCTATCTCGCCGAACATCCGCTGCCGAAGATGCCGCCGGTGCCGCCGCAGCCGGCCCGGCCCGCCCAGCCCGCGAACGCCACCACGACCGTGACGGTGCGCGACGGCCAGTCGATCGTCGTGACCAATGGCGATTGCCAGCCGCTCGCGGGCCCCAGCGTGGTCCGCCGCGACAGCGACGGTCGCCGCGAGATGGTCGTCTGCCGCAACCGGATCGAGGCCGCCGCCGCGACGGCGCAGGCTCAGGCGCGCCGCGCGCTGGCCGAGGCGGATACGCAGGGCCGCTTCGCCGAGCAGCAGGCGCGGATGGCGGAGCAGCAGGCCGCGATGGCGGAGCGGCAGGCGGCGATGGCGGAACGCAACGCCGCCTATTCGCGACGTGCCGGCCTGTCGCAGGGTCTGGCGAGCATCGCCACCGCCCGCCGCTCGATCGAAAGCAACCGGAACCTGACCGACCAGCAGCGCCGCGACGCGCTGGCGGGGCTGGACGATGCGGCGAGGGAACTGCGCGAGAGCATGGCCGACTGAGCGGGGAGCAGGGCGGGGACTAGGGCGGGAAGGGGGGCGGGCTTGCCAGCGGCCCCCCGACCCGCCATTTCCATGGCCATGCCCGAAACCCCCACCGGCGTTCCGATCGAGCTGGAGCCGCGCGTTATCCGCGTGCTCGCCCCCAACGCCTCCGCCTACACCTTCACGGGTACGCAATCCTATCTGGTCGGCACCACCGATCTCGCCGTCATCGATCCGGGCCCGGACGATCCGGCGCACCTCGCCGCGCTGACCGCCGCGATCGCCGGCCGGCCGGTCCGCGCGATCCTGCTGACGCATCACCACCGCGATCACAGCCCCGCCAGCCGCCCGCTCGTCGCCGCGACGGGCGCGCCGGTGATGGGCGGCGCACCGCATGCGCCCGACGATCACGGCGCGCGAGCCGACGCCGCATTCGACCGCGACTATGCGCCCGATCGCATCCTGGCGGACGGCGATACGGTGGCGGGCGAGGGCTGGTCGCTGACCGCGATCGCGACGCCCGGCCATACCGCGAACCACCTCTGTTATGCGCTGGACGACAGCGGCGCGCTGTTTTCGGGCGACCATGTGATGGGCTGGGCGACCAGCGTCGTCTCCCCGCCCGATGGCGACATGGGGGCCTATATGGCCAGCCTCGACCGGCTGCTCGGCCGTACCGATCGCGTCTATTATCCGGGCCATGGCGAGGCGGTGGAAAATCCGCAGCGACTGGTTCGCGGGATGCTGGGCCACCGCCGCCAGCGCGAGGGGCAGATCTTGCGCCTACTGACCGGGAGCGCGCAGGACGTGCCGGCGATGGTCGCGCGCATGTATGTCGGCCTCGACCCGCGTCTGGCGGGGGCGGCGGGGCGCTCCGTTCTGGCGCATCTGTACGATCTGCGCGCGCGCGGGCTGGTGGAGGAGGATGGCGAGACATGGCGGACGACGGGACGGATCGCGGCATGACCGAACCTTCGACACCCATCGCCCCCGCGACGCCGTCCGCCCCGGTCGCCGCGCCCGCCCGGTCCGGCGGCACCGGCACCTTCCTGATCCGCGCGGCGGGCGTCATCATCTTCCTCGTGCTCGCGCTGCTGCTCGGCCTGTGGGGGGTGCAGCGCTATGTCGAGGAGCGGCTGGCGCCCGATCCCACCACCATCGCCGCATCCAGCCTGCAGGGTCTGCGCGAACAGAACCGGCTGTCCGCCTTCGCCGCGCGCTATGTCGCGGTCGTCACCTCCAGCCAGTCGCAACTGGGCTTTTCGACGCAGAAGACGCTCATCATGCCGGGCACCGTCCGGTATGAGGTCGATCTGGGCAAGCTGACCGCGCGCGACGTGGCGTGGAACCCTGAGACGCGTACGCTGTCCGTCCGCCTGCCGCCGGTGGAGGTGGACGGGCCGCAGGTCGATCTGGCGGCGGTGCGCGAATACGGCTCTGGCGGGGTGCTCGCGACCTTCACCGACGCGGAAAAGCGCCTCGACGCGGCGAACCGCGCCGCCGGCCAGGCGGAGCTGCTGAGGCAGGCGCGCGAGCCGATGGCGCTACGCTTGGCCCGCGATGCGACGCGGCGCGCGGTGGAGAACAACTTCGGCCTGCCGCTGCGCGCGGCGGGGGTGGACGCGCACATCGCCGTCCGCTTCGCCGACGAGCCCGTCGCCAATGACGAGAAATGGGACGTGTCCCGCTCGATCGAAGAGGTGCTGTCCAACCGCCGCTGACAAACAGCCGCCAAGTCCCTATGTCGCGTCGCGACGGGAGAATTTGCGACCATGACTTTCGAACCGGGGACCATCCGCTCGGGCCTGCCCACCGGCACCGATCTGCGCGACGAGATCGACCGTCTCCGGCGGGAGCGGAACGCCGTGATCCTGGCGCATTACTATCAGAAGCCGGAATTGCAGGATCTGGCCGATTTCGTCGGCGACAGCCTGGACCTGTCGCGCAAGGCGCAGGCGACGGAGGCGGACGTGATCGCCTTTTGCGGCGTCCGCTTCATGGCGGAGACCGCGAAGATCCTGTCGCCGCAGAAGATCGTCGTGCTGCCCGACATGGACGCCGGCTGTTCGCTGGAGGACAGCTGCCCGCCCGAACAGTTCGCCGCCTTCCGCGCCGCGCACCCGGATCATATCGCGCTGACCTACATCAACTGCTCCGCCGAGGTGAAGGCGCTGTCGGACGTGATCGTGACGTCCTCTTCCGCCGAGACGATCCTCGCGAAGATCCCGCCGGAACAGAAGATCATCTTCGGCCCCGACCGCAATCTGGGCGGCTATCTGGCGCGCAAGACGGGCCGCGACCTGCTGCTGTGGCCGGGCGTGTGCATCGTCCACGAGGCGTTTTCCGAAACGGAGCTGCTGAAGCTGAAGGCGCAGCATCCCGCCGCGCCGATCGCCGCGCACCCGGAATGTCCGGCGGTGATCCTGGATCATGCCGATTATGTCGGCTCGACGCGCGGCATCCTGGAATATGCCGCGGCAATGCCGGGCGACACGCTGATCGTCGCGACCGAGCCGCACATCATCCACCAGATGGAAAAGGCGATGCCGGGCAAGCGCTTCATCGGCGCGCCGGGGGCGGACGGCAACTGCAACTGCAACATCTGCCCGTACATGGCGCTCAATACGATGGAGAAGCTGTACGTCGCGCTGCGCGACCTCTCGCCGCGTATCGAGATGGAAGAGGGGCTGCGCCTGCGCGCGAAGAAGAGCCTCGACGCCATGCTGGCGATGGCCAGCGGCACGGTGGGGCAGGGCGATCTGGGCCCGGCGAAGGTGACGGGGGACTGACGGCCCTCGGTCGCTAGCCTCCGCAACCCTCAACAGTCTCAACATTCGCGGAGCCTTCCCGCCGTGCAGCTTCCCCCCGATTTCGATGTCGACGGCTTCGTCACCGCCACGCTGGCCGAGGATCTTGGGCCGGTGGGGGACGTGACCTCCGCCGCCGTCATCCCCGCCGATGCGCGCTTTACCGGCGTGATGATGGCGCGGGAGCCGATCGCGGTCGCCGGGATGCGGCTGGCAGAGGCGTTCTTCCGCGCGCTCGACCCGGCGGTCGAGATGACGCGCGACGTCTATGACGGCGACCGGGTGCCTGCGGGTACGGTGCTGCTGCGCCTGTCGGGCAATGCGCGCGCGATGCTGACCGCCGAACGCTCCGCGCTCAACACCGTCCAGCATCTCGCGGGCATCGCGACGATGACCGCCGCCTATGTCGACGCGATGGCGGATACGGGGGCGCGGCTGCTCGACACGCGCAAGACGATCCCGGGCCTGCGCGTCCTTGAGAAATACGCGACCCGGATGGGCGGCGCCTGCAACCACCGCATGGGCCTGTGGGATGCGGCGATGATCAAGGACAATCACGTCGCCGTCGCCGGCGGCATCGCCCCCGCCGTCGAGCGCGCGGTGGCGGCGGGCATCGCGCGGATCATCGTGGAGGTCGACCGGATCGACCAGATCGAAGCCGCGATCGGCGCCGGCGCGACGCATCTGCTGCTCGACAATATGGGCCCCGACCTGCTGGCGGAGGCGGTGGCGATCGTCGCCGGCCGCGTGCCGACCGAGGCGTCCGGCGGGGTCCGGCTCGACACGATCGGCGCGATCGCGGCGACGGGCGTCACCTATGTCAGCGTCGGCCGACTGACCCAGTCCGCGCCCGCCGTCGATATCGGTCTGGATTTCGAGCCCGCCTGATTGCGTCCGGGCGGCGCGACGCGGTAGGACGGGTCCGATCTTCGAAGGGGAACAGGCGTTGCGTCCACGGTCGGTCATTCAGGCGGAGCGGGTCTATCTGCTCGCGACGCTGCTACTGTTGGTCGGCACCGCGCTGACGTGGCAGCCGCTGATGGAGGTCTATGGCGCGGGGCTGGCGATCGGCGTCACCGCCTTCATCGTCGGTGCGTTCCTGCTCTTGATCCTGCTGACGACGCGGCGCGGCAGCGCTATCGCGCGGATCCTGCTGGTGATCCTCACCGCGCTGGGTGCCGCCTCGCTCGTCTATCAGGTTGCCAACGGCCAGATCGCGCCGGGCGTCGTCGGGGTGGTCAATCTGGTGCAGGTGGTGCTGACGGTGGTCGGCGCGGTGCTGCTGTTTCGCCCCAACGCCGCCGAATGGTTCGCCGTCGAACATGACGATTGGGAGGAGGACGCCTGATGCGCCGCATCGCCCTTGCCGTCCTGGCGCTGACCCTGCCCGGCGCGGCCGGTGCGCAGGCCTATAGCTGTGCGGTGCCCGACCGGATCGAGCCGGTCCATGCCGACTTGCCCAGCGCGCGCCAGCCACGCCGCGTCGTGCCGATCGGCAGCTATACGCTGGCGATCAGCTGGTCCCCGCAATTCTGCCGCGCGGGCGCGGATTCGCGTCCGCCCTCCGGCTTCCAGTGCGACCAGGGCAATCGCTTCGGCTTCACGCTCCACGGCCTGTGGCCGGATGGGCGGGACAAGGAATGGCCGCAATATTGCCGCTCCACCGGCATCCTGCCCGCACGCGTCGTCCGCCCGCACATGTGCGCCACCCCGTCCGCGCAGCTCATGCAGCACGAATGGGCCAAGCATGGCACCTGCATGACCGGATACAGCCCGGCGCAGTATTTCGCCCGCTCGAACGCCCTGTACGGCAAGCTGCGCTACCCGGACATGGAGGCGCTGTCGCGGCGTCCGCTGACCGCCGGCGCGCTGGCCGCCGCGATCGCGGGCGCCAACCCTGGCCTGACGCCGCAGATGATGCGGATCACGGCGGACCGGCAAGGCTGGCTGGACGAGGTCTGGCTCTGCCTCGACACCCGCTTCCGCTATCAGCCCTGTCCCGCGCATCAGGGCGGACTGTCCGCCAGCGCCCCGGTGAAGATCTGGCGCGGGGCGCGCTAAGGGCTCAGCCGACGATCGTCGCCGTGCCGGGGTGATGCTTGTCGAGATGCCGGCGGATGATCCGCAGGTTGCGCGTGTTCGACCGGAAGAAGAAGTCCGCCGCGTCGCCGACGAACGGGACCAGCCCGATCGCCGCGTCGAAGCCGACATTGCCCATCATCCGCGCCAGCTGAAACTTCGACATGCCGAGGTTGCGCGCCTCCCACACGATCCAGCTGCCCAGCGCCGCCGCCGCGAGGTCGCCGACCACGGGCACCAGCCCCAGCACGAAGTCGAGCCCGACCGGGCGGTTGATGCCCGGCACCGTGAAGCTGCGCTCCAGCAGTCGTTCCAGCGTCTCCACACGGCGACGGATCGCCTGCGGATCGCGCGACATCGACAGGCCAAGGGGTGGGATGGGGGGCGGAACGGTCTGGTCCATGCGCATCAGATGGCGTCGGGCCGCAGCCGGTTCAACGGGTGCCACGCCCGCGCATTGGGCTGCCACGCGCTCAGCCGCCGGGCGACCAGCGACCAGCGCAGCGGCCGGGCGATCGGGATGAAGCCGCCATCGGCGCTCATCGCCGCGTCCGCCTCCGCGATGCGCTGCGCCCGTTCGGCCAGCGTCGGGGCCAGCCGCGCCGCCTCCAGCGCCTGCCGCGCGCCCTCACCACAGGCGACGCAGGCGGTGGCGAGATACCAGCGCGCGCTGTCATAGGGCGCGACCGCGTCGATCAGCCGCAGGTCGGCCGGCGCGTCCGCCGCCACCCGGTCCAGACCGATACCTATCTGCGCCAGCGAGGCGGCCAGCGCGGCATGGAGCAGCGTCGCACCCGGGCCTGCCGCCAATGCGACCGACAGGCGGATCGGTTGCCGCCATGCCTGCACCCGCTGGCGGGCGGCGGCGCGTCGTTCCGCCAGGGTCAGCAGCGACCAGTCCGGCACCTGCGGCGGCGCACCTGAATCTAGCGCTTCCGGCAGGATGCGGTCGGCCGGCTCCCAACCGGGCAGTACCGTGCCCGTCACCGCGGAGCGGTCAATCGCCTCCGACAGCGCGCGGCGATTGGCCGGGTCCGCCAGAAATCCCTCCGGCCGGGCGATCGCCAGCCCGAACAGGCCGGCCGCCGGATCGAGCCGCGCCGCCGTGCGCGGCAGATCGACCAGCGCGACCAGCGGCCAGTCGGTGAACCGCCCGCCGGTCACGAGGTCCGACCGGCCGCGCGAGAAGCGCAGCACCGCACGCGCCGCCGATTCACCGATCAGCCGGACGTCCTCTTCCGGCTCCACCGCGCGCTGGTCGTCGGGGTCGGCCTGCCCGGGGTCGAAGGCGGGACGGAGCAGCGGCGTGGCCAGATTGCCCGCCAAGATGCGGAACGGCCCGCTGCCACGCGCGGGGGCAGGGCGGATCAGCGTCAGTTCGGGCTGGGCAAACAGCTTCAGCAGATCGGGCCGGGGCCGCGCCAGCCGGATCTCGATGACCTGCGGGGTCATCACGACGATCTCGTCGATCGCGGTCAGGAAGGGGCGGAGCGGGCTGTCGGTGACGCTCGCCATGCGGCGACGTAGCAGGCGCACCACCTGCTCGGCGGTGACGCGCGCACCATCGGCCCAATAGGCCTCTCGCAGACGGAAGATATAGCTTCCGCCACCGTCCAGCACCGTCCAGCGCTCCGCCAGCCCCGGTTCGATCTGTCCCGCCGCATCGAACCGGACGAGCCCCTGGGCCGTCGCATCGAGCAGCAGCCGCGCGGGAAAGCTCGTCGGCACGGTGCGCCACGGCAGTGTGGCGAGCGGCGCCTCGTCGGCTGCGGGCGCATCCTCCGGCGCCGCGATCGCGCTCACCACCACGGGCCCGCGATCGGGCCGTCGCTCGCATCCGCCGGCCAGCAGCGCAAACGCGACGAGGGCGGCATGGCGGGACGACACGGACGGAAGGAGCGAGGCCAGGCGCATCATGACCCGCCTCGTATCACGTCGGCCGGGCTTGTGTGACCCGTCAGAAAGGAAAAACCCCGCCGCCCGTTGGGGCTGGCGGGGTTATGGTGGGCGTGGCAAGGATTGAACTTGCGACCCCTGCGATGTCAACACAGTGCTCTACCACTGAGCTACACGCCCGTGAGGAGGCGGGCATTAGCCGCGCTTTTTGCGGTGCGCAAGCGCTCAATTCGATCCGGTGACGCGATCGGCCGCAAAAAGTTGATCCACCTCCGCCACCAGCTCGCGCAGGTGGAACGGCTTGGACAGGATGCGCGCGTTCGGCATCGCCTCTCCGGCCTTGAGCGTGACGGCGGCGAAGCCCGTGATGAACATGATCCGCGTCTGCGGCGCCAGTTCGGCCGCGCGTTGCGCCAGCTCGATCCCGTCCATTTCCGGCATCACGATGTCGGTCAGCAGCAGGTGGTACGTCCCCTGTTCCAGATAGGGGAGCGCGGCGGTGCCACGGTCGACGGCGGTGACGGCGTAACCCGCCTTGGCCAGCGCGCGCGACAGGAATTCGCGCATCACCTGGTCGTCCTCGGCCAGCAGGATTCGGATCATGACAGGTGCCTCTCGAAGAACATGGGATGGATTATCGCGCGTTGACGCGACAATTCCAGTCGAATCCGGGCTCGGCCCGTCCTACGCTGAAACGCGTGGAACACCCATCTTTCTCCCTGATCGGCGATCCCGAGCCGCAATCCCCGGTCATCCTGTCGGTGCCCCATGCCGGTCGCGACTATCCGCCCGCGCTGCTGGCGGCGCTGGCAGTGCCCGAGGGGGCTCTCGTCGCGCTGGAGGACAGGCATGTCGATGCGGTCGCGTTGGCGGCGCGGCGGTGCGAGACGCTACTGGTCCAACACCGGCCACGCGCGTGGATAGACCTCAATCGCGGCGAGCGGGAGCGGGATGCCCGGGTCGATGAAGGCGCCGTCGCCGGGGTCGTCCATGCCTCGACGAAGGTGCGCGGCGGGCTGGGGCTGGTGCCGCACCGCGCGTCGGGCGCGCTGCCGATCTGGAGCCGCCGCTTTACCGCCGCCGAGATCGAGGCGCGGATCGTCGCCGATCACCGGCCCTATCATCGGGTACTGGATGCCCTGCTGGCCGCCGCGCGCGCGCGGTACGGCGTGGCGGTGCTGCTGGACCTCCACTCGATGCCGTCACTCCCGGCTGAGGGCGCGCAGGCGGTGATCGGCGACCAGTTCGGCCGCAGCGCCGGAGCCGCCTATCGCAACGCGGCGCTGGCCGCCGTGGCGGGAGCGGGGCTGAAGGGTGCGTGCAACATCCCATATGCCGGGGGCTATATCGTCGGTGCGCATAGCCGCCCGGCACGCGGCGTCCATGCCCTGCAACTGGAACTCGATCGGGCGCTCTATCTGGACGGGGCGCGAGACCGGCCGAGCGCGGGGCTGCCGGCGACGGCGGCGGTGGTCCGCGCCGTGATCGAAGCGCTGACGGCGTGCGCGCTGGGCGAGGCGGCCGTCCCGCCGCTTGCCGCCGAATAGCGTGCACATAAAAAAACCACCCCGCGGGTAATCCGCGCGGGGTGGCCTAGGTTCAGGGAGGAGACACGCTGAAAGCGTGTCGTACGGCCTCGCGAAAGGGGGGACACGACGCCGTACGGGGTATAAATGGCTCAGCCGCGCCAATGTTCAACCCCTTGCCAAAATTTAACCCGGATCATGGGGCGTTCTGTCGAAAGCGGGGGCCATTCTCGCCAGCACACCGTCGCGCAGGATCAGCCGGTGACGCAGCGCCGCCGCGACATGGATGACGACGAGGGCCAGCATCACCCAGCCCAGCACCTCGTGTGATTCGTGGCCGAACCCGCCTGCGGCCGGGCCCACCGGCAGATAGGGCAGGTCAAACAGCCCGAACCAGGTCAGCGGCCGGCGCGTCGCTGACCCCGATACCATCAGCCAGCCGGTGACGGGCAGCGCGACCATCAGTATGTAGAGTGCCCAGTGGACGGCATGCGCCGCCATTCGCTCCGCACCGCCGATATGCGCGGGCAGGGGCGGCGGGCGATGGACGAGGCGCCACGCGATGCGCGCGGCGGTCAGCGCCAGCACGGTAAGGCCGATCGCCTTGTGCGCGGGCATCAGGCCGATCGCATCGTGGAAGATGCCGATTACCAGATTGGCGATGACGAGCAGCGCGATCGTCCAGTGGAACCAGATCGCGACGGTGGAATAGCGGATCGCCGGGTCGGACGGGGTGCGCATCGCGGGGGTCGCCTCATGTCACGGGATTTGCGCCAGCGTAGGCGCGGCGCGCGCGACAGGGAAGGGGCTGATCCCCGACTTTGGTAGGGGGCGGGGGGCGATCCGCTTTCGGCCCCGCCCGGGTCTGGCGCCCCGCCCGCCAGGCGGGACGCCGGATGTCCGGGATCAGAGGGTGGGAAGCGGCGCCGGCTGCGGCGTGCCGTTCTGCTGCGCCTGGCGCGCGAAGATGTCGCGCATCAGCGACAGCGAGAACAGGTGGGCGTAGATCAGCGGCAACATGCCCGACTGGCTCATCTTGCGCAGCTGGTCGCCGCGCAGGCCCGCCAGCTTTTCTTCGTTCACCATCTGGAAGCCGCGATAGATGAACGGCTGGGGCGCGCCCTGCAGCTCGATCGAAACCTCGCCCTCCATCAGCAGGTCCATCTCGCGCAGCTCGTTCATGAAGCCCTGCGTGCGCTGGCCGGCCTGCTCGAAGCTTTCGTTGAAGGCCAGGATCGCCTTGGTCGCCTCGCTTGGCTGATCGCCGTCGAACAGCTTGTCGCCTTCCTCATGCGCGCCGATCGCGTCCGACGAAGGGTCGAAGCACAGCGACAGCTCGTCCGCGTCGGGGCGCAGGCGGGCCAGCATGAACGGATAGCGGCGGATATAGGCCGGAACGTAGATGTTCTCGGTCAGCTTGCCGTCTTGGTCGACGAAGACGTTGACACCCTCGTTCAGACCCATCAGCGCCAGCGGGATCGCATCGGGGCCGGAGGAGAAGATGATCGGCAGGTGCCGCTGCACCAGCGGCATTTCCTCGACCGTCACGGGGATCGCATGCTGGCCGACCAGGAACGGCGCCGTCTCCGACGGGCGGATGCGCCAGTCGGCATGGGTGTTGCTGGAGAGCGGCTCCAGCCCGTTGTAGAAAAGCGGCAGTTGCGGCGCGCTGGCCATGGCAGAAACTCCGTATGGAACATGCGCAAGGCCCCCCGCCCGACGCAGACTGGGACAGCGCTCTATTGACCAGCCGGGGGCGGCGCAAGCAGCTTGCCCGGATTGAGGATGCCGAGCGGGTCGAGTGCGGCCTTGATCGCGGCGAGCGCATGAAGTCGACCGGGCGGGGCGAGGCGGGCCAGTTCCGCGCGCTTCATCTGGCCGATGCCATGTTCCGCCGAGATGGTGCCGCCCGCCTGCGTCACCAGATCGTGAACGAAGCGGCTGATGCCGGGGGCTTCCTCCGCCGTCCAGCGGGCGCGGTCGGCACCCCTCGGCGCGCGCACGTGGAAGTGGATGTTGCCGTCGCCCAGATGGCCGAAGCCGGACGCGCGGGTGCCGGGAAAGCGTGCCTCGCATGCCGCCGCCGCCTCCACCATGAAGCCGGGCATGGCGTCGACCGGCACCGCGATGTCGTGCTGCGCGGCGGGGCCGGTCGCACGCTCCGCATCGGACAGGCTGTCGCGCAGCCGCCAGAACGCCTCGGCCTGCGCCTCGCTGGCCGCGATCGTCGCGTCGGCGATCAGCCCGTCTTCCAGCGCGGTAGCCAGCACGCCCTCGACGAAGGCGAGCGGCGGGGCGGCGCCGAGCGGCGCGGTGGCCTCGATCAGCAGGTGCCAGGCGTGATCGCTCGCCAGCGGGCTGCGCGCGCCCGGCACATGCGCCAGCGCCGCCGCCAGCGTTTCGCGCGGCATGATCTCGAAACTCTCCACCGCGTCGCCCGCCGCCTGGAACCGGCGCAGCAGCGCGAGTGCGGCGGCCGGATCGGCGACGGCGGCCCAGGCGACGGTACGCGCGCCGATCGCGGGCACCAGCTTCAGCGCGGCGGCGGTGACGATGCCCAGCGTTCCCTCCGCGCCGATCAGCAGCTGGTCGAGGCTGTAGCCGCGATTGTCCTTCGCCAGCGCCGCCGTCCCGTCATGCACGCTGCCGTCCGCCAGCACCGCCTCCACCCCCGCGACGAGGCCGCGCATCGTGCCGAAGCGCAGCACCTGCGTGCCGCCCGCATTGGTCGAGACGAGGCCGCCGACGGTCGCGGTGCCGCGCGCGCCCAGCGTCAGGGGAAAGCGGCGGCCCGTCGCCAGCGCCGCCTCTTGCAGCGTCTGCAGGATGACGCCCGCCTCCGCCACGGCCAGCGTGCCCGTCAGGCTGCGGATCGCCGTCATCCGGCGTAGCGACAGCAGCAGCGCGCCGCCGTCCGCCGGCGGCGTCGCGCCGCCGACCATCGAGCTGTTGCCGCCCTGCGGCACCAGCGGCACGCGGTGCCGGGCGGCGGCGCGGACGATCGCCGCGACCTCCGCGGTGGATCGGGGCTGGAGAAGGGCGGGGGCATGGCCCTGCCAGCGGCGGCGCCAGTCGATCTCCCAAGGCGCGATCGCCGCCGGGTCGGTCACGATTCCGCCTTCACCCAGCATGGGCGCCAGATCGGCCAGCATCGCCTGTTGTTGCGGTGTCATGCGCGTGTCGGTAGGCGCGGTTAAGCCGGTGTTCAACGATAGCGCGCAAGGCGTCGGACATTCATGACGATCGCAGCCATCCCCGCCCGCATCGTTCGCCCGGTCCTCGCGCTCGCGGCGATCGTGGCCGGTTTCGATTCGGCTGGCGACGCGCAGATCGTGGTGCATGAGCGGATCACGATCCGCGTGCCGCGCATGACGGGCGCGCCGCTGCAACGCGTCGTGTCGCCGCAGCGGGACTGGAAGGAGCACAAGGGCCCCAAATGCCTGGGCGTCAACGAGATGGTGGCCGCCGCGATCACGGAGCCCGCCGCCGTCGACCTGCTGACCGCCGACGGGCACTGGATGCGCGCGCGGCTGGATGGTGACTGCCGCTCCGCCGATTTCTATGCCGGCCTGTATATCCGTCCCGGTGCCGATGGCCGGATCTGTGCGGGGCGCGACGCGATCCGCGTGCGTTCGGGCGGGCGCTGCCCGATCGACAGTTTCCGCCGGCTGGCGCCGCGCCGCTGAGCGCCCCGGGGCGGGTGCCGGCGCTCTTTCCTTGACATTTGCGCCCCGTTGGGCAAGCGCCGGATGCGGCGCGCAAACCATCGCGTGGCCCTTTTTCGGACACTTGCATGCCCTTTGCCGATCTCGGCCTTTCCGACGAACTCCTGCGGGCCGTAGCCGAAGCCGGCTATACCGAGCCCACCCCGATTCAGGCGGCGGCGATCCCGCCCGTGCTGATGATGCGCGACATCATCGGCATCGCGCAGACGGGGACGGGCAAGACCGCCAGCTTCGTGCTGCCGATGATCGACATCCTGGCCCATGGCCGCAGCCGCGCGCGGATGCCGCGCAGCCTGATCCTGGAGCCGACGCGCGAACTCGCCGCGCAGGTCGCCGAGAATTTCGAGAAGTACGGCGCCAACAGCAAGCTGTCGATGGCGCTGCTGATCGGCGGCGTGTCGATGGGCGACCAGATCAAGGCGCTGGAAAAGGGCGTCGACGTACTGATCGCGACGCCGGGCCGGCTGATGGACCTGTTCGGTCGCGGCAACATCCTGCTGACGGGCTGTTCGATGCTGGTCATCGACGAGGCGGACCGGATGCTCGACATGGGGTTCATCCCCGATATCGAGGAAATCTGCACGAAGCTGCCGAAGCAGCGCCAGACGCTGCTCTTCTCCGCGACGATGCCGCCGCCGATCAAGAAGCTGGCGGACAAATTCCTCGACAATCCCAAGCAGATCGAGGTGGCGCGCCCCGCCTCCACCAACACCAACATCACCCAATGGCTGGTGCCGGTGAAGGCGTCGGCGTTCGAGAAGCGGGACCGGCTGCGGCAGTTGCTCGC
The DNA here is from genome assembly GCA_913775975.1 of uncultured Sphingomonas sp. Taxonomy (GTDB): domain Bacteria; phylum Pseudomonadota; class Alphaproteobacteria; order Sphingomonadales; family Sphingomonadaceae; genus Sphingomonas. The sequence goes on along the minus strand of CAJYLQ010000044.1, from coordinate 47,502 downwards.
CCAGCCCGAGGTGACGAGCGCGGTCATCTTCTGCAACCGCAAGACGACGGTGCGCGAGCTGAACAAGTCGCTGAAGCGGCACGGTTTCCGCTCGGGCGAAATTCATGGCGACATGGAACAGCCGCAGCGGCTGGCGGAACTGGACCTGTTCCGCAAGGGCGACGTGAACATCCTCGTCGCCTCCGACGTCGCGGCGCGCGGGTTGGATATCAAGGGCGTCAGCCACGTCTTCAACTTCGATGCGCCCTGGCACCCGGACGATTACGTCCACCGGATCGGCCGGACGGGTCGCGCGGGGGCGACGGGCACCGCCTATACCTTCGTGGCACCCGACGATGCCGAGAATGTCGAGAATATAGAGAAGCTGACCGGCCAGAAGATCGCCCGGCTGGAGGCACTGCCAGAGGCGCCCGCGCCGGAGGCCCGGCCGCGCCGCGAACGGCGGGAGCGTGCGCCGGTCGACGCCGCACCGCGTGAAGAGGCGCGGGCGCAGTCCGAGGACCGCCGCCCCCGGCAGGAGGAACCCCGCGCCCGGCAGGACGATCAGCGACCGCGTCGCGAGGAGCGTCGCCCCCGGCACGAATCACGCTATGACGACCGCCGCCCCCGCCGCGACGAGCGGGACGAGGGGCCCGATGTCGGCTGGAACGGGCCGGTGCCGGACTTCCTTCAGGTGGCGCTCGTCATCCAGCCGTGATCGCCTATTGCCCGCCGGAGCCGGCCAACGCGGCCAGCCCGTGCGTCAATATCTGCGAGATCGACGATGTGACCGGCTGGTGCCGGGGCTGTGCGCGGACGATCGACGAGATTTGCGGGTGGGGCGCGCGCCCCGTCGCGGAAAAGCTCGCGATCAAGGCGTTGCTGCCTGCGCGGATGGAGGCGATGCGGCGCGATTGACGCTCGTGGCTGCGTCCACTGCCGTCATAGGGCCGCTTTGTTATTGCTTGGAAATCCCCGGCTGAGGAAGCGCGAGGCCTTCATCCCGAACCGCCATGGCTCGTCCACCGCCTTGCTGATGCCGATGCGCGGGCCGACCAGAATGTCCGGCTCCGCCTCGCGCGGCAGCAGTGCGAAGGGCGCGACGTCGAGCGGCAGGCCGTCCATCGCCCCGGTGATGCCCAGCGCCGTGCAGAGCCGGCCCGGTCCCGCGCACAGCAGACGCGGGTCTGACAGGCCGCGCCGCGCGATCATCGTCTCGATCCCGTCGGTCGGGGCGATCGCGCGCAGCAGCACCGCCGCCGCCGTCTCCGCGCCGCCGACGATGTTCATGCACCAGTGCAGCCCGTAGCTGCGATAGACATAGGCGTGGCCGGGCGGGCCGAACATCGCGGCGGTGCGGGGCCGGGGACCGACGAAGCTGTGCGAGGCGGGATCGCCGGCATGATAGGCCTCCGTCTCGACGATCATCCCGCCGATGCCGTCGACGAACAGCCGGCAGCCGACAAGCGCGCGGGCCACCTCCACGACGGGTCGATCGAAGAGCGCAGACATCACGATTGCATTTCCTGCAGGTGTAAACGCATGTTTAGCATTTGTCGTATACGATGCTGCGCTGCAAAAGGGACGGGCCTTTCAGGCATCCTCTCCTAAAAACTTATCGGCCGGGCTTGTCCCGGCCTTTTTTTGTTTGCGATGCAGAGGGTTATTGTCTCCGGTCGTAGAGCGCCAGCGCCGCAATCGTCGTCGCGTCCTTCAGCCGCCCTTTCGCGATCATCTCCTCGATCGTCGTGCGGGGGAAGCGGCGGGCGATCAGCCCCTGTTCTTCGACCTCCAGCGCGTCGCCGGCGTGCGTCAGATCCTCCGCGACGAACACGTTATAGCCCTGGGTGGCGATCCCGGCGGCGAGGAAAAGGTGGCCGATATGCGTCATCCGCCCGGCCGTCAGCCCCGTCTCCTCGCGCAGTTCGCCGCGCGCGACGGCGATGGGATCGGCATCGGGGGCGTGCTCCCAGGCGCCCTGCGGCAGTTCCCACCAGCGGCCGCGCACGGGATAGCGATATTGCTCGACCAGATGGATCGACCCGTCCGGCTCGACGGGAATGACGACCGCGAAGTCGATCCGCTCGATGACGCCATAGATACCGGTCGAGCCATCGGCGCGGCGTACCTGATCCTCGCGCACGCGCAGCCAGCGATTGGCATAGGCGATGCGGCTGGACAGCGTCTCGATCTCCGGCCGGTCCGTCACCGCGCGGTCGCCGCGACGGTTGCGACAAGGCCGGGAGAATCGCGCAATGACAAGGGGATACGTCCGTCCGTCGCGGGCGGGCCGGTCAGGCTGTCGCCGGTATAGCCCTCCGGCACGGGCGTCGTCCCGATCGCGGCGATCAGGAACAGGTCGCGGCCGGTGACGGTGCAGGCGGTGGCGGTGCAGGTCGCGCCGGTCAGCGCGGGCAGGCGGACGAGCGTGGCGAGCGGCTGCCAGTCGCCCGCCACATCGCCCTGCACCACGCGGTAGCGGAGCGGCCCGGCGGCGGAGGGGCCGAGCGCTTCGCCCGGCGACAGGCTGGCGATCGCGATCGTCGCATCCTGCAGCCGGACCGGCACGGTTGTGCGCGCCGTGGCGCTGGCGATCTCTATACGATCGTCCGCATTGAAGCGCGTCAAGTCGCTGGAGCGCAAGGAAAAGGTCAGGCGATCGCGCTGCGATACGGTGCGCGCGGGCAGGGCGATCGGCAGCAGGCCCGGCGGTGTCGCAGGCGTCGCCGACAGGTCCAGCAGCGTCGCCGCGGGGCGGGGCGGGGCGATGGTGACGCGGACGGGCAGGGTGCGGCCGTCGGTCATTGTCGCGCGGCCCGTCTTCGCCTCTCCGGCGGTGAAGGCGGGGGCGGTGTCGGCGATCATCGCCAGCCGGTCGCTGCCGCCGCTACGGGTGAGCGCGCCGGGGTGGAAGCGGGTGCCGTCGATCGTCAGCGCGGCGATGGTGTCCAGCCGGGCGCCGCTCAAAAATCCCTCTGAATCAGTGGCATGGAGGGTGAAGCCGTCGATCCGCCCCGCCTCCGCATAGGCGGTCAGCGGGATCGCGACGGGATCGGCCAGCCCCGCCAGCCGGATCGACAGCGTCATGCGACCGGCCGGCGCGCCCGTCAGCGGCAGCTTCGCGACCAGGCCGTCCTTGTCCTCCCAGCTGACGGGACGGGTGGAACCATCTTGCAATTTCAAGGACATACCATCCACGCAGGCGGTGCCGGGGCCCGCCAGTGCGACCATGTTCTCGCGCCCGGTCACCAGCTCGCCGCCATCGGGGGCGCGCCAGCCCTCGGCACGGGCGATCTGGAGGGTGAAGCGGGGGCCGTCGAACGGGTCGAAGCCCCAGACGCCGTGGATCCGCCCGGTCAGATCTGTGTCGAAATTCGCCACGGGAATCGCGTCCGTGGCAAGAATCAGCCCACCTTTCTCCGCATCGGCGATCAGCGGCAGATCGAGCACCCGCCCGTCGCGCGCCGCGACCCGCAGCGACAGGTCGCGCGCGTAGCGGGTGGCGTAGATCAGCGGCGCGCCCTCGACCGGCAGGACGAGACCGGGACGGGTCAGGCAATAGTGCGCGTCGGCCTTCGTCGCGCGCAGCGGCGGGGGGAGCGGGCGGCTGACCGGGGGCAGCGCGGCGACGAGCACCGACTTGGGCTTGCCGAAGGAGGGGACGGCGTTGAGCAGCAGCTTCAGCGCGGTGCCGTCATGCGTCGCGAGAGCGGGGATGTATTGATAGTTGGCGGTGCGGAACGCGCCGAGCAGCCGCGCGACATCGCGGACCACGCCGATATAGGGGCTGTAATAGCCCAGCCCCCCCTCTCGCGTCGCGCTGAGCTGATAGGCGAGGTCGGTCGGCGTGCCGGTCAGCGCCTCCGCGATCGAGCTGCTGTGCCCGTCGCTGAGCACCATCGCGTCGCTGCCGCCGGTCAGGCAGCCGGCCTGCGCCTCTGGCGGGCGGGTGAGGCAGTCGTCCTTCAGCCGGATGGCGAGGCTGCGCGCCAGCTGCGGCGAAACCTGGTCGAGGCGTGCGCCGCCCGCCGCGTCGCGGCGGTTGATCGCGGCGACATAGGTGTCGAGCCGCGCCCGGTCGAGCGAGGCCTGGTTCAGATCCTGCGAGGCGCGCACGAACGCGCCGGGCCGGCCGCGCACCGCATCGCGCACCGCGCTGAAATCGCCGCCGGTGGCGGGCGCCAGCACCGCGATCACCTGCTCGGCGCCCTTTGGCACGGTGACGGACAGGCGGCTCTTCTTGCGGTTCCACGTCTCCGCCTCGAAGAACCACGACTTGGGCGGCGGGTTGGTCGCGCCGCGCAGAAAGGCGAGGACGAGGATGTACCGCGCCGACTGGTCCGCCGGCAGATCCGCCGCCACCGACAACCGGTCCCCCTCCGCCAGATTGGGCACGGCGGCGATCGGCAGCGTCGTGCCGCCGCGCGTCACGCTGACGGTCAGCGCCGGGCCGGCGAGGTCATAGGGGGCGACCTGCGCCCTCGCCGCGACGGTCGTCAGGGCGGCGGTGACGAGAGCGGGGAGGCCCAGCAGGGCCAGAACCGGGCGAAGGGTCATGCGTCCTTCCATATGGCGTCAGGCCGTAGCGTCGGGCACAGCCTGCCCGCAACCCCCGCAATGGCTTGAATTGCGGCCCCGGACGTGGCGATAGAGCGGCTTTTATGGGGCAGGGAGCCGGCACCGATCATGGCCAAGCAGCGCGCCGACCAGATGCTCGTCGATCGCGGCCTAGCCGAATCGCGGGCGCGCGCGCAGGCGCTCATCATGGCCGGGCTGGTCTTCGCGGGCGACCGCAAGGTGGAGAAGCCGGGCCAGCAGCTGGCGGAGGACGTGCCGCTCGACGTGCGCGGGCGCGACCATCCCTGGGTGTCGCGCGGCGGCATCAAGCTGGCGCATGGGCTGGACCAGGCGGGATGGGACGTGACGGGCGCGGTCGCGATCGACGTCGGCTCCTCCACCGGCGGCTTTACCGATGTGCTGCTGACGCGCGGCGCCGCGCGCGTCTATGCGGTCGACAGCGGCACCAACCAGCTGGCGTGGAAGCTGCGGCAGGACCCGCGCGTCATCGTCCACGAACAGACCAGCGCGCGCATCCTGACCGCCGACCATATTCCCGAGCCCGTCGACCTGATCGTCTGCGATGCCAGCTTCATCGGGCTGGCCAAGGTGCTGGAGCGGCCGATGACCTTCGCGAAGCCCGGCGCGCGGCTGCTGGCGCTCATCAAGCCGCAGTTCGAGGCGGGGCGCGAGGAGGTGGGCAAGGGCGGCGTGGTGCGCGATCCGGCCGTCCATGCGCGCGTCTGCGATGCGGTGGCGGCGTGGCTGGCGGCTGCGGGCTGGACGGTGGAGGTGCTGGTGCCCAGCCCGATCACCGGGCCGGAAGGCAATGTCGAATTCCTGATCGCCGCCCGGAGTCCCGCAGGCTCGGAAGCCCCGTAACCGTTTGCCCCCGATTTTCGGGAACACCGAACTTGTCCGAGATTTACAACAGGATGAGTGCTGCATGACGCGAGTGTGGATAGGTCGATCTTAACCACCCTGCCGCATGGTCCATGTGCCGGTATTCTGCTTTGACGTGGCGGTGTGATCCAGATGACGGTTGACGATCCCGATACACGTTTCCTGACCGGCGGCGGACATACCGGCGATCTGATCGCGCGGTTCGACTGGGCGCGGACGGCGATCGGGCCATTGTCGGACTGGAGCGAATCGATGCGCGCGGCGATCGGCATGATGCTGCGCTCGCCCGTCGCGATCGTGACGCTGTGGGGCGACAGCGGCGTCATGATCTATAACGACGCCTATCGCCGTTTTTCCGGCGACCGCCACCCCGCGCTCCTCGGTAGCGACGTGCTGGACGGCTGGCCGGAGGTCGCCGATTTCAACGCGCACGTGATGCAGGCCGTGCTGCGCGAGGGCCGGACCCTGTCCTATCGCGACCAGCCGATGACGCTGGTGCGCGACGGCGTGGCGGGCGACGTGTGGCTGGACCTGGAATATTCGCCAGTCTGCGACGCCGCTGGATGGCGGGTGGGCGTGATGGCGATCGTGATCGAGCGGACCGACCGGGTGCTGGCGGACCGGATGCTGGCGGACGATCGCGACCGGCTGTGGTCGATGTCGCGCGACCTGATGCTGGTCGCGACCGATGCGGGCATCATCACCGCGGTGAACCCCACCGCGACGCGGACGCTGGGCTGGGCGGAGACGGAGATGGTCGGCCGCGCCATCGCCGACTTCCTGCACCCGGACGATCATGCCGCGACGCTGGCGGAGATGCAGAAGCTGGCGAGCGGGCTGGAGACGCTGGCGTTCGAGAATCGCTATCGCACGCGTGACGGCGGCTTTCGCACTTTCGCCTGGACGGCGGTGCCCGATGCGGGCCGCGTCCATGCGGTGGGCCGCGACGTGACCGAGGAGCGGCGGCTGGCGCGCGACCGCGAACGGATCTGGACGCTGTCGCCCGTGCTGAAGGTCGTCACCGATCGCGAAGGCATCATCACCGACGTCAATCCGTCCTGGACGACGACGCTGGGCTGGACGCATGCCGAAACGGTCGGCCGTCGCAGCGCCGACTTCATCGTCGACGACGAGGGCTATTGGCGGGCGCGGGTCGATACGCTCGCGGCGGGGACCGCGCTGCCCGAATATGACACGACGCTGCGGACGCGCGACGGCCAGCGGCGGCTGATCAAGTGGACGACGGTGCCGGAGAACGACACCTTCTATGGCTTCGGCCGCGACGTGACGGTGGAGGCGGAGGCGGCGGCCGCGCTGGCGGAGGCGGAGGCGGCGCTGCGCCAGGCGCAGAAGATGGAGGCGGTGGGCCAGCTGACCGGCGGCATCGCGCATGACTTCAACAATCTGCTGCAGGGCATATCGGGCTGTCTGGAGATCGCGCAGCGGCGCGTGGCGCAGGGGCGGGTAGAGGATCTGGAGCGGCTGCTGACCGCCGCGACCGGATCGACGCAGCGGGCCGCGTCGCTGACGCATCGGCTGCTCGCCTTTTCGCGCCGCCAGCCGCTCGATCCGCGCGCGGTGGACGCGAACGCGCTGGTCGGATCGGTCGAGGACCTGCTGCGCCGGACGATCGGCGAGCGGATCCGGCTGGACCTGGACCTCGCCCCGTCGCTCTGGCCGACGAAGTGCGATCCGAACCAGCTGGAAAGCGCGATCCTGAACCTGGCGATCAACGCGCGCGACGCGATGCCCGATGGCGGCGTGCTTTCGATCGCCACCGAGGGGGTGACGCTGGACCCCGCACAGGCCGCGCGCGAGGGGGTGCGGCCGGGCGCCTATGTGCGGATCACCGTCGGCGATACCGGGCTGGGGATGGATCCGGCGACGCTGGCGCGCGCGTTCGAGCCGTTCTTCACGACGAAGCCGATGGGGCAGGGTACGGGGCTGGGCCTGTCGATGATCTATGGCTTTGCCCGCCAGTCCGAGGGGCATGCGTCGATCGACAGCGGGCCGGGGCAGGGGACGCGCGTCAGCCTCTATCTGCCGCGCTTCACCGGGCCGGCGGTGGTGGCGGTCCCCGGCGGCACGGGCGCGACGGCGCTGCGCGCGCGTGCGGGCGAGACGGTGCTGGTGATCGAGGACGAGGCGGTGGTGCGCGACCTCGTCGTGTCGGAGCTGACCGAGCTGGGCTATGCGGTGCGCGTGGCGGAGACGGGCGCGGCGGGGCTGGCGGTGCTGCGCGAGGGCGGGCGGATCGACCTGCTCGTCACCGATATCGGCCTGCCGGGGCTGAACGGCCGGCAGGTGGCCGATCTGGCGCGGGCGATGCGGCCGGACCTTAGCATCCTGTTCATGACCGGCTATGCGGAGGAGGCGGCGATCCCCTCCGGCTTTCTCGACACGGGGATGGCGATGATCACCAAGCCCTTCACCGTCGCCGCCTTCACCGCCCGGATCGCGGAGATCATCGGGGAATAAGCCCCCCTGCCGATCAGGCGGGGTCGCCCTCCCGCATCGGTGCGGTGTCGACGCGCGGCGGGGTGGCGGCGTCCGCCGCGGTGCGGCGCGGGGGGAAGAAGGGACGGACCAGTTCGTCGTCCAGCGTCGGCTTCACCGGCTCGTCGATGCCGTACACCGGCGGGAAGTGATCGGGCAGGTGCAACGTGCCGAAGATCCGGTCGATCACCGGCAGCGTCGCGGCGAAGTTGCGGTCGCGATGCTCGTCGTTCGTGTGGTGCCAGTGGTGGAAGGCGGGGGTGGCGATCACCTGCTCCAGCAACCCGAACCGCCAGCGGACATTGGCGTGGACCAGGAACGACCAGAAGGTGCCGACCAGCGTGACGATCACGGGCACCATCCCCGCCGACCCGCCGGCATGGTCCAGCCCCAGGATATAGAGCGGCACCAGCCCGCCCAGCCGCGTCAGCACGACGTCGACCGGATGCGCGCGGGTGTTGACCAGCCAGTGCATGTGTTCGGGCGTGTGGTGGATCGCGTGGAACTGCCACAGATAGGGCGAGCGATGCGCCCAGCGATGTGCGAAATAGGAGCCCAGCTCCGCCACGACGAAGCCGGCGGGCAGCGTCAGCCAGATCGGCGCGGCCTGGATCGCCTGCGCATAGCCGTCGGGCGTGACGGCGCGCACGCAGGCGGACACCAGCGCCAGCGGCAGCGCCATCAGCAGCGCGGGCGTCAGGCCGTTGAGGTAGAAATAGCCGATATCGGCGAGCAGCGCGCGGCGGCCCTTCGGCGCGTGGAGCGTGAACAGCCGTTCCAGCGATCCGAACACCAGCGCCAGCAGCACCAGCCAGACCGTCAGCCGCGCCGTATCCACCAGGACCGATTGTACCGTCATCACCACCGCCTCCGATACGGGAAAAGCCGCCCCCCTCCCATCGGGAAGGGGGCGGCGATCATCCCGTCCGGCCCCCGGAGAGGGGCCTTACGTTGTCATCGTTCAGGCGATAGCCGCCTTGGTGTTACGACGACGATAACGGGCGGTCGCACCGACCATCGCGAAGCCGACGAGCATCATCGCCCAGGTGGCGGGCTCAGGCACCGCCGCCGTCAGCGAGACGTTGTCGAGCAGCAGCGTCGGCGGCAGGCCGTTCGGCGTGCCCTGCGCCAGGAAGCTCAGCGTCTGCGACGCGCTGGTCGCCGTGAAGCTCATCGCGCCCTTCTGCCAGCCCGAGAAGCCTTTTTCGCCCAGAGCGACCGTGTTGGTCGACTGCGTCAGGCCGCCGAACGTCACGTCGAACTTGTGCGTGGTGTTGCCCGGGGTGGTCGCCCACGCCGCACCGGCCCAGTCGAAGGTCAGGTTGTAGGTCTGGCCGACGGTCAGGCCGTTGATGACCTGCGACACCGCGCCGTGGAAGTTCGTGTCGCCGTCGAGCAGCAGGTAGTTGCCGCTGATCGCCGACAGGCCGTTGTTGGAATAGTTGTTGCCGTTGTCGCCCTGGCCGACGTTGCCGCCGTTCGGGCCGTACAGATAGTCGTGGTTGCCCTTGATCGAGTAGAAGCCGGCGCTGTCGGCGCCCTGGCCGGCCTTGATCAGGAAGTTGTAGCCATAGCCGGTCCAGCCCGAGGTGGTGGCGTTGGTCCAGCCGGTCACCTGGTTGCCGGTGAACTGGCCCGAGGTGGTCAGCGAGGTCTGCGAGAAGTCACCGTTGGTGACGAGGTTCGTCGAAACGACGGCAGCCGAAGCAGGCGCGGCGGCCAGCACGGTCAGCGAAGCAACTGCGAGCGCAATCTTCTTCATGAGGTTTCCCTTTTAAATGATGACGTAAGTTTTAATGTCAGCAAAACGACAAGATGGTGTGCACCACATCTCGTCTCGCCGGAGCCAAAACCTAGGTCTGCACTGGTCCGGGCTGGCTTGGCGTCCAGATATGGCGCTGCAGCACGGCGGTCAACGCAGATTCATTCAGCTGCGGGACAGGTTGTCGCCGCGCGTCCCGTTTTCGGAGCGCAGCGATTGAGCCGGTTTTGTAAAACCAAGTAAAAACATAATCTAAAGACTGTCATCTCGAATAATCGAGCGGCTCGTGCCCACACCGAAACTTGGAACTGTATCATAAGGGGACAGTAGTTTGCGGTGTTAACATTTGGGGCGAAACGGCGTCGGGGTCTTCATAAGATATTGAGAACAGGAATATATAAGTTGTCCGGGGGTCGACCATGGCGATTGGTCGCGGGACATTGCCGATCCGCGTCAAGCGGCGACGCGCGGAACAAAACCGTGTCGGGTGTACGATTTTGAGGCAGGCCGCCGAAAGTCGGCTCCAAGCCGGGCCGCTCCGTCCCCGGCGCCGGCGCATCGGCGGTCGCCGACCGCACGCTGCAAAGGTTCGCAGGAACAGGTTGATCCATCGCAAGTTCTAGCCCCCGACGGGCCGCATCCGGCGGTCCGGCGGCCGGAGACGTCCATGCGGCAGGTCATCATCATCGCTATCGGCGGGGCCGCGCTGGCCCTTGCCGGCTGTGCGACGCCCTCCGCACGGATCGCGACGAGTCTGGAACGCTATGGCCTGGATGCGCCGCGCGCGCAGTGCGTCGGCGACCGGCTGCAACGCGAACTGTCGCTCAGCCAGCTGTCGCGGCTGGGCAAGGCGGCGCAGGCCTATCGCGAAGGCGATACCGATCCGGGACGGCTGACCGTGGCGGACCTGCTGCGCGTCGCCGGAGAGATCCGCGATCCACGCATCGCGCTGGAGGTCGGCAAGGCCGCCGCCGGCTGCGGCGTCGCCCCCTGATCTCCGGACCAAACCGGTTTTCCAACATCCTCGCGAGGAGAACAGCGATGAACAAGCATGAGATCCATGGCGGTGCCCGCTACGTCGGCGGCAAGGTGGAAAAGGCGGTCGGCGACGCGGTCGGCAGCCGCGACTGGCAGGTCGACGGCGTCGTCGACCAGGTCGCGGGCGGCGCGGAGAACCTGTTCGGCCGGACCCAGTCGATCGCGGCCGACATCGCCGACACGACGCCGCACCTGATCGACACCGCGCGCGAAAAGGCGGGCGAGGCGGCCGACCGCTCCGTAGATGCCGCCCGGCGCGGCGTGGATACCGTGCGCGACGCGGTGCGCGGGCAGGACAAGGCGGTGATCTGGGCGAGCGCCGCCGCGATCGCGGGCTTCGCGCTCGGCTGGCTGGTCAACGGCCGCCGCGCCTGAACCCGCGTCCCGGCACCATCGCTGCGCGCGTGGGTGCGGCGGTGGTGCATCAGGCGGCCCGCGGTGCGCTCGACGATCGAGGGCGCCGGGGTCGCCGATACGGGTGGCGGGCGCGAGCGCAGGGACGCCGGCCGGGCCACCCATATTTCCAATGCACATGATGCGGATCGGCCGGGTGGCCACCGCAGGACGGCCCGGTGGGACGGTGCCGCGAAAGCGGCCGCCGCGTCCCGCGTCGGTGGCCGTCGCACGACATTTCGAAGACGAACAGGAGCAACTATGGCAACGCACGCGACGACCGGCATGATGCCGATGGAAGACACCCCGATCCTTCGCGCGGGACGACGCATTTCCTGGGGCGCGATCTTCGCGGGCGTGGTGATCGCGGTCGCGGTGCAGTTGCTGATGGGCATCCTGGGCACCGGCATCGGCCTGTCGATGGTCGATCCGGTCGAGGGGACGACGCCGGGCGCCGCCGGGTTCGGGATCGGGGCCGGCCTCTACTGGCTGGTGACGACGATCGTCGCGCTGGGCGCGGGCGGCTATGCCGCGGCGCGCGTGTCGGGCGTGACGGAGCGGTTCGACGCGCTGGTCCACGGCCTGACCGTCTGGGGCGTGACGCTGATCCTGACGCTGTACCTGCTGACCTCCGCGGTGGGCGGGATCATCGGCGGCGCCTTCCGCACCGTCGGCACCGTGGCGACGGCGGCGGGCTCGACCGTGGGTGCGGCGGCCCCGCGCGCGGCGCAGATCGCGGGCATCGACGCCACCGACGTGCGGCAGGAGGCCGCGCGCTACCTGTCCGACGCGCCGTCCGACCCCGCGCAGATGACGCCGGAGCAGGCGCAGGCCGAGATCGCGCGTCAGCTGCTCGCGCTGGCGCGCGGCGGTGAGGACGGCGCGCGCGCGGAAAGCCGGATCGTCGATATCGTCGCCGCGCAGCGCAAGATCAGCCGCCCCGAGGCGCAGGCGCAGGTGACGCGCGCCAAGGCGGACTTCGCCCGGACGAAGGAGCAGGCCGTCGAGACCGCCAAGTCGGCGACCGACGCCGCCGCCGGTGCCGCCGCCGGCACCTCGTTCATCATCGTGTTCGCGCTGCTGGTGGGTGCCGGCGCCGCGGCCTTTGGCGCAAGCGCGGCGACCCACCGCCGCCTGCGCTGACTGTCCGTGGCGGGCCACGCGTATCGGGCCCGCCACACCCCCTGTCACTGGAAGGAGAATGTGATGACCCGCAAGCTCACCCTGACCGCCGGCCTGATCGGCCTGATGGCGCTGGCCGCGTGCAACACCGTCAACGGCGCGGGCCGCGACCTGAAGTCCGCCGGTGCGGCGGTATCCGACGCATCGGGCCAGAACGGCAAGAAGTAACGCGATGGGCGGGGCGGCCGGTTCTCCGTCGCCCCGCTTTTGTCGCGCTGCGAACGGGACTATGCTGCGGTCGCGAACGGTGTTGCAACAGCGCATCGGAGGGCTGTAGATGAGTGCCCGTACGTAACTATGTATCACGAAGCGGGGGTACGAACCCGACGGGATGACCCGCGACATGTCGATGGCGCAACATCCGTCATTCGCATCCGAAACGGGTGTGATATTTTAGGCGCGCTCGCACCGGAATTGCATCAGGCGCCCGCAAACCATTGACAGGCTGTCGGTGCAGAACCGTATACAATCCTACCACGCTGGGGGATTGCGATGCGGGGACGGGGAATCTTCAGTGTTGCTGTGGCCGCGTTGCTGTCGGCGGCGCCCGTACAAGCACGCGATTCCGCGCCTGTTTCCGCACCCGCCGCGTCCGGGCTGGCATCGCTGTTCGCCGACTGGCGCAAGGCGGCGGCGCCCGACTTGGTCGATGGCGTGCCGGACTATCGGCCCGCGGCGATCGCACGACTGCGCGCCCGGTTGATGGTGCAGCGCAGCAGGCTCGCGGCGGCGGAGCGCGGCCCGCTGACGGCGGCGGAGCGGATCGACGCGCGGCTGATCGCGGCGGAGATGAACGGCCTCGCCTTTCAGCTCGACACGCTGAAGCCCTGGGCGCGCGATCCCGATTTCTACCAGACCGTCTGGGCCGAGCAGAGCGACGTGCCGGGGCATGAGGGCCCCTATGCGCCCGTCATCGACCTGTGGGGGTACGACTATCCACTGAAGCCCGCCGACGCGGCCCGGCTGGCGGCGCAGCTGCGCACCGTCGCGCCGCTATTGCAGCAGGCGCGCGCCAATCTGGCGGACAGCACCGCGCACGACCTGTTCGCTTATGGCGCGCGCGCCTTTCACGAGCAGGCGGAGGCGCTGGCCGAGGCGGAGGCGGGCACGCTGATGATGCGCTCGCTGGCGGGGCTGCGCCGCATCGACCTGTCGGGCGCGGGGCAGGCGCTGCTGCCCGCGATCCGCGAGGCGCGGCAGGCGACAGAGGATTTCGCGCGCTGGGTGGAGGCGGAGGCGCCGCGCCGGACGGGGCCGTCGGGGGTGGGGGTCGCCGCCTATGACTGGGCGGCGCGCAATGTCTATCAGCTGCCCTATGACTGGGCGGCGCAGGAGCTGCTGCTGCAGCGCGAGCTGGACCGCGCCTGGGCGGGGCTGGCGCTGGAGGAGGCGCACAACAAGGGATTGCCGCCGCTGGAGCTAGCGCGCGACGCGGCGACGTTCGACCGGCTGTCGCGCGCGCGGGCGGAGCGGTTCGCCGCGTTCCTGATCGACAAGGGCTTCGTGCCGGAGGGCGCGGCCTATCGCGCGGCGATCCCGGCGCAGCTGGTCCGCTGGACCGCGCCCGAGAAGCGCAACTTCTTCGCGCACGTCGTCGCGGTCGATCCGCTGCCGCTGTACAGCCACTTCTTCCACTGGATGGAGCTGGCGCGGCTGCGGCACGATCCGCTGGCCGACCCGGTGCGGCAGGGACCGCTGCTCTATAACATCTGGCAGGACCGGGCGGAGGGCACCGCGACCGCGATGGAGGAGATCGCGATGCAGGCGGGCCTGTACGACGATCTGCCGCGGGCGCGCGAGCTGGTGTGGATCATGCTCGCCAACCGCGCGGCGCGGGGCCTTGCCTCGCTCTATGTGCAGGCGAACCGGATGACGCTGGCGGAGGCGGGGCGCTTCCACGCGCGCTGGACGCCACGCGGCTGGTCCGACCCGGCCAGCCCGCTGGTCGCGTTCGAGCAGCTGCTCTACGCGCGCCAGCCCGGCTATGGCACCAGCTACATCATCGGCAAGGTGCAGCTGGACGACCTGATCGCGCGCGAGGCGGAGCGGGCGAGCCGGGCGGGGCGGCCGTTCGACGTGGCGGCGACGGTCCGCGCGCTGACCTGGACGCCGGGCACCATCCCCTTCGCGCTGATCGCGGCGGAGCTGCCCGGCGGCACCGCGACCGGCGCCAACCCATAACACCAGAGCGGCGCGACAGACGCCGCCATCCGCAGACCGCAGCAGGGACGCGCAATCAACAAGACCATAAAAAGGGACGACAGATGATGAACATGACCGGCCACGTACGGCGATGGAGCCAGGCGGGCGTGGCGATCGGTGCGCTGATCGCGGCCAGCCAGGCGCATGCGCAGACCGAGGCGCCCGCGACGACGACCGCTGCGGCGGCGCCCGCGGACGAGGCGATCGTCATCACCGGATCGCGCATCCGCCGCGACCCGCTGGACCAGACCGCGCCGCTGACCGCGATCGACAGCGCGGATATTGCGCGAACCGGCCTGTCGTCGATCGGCGACGTGCTGCAGCGGCTGCCGGGCGCGGCGGGTGGCCTAAACTCCCGCTTCAACCGCTCGGGCAATAACGGCAATCCGCCCGATGGCGGCGGCGTGGGCGCGGGCTCGGCGGAAATCGATCTGCGCTATCTGGGCAGCCGGCGCACGCTGGTGCTGGTCGACGGCCTGCGCTTCATCAACGGCAGCGCGGCGAGCGGCGTGCCCGGCGCGGTCGATCTGAACGCGATCCCCGACGCGATGATCGAGCGGATCGACGTGCTGCGCGACGGCGCGTCGACCATCTACGGGTCCGACGCGATCGCGGGCGTCGTCAACATCATCACGAAGAAGCGGCAGAACGGCTTCCTCGCGACCGCGCAGGTCGGTGCGTACGACCAGGGCGGCGGCACCACGCAGAACTATCAGCTGAGCTGGGGCCATCGTTCCGCCGATGATCGCGTCTCGTTCGTGGCGGGCGCCAGCTATATCAAGCAGGACCCGATCTTCGCGGGCGACATCCCCTATTACAGCTTCCCCAATCCGGGTCAGACCGTCTGCACCAGCAGCTGCAGCTCCGGCACGCCGAATGGCCGGTTCATCATCAACAACCCGCTGACCGGCGCGGGGATGAACCTGACGCTGAAGAGCAATCCGCTGACGCGGCCGCGCTTCGATCCGACCAACCCGACGGGCGCGAACAGCGATTTCAAGGACTTCACGGTTTCCGATCGCTTCAACTTCCGCCCCTTCAACTATCTGCTGACGCCGCAGGAGCGGTTCGGCGCCTTCATCAACTTCCGCGGTGAACTGGCGGAGAACGTGCATCTCAGCACGCGGCTGATCTACAACCGGCGCACGTCGGACAATCAGGCCGCGCCGCTGCCGCTGTTCGTCGGCCCGGACGCCGGCAACGGCAACCTGCTCGACACCATCTCGATCGACGCGACGAACCCGTTCAACCCGTTCGGCGTGACGCTGAGCGCGGGCACCAACGGCACGCCCGCCAATTACGGCTTCATCGGCCGCCGCTTCGTCGAGAACGGACCGCGCCATTACAGCCAGCGCGTCGACACGATGTACTGGGCGACGACGCTGGACGGGCAGATCCCGATCGGCGCGGGCACCTGGTACTGGGATGCGAACGTCATCTATTCGGAAAACCACGCCAAGCAGGTGGCGCATGGCAACGTCAACGCCGCCAACCTGGCGCAGGCGCTGGGCCCCGTCGCCAACTGCACCGGATCGTGCGTGCCGTTCAACATCTTCGGCGGGGCGGGTTCGATCACCTCGGCGATGATCAACTACGTCACCTTCACGCAGCGTGACCGTTCCGAACAGACGATGACGGACGCGACGTTCAACATCACCGGCACCGTGCTGAACCTGCCGGCCGGTCCGCTGGGCCTCGCCGCCGGGTACGAGTTCCGTCGTCAGACGGGATCGTTCAACCCCGATGCGATCGTCGCGGCGGGCCTGGGGTCGGACATTCCCGCGCAGCCGACATCGGGTTCGTTCAACGTCAACGAGGTCTATGGCGAGCTGAGCATCCCGGTGCTGAAGGACGTGCCCTTCTTCCGCCTGCTCGAAGGATCGTTCGCCGCCCGCTATTCGGACTATTCGACCAGCGGCAGCCGTGCGGTGATGAAGGGCGGCCTGAGCTGGAAGCCGATCGAGGATCTGCGCCTGCGCGGCACCTGGGCGCAGGGGTTCCGCGCACCCAGCATCGGCGAGCTGTTCGGCACGCCGTCGCGGTTCGACGGCAGCGTGACCGATCCGTGCTCCGGCCTGTCCGCGACCGATGCGCTGCGCGCGCGCTGCGCGGCGCTGGGCGTGCCCGCCGGCTATGTCCAGAACGGCCTGCAGCTGCCGATCCTGACCGGCGGCAACCGTGCGCTGAAGCCCGAAAAGTCGGAAAGCTGGGTGCTGGGCGGCGTGTACAGCGCCAGCTGGGCGCGCGATGCGGGGCTGGCGAGCCAGCTGAGCCTTGAGGCGGACTATTACACCATCCAGGTGAATGACGCGATCGCCTCCGTCGGGGCGGACGTGCTGCTGGCCAACTGCATCAACAACAGCGATGCGGTGGCCTGTTCGTCGATCACCCGGTCCGCGACGGGCAGCGGCCAGATCACGCAGATCCGCGGCCTGCTGCAGAACATCGCCTCACTGAAGAGCCGGGGTGTCGACGTCACGCTGAACTATCGCAGCCCGCGCGTCGGGGCGGGGACGTTCGGCCTGACCTGGGCCAGCAACTTCCTGATGGAGTATTCCACGACGCTGCCGACCGCGACGGGCAGCAGCAAGCTGGAGCGGCAGGGCACGGAGCGCGGCGACCAAGCCTATCCGCGCTACAAGGGCGTGGCGACGATCGACTGGTCCAGCCCGACCTTCCTGGCCTCCATCACCGGCCGCTACATCAGCAAGGTGACGGAGCCGGCGTTCAACAACAACGAGATGAAGCCGATCCTGTACCTCGACGCGCAGATCGGCTGGACGCTGCCGTGGATGGAACAGCGCGCCACGCTGACGCTGGGTGTGAACAACATCCTGGGCAAGCGTGCGCCGGACTGCCTGAGCTGCGGCGGCTTCGATCCGACGACCTACGACATGCCGGGCCAGTTCGGCTATGCGCGGATCGCGGTGAAGTTCTGATGCCGGGGACGGGCGGCGGGGTGTCGCGCCCCGCCGCCCGTCCGTTCCCGCGATCCCCGGGCGGCGGCGCGGTTTCGCGCGGGGGGCGTCTCAGGCGTGAAGGCGTGCCGCCGCCCAGGCGATGTGATCGGCCATGAAGGTCGAGATGAAGGCGTAGCTGTGGTCGTAGCCCGGCTGCATCCGCAGCGTGAGCGCGATGCCCGCCCGGTCGCACGCCGCCGCCAGTAGTTCCGGGCGCAATTGTTCGGCGAGGAACGTGTCGGCATCGCCCTGATCGACCAGCAGCTCGGGGAAGCGCGCGCCGTCCTCGATCAGCGCCACCGCGTCATGCGCGCGCCACGCGGCGCGATCGTCGCCCAGATAGCCGGGCAGCGCCTTCTGCCCCCATGGCACCTGCGTCGGCGCGACGATGGGGGCGAAGGCGGTGCAGCTGCGGAAGCGATGGGGATGGCGCAGCGCGATGGTCAGCGCGCCATGGCCGCCCATCGAATGGCCGGTGATCGCCTGCCGCGCCATGTCCGCCATCGGGAAGGCGGCGGCAATGAGGCCGGGCAGCTCGTCCTCGATATAGGTCCGCATCCGGAAATGCGGTGCCCAGGGGGTTTGCGTCGCATCGACGTAGAAGCCGGCACCCTGCCCGAAATCCCAGGCGGGATCGTCCGCCACCCCGTCGCCGCGCGGGCTGGTGTCGGGCGCGACCAGGATCACGCGATGCCGCGCGCAGGCGGCGCGATATTCACCCTTGTCGGTGACGTTGGCGTGCGTGCAGGTCAGGCCGGAAAGATACCAGACCACCGGCAGCCGCTCCCCCTCCTCATGCGCGGGCACGAAGACGGAGAAGGTCATCGGCGTCGCGGTGGCGGTGGAGGCGTGGCGATAGACGCCCTGGATGCCGCCATGCGCGCGCGTGGTCGAAACGGTTTCGAGCGTCATCGGCATGGCGACCCTGAAGGGGGTGGAAGTGGGAGCGGGCCTCAGCCCTGCGTGCCGTCGTCCTGCGCGGGTTCCCCGGCGGCGGCGTCGGCACCCTCGGCGGGGCGTTCGAACCAGGCCTCGACCGGGCCGTTCAGCTTGATCGTCAGCGGCTTGCCACGGCGATCGACCTTCTTGCCGAGCGCGACGCGCACCCAGCCCTCGGAAATCGAATATTCCTCGACGTCGCGACGCTCCTGCCCCTTGAAGCGGATGCCGACGCCGCGTTCCAGCAGCGACTGCACGAAATAGGGGCTGTCGGGGTCGATCGAGAGGCGGTCGGGGGGCGTATCGGTCATGCGCGACCGCTTATACCGGGCGACGCGCGCGGGCCACAAAAAAAGCGGCGCGGGGATCGGGCCCCCGCGCCGCCATCATCGTCACCGTCCGGTAGCGATCAGTTGCAGATCTGCACCGGCACACGCCCGCCATAATAGGGATCGTAGCGATATTCGGTCCAGCAACGCGGCTGGTAGGTGTCGTAATAGTAATTCCGCTCGCGGTAGACGGGCGGCGGCGGGGGCGGCGCATCGTAATAATAGCCGCGATCGACATAGCGCGGCCGGTTGCTCGACGCGATCGCCGCGCCGATGCCCAGACCCACGATGCCGCCCAGCAGTGCGCTGGCCGTCGCGTCGCCGCCGCGCCGGTGGCCGTAATAGCCGCCCCAGCGCTGCGCGTCCGCCGGTGCCGCCGCGGTCAGCGCGGTCGCGGCCAGCGCGATCCCCAGCCCCGCCTTTTTCATCAAACCGTTCATCTCGAACCTCCTACATGATACGCCGGTCCGCCGGGAAAACGCATGACGGTGCGACCGTGTTTCGGGAATTAGCGCGGGCGCGCTGAACGGACGCGGAATGTGCCATTTAGAGGAGGTTCAGCCATGGGCCGCTGGTTGGTGAAGACGGAGCGCGAAAGCTATGGCTGGGACGATCTGGTCCGCGACGGCGGCACCGAGTGGGACGGGGTGCGCAACCATGCCGCCGCGAAGCATCTGCGCGCGATGGCGGCGGGCGATCCGGTGCTGGTCTATCACAGCGGCGCCGACAAGGCGGCGGTCGGCATCGCCCGCGTCGCCCGCGCCGCGCGGCCGGACGGCGAGGAGGGCTGGGTGTCCGTCCGGCTGGAACCGGCCGAGCCGTTGGCCGCACCCGTGACGCTGGCGGCGATGAAGGCGACGCCCGCGCTGAAGGACATGGCGATGCTGCGACAATCGCGCCTGTCGGTGTCGCCGGTGACGGCGGCGGAGTGGGACGCGATTGTCGCTATCGCGCGAAGATAGGCGCTGGCGTGGAGCGATGTAGGGACGGGATCTCGTAGACCGCCGGGCCGACCGTGTATTCCGGTATGCGGGCGACGATCTGTCCGTCGGGGGCGATGATCGCCGAGCAGCCGTGGCTGACCAGCCCGCCATGCCGGCCGGTCACGTCTGCCGAGGCGACCCAGCAGCCCGTTTCGCGGGCACGGGCGACGAGGTTCGCGATGCTTTTCTCCCGCCAGCGATCGGCGGTTTCGGGGGGCAGCAGGTTGTTCAGCGGGTAGAGGATGAGGTGGGCCCCCTGGCGGGCGATCCGCTGCGCGATATCGGGGTGGTTTGCGTCGTTGCAGATGTTCATCCCGTACCGGACGTCCGATTGGACGAAGGTGGGGAATGACACTCCCGCCGTCACGCCCGGTTCGTTCGGATGTGCCTTCGCATAGCGGCCGACGACATGCCCGCGGTCCACGACGATGGCGGTATTATATATGTCCACGCCCTGTTGCTCGAACGCGCCGATCACCAGCGTGGCCGAGGCATCGGCGATCGATCGGCACAGGTCCGCCAAGGCGTGACGGGTCGTCGCCATGGCCCGTTTCCGGATCGTGTCGGGATCATAGGCGTGGCCGAGCAGAAAGGCTTCCGGCAGAAGCAGGAGGTCGATCGCGGCGCGATCCGCCCAGCGCAGGTGGTCGATGACGAACGCGCGAACGGCTCCGGCATCGTCCGGAATGACGGGGCATTGCACCGTGGCGATTCGCATTGGCCCAAGGCTATCCCATTGGGCTGCGCGCCGTCATGCCGCACAAACAAAAAGGGCCGGCGTTTCCGCCGGCCCCTTGTTCCGTGTCAGGCCGCCTGCTTGGCGCGGCTGGCGCGCTTGCGCTCGTGCGGGTCGAGGTGGCGCTTGCGGAGGCGGATCGACTTGGGCGTCACCTCCACCATCTCGTCGTCGTCGATGTACGCGATGGCCTGTTCCAGCGTCATCTTCTTCGGCGGGGTCAGACGGATCGCGTCGTCCTTGCCGCCCGAGGCGCGGAAGTTCGTCAGCTGCTTCGCCTTCATCGGATTGACCTCAAGGTCATCCGTCTTGGCGTTCTCGCCGATGATCATGCCCTCGTACAGGGCTTCGCCATGGCCGACGAACAGGATGCCGCGCTCTTCGAGCGGACCGAGCGCATAGCCCTGCGCCTCGCCGGCGCCGTTCGAGATGAGGACGCCGTTCTTGCGGCCCTCGATCGCGCCCTTGTGGGGGCCGTACTTCTCGAACAGGCGATTCATGATGCCCGTGCCGCGCGTGTCGGACAGGAATTCGCCGTGATAGCCGATCAGCCCGCGCGAGGGCGCGGAGAAGGTGATGCGCGTCTTGCCGCCACCCGACGGGCGCATGTCCGTCATCTCCGCCTTGCGCTGGTTCATCTTGTCGACGACCGTGCCGGAGAATTCGTCGTCCACGTCGATCACGACGGTTTCGTACGGCTCCGTCTTCTTGCCGGCCTCGTCCTCGCCGAACAGCACGCGCGGGCGGCTGATGCCGAGTTCGAAGCCCTCGCGGCGCATCGTTTCGATCAGCACGCCCAGCTGAAGCTCGCCGCGACCGGCGACCTCGAAGCTGTCGCGGTCCTCCGATTCGGTGACCTTGATCGCGACGTTCGATTCCGCCTCACGCATCAGGCGGTCGCGGATCATGCGGCTGGTGACCTTGCTGCCCTCACGGCCCGCCATCGGCGAATCGTTGACGGCGAAGCGCATCGACAGCGTCGGCGGATCGATCGGCTGCGCCTTGATCGCCTCCATGACGCTGGTGTCGGCGATCGTGTTCGCGACGGTCGCGACGGCGAGGCCGGCGAGGCTGATGATGTCGCCCGCCTGCGCCTCTTCGACCGGCACGCGGTCGAGGCCGCGGAACGACAGGATCTTCGACGCGCGGCCGGTTTCGATCACGTTGCCGTCGCCGTCCAGCGCGTGGATCGGCTGGTTCAGCTTCAGCGTGCCGGTGTTGACGCGGCCCGTCAGGATGCGGCCGAGGAAGTTGTCGCGGTCGAGCAGCGTCACGAGGAAGCTGAACGGCGCGTCGACATCGACCTTGGGCGCGGGGACGTGGTTCACGATCGTCTCGAACATCGGAATCAGCGTGCCTTCGCGCGCGTCCATGTCGGTCGAGGCATAGCCGTTGCGGCCCGATGCGTAGAGGACCGGGAAGTCCAGCTGCTCGTCATTCGCGTCGAGCGAGACGAACAGGTCGAACACCTCGTCCAGCACTTCCTGGATGCGCGCGTCGCTGCGGTCGACCTTGTTGACCACGACGATCGGCTTCAGGCCCAGCGCCAGCGCCTTGCCGGTGACGAACTTCGTCTGCGGCATCGCGCCTTCGGACGAGTCGACCAAGAGGACGACGCCGTCGACCATCGACAGGATGCGCTCCACCTCGCCACCGAAGTCGGCGTGGCCGGGGGTGTCGACGATGTTGATCCGCACCGGCTCGCCGCCGCCCGGAGGCGCCCATTCGACCGACGTCGGCTTGGCGAGAATCGTGATCCCGCGCTCCTTTTCGAGGTCGTTCGAATCCATCGCCCGCTCTTCGACGCGCTGGTTGTCGCGGAAGGTGCCGGACTGGCGGAAGAGCTGGTCGACGAGCGTGGTCTTGCCGTGGTCGACGTGCGCGATGATCGCCACGTTGCGGAGGCTCATGGAATGTCCTGTTGTCTGGAGTTCGCGCGCCCTTAGCAAAAATGCTGCGGCGCGGGAAGGGGGCACGCGGAACCCGATCGGGCGATCGGGGTTATGGCTGCCCCTCCGGCCGGGCGAGGGCGGTGCTGGCGCGCACGACCAGTTCGTGCGGCAGGGTGATCGCGGACGCCGTCGCCGCCGGCGGATCGCCGCGCAGGATGCCGACCAGCAGCTCGACGGTGCGGCGCCCGATCAGCGCCTGGGGCTGCGCGATCGTGGTCAGCGCCGGCTGGAGGAAGCGGGCGGAGGGCAGGTCGTCGAACCCGATCACCGACACGTCCGCCGGGCAGGTCAGGCCGGCCGCCGCGATCGCGGCGATCGCGCCCATCGCCATCTCGTCACTGAAGCAGAACAGCGCCGTGACCCCTGCCGCGATGAGATCCGTCGCCGCGTCGAAGGCGGCGGCGGCGGAATAGTCCGCGATCCGCACCTGCAGCCGATGGTCGAGCCCATGCGCGCGCGCGCCCTCCGCCGCGCCCGACAGGCGATCGCGGCTGAGCGGGCTGACCGCCGGGCCGGTGACGATGCCGATATCGCGATGCCCCAGCGCGATCAGGTGCTGGATCGCGTCGCGCCCGGCGCGGGCATTGTCGATATGGACGCTCGGGACGCCGAGATCGGGGCTGTATTCGCAACCGTTGACGATCGGCGCGCCCGCACCCTGTCTTGCCACGAGCGGCGACAGGCTGGCGGGCAGGCGGTGGCCAAGGAAGATCAGCCCGTCGACCTCGCGCCGCGACAGCATCTCGGCATATTGATCCTCCACCTCCGGATCGTGGCGCGTGTCGCCGACGACGACGGCGTAGCCCGCATCGCGCGCCGCCTCCTCGGCGCCGTGGATGATGCTGGCGAAGAAGGGGTTGGAGATGTCCGGCACGGTCAGGAGGATCTTGTCCGCGCGCAGCGTCCGGAGCGTGCGCGCCGCGATGTTGGGGCGATAGCCGAGCGCCGCCACCGCCGCCGTCACCCGCGCCCGCGTCGGCTCCGCCACCCGGTCCGGCTGGCTGAGGACGCGCGACACGGTGGCGGTCGACACGCCCGCGCGCGCCGCGACGTCGAGGATCGTCGGGGCGCTGCCGGGGGGCGGAAGGTCGGGGTCGGCGGACACGCCATGTAATCCTTTACATCATCTGCCGACCTGCCTAGCCTGCGATTCGACGGCAGGCAAACTGCGTTGGGAGAGGATCGCGGATGGCCACCAGCCATGATGCTGTGATTGCAGCCGGGAATCCCGTGGGCGGACGCCTGACGGAGCGGCTGAGCGCGCTGATGTTCATGCAGTTCTTCATCTGGGGCGCGTGGAACGTCACGCTGGGCCTCGTCATGCAGACGGTCGGCATCGGCAACCTGATCGGCAACGCCTTTTCGGTCGGGCCGATCGCGTCGATCGCCGGGTCCTTCCTGCTGGGCATGGCCGCCGCGCGCTATGTCAGCCCGAAGATGCTGATGGTGATCCTGCACCTGGTCGGCGGCGTCCTCCTGTTCCTGCTGCCGACGATGGTGACGCCCGAGCGGGGCGGGACGTTCGTCTGGCTGCTGCTGGGCTATATGATCCTCTACATGCCGACCGTCGGCCTGGCGAACACGATCGCGCTGAAGAGCCTGGGGGAGCGGGCGGACACCTTTCCCTTCGTCCGCGCCTTCGGCACGCTGGGCTGGATCGCGGCGGGGCTGATCGTCGGCTGGGCGGGCCTGTCCGCCAGCCCGCAGATCTTTCGCGTGGCGGCGGTCGTGTCGATCGCGCTGGGCCTCTACAGCTTTACCCTGCCGAGCGTCGCGGCGGACGCACCGCGCGGCGGCAGCGTCGTGGCGGAGGTGTTCTGCACCGAGGCGTTCGGGCTGCTGCGGCAACGCTCGTTCCTGGTCTTCATCGCCTGCGCGACGCTGATCTCCGTGCCGCTGGCGATGTATTACGCCTATGCCTCTCCCTATGTCGGCGCGGCGGGGATCGAGAATGTCGGCGGGACGCTGGCGATCGGCCAGATGTCGGAACTGGTCTTCATGTTCTCGATGCCGTGGCTGTATCGCCGCTTCGGGGTGAAGCCGCTGCTGCTGGTCGGCATGGTCGCCTGGGCGCTGCGCTATGCGCTGTTCGCGATCGGCGATGGCGGTTCGGGCCTTTGGGCGATCTATCTGGGCGTCGCGCTGCACGGCGTCTGCTACGACTTCTTCTTCGTCGCGGGCGCGATCTATACCAGCACGATCGCGACGCCGAAGGGCGTCAACGCGCAGGCGCAGGGGATGCTGACGCTGTTCACCTATGGCGTGGGCATGCTGCTGGGCTCGCAGATCGGCGCGCTGCTCTATGCGCAGCTGCCCGCCGCCGCGACGATCGCCGACTGGCACGGCATGTGGTGGTATCCGGCGATTGCCGCCGCCGCCATCGCGCTGCTGTTCCAGCTGAGCTTTCGCGACACCAGCCGGCAGGAGAAGGCGGCATGAGCGGGATGAAGGGGCCGGGCATCTTCCTGGCGCAGTTCCAGGGCGATACCGCGCCGTTCGACACGCTGGACGGCATGGCCGAATGGGCGGCGGGGCTGGGCTATGTCGGGGTGCAGATCCCCTGCAACGACCGGCTGATCGACCTGAAGCTGGCCGCCGAGAGCCGCGATTATTGCGACGACCTGCGCGGCCGGCTGGACCGGCACGGCATCGCGGTGACGGAGCTGTCGACGCATCTGCAGGGCCAGCTGGTCGCGGTCCACCCCGCCTATGACACGCTGTTCGACGGGTTCGCCCCGGCGGCGGTGCACGGCAACCCGGCGGCGCGGCAGGCCTGGGCGGTGGAGCAGGTGAAGCTGGCCGCGCGCGCCAGCGCCAATCTGGGGCTGAAGGCGCATGCGACCTTTTCCGGCGCGCTCGCCTGGCCGTACGTCTATCCCTGGCCGCAGCGGCCCGCCGGGCTGGTCGAGGAGACGTTCGCCGAACTGGCGCGGCGCTGGACGCCGATCCTGGACGTGTTCGCCGATGCGGGCGTCGCCTGCGCGTTCGAGGTCCATGCCGGCGAGGACCTGCACGACGGCGCGACGTGGGAGCGGTTCCTGGCGGCGGTGGACGGGCATCCCGCCGCGCGGCTGCTGTTCGATCCGTCGCATTACGTGCTGCAACAGCTGGACTATCTGGACTTCATCGACCGCTATCACGACCGCATCGCCTGCTTCCACGTCAAGGATGCGGAGTTCAACCCGACCGGGCGGTCGGGCGTCTATGGCGGCTATCAGGATTGGGTGGACCGGGCCGGGCGGTTCCGCTCGCTGGGCGACGGGCAGGTCGATTTCTCCGCGATCTTCAGCAAGATGGCGCAATATGGCTATGACGGCTGGGCGGTGCTGGAATGGGAGTGCGCGTTGAAGCGCGCCGAGGACGGTGCGGCCGAGGGCGCGCCCTTCATCCGCGATCACATGATCCGCGTGACCGACCACGCCTTCGACGATTTCGCGAAGAGCGGCGTCGATCGCGCCGCGATCCGCCGGCTGCTCGGGCTGGGGGAGGCGTAAGGTGGCGCACGGCGGACCCCTGCGGCTGGGCATGGCGGGTGGCGGCGAGGGGGCGTTCATCGGCGCCATCCACCGCAACGCCGCCGCGCTGGACGGCGACTGGCAGCTGGTGTCGGGCGCGTTCAGCGGCGATCCCGCGCGCAACAGGCGTAGCGGCGCGGCGCTGAACCTCAACCCCGCGCGCGTCCACGACACGCTGGCGGCGCTGTTGGCTGACGAGCGCCAGCGGCCGGCGGACGAGCGGATCGACGCGCTGGCGATCGTGACGCCCAACCACCTCCACGCGCCGATGGCGATCGCCGCGCTGGAGGCGGGGTTCCATGTCCTGTGCGAGAAGCCGATGGCGCTGGACGGCGCGGAGGCGCGCGCGATCGCCGCCGCCGCGCGCGCGGCGGACCGGCACTTCGCGCTGGCCTTCACCTATAGCGGCTATCCGATGGTGGAGGAGGCGCGGGTACGGATCGCGCGCGGCGATCTGGGCGCGATCCGGCTGGTTCAGGTGGAATATATCCAGGGCTGGCTAAGCCTGCCGATCGATGGCGAGGGACAGAAGCAGGCCGAATGGCGCACCGATCCCGCGCGCGCGGGGCTGGGCGGTTGCCTGGGCGATATCGGCACCCATGCCTTTCACCTGGCCGAGCATGTCTCCGGCCTGGCGGTGGAGGCGGTGACGGCGGAGCTGGCCACGCATGTCCCCGGCCGGCGGCTGGACGACGATGTCGGCGCGCTGCTGCGCTTCGCGGGCGGTGCGCGCGGCACGCTGAAGGCGACGCAGGTCGCGGCGGGCGAGGAGAACGGCCTGAGGCTGCGCGTGTCGGGGACGAAGGGCTCGCTCGACTGGGCGCAGATGGAGCCCAACACGCTGACGCTGCGCTGGCTGGACCGCGCGGCGGAGGTGGTGCGCGCGGGCGGCCCGGGGCTCGACCCGCGCACGGCGGCGCTGCAGCGCACGCCGGCGGGCCACCCCGAGGGCTATATCGAGGCGTTCGCCAACCTCTATCGCGGGTTCGCCGCCGCGATCCGGGGCGAGGGCGGGCGCTGGTATCCGGGCCTGACCGACGGCCTGCGCACGATGGCCTTTGTCGAGGCCGTGATCGAGAATGCGGCGTCGGACCGCAAATGGACCCCCGTGACGACCGGAGAGAATGCATGAAGCTGTTGATGGGGCTGACGATCGCCGGCGCCGCCGGTGCGACCGCGCTGCTGGCCGCCGCGCTGCCCGCCCAGACCCAACCGGCGGCGGGCGCGGCGCCGCCCGCCTTCGCCGCGTGCCGGGCCTGCCACACGGTGAACAAGGGCGGGCGCAACGGCATCGGCCCCAATCTGTACGGCGTCGTCGGGCGCGATGCGGCGGCGGTGCCCGGCTTCGGCTATTCTCCCGCATTGAAGGCGTCGAAGCTGCACTGGGACGCGGCGACGCTGGACGCGTATCTGGCCGCGCCGGGCAAGAAGGTGCCGGGCACGCGGATGCCGATATCCACCCCCGATCCCGCCAAGCGCGCGGCGATCATCGCCTATCTGAAGGCGGAAGGATCCAAATGATGGTGTCTCGCCGTACCCTGATCGCCGCGGGGGCCGCCGCGAGCGTCGCATCCGGGCTGATGGCCGCGCAGGGGCGGCGCGGATCGAACGCCGCGCGCTTCGGCCTGGGCTTCGCCCCGCACGAGGGCAGCTTCGCCAGCCGTGGCGACCGGCTGGAGCAGATCGCCTTCGCCGCCGACCAGGGCTTCACCGCCTGGGAGGACAATGAGGCGGCCGGCCGCACCGTCGCCGAGCAGGAGGCGATGGCAAAGGCGCTGCGCCAGCGGAACATGACGATGGGCGTGTTCGTGGCGAGCATGCCGAAATGGGCGCAGTCCCGCCCGATCCTGGGCGCGAACGACGGCGCCGAGCGGGAGGCGTTCCTGGCCGATATCCGCGCCTCTATCGATGTCGCCAAGCGGTTGTCGGCGACGCGGATGACGGTCGTCACCGGCTTCATGGACCCCCGGGTGCCGGTCGACATCCAGACCGCGCGGGTGATCGACGTGATGCGCCGCGCGGGCGATATCGTCGCGCCGCACGGCATCGCGATGGTGATGGAGCCGCTGAACACGCGCACCAACCACCCGGGCGTCTACATGCAGACGATCGCGCAGGGCTATGCCGTGGCGCGCGGCGCGAACAGCCCCGGCGTCAAGATCCTGGCGGATATCTATCATGAGCAGATCCAGTCGGGGAACCTGATCCCGACGCTCGCCACCTGCTGGGACGAGATCGGCTATATCCAGTTCGGCGACAATCCCGGCCGCAACGAACCCGGCACGGGCGAGATCAACTTCGCCACCATCGTCAAATGGTTGAAGGCGCAGCGCTACACCGGCGTGATCGGCATGGAGCACGGCAATTCGGTGAAGGGCCGCGAGGGAGAGGAGCGGCTGATCGCCGCCTATCGCCGGATCGACGAGGCATGAGGGGGATTTCGATGACGACGACCATCCGCACCATCGTCGCGCTGCTGGCCGCGAGCGCGCCGCTGTCGCTGGCCGCCGCGCAGGACAAGCCCGGCTTTCGCGACACGCCGATGCTGCCCGGCGGCCAGTGGCATGTGCATGACTCGGAGCGGCCCGCGCCCGTCGTCGTGACGCCCGCCGCGCAGGTCGGCGGCGCGCCGTCCGACGCGGTCGTGCTGTTCGACGGGCGCAATACCGATGCCTGGCGCGCGGATCGCAAGCCCTGGCCGGTGCGGGGCGGGGTGATGACGATCCCGTCGCGCGCGGAAAGCGGCGGCGAGAACAATCTGGTGACGAAGGACAGCTTCGGCGACGTCCAGCTGCATCTGGAATTCCGCTCCCCCAACCCGCCGACGAAGACGTCGCAGGATCGCGGCAACAGCGGCATCTGGTTCATGCAGCGGTACGAGGTGCAGATCCTGGATGGCTATGACAACCCGACCTATGCCGATGGCACGGTCGGCGCCGTCTATGGCTGGAAGCCGCCGCTGGTGAACGCCGCCCGCCGGCCGGGCGAATGGCAGAGCTATGACATCGTGTTCGAGCGGCCCCGCTTCGCCGCCGACGGTGCGCTGGTGCGGCCCGCCTATGTCACCGCGTTCCTGAACGGGGTGCTGGTGCAGAACCATCAGGCGATGCTGGGCACGACGATCTGGCGCAAGGTCGCGACCTATCACGCGCATGGCGATGCCGCGCCGATCCAGCTGCAGGACCACGATTCGCCGGTGTCGTTCCGCAACATCTGGGTGCGCCGCCTGACCGACGCGGCGATCGCGCAGGATCTGAAGGAGGGTGGCCGATGATAAACCGCAGGAGCGCGCTGGCCGGCGTCGCCGCGATGTTCGGCACGTCGCTGTTCGCGCCGATCGCGCGCGCGGCGGGGCTGGCCACCAACGCCATGCCGCCGGTGATCGGGGAGGGGCCGCCCAGCGTCGCGGTGTTCTCGCCGGGGCAGCGGGCGCTGATGGCGGCGCTGAGCGACCGGGTGATCCCCACCACTGATACGCCCGGCGCGATCGCGGCGGGGGTGCCCGCCTATATCGAGAAGCTGCTGGCCGACTGGTCGCTGCCGGCCGAGCGCGCGCCGGTGCTGGCCGGGATCGACATGATGGAGGCGCGCAGCATGAAGGATTACCGCGTGCCGGGTGCGCAGGCGACGCCGGCGCAGCTGGACGCGCTGCTGACGCTGGCGATGAACGACCAGCTGCCGGGCGGCGCGGAATTCTTCGACACGTTCCGCCAGCTGGTCATCACCGGCTATTACACGTCGGAGATCGGCATGACGCAGGAGCGCGAATATCTGCCGGTGCCCGGCGAATATAACGGCGCCTTTCCCTATTCGCAGGTCAACAAGGTCTATAGCGCATGAACCCCAATCGCAGGCAGATGCTGGTGGCGGCGGGCGGCCTCGCCGCGCTCGGTTTCGCGGGGCCCGCCGTCGCGGCGGCGGCCACGCGCCGGCTGGGGCCGATCGGCATCCAGCTCTATACGGTGCGCGAGATCTTCCAGAAGGATCCGGTCGCGACGCTGCGCGCGATCGCGCGGATCGGCTATCGCGAGGTCGAGTTCGGCGGCGGCGGTTACGAGGCGATGGACCATGCCATGCTGCGCCGGACGATGGACGCGGCCGGGCTGAAGGCGCCGTCCGTCCATATCGGCTATGACGCGCTGCTGGGCGATTTCGACAAGTCCGTCGCGATGGCCAAGGCGCTGGGGGCGGAGACGGTGGTGCTGCCGTACATGACCGACCAGCATCGCACCGAGGCGGGCTGGCAGGCGGCGCTGCCCAACTTCAACCGCTTCGCCACCGATCTGCGGAAGGCGGGGCTGGGCTTCGCCTATCACAATCACGATTTCGAGTTCACGACGAAGCCCGGCGGCAAGAGCCTGTACGAACGCTTCGTCGAACAGACCGACCCGGCGCTGGTGAAGGTGGAGCTGGACCTCTACTGGATCGCCCATGCCGGCGAGGACGTGCCCGCCTGGATCGACCGGCTGGGCCCGCGCCTTTACGCCTATCACGTCAAGGACATGCGCGCCGATGGCAGCATGGCCGCGGTGGGTGCGGGCAAGACCGACTTCGCCGCATTGTTCCGGCTGAAGGGCAGCGCCGGCGTGCGCCATTTCTATGTCGAGAACGATCAGGCGCCCGCGCCCTATCTGCCCGATATCACCACCAGCTACCGGACGCTGCGCGCCCTGCGCTTCTGATCCCGGCGCTTCTGATCCAGCCCGTTCGCGAAGGAATAGCATATGGCCGCCACCAACAGGTTCGACGCGATCGTCATCGGATCGGGCGTCAGCGGCGGGTTCGCCGCGAAGGAACTGACCGAAAAGGGGCTGCGCGTGCTGATGCTCGATCGCGGCCGCATGGTCGAGCATGGCG
Organism: uncultured Sphingomonas sp.; assembly: GCA_913775975.1. Classification (GTDB taxonomy): domain Bacteria; phylum Pseudomonadota; class Alphaproteobacteria; order Sphingomonadales; family Sphingomonadaceae; genus Sphingomonas. The sequence continues at coordinate 16,719 of CAJYLQ010000044.1, read as the reverse complement.
AGGGATATCCGTATGACGGCAAGCCCGCCTACGAGGTGCCGGCGCGCAACCTGATGCCCAAGCCGCTGCTGGAAAGTGACTATTTCATTTCCAGGCACGGTTATGTCTCGCCCAGCAACCAGGGCTTCTACAATGACGACCGGCTGAACCCCTATGCGTTCGACGAGGGCAGCAAGTTCTACTGGATCCGGCCGTCGGCGGTGGGCGGCAAGTCGCTGATCTGGGGGCGCTGGTCGTTCCGCTGGGCGCCCGAGGATTTCGAGGCGAACGCGCGCGAGGGGATCGATGGCGCCTGGCCCATCGGCTATGACGACGTGGCGCCGTGGTACAGCTATATCGAGAAATATATCGGCGTGTCGGGATCGCGCGAGAACCTGCCCTATCTGCCCGACAGCGAATTCCAGCCGCCGATGCCGATGAACGTCGCGGAACAGTGGATGAAGCCCCGGCTTGAGGGGAAATTCCCCGGTCGCAAACTGATCCATTCGCGCGTGTCGAACATGACGGAGGACAAGCCGGAGCAGAACCGGACCAAGTGTCAGTACCGCAACCAGTGCAGCAACGGTTGCTCGTTCGGCGCCTATTTCTCGACGCAGGCGGTGACGCTGCCCGCCGCGCGCGCGACCGGGCGGCTGACGCTGCGCCCCGACGCGGTGGTGACGAGCCTGGACTATGATCCGAAGACGAAGCGCGTCACCGGCGTGCGGCTGGTCGATGCGAAGACCGGGCAGGCGGAGACGATCGCGGCCGACCTCGTCTTCCTGTGCGCGTCGGCGATGGCGTCCGTCCAGATCCTGATGAATTCGCGCGATGCCCGCACCGGGCGCAGCCATTTCGATTCGAGCGGCACGCTGGGCCGCTACGTCATGGATCACATTTTCCGCGTCAGCATCGACGGCGAGATTCCGGGGATGCTGGACCTGATCGAATATGGCCGCCGGCCGGGCGGCGTCTACATTCCCCGCTTCCGCAACATCGGGCGCGAGGAGGGCGTCGGCTTCCGCCGCGGCTATGGCTATCAGGGCAGCGCGCGGCGCGACGTCGCCAGGCCGGTCGGCTTCGGCGCGACGATGAAGCAGGGCCTGCGCGGCTATGGCCCGTGGAAGTTCGGGATGACCGCGTTCGGCGAATGCCTGCCCTATTCCGACAATCGCGTGTCGCTGCAGCCGGGCAAGGTCGACCGGTTCGGCGTGCCGCTGATGCGGTTCGACGTGACGTTCCGCGAGAACGAGCTGCGGATGATGGCCGATGCGCGCCGGCAGGGCGAGGAGATGCTGAAGGGCGCGGGCCTTTCCAATGTGAAGAGCTGGGAGGACGAGCACGTCCCCGGCGACGCGATCCACGAGATGGGCGGCGCGCGCATGGGCGCCGATCCGCGCCGGTCGGTGGTGAACGGCTGGGGACAGGCGCACGACGCGACGAACCTGTACGTCACCGACGGCGCGCAGATGGCCTCCGCCTCGTGCGTCAATCCGTCGCTGACCTTCATGGCGCTGACCGCGCGCGCGGCGGACCATGCGGTGCGCACCCGCGCGGGCGCGGCCGCCTGACGGGAGGATTTCCCGGACCGACGACGCCCGGCTGAACCACCCCTCCCCCGAGGGGGGGGCTCGGCCGCTACCGCCGCACGGTCGCGGTGTAGCGGATGATGCAGGTGTCGTAGCCGCCGATCCGCATCCCCGCGCCGGACTGGCCGGAGGCGCATTGCGCCGCGCCGAAGGTCGGGGCGGGGCCGCTCCAGCCGGTAGGACGCGCCTGCGCGGGCGCCGCGCGCGTGTTGGCGAGGACGATCGCGCCGCTGCCGTCCGGGTTCTGCCGGGCGAAGGCGAAGATCGCGGGATCGCCGCTTTCGAGCGGGATGTAGCGGCCGGTGCGGAAGGCCGGGTCCGTCTTGCGCAGCGCGACCATCGACCGATACCAGTTGAGCAGCGATCCCTTCGCCGCATCCTCCGCCGCGACGTTGCGGACCGCATGGCCGGCATCGACGGGCAGCCAGGGCGTGCCGGTGGTGAACCCCGCCTGCGGGCCCGCGCTCCACTGCATCGGCGTGCGCGCGCGGTCGCGGGCATCCGCCTGCGGCCGGTTCGGGCCGAGCGGCGCCTTTGCCAGCGTCGCCTTGTCCATGTCGCCCATGCCGATCTCCTCGCCATAATAGAGGAGCGCGGTGCCCGGGTTGAGCAGCGTCAGCGCCGCCGCCATCTTCGCGATCTGGTCGTTATGCGTGCCGTCGCCGAACTCGCTCCACTGGCGCGACTGGTCGTGGTTGCTGAAGAATTCGACCGGGGTCAGGCCATCCAGCTTCGTCGCCGCCTCGTCATAGCGGCGCTTGAAGGTGGCGGCGTCCAGCGTGTCGATATTGCCGACCAGGAAGTTCATCGGCAGATGAATCTCGTCCTTGTTCTTGCCGTAGACGGCGCGCAGCTGGTCGATGTTGCGCGTCGAGGATTCGCCGAGCAGGATCGGATCGCCCGGATAGCCGTCGACGATCTTGCGCATCTCGCGCAGCACCTGGTTGGTGCCGGGCAGCTGCGAATTGTACGGCTTCAGCCAGACGGGGTCGCCGCCTTCGGGGTTCGGGTCCTGCGGCCAGCTGGGGTCCTCGAAGAGATAGGGCGTCGCATCCAGGCGGAAGCCGGCGGCGCCGTGATCCAGCCAGAAGCGGACGACGTCGAACATCGCCTTGCGCAGGCCCGGATTCGCCCAGTTCAGGTCCGGCTGCTGCGGCAGGAAGATGTGGTAATACCATTGCTTGCGCGTCGGGTCCCAGGTCCAGGCGGAGCCGCCGAAGATGGATTTCCAGTTGGTCGGCGGCGTATCGGGCGTACCGTCGCGCCACACATACCAGTCCGCCTTGGGATTGGTGCGCGAGCTGCGCGATTCCTTGAACCAGGCATGTTCCGCCGAGCTGTGGTTGACGACCAGATCGACGAGCACGCGGATGCCGCGCTTCTTCGCCTCCGCGACCAGCCGGTCCCAATCGGCCATCGTGCCGTATTGCGGGTCGATCGCCGTATAGTCGGACACGTCATACCCGAAATCGGCATTGGGCGATTTGAAGAAGGGCGTGATCCAGATCGCATCGACGCCCAGCGACTTCAGATAGTCCAGCCGCTGCGTGATGCCGTTGAGATCGCCGACGCCGTCGCCGTTCGTGTCCTGAAAGCTGCGCGGATAGATTTCGTAGATCACCGCGTGCTGCCACCACGGCGCGGCGGCAGCCTTCGCAGGCGTGGCGGACGTTACGGCAGGGGCGGTCGCGGCGGGCGCCGGCCGGGCGGCGGCGGGGGCGGCGGCCAGCGCGATCGCGAGGGCGGACGTCGCGCAGCGCGACAGGGCCGATCTCAGGGACCGGAACGACGCCGATGACAGGGGCGACAGGGGGGCAGATGGTTTCACGCGACCTCTCCATGATCGTTTCATAAAATCTAACAATCGCAAACGATTGCCGCAAGTTTGGGCAACAGTCCGAGTATACGCTGTATCCTCTTGGCCACAGTCGTCCCATTCCGTATAGCGCGTTGCAAACGCCTATTGCAATCGATTGCTCAAATCGGTTAACCGGGCGATGCAGACGGATCGATGGTGCACAGGCGCCACGCCGATAAGAAGGAGGGGATTATGACCGACAGGATCACGCTCGCAGGTTCCACGGCGCTGATCGCGCTGATGACCGCGACGCCCGCGCTGGCGCAGACCGCCGCGCCCGCCACCGCCGCCGCCGCCGACCCGGCCGCCCCGCAGGCAGAGCCGACCGGCAACGAGGCGACGCCCGCCGAGGACATCGTCGTCACCGGCCTGCGCGCCAGCCTGGCGCGCGCGCAGGCGCTGAAGCGCAACGAAAGCTCCGTCGTCGAGGCGCTGTCGGCCGAGGATATCGGCAAGCTGCCGCAGTCGAGCATCGCCGATTCGCTGGGCCGCCTCGCGGGTCTGGCGGGCGAGCGCCGCTCCGGCCGGATCAGCGGCATCTCCGTCCGCGGCTTCCGCGAGGACTTCGTCGGCACGACGCTGAACGGGCGCGAGCTGATCGGCATCGGCGACAATCGCGGCGTGGAATACGACCTGTACCCGGCCGAAATCGTCAGCTCCGCCGTCGTCTACAAGACGCCGGACGCCGGGCTGACCGCGATGGGCATCGGCGGCACCGTCGATATCCGCACCGTCCGCCCGCTGGAGGCGCGCCGCTCGCTGACCGCCAACGCCTCTTTCGAGCAGAACGGCCAGAAGTCGCGCAACCCCGACTTCAAGGACAATGGCTATCGCCTGGCGCTGTCGTTCACCGACAAGTTCGCCGATGACAAGATCGGCATCGCGCTGACCGCCGCGACCACCTCGTCGCCGGTGCAGGACCAGTATTTCAGCGTCTGGGGCTATGACGCGGGCGCGATCACGTCGGGCGCGAACAAGGGCAAGTACGTGCCGCAGGGCATCGATATCTCGTCCCGCTCGCGCGTGCTGAAGCGTGACACGCTGGCCGGCGTCCTCCAGTTCCAGCCGACCGACAAGCTGACCGCGACGTTCGACGCCTTGTACATCAAGTTCTCCGACAAGGGCATCAGCCGCGGCTTCATCGAGGCGCTGCCGGTGGCGGCGGACGGCAGCACCGTCATCAGTTCGAACGGCACCGCCGTCACCTCCGCGCGGACGACCGGGTTCAATTCCGTCGTGCGGTCCGACCCGCTCGACAAGACGGGCGACCTGACGGTGTTCGGCGGCAACCTGAAATATGCCGCGACGTCGAACTTCGACCTGTCGCTGGACGTGTCGCGCTCGCGCAGCACCAAGAGCGACACGCGCGGCGAAAGCTATTCGGGCCTGGGCCGCGCCGGCCTCGCCTCGCAGGGGCCGAACAACCTGCGCACCTGGACCTATACCGACCAGGGCCTGATGTTCAGCAACAACAGCCAGTCGTTCGATAACTATTCCGCCGTGAAGCTGGCCGGTCCGCAGAGCTGGGGCGGCAGCCTGGCGCCGATCACGCAGCTGAACACGCCGGCCGCGCAGGCGGCGGGCATCGGCTTCGCCCAGGCGCAGGACGGCTTCGTCAACACCGCGCTGTTCCGCGAATATCTGAACGCGGCGCGGCTACAGGCCGACTATCGCTTCGACGACGGCTTCCTGAAGTCGATCAGCGTCGCGCTGCGCTATTCGGATCACAAGAAGTCGAAGGTCAACGAGGGCTTCTTCCTGACCGCGCAGACCTATCCCTCGGACGGCCCGATCCCGGACGGCGCGCGCCGCGGCGTCGCCGATCTGAACTGGATCGGGCTGGGCAACGTCGTCGCCTATGACGCGCTGGGCCTCATCAACAGCAACTTCTACACCCGCTGGGATGCCGGCCAGCTGGAGCCGGACCGGCTCGGCGATACCTACACCGTCAAGGAGACGGTGTGGCAGCCGTCGATCAAGGCCGATTTCGAAGCGCCGCTGGGCATCGGTCGCGTATTCGGTAACGTCGGCGTGCAGGGTGTCTTCACCAACCAGCGCGCCAGCGGCTACAATGCGCTGATCGCCGCGAACCTGCGCGTGCAGGCGACGCCGGTGACGGACGGGGCGAAGTACAACCGCTTCCTGCCCAGCCTGAACCTGAACTTCGACATGGGCCATGGCCATACGATCCGCTTCGCGGCGGCCAAGGTCATCAGCCGGGCGCGCATCGACTATCTGAACCCCGGCTCTTCGGTGAAGTTCAGCAACAACGTCGCCAACGTGACCAACACCGATCCGCAGCTGGGCCCGTGGACGTCGAAGTCGGGCAATGCCCGCCTGCGCCCGTACGAGGCGAACCAGGTCGACCTGTCCTATGAATGGTATTTCGCCAATGACGGCTTCGTGTCGGCGGGCGTGTTCTACAAGGACCTGCTGAACTGGAACGTCGCGACGACGACGGTGCGCGACTTCACCCAGTTCTACATCCCCGGCTATCACCGGGCGGTCAGCAGCGATGGCAAGACCATCTACACGCCGGCGACCTTCCAGGGCCTGAACACCACCTTTACCGGCGGCCTGAAGGGGCAGGTGAAGGGCATCGAGCTGCAGGCGCAGCTGCCCTTCGGCCGGTTCGTCCGGGCGCTGGACGGCTTCGGCCTGCTGGGCGGTGCGGCGTTCACCGACGGCAGCCTGGACAACGACATGAAGATCCCGGGCCTGTCGGCGCGCGTCTTCCAGGGCACCGCCTATTTCGAGAAGTCGGGCTTCTCGGCGCGCATCTCCGCCAACAAGCGGTCGAAGTGGGTGTCGGAGGATCGCGGCGGCAGCAACTCGATCGCGCCGTTCAACCGCAACGGCCAGACGCTGGTCGACGCGCAGATCGGTTACGACTTCGTGGGCAGCGGCATCGGCTATCTGCAGGGCCTGCGCGTCTCGCTCCAGGCGCAGAACCTGACGAACGAGCGCGATACCTATACCGACGCGAACAGCGGGCTGGTGACGCGCAACGAGACGTTCGGGCGCAATTTCATGCTGAACCTGACGTACAAGCTGTTCTGATCGGCTGTCTGAGAGCGTGCGTTCGGCACCGCCGCTATAGCGGGATGTGATGACGAGGGCTGCAACGTTGCCCCTCCCCTTCGGGGTTGGGTTTGGGGGGGGGCCTCGCCACGGACGCGGCTTTTGCGGAAGCACCCCACCCCCGGCCCCTCCCCTGAAGGGGAGGGGGGGTCATTGTGACGCCATCTCGCATGAAGCCTAACGAAGACCCTCGCCGGTTCGCGTCGGCGGGGGTATCGCCCGGATCGGACGGGCGACGGGAGAGGATGATGACGGCAGCGGTCAGGCGGATCGTGATCGTCGGCGGCGGCACCGCGGGCTGGATGGCGGCGGCGCTGATCGCGAAGGTGATCGGACCCGATGCGGCGGTCGAGCTGGTCGAATCGGAAGAGATCGGCATCGTCGGCGTCGGCGAGGCGACGATCCCGCCGATCCAGCACGTCAACGCGGTGCTGGGCATCGACGAGGGCGAATTCCTGCGCGAGACGCGGGCGACGATCAAGCTGGCGATCCGCTTCGACGACTGGGGCGCGATCGGTGAATCCTATTACCACAGCTTCGGCGCGGCGGGGCGCAACGTCGCCTTCTGCCCCTTTCACCATTACTGGCACCGGGCGCGCGGGCTGGCGGGCACGGCGGATTATTGGGATTACGACCTCAACACGCTGTGCGCGCGCGAGGGGCGGTTCGCGCCGATCCGGGGGGACGATCCGACCTGGTCGCTGCCCTATGCCTATCATTTCGATTCGGCGCTCTATGGCCGTTACCTGCGCCGGTACAGCGAGGCGCGCGGCGTTACGCGGACCGAGGGCATGGTGCGCACGGTGGAACGCGACGGCGGGACGGGCGACGTCACCGCGCTGGTGCTGGCGGACGGGCGGCGGATCGCGGGCGACCTGTTCATCGACTGCTCCGGCGCGCGCGGGCTGCTGATCCAGCGCGAACTGAACGTCGGTTACGAGGACTGGGGGCACTGGCTGCCCTGCGACCGGGCGATGGCCGTCCCCTCCGAACGGTTCGAGGAGAGCGCGCTCTACACCCGCTCGATCGCGCATCCGGTCGGCTGGCAATGGCGCATCCCGTTGCAGCACCGCAACGGCAACGGCCTGGTCTATAGCAGCCGCCATTGCAGCGACGAGCAGGCGGCGGCGATCCTGCTGAACAATCTGGACGGCGCGGCGCTGGGCGAGCCGCGCATCATCCCGTTCCGCACCGGCCGCGCGCGGCGGCAGTGGAGCCACAACGTCGTCGCGGTCGGCCTGTCGAGCGGGTTCCTGGAGCCGCTGGAATCGACCAGCATCTATCTGATCCAGTCGGCAATCGTGCGGCTGCTGCACCTGTTCCCGCAGGCGGGCGGCGCGGCGGCGCCGCTGCGCGCCGAATATAATCGCCAGTCGCAGGTGGAATATGAGACGGTGCGCGACTTCATCATCCTGCACTATCACGCGACGCGGCGCGACGATTCCGCCTTCTGGCGCGATCTGCGCGCGATGACGGTGCCCGACCGGCTGGCCGCGAAGATCGACCTGTTCCGCGCAAGCGGCGTGCTGACGCAGGACGCGCTCGACATCTTCATGGAGCCGTCCTGGGTGCAGGTGTTGATGGGGCAGGGGATCGTCCCCGCCGCGCATCACCGGCTGGCGGACGGGCCGACCGACGCGGAACTGGCCGCGCAGCTAGCCGATCTGGCCGCGCTGAAGCGGGAACCGCTGCCGCACATGCCGACGCACGACGCGTTTCTAGCGGCGCAGGGGTGCCGGCGCGGATGACCGGCAGTCCGGAAGGCGCGGCCCATCGCATCGTCATCCTGGGCGGCGGCACCGCCGGCTGGATCGCGGCGAACCTGATGGCCCATGCCTGGGGCGCGGATGGCATCGGCAGCCGCCCGGTCGCGATCACGCTGGTAGAGGCGCCGGACATCGGCACGATCGGCGTCGGCGAGGGCTCCACCCCGTCGCTCAAGCGCTTCTTCGAGATCATGGGCATCGCCGAGCGGGACTGGATGCCGCGCTGTCAGGCGACGTACAAGACAGGCATCCGTTTCGCCGGGTGGAGCCCGGCCGCGCCCTGGCCCGATTACCGCCACCCCTTCGTCACGCAGATCGACGCGCATACCGAGCAGCCGTTCGTGCTCAATTGCCAGAACCGGCGGCTGGGCCATGACGTGCCGGTGCGGCCCGACGATTTCCTGCTGAACGCGGCGCTGGGCCGTGCGGGCAAGGCGCCGCTGGCGCCCGCCAATTTCCCGTTCCGCATCGAATATGGCTATCATTTCGACGCGGGGCTGCTGGGCGAATTCCTGCGCGAGGCGGCGGTGGCGCGCGGCGTGACGCACCGGGCGGCGCGCATCGTGGAGGCGAGGCGCGGGCCGACCGGCGATGTCGCGGAGATCGTGACCGATGACGGGCAGGGAATCGCGGCCGACCTGTTCATCGACTGCAGCGGCTTTGCCGGGCTGTTGATGGAGCGGACGCTGGGCGTGCCGTTTCGCGGGTTCGGCGACAATCTGTTCAACGACGCCGCCGTCGTCCTGCCGACCGCGATGGAGGGGCCTCCCCCGACCGAGACGCTGGCGACGGCGCGGTCGAACGGCTGGTGCTGGACGATCCCGCTGCGCCATCGCCATGGCCAGGGCTATGTCTACAGCCGCGATTTCCAGTCGGCGGACGCGGCGGAGGCGGAATTGCGCGGCGCGCTGGGCGTGGCCGACGACGTGCCCGCCCGGCACCTGACCTTCCGCGTCGGCCAGCTGGCGCGCCACTGGGAGCGCAACTGCCTGGCGGTCGGGCTGTCGCAGGGGTTTATCGAGCCGCTGGAGGCGACCGCGCTGCATCTGGTGCTGAACACGGTCGAGCTGTTCATCCAGCATTACGGCGCGACCGGCATGGCCGCGCGCGGGCGCGACGCGTTCAACGCCGCGATCGGCGCGCGGATCGAGGGGGTGCGCGATTACATCGTCGCGCACTACAAGCTGACGACACGCGACGACACCGAATACTGGCGCGCGAACGCCGCGAACATGGCGCTGTCGGACGGGTTGCGGCACATTCTGGACGTGTGGTTCCGCAAGGGCGACCTGGCCGCCGAACTGGCGCGGCAGGGCCATGCCAGCCACTTCCCCAACCTGTCCTGGCATTGCCTGCTGGCGGGATACGGCATCTTCCCGCCCGCCGACGCCGCGCCGCGCGGCGACGTGGATCATTTCGACCGGCACGGGATCGCCGCGTTCCTGAACGGGTGCGCGCTGAACTTTCCGGCGCAGGAGGCGGTGCTCTAGAGCGGTTTCCGATCAGGCTGGATCATCGGCACGGTGGTGATTTCGGTTCGGGGCAAGGCGGGCGGAGGGAGCGATGCTGAAGCATCGTGACCGACAAGCAACGCTGCCCCCGGATCGAAAGCGCCCCGCCGCGAAGCGGTCGCCCGCAGGGCGATGACGGTGGTTCAATCTGGTCGAAAACCGCTCTAACCCTTCGTTAACCTTTATCCCCCATAAGGATGCCATGCTGTTTCGGCGGCATGCTCTCTCCCCGCCCGGAACCGGGCACCCTACGGGCCGCCATCTGGCGGCCCGCTCTTTTTTGGGGCAGGTCCGCTGCCCAAATGGTTGCACTTCGCACGCAACCGGCCTAGCTCGCCGCGATCATGACCAGTCTTACCCCCGCAGTCGCGCTCGTTTCGGGCGGCCTCGACTCGTTGGTGTCGGCGGCGCTGGCGCGCGAGGCCGGGCACCCGCTGCTGGCGCTGTCGATCGATTATAATCAGCGACATCAGGTGGAGCTCGCTGCCGCGCGGCGCATCGCGCGCGCGCTGGGCGCCGACCGCCACGTCGTGCTGCCGATCGACCTTTCGGCGTTCGGTGGCTCGGCGCTGACCGACAGCGCGATCGAGGTGCCCAAGGAAGGGGTCGGCGACACGATCCCCGTCACCTATGTCCCCGCGCGCAACACCATCTTCCTCAGCCTCGCGCTCGGCTGGGCGGAGGCGGCGGGCGCGCGCGACGTCTATCTCGGCGTCAACTCGCTCGATTATTCGGGCTATCCCGACTGCCGTCCGGAATTCATCGCCGCGTTCGAGCATCTTGCCGAGCTGGCGACCAAGGCGGGCATCGAGGGCACGCCGTTCCGGTTCCGCGCGCCGCTTCAGCATATGACGAAGGCCGATATCGTGCGCGAGGGCGCGCGGCTCGGGCTCGACATGGGGATGAGCTGGTCCTGCTACGATCCCGCGCCGGGCGCGCGGCATTGCGGGCTGTGCGACAGCTGCCGTCTGCGCCACGGCGGGTTCGTCGAGGCGGGCGTGCCCGACCCGACCGACTATGCGGTGACCCCGCCGCTATCGTGAGCTACGCCGTCAAGGAAATGTTCCTGACCCTCCAGGGCGAGGGCGTGCAGGCCGGGCGGCGCGCGGTGTTCGTGCGCTTCGCCGGATGCAACCTGTGGTCGGGGCGCGAGCAGGATCGTGCGACCGCCGTGTGCCGCTTCTGCGACACCGATTTCGTCGGCACCGACGGGCTGGGCGGCGGCAAGTTCGCCGACGCCGCCGCTTTGGTCGCGGCGGTCGAGGGGTTTTGGGGCGAGGGGAGCGCGCGCCGCTTCGTCGTCCTGACCGGCGGCGAGCCCATGCTCCAGATCGACGACGCTCTGGTCGATGCGCTGCACGATGCCGGGTTCGAGATCGCGATCGAAAGCAACGGCACGCTCGCGGTGCATCCCGGCATCGACTGGGTGTGCATCAGCCCGAAGGCGGGCAGCGAGACGGTGCAGCGCACCGGTCACGAATTGAAGCTGGTGTGGCCGCAGCCGGGTAGCGACATCGCCGCGATCGAACGCTGGGACTTCGCGCACTTCCTGTTACAGCCGCTCGACGATGCGCGCGGGGCCGAGAATGTCGCGGCGGCGATGGCGGTGGTGATGGAGCGGCCGAAGTGGCGGCTCTCGCTTCAGACGCACAAATTGCTGGGATTGCGATAGGACGAGCCCAGCAATGTCCTGCTCGGCCGGCTGTCTGCTGTCACTTCTGTCGCAGCCCTTGCTCCTTCCGCTCGTGCTGAGGGGGCATCGAGCGGAGCCGAGAGGCCGTCTCGAAGCACGGTTGTCGCGCGTGCCCTTCCAGACAAGGCTTCGACTTCGCTCAGCCTTTCCTCAGGGCGAACGTTGGGCGCGGTAGCACCGACGTCCGTACGCCCCCCAACAAACCTTACCGTGCGGCGTAGGTAACCGCGGTCAGCGGCTGACCGCATTTCTCCACCACGAAGATTTCCTTCTTCCAGCACGGCTTGTCGAAGCGCGGCAGCGGCGCGGGCGGCAGATAGACCTGCGCGCGCGGGAATTGCTGCTCGCCCCACGGGGTCAGGCTGTTGCGCACTTCGCGCATCCGCATAAGCGCGATGTCGCCGAAGCTGCCGCGCGGTGCGTACAGCGCATCGCGGCCGATGCTCGACGACGTGGTGCAGAAACCGAATTGCGCGGCGACGGTCGCAAATCCCGAATAGGTGCGGGTCCCGAACTGGTCGAGCGCGTTCTGCCCGTCCTTTTTGGTCTTGGCGGTGCGGATGAAATATTTGGTCAGCGTGTCGTACGACTTGGCGAGTTCCGCCTTGTGGTCGGACAGCACCGCATTGTAATTCTGCACCGTCATCAGCGACGGCTCGAATTGGCATTGCAACGCGGCGACGTTCAGCGCGGCGCGCATGTTCCAGACCACGCCCGCGCGCAGTTCCTCGGGGGTCGCGCCGGGCATCGGCTGTCCGATGCCGGGCTCGTCGCCGCGCACCGGGTCACCGTGCAGGTCCTTGCTCTTGAAGTAGAATTGTGCGGTCGCCGGCGTCCCCGCCAGCATGCCCGCCGCCAGTGCCGCAACGACCCCGGCAACCCCCAACTTCGACATGGTATCAACACTCCCTACGCGTCGCTCGCCCCGGCGCTGTCATACGGCAAAGCAGGGGGGTAGCCCAAGCGCAATCTGGCGCGGGATGGATTCGGTTCGCCGCAAATCGCTTGCGACCGTCGATGTTGTTAACGCCGCGTAACGGTTCGCCAGCGTAACTATTGGGCGGCGTCGGGCAAAGAAAAAGACCGCCCGGTTGCCCGGACGGCCTTTCGAAACGTCACGTCGATGCGCGCAGATTACATCGCGTTCGACATGGTGGTGGTGTTCGACATCATCATGTCGTTGCTCATCATGGTGTCGTTGGCCATCATGCCGCCGTTCATCGCGCCGTCGACGGCGGTCATGTTGTCGGTCATGGTGTCCATGCCCTCGGTGGCGTTCATGTCGGTGACCATGGTGTTTTCGGTGGTCTCGGTCTTCGAACCGCACGCCGAAACCGCGAGAGCGGCCGCCGCGAGTGCCGAGCCGGCCAGGACCTTGGTGATGACTGCACGCATGAAATTGCTCCCTAGACTGTGGATTTGGCGACCGACCGGCCGTTTCTTTATCCCAAACCGCCGTGGACATTAATCGCAGATGACCGGCCCCTCAAGTCTCGATTTCACCAGCACAAGTCAGGCTATTGAGGAAGGGCTCGGCGGTTAACGCCAGAGCGGCGTCGAAGGTTGCAAGGTCGCTCGGCGCGCCCAATGCCGCAGCGGACGTGACCGGATAGTCGGCCAATCCACAAGGGACGATTCCGCTAAAGTGCTGAAGATCCGGCGAAAGGTTGACCGACAACCCATGCAACGTCACCCACCGCCGCACTCGGATGCCGATCGCGCCGATCTTGGCCTCCTGCCCGCCGGCATCGTGCGTCCAGATCCCGATCCGGCCCTCGGCGCGGAATGCCTCGATCCCCAGCCGGGCGAGCGCGGCGATCACCCAGCCTTCGACGGCATGAACGAAGCACCGCACGTCGCGACCGCGTTTGTTGAGGTCGAGCACCAGATAGACGACGCGTTGCCCCGGCCCGTGATAGGTATAGCGCCCGCCGCGCCCGGCCGGAACGACGGGGAAGCGCGGGTCGACCAGCTCGGCGGGATCGGCGCTGGTGCCCGCCGTATAGACCGGCGGATGTTCGAGCAGCCAGACCAACTCGCGCTCTTCACCAGCCGCGACCGCCGCCGCACGCGCCTCCATCTCGGCCAGCGCTCCGGCATAGTCGGTCAGGCCGGGCGAGATTCGCCACTCGATATCGGACAGCGCAGGCGCAGGCGCAGGTGAGGCGGGGGTGGTGGTCACGAACCGACAGATGCGGTCACGTCGCGCACTTGGCAAGTCGTGCCCGGCCCATTGCCAGTACGCCAGCCACGCCCTAGTCCCCGAGCCTTGCGAGCCTGCGAACTTTGCGGCCCGCGAACCCTGGGGGGATGGTGACGATGGTCAGGATCGGCGACGTGTGGGACCGGACGCTGGACGTGCTGCGGGGGCGGGCGGGCATATTGGCGGGCATCGCCTTGCTGACGTTCGTCCTGCCCGGCATCGTCAACGGGGCATTCCGCAGCGTCGTCACCCCCGGTAGCGGGCTGGCGATGCTGGGGCCGGTGATCGTCATCGGAACCATCCTCCTGCTGATCTACGGCTTCCTGGCGGTCACGGCGGTGGCGAGCGACCCGGCGGTCGACCGCGCGTCCGCGTTCGCGATCGCCGGACAACGGTTGCTGCCGGCGCTGGGAGTGCTGGCGATCGTGCTGCTCATCAGCCTGGCGCTGTTCGTTCCGGCCATCGCGCTGATGGTCGCGGCTGGCGTGCGGATGAACGCCGCGGGTGGGGTCGAGGTGCCCGCAGGCGCGACCGGAACGCTGGCGGGATCGGGGCTGGCGATGCTGGTCGCGCTGGTCGCGGGGCTGTGGCTGAGTGCGCGACTGGTCCCGCTGTTCGGCGTGATCGTCAACGAACGGCGCGGGTTGGGCGCATTACGCCGTACGCTGCAGCTGACGCGCGGCTCGACATTGAAGCTGATCGGGGTGATGATCCTGTATGCGATCGTCGTGGTCGTGCTGATGATGGCGGCGACCTCCGTCGTCGGCGTGGTGGCGCGGCTGCTGCTGGGGGCGGAGGCCAATGCGGCGGTGGCGATGGTGCTCGCGACGGTCAGCGCGTTGATCTCGGCGGCGACCTCGGTCCTGCAAAGCGTCTTCTATGCCCGCTTCTGGGTCGCGGCGCATGATCGCGAGCAGCGGATGGCGCCGCTCGCATGACGATCGGTTTCGCCGGACTGCTGTCGGTCGTGTGGCGGCTGTTCCGCCGCGACGCGGCACTGCTGCTGCCGATCGTCGGGACGTTCGTGTTCCTGCCCGCCTTCGCCGCGCTGCTGCTGTGCGATCCGGTCCCGCCGCTGCCCGCCGGTCCGCGCGACGAGGTGGTGATGCAGGCGTGGATGCAGGCGGTGACGGTCTGGGGGCAGGGCAACGGCATCTGGTTCCTGATCGCTGAACTGATCGGCGTCTATGGCATCGCGGTCGTCGCGCTGCTGTTGCTGGAGCCGGACCGGCTGACGGTCGGGCAAGCACTCGGGCAGGCGATGGCGCGGCTGGTCGCCTTCGCATTGGCCAGCATGGCGGTGGCGGTGCCGGTCGGGCTGGGCCTGTGGCTGCTGGTGTTGCCGGGGCTGTACGTACAGGCGCGGTTGATCGTGGCGATCCCCGCACTGGCGCGGCATCCGGCGCTGCGCTCCTTTGCCTCGCTGCGGCTGAGCTGGAAGATGACGAAGGGCATGGACCGCGCGCTGACCGGCGCATTGGTCGCGCTTTTTCTGGTGCAGTGGCTGGCGGTGTCGCCGCTGCTTCTGGCTGACGAGACGCTGCGGATGCCGGGGGCGAGCAATCCGCTGGCGCTCGCGCTGGTCGATGCCGCGATCGCGGCAGTCGGTGCGGCTTATTCGCTGGCGGTGCTGCTGCTCGGCGTCGTCGCCTATCGCGTGCGCGCGAGCAGGGGCACCTGAGGCGCAGCATCGGTGGGCAGCACGCCCGAAACGCGCGGATCGGGGAAGGTTTCGACCGTTCGCTTGATCGCGACGAACCCTTGGGCGCGATAGAAGCCGAGCGCCCGCGGATGATCGAGCGTACAGGTATGTACCCACACCCGCCCGACGCCGCCGCGCCACGCCAGCGCGAGTGCCTGCGCCATCAACCACCGACCCAGCCCGCGCCCGGCCAGCTCGGGGATCAACGCGAAATAGCCGATCTCGCACGCGCCCGCCTCGCTAAAATCGAGTTCGAGCATCCCGACCTCGATGCCGGTGCGATCGACGACCGCATACACCTCGACCGCCGGATCATGGATGATCGCGACGAGCGCCGCTTCGTCGATCACCAGTCGCGAAAACCACAGCCACGGTCCGCCCACGCGACGGAACAGCGCGCGATACTTCTCCGGCGCAGGCGCGTCCCAATGCACCAGCCGCAGCGAAGCGCTGGGCATCGGTCGTGCGCGCGGACGCTGCGTCATCTCCAGCGTGGTGACGATCGTCGCGACCTGATCGTCGGGGATATGGATCATTCCCATGTGGCCACCGGCGGCAGGCTCATCAGGATCGCATCGATATTCCCGCCGGTCTTCAGCCCGAACAACGTGCCGCGATCGTACACAAGGTTGAACTCGGCATAGCGTCCGCGCCACGCGCGCTGCTGCGCGATGTCCACGTCGGTGAACGGCATCGCCATCCGTCGCCGCACGATACGGGGATAGGCGTCGAGAAAGGCGCGTCCGACATCCTGCGTGAACGCGAAATTGGCCGCGAAATCGCCCTCCAGATGATCGTAGAAGATGCCGCCGACGCCGCGATGGACCTGCCGGTGGGGGATGTAGAAATACTCGTCCGCCCACTTCGTGAAGCGCGGATAGTGGCTCGCGTCATGCGCGTCGCACGCCGCCTTCAACGTGGCATGGAAATCCTCGGTATCCTCCACGATCGGCAGCGGCGGGTTCAGGTCTGCGCCGCCGCCGAACCAGCGCTTCGTCGTGACCAGGAAGCGCGTGTTCATGTGCACGGCGGGAACGTGCGGATTGGCCATGTGCGCGACCAGGCTGATGCCGGTCGCGAAGAAGCGCGGATCCTCGCCCGCCCCGTGAATGGTCCGCGCGAAGTCGCCCTCAAACGTACCGCCGACGGTCGAGACGTTGACCCCGACCTTCTCGAAGACGCGACCCTTCATCACCCCGCGCACGCCGCCGCCGCCCGGCAGGCCGGCGGGGTCGGTGCGATCCCAGGCGATATAATCGAACCGCGCGTCGGACCCGGCCTCGCGCTCGATCGCCTCGAACTCGGCGCAAATCCGGTCGCGCAACTCCTCGAACCAC
>CAJYLQ010000043.1 GCA_913775975.1 uncultured Sphingomonas sp. | reverse complement strand
ACGATCACCGCCAAGGAGATCGAGGCCGTGATCGCGACGATGGCGCGGATCCCGCCGAAGAGCGTGTCGACCGACGACAAGAAGCAGCTCGAGACGCTCGAGACCGACCTGAAGCGCGTGGTGTTCGGCCAGAACGCCGCGATCGAGAAACTGTCATCGGCGATCAAGCTGGCGCGCGCGGGGCTGCGCGAGCCGGAGAAGCCGATCGGCAACTATCTGTTCACCGGCCCGACCGGCGTCGGGAAGACCGAGGTGGCCAAGCAGCTCTCGACCATCCTGGGCATCCCGCTCCAGCGCTTCGACATGAGCGAGTATATGGAGCGCCACTCGGTCAGCCGGCTGATCGGTGCGCCCCCGGGCTATGTCGGCTTCGACCAGGGCGGCCTGCTGACCGATGCCGTCGACCAGAATCCGCATTGCGTGCTGCTGCTCGACGAGATCGAGAAGGCGCATCCCGACCTCTACAACATCCTGTTGCAGGTCATGGATAACGGCCGCCTGACCGACCAGCACGGCAAGACCGTCGATTTCCGCAACGTCATCCTCATCATGACGACCAATGCGGGCGCGGCGGACATGGCGCGCGAGACGCTCGGCTTCGGCAACCTGACCCGCGAGGGGGAGGACGAGCAGGCGGTCCAGAAGATGTTCTCGCCGGAATTCCGCAACCGGCTCGATGCGGTGGTGCCGTTCGGCTACCTGCCCACCGAGGTCGTGGCGCGCGTCGTCGACAAGTTCATCCTGCAGCTGGAACTCCAGCTCGCCGACCGCGACGTGCACATCAAGCTGGACGATGCGGCCAAGGCGTGGCTCACCGAGAAGGGCTATGACAAGATGTACGGCGCCCGCCCGATGGGCCGCCTGATCCAGGAGAAGATCAAGCAGCCGCTGGCGGAGGAGCTGCTGTTCGGCAAGCTGGTCCATGGCGGCGAGGTGACGGTGCGGATAAAGGACGGCGCGCTGTCCTTCGCAATCGAACCCGCCGCCCCGAAGAAGCCCCGCAAGAAGGGCGGCAAGGCGGCCCCCGCCGAAGTGAAGTAAACCGGCCTGTCGCCTCCCGATCCCCTGCCCCATCCGGGGCGCGGATCGGGAGGCGGCCGGAAAACGGTGCCAAGCGCCCCCAACCCGCTGAAATTCCTCCCCCCCTTCCGCAATTCCTGTTTCGCTCGGACCGATCCCCTTCTAGCCTCTCGACCACATTACCGGAGAGGCTCCCATGTCCGACCTGCGCGACCGCGCCGTAGCGCTCTACGACGCCTTTACCCACGATCATCACGACCGGCGCGAGCTGTTACGCCGCATGACGCTGCTCGCCGGATCGGCGGCTGCGGCGGAGGCGCTGATCGCGACGATCGCCGCCTCTCCCGCCGCCGCCGCGATCGTTGCGGCGGACGATCCGCGCCTGATCGTCGACGATTTCGCGCGTGAGGAGGCGGGCGCGCCGGCGGGCGGCTATGTCGCGATGCCGCGCAAGCCCGCGGGCAAGCTGGGCGCCGTCCTCGTCATCCATGAAAATCGCGGCCTGACGCCGCATATCCGCGACGTCGCCCGCCGCGTCGCGCTCGCCGGGTTTCGCGCGATCGCGCCCGATTTCCTCGCACCACAAGGCGGCACCCCCGCCGACGAGGACAAGGCGCGCACGATGATCGGCACGCTGGACTACGACCTCGCGCTCGCCCAGGCCCGTGCGCTGCTGGCGCGCGCCGCCGCGCAGCGGGGCGGAACGGGCCGGGTCGGCGCGGTCGGCTTCTGCTGGGGCGGCGCGTTCGTGAACCGGCTGGCGGTGGCGGCGGGCGATGCGCTGGCCTGCGGCGTCGCCTATTACGGCCCCGCGCCCGCCCCGGCGGAGGCGACGAAAGTCCGCAGCCCGCTGCTGCTCCATTATGCCGGCAAGGACGCCCGCGTCGCGCAGACCGGCGAACCCTGGGTCGCGGCGCTGAAGGCGGCGGGCAAGCCGGTCGAGGCGTTCACCTATCCGGGCGTCGACCATGCGTTCAACAACGACACCTCCGCCGAACGCTATGACAAGGCGGCGGCGGACCTCGCCTGGGGGCGGACGATCGCTTTCCTGCACCGGCATCTTGACGCGCGCGCCTGATTGTTCTTGTTTCGTTCGGACAACGAATCGCGGGGAAGCGCGCATGACCGAGGATCTGACTCTCTACACCAATCCGCAATCGCGCGGCCGCATCGCCCGCTGGATGCTGGAAGAGACGGGCGCGTCCTATGAGACGGTGATCCTCGACTACGCCACGACGATGAAGGCGGACGCGTATCTGGCGATCAATCCGATGGCGAAGGTGCCGGCGATTCGCCATGGCCGGCACGTCGTCACCGAAACGGCGGCGATCTGTGCCTATCTGGCGGATGCGTTCCCCGCGGCGGGGCTCGCGCCCACCGCCGAGGAGCGGGCGGACTATTATCGCTGGCTGTTCTTCGCCGCCGGCCCGCTCGAACAGGCGGTGACGGACGCGTATATGGGCCTTGTCCCCGATGAGCAGCAGCAGCGCTTGGCCGGCTATGGCGACCTCGCCCGTACGGTGGCGACGCTGGAGGACACGCTGGCACGGCAGCCCTATGCCGCCGGCCACCGCTTCACCGCCGCCGACGTCTATCTCGGCTCCAGCGTCGGCTGGTACACGCAGTTCGGCCTGATGGAGAAGCGGCCCGCCTTCGCCGATTATCTGTCCCGCGTGCAGGCGCGCCCCGCCTTCGTCCGCGCGGGTGAAAAGGACGATGCGGCGATCGCGGAGGCGCAGAACGGTTGACAATCCGGGCGGCTGGTCCTAGCTGGCCGCTCTTCTCCGCTTGGGCAGTTGCCCGGCGGGGCTATGCTATTGGAAAGTGATGAGGGCCATGTTCGCAGTGGTGCGCACGGGCGGCAAGCAGTATCGCGTCGCCGCCGGAGACAAGATCGTCGTCGAGAAGATCGACGGCGAGGCCGGTTCGTCCGTGACGCTGGGCGATGTCCTGCTCGCGGGCGAAGGGTCTGAACTGAAGGCGGTGTCGGGTCTGACCGTCGCCGCGGAGATCGTGGCGCAGGCGAAGGGCGAGAAGGTCATCGTCTTCAAGAAGCGTCGCCGTCACAATTATCGTCGCCGCAACGGCCATCGCCAGAACCACACGATCCTCAAGATCGTGTCGGTCGGCTGATCCACGGCACGAACAGGAGTAAACGCAAATGGCACATAAGAAAGCAGGCGGTTCGTCGCGCAACGGTCGCGATTCGGCCGGCCGTCGCCTCGGCGTGAAGAAGTTCGGCGGCCAGGAGTGCGTCGCCGGCAACATCCTCGTGCGTCAGCGCGGGACGAAGTTCTATCCGGGCGCCAATGTCGGCATCGGCACCGACCACACGCTGTTCGCGCTGGTCGACGGCCGCGTGGCGTTCTCGAAAGGCAAGCTCGGCCGCAGCTTCTGCTCGGTAGAAATTATGGCAGAGGCCGCCGAATAACATCGGGTAACCAGCCGGGTTGCCCACCAGGGCAGATCCGGTGCCTTCATCCGAAGGCCAGCCAAGCAAAAAGGGAGCCGGGTCCGCCCAGGCTCCCTTTTTTCATGCTCCCATCCCCCGGTTGTCGCCGCCGCGTCACAGACGCGTGCCAGCGGCCGCCGACGCGACGAGGAGTATGGAAGAATGTTCGCGCGGACGGAGAGACTGATGCTGCGCCCGGCCTGGCCGGAAGACGCAGCCGCGCTGGCGGCGGCGATCGGCCATGAGGCGGTCGCCCGGATGCTGTCGCGCGTCCCCTACCCCTATGGTCTTGCCGACGCCGCCAGCTGGGCGGCCGCGCCGCGCGGGGCGGAGGAGCCCCGCTTCGTCATCGAATCGCTGGAAGGCGGCCGGCCCCGGCTGATCGGCGGCATCGGGCTGTCGGACATGCGGGGCGACACCGCGAATCTCGGCTATTGGCTGACGCCCACCGCCTGGGGACGGGGCTATGCGACGGAAGCGGGTCGCGCGATCGTCGCGATGGCGCGTCACGCGTTGCCGGTGTCGCGGCTGACCGCCAGCCACTTCATCGACAACCCCGGTTCGGGCCGGGTGCTGCGCAAGCTCGGCTTCCGCCAGACGGGAACCGGCGAGCTGCATTCGCCCGCGCGCGGTGGGACGGCACCGGCGCTGTCCTATGCCCTCGACCTCGACGAGGAAGACCGAAACCCGATGCCGATGGCCGCGTGATTCGCCCAGTGCGCGGCGTTCGGCGGCGGCGGGGCATTGGTGCGCGAACGCACCCCGCGCAGGCTTCATCGTGTCGTCATCCGCCCGTCAGACGCCCTTGGCTAGTCGTAGCACAGGCCCAGACGGCGGCGCGGGCCGAAGCGTGTGGGAATGAGGGGAGATCACCATGGTGATGGCGGCATTCATGATGCTTGCGGTTCAGCCCGCCCCCTATTCCCCGACGCACAAGGCCGCCGCCTGCGCCGCGTCGGATATCGTCCACATCGCGCCGGGTGACGCGTTGCAACTGCTCGACGACTTCCGGTCCCACCTGATACCCGCCGACCGCGCGCGCCTCGATCGCGCGCTGCCCCGCGCCACCAATGGCGGGATCGCGGCCTGTGATTCGACGAAGGGCAGTCGCGCCTCGTGCGAGGCCGCCGCCTACATGCCCGCGCTGCGTCGCACCGGCCTGATGCCGCGCTTCCTCGCGACGATCTGCCCGCGCGACAAGGCGGATCCATCGCCGACCGCGACGCCTGCCAGCGGGCATCGCGCGTCGCGCTGATACGCGTCAGGCGGTCGCCGCCACCCGCCGGGCGCCCGGCAACAGCGCATCCTCATAATCGCTTTCCGCCAGCGCGATCAGCGCGCGATCGTCATGCTTCCAGGGGTGGAAACCGGGCATGAAGTAGCTCAGCCACGCGCCCGCCACCTTGCGCACCATCCCGGGATTGCCGAACGCGTGCCACGCGACGCGCGCCCACACCTTCGGCCCGGTCATCCCGTCCTGCCGCAGCAGTTCCAGCACGCCGCGCCGCCGCCCGTCGAAGAAGCGCCACGTCACGATCAGCATCACCAGCGCCTTGACCCGCCACCGCGTCCAGCGCGGCCAGTCGCGCGTCGCGTGGCGCCATGTGTCGTAGGCGACGCCCTTGTGCTCGATCTCCTCGGCGGCGTGCCAGCGCCACAGCCCCGCCGCCTGCGGCTCCGCCCCGTCCAGATGGCGCGGGTCGGCGAGCAGCGCGTGGGCTAGGATCGCGGTGAAATGCTCCAGCGCCATCGTCGCCGCCAGATGACCGATTGGGTTGCGCCCCTCCGCCAGCGCCAGCGCCTCGTCGACATGGCGTTCGAGCAGGCGAATGTCATAGCCCTGGTCGACGACATGGCGGTTGAACGCGACATGCTCGCGGCTGTGGATCACCTCCTGCTTGACGAAGGCGTTGATCTCGCCATGCAATTTGGCGGGCGTCCCGTCGCGGAACCGCTTCACGCTCTCCACGAAATACGCCTCCCCCTTGGGAAAGGTGACGGACAGCGCGTTGTAGAACGCCGTCGCGATCGGATCGTCGTTCAGCCAATAGCGCTTCAGCGCCTGCCCCCGTCCGAAGCGGACGTCGCGCGGCGTGATCGTCAGATCCGAAGGGGTCCTTGCCTTCGCCATCATAATCTCCAACGTCGTTTTGTCGGCCATGCCGACTATTTACATTCCTGTAAGTAAGGTTTTCCCGTCCCCATGTCAAACCGCCGCCGCCTCGCGCCAGAGGAAAGCCGCACCGCCGCGCTCGACGCCGCGCGCGCCCTGCTCATCGAGGCGGGGCCGCAGGCGGTGACGCTGAAGGCGGTGGCGGCGCGGATCGGGCGGACGCATGCGAACCTGCTCCATCACTTCGGCTCGGCGGCGGGCTTGCAGCATGCGCTGGCCGGGCGGCTGGCGGCGGACATCACCGCGACGATCGGCGACGCGGTGCTCGCGGCGCATGCGCGCACCGCCGATCCGCGCGCGATCGTCGACCTGACGTTCGACGCGTTCGACCGGGAGGGCGCCGGCGCGCTTGCCAGCTGGATGATCCTGACCGGCAACCGCGACGCGCTCGACCCGATTCTGGAGGCGATCCACGGCCTGGTCGATCAGCTGGCCGCCGGCACCGGCATCGGCGCGCGCCAGATCGCGGAGGAAACGCTGCAACTCGTCCTCCTCGCGCTCGGCGACGCGCTGCTCGGCGCGCCGATGGCCCGTGCGCTGGGCCTGTCGCGGGAGCGCGCGCGCGAACTGGCGCTCGACCAGCTGCTCGCCACCGCCCGCAAGGGTGACGCGGACGCCGTGGCGGGCTAAGGGCGCACCATGCATTTTCTCGATCAGGCCAAGATCTTCGTCCGTTCCGGCACCGGCGGCCCCGGCGCCGTCAGCTTCCGGCGGGAGAAGTTCATCGAATATGGCGGCCCCGACGGCGGCAATGGCGGCAAGGGCGGCGACATCGTGTTCGAGGCGGTGGCCGGCCTCAACACGCTGATCGACTTCCGCTACACTCAGCATTTCCGCGCCCCGCGCGGACAGGGCGGCTCCGGCTCCAACCGCACCGGCGGCGGCGGCGAGGATCTGGTCATCAAGGTGCCGGTCGGCACGCAGATCCTGTCGGAGGACAAGGAGGAGGTGCTGCTCGACTTCACCAAGGTCGGCCAGCGCGAGGTCTTCCTGCGTGGCGGCGACGGCGGGCGCGGCAATGCCAGCTACAAGACCTCGACCAACCGCGCGCCGCGCCAGCACGGCACCGGCTGGCCGTGCGAGGAGGCATGGGTCTGGCTGCGGCTGAAGCTGCTGGCGGATGCGGGCCTCGTCGGCCTGCCGAACGCCGGCAAGTCCACCTTCATCAACGCCGTCACCAACGCGCAGGCGAAGGTCGGCGAATATGCCTTCACCACCACCCGCCCGCAGCTCGGCGTGGTCCGCCACAAGAGCCGCGAGTTCGTGATCGCCGACATTCCCGGCCTGATCGAGGGCGCGGCGGACGGCGCGGGCATCGGCGACCGTTTCCTCGGCCATATCGAGCGGTGCCGCGTGCTGCTCCACCTGGTCGATGCGAACGGCGACGACGTGGCCGAATCGTACCGGATCGTCCGCGAAGAGCTGGAGGCCTATGGCGCGGGCCTCGCCGACAAGCCGCAGGTGGTGGCGCTCAACAAGATCGACACGCTCGACGACGAACTGATCGCCGCGCTCTCCGCCGAACTCGAGGAGGCGAGCGGATCGCCCGTCATCCCGCTGTCGGGCGCGGCGGGCACCGGCGTCGACTGGGTGCTCGACAGCCTGATCGAGGCGATCGGCCCCGCCCCCGGCGCGGTCGCGCCCGACGACGAGGGCGAGGACGTGATGGAGTGGTCGCCGCTTTGAGGATGCCCTGACATTCGCTTTCTGGTACAGGTAGGTCCATGGCGACCCAACCGGACTATCCCCTGCTGACCGCCAGGGACTTCCTCGAAATCGACTTCGGGGAACGCAAGGCGGAGCTCGACAACGGCGTCATCCGCATGATGGCGGGCGGGTCGGCACGTCATGCCCGGGTGAGCGGCAATATCTTTCTTGCGCTCGCGAACAGATTGCGGGGGACTGGCTGCACGCCTTATAATTCCGATATGGCCACGCGGACCCACGACCTGTCGGTGCGCTACCCGGACATCAGTGTCTTCTGCGGTCGCGACAGTGCGGAGGATGACGACCGGAAAGCCTTCGACGACCCCCGCGTCCTCGTCGAGGTCCTGTCGGCCGGCACCGCGCGCACCGATCTGCGCGTGAAGCTGTACGAATATCAGGCGCTGCCCAGCGTCGATACGATCCTGTTCGTCGATATCGCGACCGAGCGGCTGCGGATCGTCCAGCGTACCGGCCCGCATGGCTGGAGCGACGTGACGCATGACGACCCTGTCGACGTGGCCCTGCCCGCGCTCGGTATCGTGCTGCCGCATGACGAGATGTTCGCGCGCGATTGATCCGCCGCCCGCCCCCGCGCTATCGGCGGCGGCGATGCTGTTTCCCCCCGCCTCCTGTCGCCGGCTGATCGTGAAGATCGGGTCGGCGCTGCTCGTCGATCCCGATGGCGCGGTGCGTGCGGACTGGCTGGCGGGACTGGCCGCCGACATTGCCGAGCGGACGCGCGCCGGCCAGCAGGTCGCGATCGTCTCGTCCGGCGCGATCGCGCTCGGGGCGCGGCGGCTGGGTCTGGCGAAGGGCGGCCGCGCCAGCCTGGAGGATGCGCAGGCCGCCGCCGCGACCGGCCAGATCGCGCTCAGCCGCACATGGGCCGAGGTGCTGGATGCCGAGGGGCTCACCGCCGCGCAAATGCTGGTGACGCTGGGCGATCTGGAGGATCGGCGCCGTTACCTGAACGCCGCCGGCACGCTGGGGCGCCTGCTGGGTCTGAACGTCGTGCCCGTCATCAACGAGAATGACAGCGTCGCGACCGCCGAGATCCGCTTCGGCGACAATGACCGTCTCGCCGCGCGCGTCGCGCAGGCGGCGGCGGCGGCGGGCGTGATCCTACTGTCCGATATCGATGGCCTGTACGATCGCAACCCGGCGGACCCCGGCGCCGTCCACATCCCCCATGTCGCGCGGATCGACGGCGCGGTGGAAGCGATGGCGGACACCCGCTCCGCCTCCGGCATGGGATCGGGGGGCATGGCGTCGAAGATCGCGGCGGCGCGGATCGCCACGGGCGCGGGCATCCCGCTCGCCATCGCCTCGGGCCGAGTCCAGCGCCCGCTGCACGCCGCGCGCCGCCATACGCTGTTCGCGGCGGAGCGGACGGCGCGGGCGCGCAAGGCGTGGCTGGCGGGCGGCCTGACGGCGGCGGGCGCGATCCATGTCGATGCCGGCGCCGCGCGCGCACTGGCGGCGGGCGGCAGCCTGCTGGCGGCGGGGGCGGTGCGGGTGGAGGGCGGCTTCCTGCGCGGCGACTTGGTGACGATCGCGGGGCCCGATGGCGCGATCGCACGCGGCCTGTCGGAATATGACTCCGCCGATGCCGCGCGGCTGCTCGGCCGGCAGAGCGAGGATCACGCCGCGATCCTGGGCCACGAACCGCGCGCCGCGCTGGTCCATCGCAACCATCTGGCGCTGCTGTGAGCGTCCTCGCCGTCACCGGCGCGACCGGCTTCGTCGGCTCGGCCCTGCTCGGCCATGCGCTGGCGGAGGGGCACCGCGTCCGCGCCCTCACCCGCCGCGCGCAACCGCCGCGTGACGGGGTGGAGTGGATCGCCGGCGCGCTCGACGACGCGCCCGCGCTTGCCCGGCTGGCGGACGGCGCCGATGCGGTCATCCACGTCGCGGGCGTCGTCAACGCGCCCGACCGCGCGGGATTCGTTGTCGGCAATGTCGAGGGGACGCGCGCGATGCTGGCGGCGGCATCGGGCGCCCGCCGCTTCGTCCACGTTTCCTCGCTCGCCGCGCGGGAGCCGTCGCTGTCCAACTACGGCTGGTCGAAGGCGGAGGCGGAGCGGCTGGTGGAGGCGCGCGGCGGCGACTGGGTGATCGTCCGCCCGCCCGGCATCTTCGGCCCCGGCGATCTCGACCAGCTCGACCTGTATCGGCTGGCGCGGCGCGGGCTGGCACTGCTGCCCCCGCCCGGCCTCGTCTCGCTGATCGCGGTCGGGGATCTGGCGCGGCTGCTGCTGGCGCTGGCGCTGGCGACGCACGACACGCCGCGCACCATCTACGAGGCGGACGACGGCACCGATGGCTGGACGCATGGCGACTATGCCCGCGCGATCGGCGCGGCGGTGGGCCAGCGCGTGCTGCCGCTGCATCTGCCGCCCGCGATGCTGCGGCTGGCGGCGTGGGGCGACCGGCGGCTGCGCGGCGCCGGCGCGCGGCTGACCGCCGATCGCGTCGCCTATCTCTGCCACCCCGACTGGCGGATCGACCCCGCGCGTCGGCCGCCCGCCGAGCTGTGGCAACCCATGATACCGACCCGGCAGGGCCTGCTCGACACCGCGCGATGGTATCGCGCGCAGGGCCTGTTATAGCCGCACCCCTGCCGCATTTGCTGCCCAAGGACATGCCATGAGCGACCGCCAAGCCATTTTCGACACCGTTGCCGCGCAGATCGCGCCCTTCAACAAGAAGGGCGTCGCGCTGACCGAGGCGACCAGCTTCCAGTCCGATCTGGAGTGGGACAGCCTGACCGTCATGGATTTCGTGGCGGCGATCGAGGACGAGTTCGACATCGTCATCACCATGAACATGCAGGCGGAAATCGAGACCGTCGGCCAGCTGGTCGATGCCGTCGCCAAGCTGAAGGACGATCAGTGACCGAGACCGGGCTCCAGACCGAAACGCTGCCCGCTGCGCCCGCCCCGGCGCCGGCCGCCGCCGCCGACCTGATGGCGAAGTTCGATCCGCTGATCGCGGAACGGCGCAAGCTGATCGACAGCGGCGTCATCGATCCCTTCGCGATCGTGATGGACGAGGTGCGCAGCCCGACCGAGGCGGTGATCGACGGGCGCGAGACGATCCTGCTCGGCACCTACAATTACATGGGCATGACATTCGACCCGGACGTGATCGCCGCCGGTCATGCCGCGCTCGACCAGTTCGGCTCGGGCACCAACGGCAGCCGGATGCTGAACGGCACCTTCCGCGATCATGTCGAGGCGGAAGAGGCACTGCGCGAATTCTACGGCACGACCGGCGCGATCGTCTTCTCGACCGGCTACATGGCCAATCTGGGCATGATCTCCACGCTCGCGGGCAGGGGCGACTATGTCATCCTCGACGCGGACAGCCACGCGTCGATCTATGACGGCTGCAAGCAGGGCTATGCGGAGATCGTCCGCTTCCGCCACAACAGCGTCGAGGATCTCGACCGCCGGCTCGGCCGCCTGCCCAAAGAGGCGGGCAAGCTCGTCGTGCTGGAGGGCGTCTACTCGATGCTAGGCGACGTCGCCCCGCTGAAGGAGATGGTCGCCGTCGCGAAGAAGCACGGCGCGATGGTCCTGTCCGACGAGGCGCATTCGATGGGCTTCTACGGCCCCAACGGTCGCGGCGTATACGAGGCGCAGGGGTGCGAGGGCGAGGTCGATTTCGTCGTCGGCACCTTCTCGAAATCGGTCGGCACGGTCGGCGGCTTCTGCGTGTCGAACCATCCGAAGTTCGAGGCGATCCGCCTCGCCTGCCGCCCCTATATCTTCACCGCCAGCCTGCCGCCCTCGGTCGTCGCGACCGCCGCCGCGTCTATCCGCAAGCTGAAGGTCGCGCACGAAAAGCGCGCGCGCCTGTGGGAGAATGCGCGCGCGCTGCACGCCGGGCTGAAGGCGCTCGGCTTCCACATCGGCACGGAGACGTGCGACAGCGCGATCGTCGCGGTGATCCTTGAGGATCAGACGCAGGCGGTGGCGATGTGGCAGGCGCTGCTCTTGGGCGGCCTCTACGTCAACGTCGCGCGCCCGCCCGCAACGCCGCAGGGCACGTTCCTGCTGCGCTGTTCGATCTGCGCAGAGCACACGCCGGAGCAGATCGCGACCGTGATCGAACGGTTCGCCGCAGCCGGACGGGCGACTGGCGTGATCGGTTGATCGCAAGGGAACTTTTCGCAACGCTCCGTTACGGCTAACAAGCAAGCGTGGAGCGTACCGGAATCACCCGCCCATCCGGCCGTGCGCGCTGGCAGACGGCCATGCTGGTCGCGCTGGCGGTGCTGGCGGGCATCGTGCTGGTGGCGCTCACCACGACGCTGCGCGGCTCCGATCGGGAGCGCGACCACGCGCTGGAGATGCAGCGCCACAGCTATGACGTGATGATCCTGGGGCGCTCGCTGTCCGGCACGATCGCGCGGGCGGAGGCGTCGCTGGGCCGCTACGTCATCTCCGGCGATCCGCAGATGGGGCAGCTTTATGTCGAGGACTGGCGGCTCGCGGGCCTCCAGATCCGCCGGCTGGCGCAGCTGACGCGCGACAATGACGGGCAGCAGCCCGCGATCCACCGGCTGCGCCGCGCCTATGAGGCACGCGGCCGCGACCTGTCGGGCACCGCGCTGTCGACCACCTATGGCCGCAACCAGCAGGCGCTGGCCCGCTATTATCACTCGCGCAACGCGCGCGAGCTGGTGACGATCAACGGCGAGCTGGATCGCATCATCAATCGCGAGCGGACGCTACTCGACAAGCGGATCGCCGCCGCCAACCTGACGGTGCAGCGGTCCAGCCGGGTCGCGGGGATCCTCGCCGTATTTGGCCTGTTGCTGGTGCTGGGCACGATCCTGCTCGGCTGGCTGAGCGTCCGCGCGGTCGACGAGCGGGCACGGGCCCGGGCCGAGGCGGATGCCGCGCGTGCGCAGGCCGAGCGTCTGGCCGCCGCCGTGGCGGAGGCGACGCAGGAGCTTCAGGCGCGCGAGGCGGTGCTGCGCCAGGTCCAGAAGATGGAGGCGGTGGGCCAGCTGACCGGCGGTATCGCGCATGATTTCAACAACATGCTGGCCGTCGTTCTGGGCGGGCTGGAACTGGCGCGGCGCCATGTCGGCGACGATCCCGAACGGGCGCGGCGGCAGATCGACAAGGCGACCGATGGCGCCACCCGCGCCGCCGCCCTCACCCGCCGCCTCCTCGCCTTCAGCCGCGACGAGGCGATCCGGCCCGAGCCGATCACCGCGGGCGAGCTGATCGACGGCATGTCCGAACTGCTCGACCGGACGCTGGGCGAGGGCATCGCGGTGGAGATGCACAACGCCGCCGGCGACTGGCAGGTCTCCGCCGACCGGGTGCAGCTGGAAAACGCGATCCTGAACCTGGCGGTCAACGCGCGCGACGCGATGGCCGGGCGCGGCGTGATCTGCATCATGGCTAGGGCGCAGCGGCTGGATGACGGCGTGGTCGGGCGGTGTATGGCGGGCGACTATATCGTCCTGTCCGTCACGGACACCGGCTGCGGCATGACGCCCGAGGTCGTCGAACGCGTGTTCGAGCCGTTCTTCACGACGAAGGAGGCGGGCAAGGGCACCGGCCTCGGCCTCAGCCAGATCTTCGCCTTCGCCACCGCGCAGCATGGCGAGGTGACGATCGACACCGCGCCGGGCAGGGGTACGACGGTCAGCCTGTACCTGCCCCGCTGCCTGGAGGTCGCGTGCCTGACCGCGACGGAGACGGCGCCCGCCACCCCGCCGGCGCTGCCCGACCAGCTGCACGTGCTGGTCGTGGAGGACGATCCGCGCGTACTGGCCGCCACCGTCGGCGCGCTGGAGGAACTCGGTCACCACGCGGTCCCCTGCGACGACCCGCTCGCCGCGGCTGACCTGCTGGCCGCCCACCCGCAGGTTTCGCTCATCATTTCCGACGTGCTGATGCCGCGCCAGACCGGGCCGGAGATGGTGGCGGGCCTGCACGCGCGCTTTCCGCATGTCCCCGTGATGTTCGTCACCGGCTATGCGGGCGAAGAGGGCGGCGACCTTGCCAACTATCAGTTGCTGCGCAAGCCCTTCACGCTCGCCGGGCTGGAACAGGCGATCGCGGAGACGCTGCACCGCCAACGGCCCGCGCCCGAACCGCTTGCCGCCGAATAGCGTTTTCCGGCTGGCGCGCGAGCGTGCTGGCCCTATACCGCGAGCCGCATGAAATCCATCGACCGCTACATGGCGCGGCTGATCGCGCTTCCGCTGTTCGCGACGCTGGTGATCGCCGCGATGCTGCTGGTGCTCGACCGGATGCTGCGCCTGTTCGATTTCGTCGCGACGCAGGGCGGCCCGGTCAGCGTGGTGTGGCGGATGCTGGCCAACCTGCTGCCCGAATATCTGGGGCTGGGCATACCGATCGGCCTGTTGCTGGGCATCCTGCTCGCCTTCCGCCGGCTCGCCACCTCGTCCGAACTCGACGTGATGCGCGCGGTGGGGATGAGCTACAACCGGCTGCTGCGCGTGCCATTCATGTATGCGCTGGGGCTGGCGGCGATCAACATCGCGATCGTCGGCTTCGTCCAGCCGCAGGCGCGCTATTACTACGAACAGCTGCGGTTCGAGCTGCGCACCGGCGCGCTCGGCGCCTCGATCAAGGTCGGCGAGTTCACCAACCTGGGCAGCCGCATGACGATGCGCATCGAGAAGAGCCGCGACAGCGGCCGCGACCTGTCGGGCATCTTCGTCCATGTGAAGACGCCGCAGAACGACTGGATCGGCGTGACGGCGGAGCGCGGCCGCTTCATGGCGACGGACGATCCCAACGTCATCATCTTCCGCCTGACCAACGGCACGCTGGTCCACAACCGCCCCGGCTTTGTCGCGCCGCGCGTGCTGCAATTCTCGTCGCACGACCTGCCGATCGACCTGCCCCGCTTCGAAAGCTTCCGGCAGCGTGGTGGCCGCAACCTCGAATTCACGCTGCCCGAACTCGCGCGGCTGGGCCATGACGGCAAGGTGACGGAGCAGCAGCGCGATTCCAGCAGGGCCGAATTCCACTTCCGGCTGGCGGAGGTCGCGTCGATGTTCCTGCTGCCGCTGCTGGCGGTGGCGCTGGGCGTGCCGCCGAAGCGATCGTCCTCGGCGCTTGGCGTGTTCCTCGCGATCGTGATGATCGTGACCTATCACAAGATCAACGAATATGCGCAGGCGGTCGGCGAGCAGGGGCGGCTGGACCCCGCCGTCGCGCTGTGGGTGCCCTTCGCGCTGTTCGCCTCGCTGGTGGTGTGGATGTATTATCAGATCGCCTATGTCCCCGGCGGCCAGCCGATCGCGGCGCTGGAGCGGGGCGTGACGCGCCTCGCCCGGGCGATCGGGCGGTACTTGCCCGGTCGCCGGCGGAAGGCCGCGGCATGAGCCTGTTTCCCTCCCGCACCGTCGCGATCTACATGGCGCGGCTGTTCATCACCCGCACCTTCGCGATCCTGTTCGCGCTGGTGCTGGTGCTGCAGGCGCTCGACCTGCTCAGCGAATCGGGCAACATCCTGGCGGTGCCCGGCAACGGGCAGGCGCAGATCCTGACCTATGTCTCGCTGCGCGTGCCGCAGATCATCGCCCGCTTCCTGCCCTTCTCGGTGCTGCTGGGCACGATCCTGACGCTCATCACGATGAACCAGAACAGCGAGATCATCGCGCTGAAGGCGGCCGGCCTGTCCGCGCATCAGGTGCTGGCGCCGCTGATCGTCGCCAGCCTGGGGATCGCCGCCGTCTCCTTCACCTTCAACGAACGGGTCGTGACGCGCGCCACCGCGACGCTCTCGCAATGGGAGCGGGTGGATTACGGCCAGATGCCGATCGACCGGGGCGATCGCAGCAACGTCTGGGTGCGCGAGGGCGACGACCTGATCGAGGTGGAGCAGATTCGCGGGCGCGGCGACGCCGCCGTGCTGCACCGCGTGACGCTGTACGACCGGGCCGGCGGCAACCTGCGCGCGATCATCCACGCCGACCGCGGCGTGCGCGACGGCGATGGCTGGCGCGTGACGGGCGCGACCCGGTTCGATGTCGCGACGGGCAAGCTCGTCCGGCTCGGCACGGTCGTGATCGGACGCGGCATCCGCCCCGACCAGTTCACGCTCGCGACGGTGGAGCCCGATGGCCTGCCCTTCGACCAGCTGGAGGCGGCGATCGGCGACCTGACCGAATCGGGCCGCCCGACCAAGGCGCTGGAAGGCGCGCTGTGGCACAAGCTGTCGGGTCCGCTGTCGTCGGTGCTGATGCCGCTGCTGGGCGCGGTCGCGGCATTCGGCATCGCGCGATCGGGCAAGCTGTTCGTCCGCGCCGTGATCGGCATGGCGCTGGGCTTCGCCTATTTCGTCGCGGACAATTTCGCGCTCGCGATGGGCAATCTGGGCGCCTACCCGCCCTTCCTGGCGGCGTGGGCACCGTTCCTCCTGTTCTTCCTCATCGGCGAGGCGGTGCTGTTCCGCACGGAGGAATAATGTCCGCCACCCCGGCCGATCAGCCGGGGTGCGGTGTCACGGGGCCGATCAGGCGTCGCGCTGGCGCTCCGCCTCTTCATCGTAACCGGACGACGGCACCGGATCGCGGCTGGCATCCGGCTGCGACACCGCGACGGGGTCGCTGGCGTCCATCGTCTCGTCCAGCCCGTTGTCCAGCCGGGCATCGACGCTGTCGGGGTTCTTCTGGAGCCGCTTGGCGAAGGACTTGTCACGGCCCGCATCCTGTTCGGGCGCGCGGCTGACGCCATGGCCGCCGGTACCCTCGCCATCCGCATCCGCCGGAGCAACCGACAGGCTGTCGAGCGCACGATCGTCGATGGTCATCACCTTGTCCTTCCGCTTGAAACTGCCCGGGTCAAACGAACGGCCCCGATCGCCGTTCCGGGTCAGTCCAGCCGCCGGACGGCGACCCGCTGCGTTTGCAGGAAGGCGGTGCCGAAGATCGTCATGAATGCGATGTCGGTGGCATCGCGCCCGGCGGTAACGATCGCCAGATCGCCCGCCTCCGCCATGCCGGTTGCATCGACCAGCCGCCACGCGCCGTCCAGCCACAGCTGCGCCACCGCATGGAAGTCCTGCGGATCGACGTCCGGGGCATAGGCGGCGACGCACCGCGCCGGGATCTCACCCGCGCGGGCCAGCGCGACGAGCAGGTGCGCATAGTCGCGGCACACGCCCGTGCGGCTGCCGAAACTGTCCAGCGCGGTCGTCGTGCCGCCGCTCGCATTGGGGCGATAGAGCATCGCCCCCGCCACCCATTCCGCCAGCGTCGCCGCCAGCCGCCCGCCGGTCAGCCCCGCGAAGCGCCGGCGGACGAAGCCCTCCAACCGGTCCGACTCGCAGTAACGGCTGGGCATCAGATACCCCACCAGCTCGCCCGGCAGGTCGGGCAGCGGCGTCGCAGCCAGCCCGCCCAGCACGACCGGCGGCCGGTCGATCACCACCTCCGCGCGATAGGCCGCCTGCATCCGCTGGTCGGCGCGCACCCAGGTCCGCTGACCCAGCCCGCCCTCGCCGGCGGCGGCGGTGATCGGGCGATCCGACCAGATCGTCAGCCCCTGCCCCGTGACCCGCTGCTCCGGCGTTGCCGCCACCTCGATCTGCAACAGGATGTCGGCGGGCTCGGGAACGTCATAGTCCAGGTCGACTTCGATCGACAGGCGCGTGGTCATCGGCGGTGCGTCCCATGAGAAAGGGGCCCGGCGGTCGCCCGCCGAGCCCCTGGAAAGTCCGAACTGTCTTTGCGCTCAGTCGCGGCTCGAACCGAACAGGCGCAGGATGAACAGGAACATGTTGATGAAGTCGAGGTACAGCGTCAGCGCCGACATCACGACGACCTTGCCCTGCATGTCGGTGCCCGCGACCTGGTAGTACAGGCTCTTCGTACGCTGCGTGTCATAGGCGGTCAGGCCCGCGAACAGCAGGACGCCGACGATGCTGATCAGCAGGCCCAGCGGCCCCGAATTGACGAACATGTTGATGATGCTCGCCACGATCAGCCCGACGACACCGATGATCAGGAAGGTGCCGAACGCCGACAGGTCCTTCTTCGTGGTGTAGCCGTACAGGCTCAGCGCCGCGAAGCCGGCGGCGGTGGCGAAGAACGCCTGCGCGATCGCGATCTGGCTGTACTGCAGGAAGATCGTCGACAGCGACAGGCCCATCAGCAGCGCATAGCCCCAGAACAGGCCCTGCAGCGTCGCGGTGGACATGCGGTTCACGCCAAAGCTCATCGCGAACACGATCCCGAGCGGCGCGAACATGATGACGTATTTCAGGATGCCCGGGCCGGTGAACACCGCCTCCGCCTGCCCGCTCATCGCGAACAGCAGCGCGACGATGCCGGTCAGCAGCACGCCCGACGCCATGTAGTTGTAAACCGACAGCATATATGCGCGCAGACCCGCGTCATAGGCCGCGTCACCCGCCCGCGCGCGCGTCGTCCCGAACGGCGCGGCGGTGGGCCGAGGATCAGACCAGTTTGCCATCTTCCCAAAAACTCCTTGCTCCGGCGAACGGGCCGGTTGCTGACAATATCGTCCGCCGGGTGCCGATTTTCAAGCGAAAGCGGCGCTGCCCGGCCCGCCGTCCCTGGGCGGCACACGGGGTGCCACCGTCGTCCGGCCACGCTAAGGGATACGCATGATCCGGCTATTCGTTGCCCTGCGCCCGCCGCCGCCCATCCGCGACGCGCTCGCGGACCTGATGGAGGGGGTGCCCGACGCGCGCTGGCAGGATGACGAACAGCTGCACCTGACGCTGCGCTTCATCGGCGAGGTGGAGCGCCCGCAGGCGGAGGATATCGCCGCCGCGCTCGGCCACATCCATGCCCCCGCGCCGCGCGTCGCGCTGGCGGGGGTGGGCAGCTTCGACAAGGGCGGCAAGGTCGATACGCTCTGGGCAGACGTCGCCCCCGCCGCGCCGCTCGCCCGGCTGGCCGCCAGCGTCGATCAGGCGTGCGTCCGCGCGGGCGTCGCGCCGGAACGCCGCGCCTATCGCCCGCACATCACCGTCGCGCGCCTGTCGCGCCGGGCGGGATCGGCGCCGGAGGTGACGGGGTGGCTGGTCCGCCACGCCGCGCTGGCCAGCGCCCCCTTCACCCTGCCCCATCTGATCCTCTATCAGAGCCATCTCGGGCGCGGCGGCGCCACGTACGAGCCGGTTGCACGCTGGCCGCTGGGAACCCCGGACGCGCCGGCTGGTTCGCCCGGGACGACAGGATTATCATGACGTGCCACGCGTCATGATCGCAAACAGGGAGAATGCCATGAAGATGCTTCTGGGCACCGCCGCGACCACCGCGCTGCTGCTTGCCGGGTGCGCGCAGGATCGCGACACCGCCGGTCAGCGTCCCGTCGGCGGCGCCTCCGCCGTCGCGATGCTGCGCACCGCCGCGAACGGCGATGCCGGCCGCGCGATGGTCACCGACACGGAGGGCGGCCTGCGCGTCACGC
Organism: uncultured Sphingomonas sp.; assembly: GCA_913775975.1. GTDB lineage: Bacteria > Pseudomonadota > Alphaproteobacteria > Sphingomonadales > Sphingomonadaceae > Sphingomonas. The sequence continues at coordinate 9,553 of CAJYLQ010000043.1, read as the reverse complement.
TCGACGCGCGCGGCCTGCCGCCCGGCACGCATGGCGCGCACATCCACATGGTCGGCCGCTGCGACGCGCCCGATTTCACGACGGCGGGCGGTCATTGGAACCCGACCGCGCACCAGCACGGCACGATGAACCCGCAGGGACCCCATTCGGGCGACCTGCCCAACCTGATCGTCGGCACCGACGGGCGCGGCACGATCGGCATCGTCATCCCCGGCGCGACGGTCGCGAGCCTGATGGACGCCGATGGCGCGGCGATGGTCGTCCACGCCAACCCCGACGATCTGAAGACCGATCCCTCGGGCAACAGCGGCGGCCGCATCGCCTGCGGCGTCTTCCAGCCGGCCTGAACGGCACCGCCGCCCGGCACGCCGCGCGATCAGGTCGGGCGGCGTACGCCGGGTAGCAGCGCCTCGGGATCATAGGCGGACAGCGGCTGATCCAGATCGGTCGGCAACGGCTGTTCGCGCGGCGGCGGCGGCCCCAGATCGGCATAGGAGAGCGGCCGGCGCGCGTCGGCCACCTCCGCCCCCCGGTCCAGCCAGCCACCCGGTCCCCATAACAGATAGAGCACCGCCCACCCGACGGTCGTCGCCGCGACCGCCGCCGCCACGACGATCACCGGCTGGGCGGGCGGCACGAACCCCGCGTCGGACAGCGCATCCGCCAGCACCACCGCGCCGCCGCCCCTCAGCCATAGCAGCGCCACCGCGCCGCACAGCATCGCGCCCGGCAGCGGCAATCGGCGCGTCGGGCGGCGGGCGCCTGCGGGATCGGTCGGCTCGGACACGGCCGGTACAGACTGTACCGGCCGATCCGATTTGCCAAGACGGTAGATTCGCGCGCCGAGCCGATCCGTCCCGCCGCGCGACAGCCGGCTTCAGCTACTGGTCCACTGGCGTGGACGCGGTGCCGGCCCACTCCCCCGCCCGACCACCCATCAAGGATACTCTAGGGGTGGTCGGGCGGGGGAGTGGGCCGGCACCGTCAAAACGTGCTCACAGCACGTTTCCAAACAGACCCTCAGGCCGGCTCTTCGGCCAGTTCGGTTTCCAGCGCGGCGATGATCGCCTTGTTGAACGCGGGGATATCATCGGGCTTGCGGCTGGTGATGAGGTTGCCGTCGACCACGACCTCCTCGTCCACCACATCGGCGCCCGCATTTTCCAGATCGGTGCGGATCGAGGGATAGCTGGTCAGCCGCCGCCCCTCGATCACGTCCGCCTCGGCCAGCAGCCACGGTCCGTGGCAGATCGCGGCTACGATCTTGTCGTCCTCCATGAACTCCGCGACGATCTCCACCGCGCGCTCGTTCACCCGCAGCTTGTCGGGATTGCAGGTGCCGCCCGGCAGGACGAGCGCGTCGTAGTCGTCGGTATCGACGTCGCCGACCGCCAGATCGGGGGTCGCCATCTCCGCCTTGTTCAGATCCTGCTCCATCCCCTGGATCGGATCGGTGCCCAGCGATGCGAGCGTCACCGTCGCGCCGGCCGCCTCCAGCGCCTTTTTCGGTTCGAACAACTCCACCGTCTCGAACCCGTCGGCCGCGAGTATCAGCACGCGGGCTTGCGAAAGATCGGCCATGGTACACTCCTTGGGAAGGGAGCCCCCTGAACCCCTGCGGACCGCGCCCGTTCCGCGTCCCGTCGCCCGGAACGAACCGACCGGCCACGCATTGGCGATAGGGACATGAGGGAGCCGATGGCCGCGAAGATCGTCTATTCCGACGATTCCCGCCCGGGAATCAGCCGCCGCAAGATACGGGACCACTGGGCCTATTTCGATACGGACGGCGAACGCGTCACCGACCGGGAGGAGATCGACCGGCTGAATGCGATCGGCCTGCCCCCCGCCTATCGCGACGCCTGGTTCAACCCGCGCGCCAACGGCCATATCCAGGCGGTCGGCTGGGACGAGAAGGGGCGCAAGCAATATCGCTACCACGCCGATTTTCGCGAGGCGCAGGAGGCGGCGAAATACGAACGCTGCGCGCAGTTCGGCCGCTGCCTGCCGGGGCTGCGCCGGCAGGTGGAACGCGACCTGACGCGGCGCGGCCTGTGCCGCGAACGCGCGATTGCCGCCGTCATCCGCCTGCTCGACGGCGGCCATATCCGTGTCGGGAACGAGGCCTATGCGGTCGCCAATAAGAGCTTCGGCGCGACGACGCTGCGCAAGCGGCACGGCACCGTGTCGGGCAAGACGCTGAAACTCCAGTATAAGGGAAAATCGGGAAAGCTGCGCAACCTGACCATCACCGATCGCAGCCTGGCCGGCACGGTCCGGCGTATGCAGGATCTGGACGAGCAGCACCTGTTCGCCTGGGTCGACGAGGAGGGCATCGCCCGCCCCGTCACCTCGTCCGACGTCAACGCCTATATCCGCGAGGCGACGGGCACGGAGTTCACCGCCAAGCACTTCCGCACCTGGGCCGCCAGCGTCTGCGCCTTCGAGACGCTGGCCGCGGCTGAGGCGGACCTCAGCCTGAAGGCGCTGCTTGAGCCGGTGGTCGCGCGGCTGGGCAACACCGCCGCCATCGCCCGCAAAAGCTATGTCCACCCCGCGCTGATCGCGCTGGTGAAGACGGGCCAGTCGCGCTTCCGCCGGGGGCTGCGCCTGCCCCGCGCCAGCCGGCACCTGTCCCGCGCCGAGCGGGGCCTGATCGCGTTCCTGGAGGGGTTGGCACCCGCCGCGCCGCACGCCAAGGCTGCCTGACATGGCCGAACCGTCGAACACCGCCGCCCCCCTGCTCGATCCGGGCGTCTATCATCCAAGGCTCGCCGATCTGGTGACGGTCAGCATCGACTGGCTGCAGAGCAACTGGCTGCGCATCGCCGTCGCCTGCCTGATCGGCGCGGTCATCGTCGTCGCACTGTTCGGCGTGCGCCGGCTGGGCGAGAAGATGTGCGAGCGCGATCGGCTGGCGATGGGCTGGGGCCGCGTGATCGGCCGCGTCGTGTCGCGCACGGGCTCGCTGTTCATCGTCATGCTCGCGGCCAAGCTGGTGCGCGGCTATGCCGGCGCGCCGACGCAGGTGGCGACGACGATCGACTTCCTGTGGATCATCGCCTCCACCTTCCAGACCGCGATCTGGGCGCGGGAGCTGATCCTCGGCACGATCGAGCACCGCACCGGGGCGGAGGGCTATCAGGGAGAGGCGCTGCTGTCCGCGCTGGGCCTGATCCGCCTGCTCGTCACCGTCGCGCTGTTCGCGATCGCGCTGGTCGTGGTGCTGGACAATCTGGGCGTCAACGTCACCGGCCTTGTCGCGGGTCTCGGCGTCGGCGGCATCGCCATCGGCCTTGCCGCGCAGGGCATCTTCGGCGACCTGTTCGCCGCGCTGGCGATCATCTTCGACCGGCCGTTCCGGCGCGGCGACAAGGTGACGTACGACCAGACGTCGGGCGTCATCGAATCGATCGGGCTGAAATCCACCCGCATCCGCGCGTTCGGCGGGGAGATGCGCGTCATCTCCAACCGGCAGCTGCTGGACAAGGAGATCCAGAACATCTCCAACCGCCACCATACCCGCGTCGCGCTGACGATCGGCGTCGCCTACGAAACCCCGCCCGACACGCTGGCGCGCGTGTCGACGATGCTGCGGGAGATCGTGGAGGGCGAAGGCGCGCAGGTGGCGCGCGCCAGCTTCGAATCGTTCGGCGCCAGCTCGCTGGACTTCATCGTCCAGTTCGACGTGCCGGGCGACGACTGGCCGACCGCGCACGCCACGCGCGACCGCGTTCTCGTTTCGACGATGCGCCGCTTCAAGGAAGAGGGGATCAGCATCCCCTATCCCACGCAGACGACCTATACGGCCGCGCCGGACGGCACGATCATCATGCCCTATCCGCAGGTCCAGCCGGTGCATGTGGAAAACGACCACCGTTAGGGCGGTCGGCGTAAATGATTGCTCCCCTCCCCTTCAGGGGAGGGGGTGGGGGTGGGGCGCTTCCGCAAGCGCAACGTGCGCAAACCGTCGCCAATCCATCCGTCCAATTTTAGACAGACGCCGTTCTGATCGTCAGCGCAATCACGCCGCCAACGCCCCAAATCGATGATGTAATCTAAAAGACGCCGCTCAATGCCGCCGGCAGCTCTCGTCCAGCCGGTTGAGCAAGGACGCCAGATCCCCCGGCAGCCCTTCGCCGACGGGAACGCTGCGCCGCAGCGCCGCGCCGATGCCGTCCGTCTGGCGCGGCGGCCGGACGACCTGTTCGCCGCCGGAACGGTCCATGCAAAGGGAAGCGGCTGTCATCATGGCGCAACAACGTCGGTTTCCCGCTTTCGTTTCCGCGATTCGCCGCATCATCGGTTGGCGGGGGCGGCGCGGGGCCCTATCGGGGCCGGCATGGAAGAGGATATGGATCGCGCCGCCCGGCTGCGCGAGGCCGTGGAACGTGCGCGCCGCTGGTCGCCGTTCCTGGGGCTGGTCGCCGATCGGGAGCCCGCCGTCATCGCCGCGGCGGAGGCGGGGCGGCTCGATCTGTCGCCCGGCATCGACCCCGATCTGCCGGTCGGCGTGGCGCTGCGCCGCCGCCGCCGCGCGCTGGCGCTGTCGGTTGCGCTGGGCGACCTGTCTGGGGTGCTGGACCTTACCGCCGTCACCGGCGCGCTGACCGACTTCGCCGACACCGCGCTCGATCAGGCGATCCGCACCGCCATCGCGGAACGCTGCCCGGGCGCGCCGCCCACCGGCTTCGCCGCGATCGCGCTGGGGAAGCAGGGCAGCCGCGAGCTGAACTATTCGTCGGATATCGACCCCATCCTGCTGTTCGACCCGGACACCCTGCCCCGCCGCCCGCGCGAGGAGCCGGAGGACGCGGCGGTGCGCATCGCCCGCCGCGTCGTCGAACTGCTGCAGGCGCGCGACGGCGACGGCTATGTCCTGCGCGTCGACCTGCGCCTGCGTCCCTCGCCGGAGGCGACGCCGATCGCGCTGCCGGTGAACGGCGCCATCGCCTATTACGAAAGCCAGGCGCTGACCTGGGAGCGGGCCGCCTTCATCCGCGCTCGCGCGGCGGCGGGGGACATGGCGCTGGGCCAGCGCTTCCTCGCCGCCATCCGCCCCTTCGTCTGGCGGCGCACGCTCGACTATGGCGCGATGGGAGAGATCCGGGCGCTGTCCGCGCGCATCCGCGATCACCATGCGCAGGGCCAGCGGCTGGGCCCCGGTTACGACCTGAAGCGCGGGCGCGGCGGCATCCGCGAGGTGGAATTCTACGCCCAGATCCATCAGCTGATCCATGCCGGCCGCGATCCCGTGCTCCGCACCCCCGCGACGCGCGACGCGCTGACCGAACTGGCCATCGCCGGCTGGATCGAGGCGGACGACGCCGCCGCGCTGGGAGACGCCTATACCCTGCTGCGCACCGTCGAGCATCGCGTCCAGATGATCGACGACCGCCAGACGCACAGCCTGCCCGCTCAGGCGGAGGCGCTGGACGCGGTCGCGCGGCTGCACGGCCTGCCGGATGGCGGCGCGCTGGTCGCGACGCTCGCCCCGCATGTCGAGCGGGTCGGCCGCGTCTATGACGCGCTGGACGACAATCGCCGCCCCGCCCTGTCCACCGATCCCGGCACGCTGGAACAGGATCTGGCGACGCGCGGGTTCGATGCGGGCGCGGCGGGGGCGCGGATCGCGATGTGGCGGCGTGGCGGCTATCCCGCGCTGCGCAGCCCCGCCGCGCGCGAGGCGCTGGAGGCGGTGCTGCCCGTCCTCGTCGCCGCGCTCGCCGCCGCGCCCGATCCAGATGCTGCGCTGCTGACGCTGGACCGGATGTTCGAGCGGATGCCCAGCGCGATCAACATCTTCCGCCTGCTGGAGGCGCGGCCGGGCCTTGCCGACCTGCTCGTCCGGCTGATCGCGCACGCGCCGCCGCTGGCCGACGACCTGGCCCGCCGCCCGTCGCTGGTCGACGGGTTGATCGACGCTTCCGCGCTTGACGGGGTGGGCGACGTCGCCACACTCGCCGCCGCGATGCGGGGCGGCGACGCCGCCGATTACGGCGCGCGGCTCGATCATGTCCGCCGCGTCGTCGGCGAGGCGCGGTTCGCGCTGGGGGCGCAGATCGTCGCGGGCGCGGCCGATCCGCTGGCGGTCGCGGCCGGCTATGCCCGCGTTGCGGACGCGGCGGTGGAGGTGCTGGCGGAAGCGACCGTCGCCGAATTCGCCGCCACGCACGGCGTCGTGCCGGGCAGCGAGCTGGTGATCCTGGCGCTCGGCCGGTTCGGCGGCGGCGCGCTGACCCATGCCTCCGACCTCGACATCATCTACCTGTTCACCGGCGACTATGCCGCCGAGTCGGACGGGGCCAAGCCGCTGGGCGCGACGCTTTATTACAACCGCCTCGTCAGCCGTGTGACGGCGGCGCTGTCTGTCGCGACGGCGGGCGGCGCGCTCTATCAGGTCGATACGCGGCTGCGGCCGTCGGGTGCGCAGGGGCCGCTGGCCGTCTCGCTCGACAGTTTCGCGCGCTACCAGCGGCAGGATGCGTGGACGTGGGAGCATATGGCCCTCACCCGCGCGCGCCCCGTCTTCGGCTCGGCGTCGGCGCGCGCGCAGGCCCGCGCGGCGATCGACGCGGTGCTGGCCGGCGACCGTCCCGATCGCCCGATCCGCGACGAGGCGGCGGCGATGCGGGCGGAGATGGCCCGGCACAAGCCGCCACGCGGCACGCTGGACGTGAAGCTCGCGCCGGGCGGCCTCGTCGATCTGGAATTCGCGGTCCATACCGTTCAGCTGACCGCGCGCACCGGCTTCCACCCCGATCTCGGCCGCGCGATCGACACGCTGGCGGCGCACGGCCTCCTCTCCCCCGCGCTGCGCCCGGCGCACGACCTGCTGACGCGGCTGCTCGTCACGCTGCGCCTCGTCGCGCCGCAGCTGGAGCCGCCCGTGCCCGCAACGCAGGCGCTGATCGCCGCCGCGCTCCGCCTGCCGGACTGGCCGGCGGTGGTTGCCAGCGTCGAGGCCGCGCGGCAGGAGGTGGCGACCGAATGGGCCAGACTGACGGAGGCATGATGAACCCGGGCGATGCGATTCCCGCCGTGACGGTAACGGGTGCGGACGGCGCGCCGCTGGCGCTGGGCGCGCTGGGCGGGCCGCTGGTCATCTATTTCTATCCGAAGGACGACACGTCCGGCTGCACGAAGGAGGCGCAGGACTTCACCGCGCTGGCCGGCGACTTCGCCGCCGCCGGCGTCCGCGTGATCGGCCTGTCCCGCGACACGCCCGCCAGCCATGCGAAGTTCGCCGCCAAGCATGGCCTGACCGTCGAACTCGCCAGCGATCCCGATGCGGCGGCGGCCGAGGCGTTCGGCGTGTGGGGCGAGCGCAAGCTCTATGGCCGGACCTATATGGGCGTCGAGCGTTCGACCTTCCTGTTCGGGTCCGACGGGCGGCTGGCGCAGGCTTGGCGCAAGGTGCGCTTGCCCGGCCATGCGGACGCGGTGCTGGCGGCGGCGCGCGCGCTTTGATGTCGATCGCCGCCGCCTGCCGCGCGGTGCTGCTGGCGGGCGACCCGATGACCAAGGTGCGGCTGGCGCGCGCAACCGCACGGGGCTGGCGGCGCGGCGCGCTCGCCCACGCATTCGACACCGCGATGCCGGACGAGCCCGCCCGACCGCCCCGCCCCGAATTGCTGCCGCCGAACCAGATGCCCAAGCGCGGTCGCGGCGGGTCGGAACGTGGCCGGCTCGCGCTGCTCCATGCCCTCGCGCATATCGAATTCTCGGCGATCGACCTCGCCTTCGACGCGGCCGGCCGGTTCGGCGACCGCTTCCCCCGCCGCTTCGTCGACGACTGGATCGGCGTCGGCGCCGATGAGGCGATGCACTTCGCGGTGCTCGACCGGCGGCTCCGCGCGCTCGGCTCGCACTACGGCGCGCTGCCCGCCCATGCCGGCCTGTGGGAGGCGGCGGCGGAAACCGCGCACGATCCCGCCGCGCGCATGGCCGTGGTGCCGATGGTGCTGGAAGCGCGCGGGCTGGACGTGACGCCCGAAACCGTCGCCCGCTTCCGCGCCGCCGGCGACGAGCCGAGCGCGCGCATCCTGCACCGCATCTTCACCGACGAGATTCGCCACGTCGGAATCGGCACGAAATGGTTCGGTCAGCTGTGCGCGGAGGCCGGAATCGTCCCCGCGCCGCACTGGCAGATGCTCGTCCGGCGGCACTTCCGGGGGGTCGTTAAGCCACCGTTCAACGACTCGGCGCGCGCCGCTGCCGGTCTGACGCGCGATTTCTACACGCCACTTGTTCCGTTAACCGACATCGGGTCACAAGATCCGCGTTGAAGCGCGGTGGGGCTGCGTATCAGCTGGGTTGGTCAGGCCGGCATCCGCCCGGGGGCGGAAACGGTGATTTTGTGCGGGGTTCAATGAGCAAGTTTCTCCTCCCGGCCGTTGCGACGATCGCCGCCATGGTCGCTGGACCTGCCCTCGCGCAGATCCGTCACGCGCCGGCCCCGGCACGCGGCGGCGAATATATCCCGATCCCCAGCCCGGAAGCGGATGCGGACCTGAAGGCGGATCGCCAGTTCAAGACGCTGTTCCAGACCTGGAAGAGCTTCGACGGCGGCCTCGGTCGCGGCGCCATCTCCATCCCCTCCGTCCAGCCCGTCGCCGACCTCAAGTTCACCAGCAATTTCGGCATCCGCTCCGACCCCTTCCGCCACACCGCCGCGATGCACGCGGGCGTCGACATCCCCGGTCCGATCGGCACGCCGATCTACGCGACCGCCGACGGTGTCGTCGCCAACGCCAGCTGGCGCGGCGGCTACGGCAACCTCGTCGAGGTGAACCATGGCAAGGGCATCGCGACCCGCTATGGCCACCTGTCGAAGATCCTCGTCGCCGATGGCGAGCGGGTGAAGCGCGGCCAGCTGATCGCGCTGATGGGCTCCACCGGCCGGTCGACCGGCTCGCACCTCCATTACGAGGTCCGCATCGACGGCCACGCCGTCAACCCGACCCCCTTCCTGACCACCGCCGATCATCTGCTCGCCGCGCAGGACAAGTCGGCGCACCAGATCCCCGTCGCCGTGGAAGGCCCCGCCCCGCTCGACTGAGCGGGCGGCGAGGGTTCGCCTGACATCGATTGGCCGCCCGGGGCCCCTTACCTCCCACTGATGGCAGGAGAGGTGGTAAGCCGTTCGCCAGATACCGACACATCCGGGAATCTCGCGCCAGTCCATAGCGCCAAGCGCAGCTGCCGATGCTCGATCGACCCGCGCTTTTCGAAGCGTAGCGAGCCGCCGCCGGGATCAACCTCGAAACCCTGCCAGTTCCTATAGCGGGATGACGTCAGCTTGACCCGTCATTGCGAGCGGAGCGAAGCAATCCAGAGCCAAATCAAGACGCCCTGGATTGCTTCGCTCGCTCGCAATGACGAACCTGGTTCGACCTGATGCTATCTCATCCTAGCCCCTCCCCTTCAGGGGAGGGGTTGGGGTGGGGTCTCTCCACTGCCGCGCCGCGTGTGGGGAAGCCCCCCACCCCCGGCCCCTCCCCTGAAGGGGAGGGGAGTACTCGACTTGCCGTTATTACCTCTGGTTTCTTTG
>CAJYLQ010000042.1 GCA_913775975.1 uncultured Sphingomonas sp. | reverse complement strand
GGCGCATGGCGGCGCGAACGAAGCCGCGCTCAACATGCTGCGCGAGATCGGCACGCCCGAGCGTATCCCCGAGTTCATCGCGCGCGCCAAGGACAAGAACGATCCGTTCCGCCTGATGGGCTTCGGTCACCGCGTGTACAAGAACTACGATCCGCGCGCGACGGTGATGCAGAAGACCGTGCGTGAGGTCTTCGACGCGCTGAAGGTCAACGATCCGCTGTTCGAGACGGCGCTGCGCCTCGAAGAGATCGCACTGAACGACGATTATTTCGTCGAGAAGAAGCTGTTCCCGAACGTGGATTTCTATTCGGGCGTCATCCTGTCGGCGATCGGCTTCCCGACCGAGATGTTCACCGTGCTGTTCGCGCTCGCCCGCACCGTCGGCTGGGTCGCGCAGTGGAACGAGATGATCACCGACCCCGACCAGAAGATCGGTCGTCCGCGCCAGCTGTACACCGGCCCGGCGCAGCGCAGCTACGTCCCGATCGCGCAGCGCTGATAGCGTGATGCGTCGCCGCCTGCGCCCGATCCTGCTCTCCGTCGGCGTCCTTCTGGCGCTGACGGGGATGCTGTGGATCGGCCAGGGGCTGGGGTATATCAACTGGCCGCGATCCAGCTTCATGCTGGGTGACGGCGCATGGGCCGATTATGGCGCGGCGCTTGCCGTCGCGGGTCTGCTCATGATCCTGCTGGGGCGGCGGCTGCGGCGCTGAATGGCGCCTGCCCGCTCAGGCGGGCGCCATCATCCCGGTCGGCAGCGTCAGCGTAAAGCGCGCGCCCTCACCGGCCGCGCTCGCCACCGTCAGGTCGCCGCCCATCGCGCGGGCGAGCCGACGGGCGATGAACAGGCCCAGGCCGTTGCCGCCCGCCTCGACCGGGTCCACCCGCTCGAACTTTCCGAAGATCCGCTCCTGATCGGCGGGCGAGATGCCCTTGCCGTGATCGGTCACGGTCACGCGTGCGAGTGGCCCGTTGATGCCGACATCCAGCGCCACCGCACCGCCATTGGGCGTGTAGCGGACGGCATTGCCGATCAGATTGACCAGGATCTGCAGTACGCGCCGGGCGTCGCCGATCGCGGGCGCGCGCTCGTCGGCCGGCGGCTTCAGCAGCGTGACGCCGGCGTGGTCCGCGCGGACGGACAGCAACGCGGCGGCGCGGCGCGCGCTCTCCGCCAGATCGATCGGCGCGCGGGCCGGTGTGAAGTCCGGCCGCTCGATCGCCTGCAGGTCGACCAGATCGTCGACCAGCGCCATCAGGTGCCGCCCCGCGCTGGCGATATCGGCGGCGTAATCGACATAATCGGCCGCGACCGGGCCCTCGGCCGCCGCGCCGATCGCGTCCGCATCCGCGACGATCCGCGCCAACGGGGCGCGCAAGGCGCGGTCCAGCCCGGTCGTGAAGATCGACCATAGCGGATCCTCGCGCACATCCGTCGGCTCCTCGAACCGGGCGCTGCCGGTCAGGCCGCCGAAATCGCCCTGCGTATCGGGGCGGATCGTCGCGGTCAGGCTGACCGATTGCCCCGTCATCCGGATCGTCGCCGGCTGGTCGCGGAACGGGCGACGGCGCGCCAGCGCGTCGAGGATCGGCATCGCCCCGTCATCGCCGCCGTCGAAGGCGAACAGCGCGGTCAGCGGCCGGCCCAGCATCGTCAGCGGGTCGAACCCCTGCACCCGGCCGCCGGCACCCGGCGAGACATAGACCAGCCGCAGCGCCGCGTCGGTTTCCCACGCCATCGCGCCCGCCGCCGGCATCGCCTCACCTTCCGGCGAGGGCTGGTCGAGCGGGCGTTCCTGCCAGCCGGATGCGGCCAAGCGCACCCGGTCGCCCTCCGGCGTCGCGCGGACCCATAGGGCGATGTCGCTATCGTCCTCCCCCACCGTCACGCGGCGGCAAACGGGAATGTCCAGCTTGCGCGCCAGCCACGCCACCGCCGCCAGCTGCGGCACCGCCAACGGCGCGCCCACGGTGCCCCCGGCCTGCGAATTGAGTTGCGCCAGCGCGGGATCGGCGGACAGCAGCGCCCCATCCGCCCCGACGACGGCATGGGCGACGGCCTTGCCAGTTTCCATGCCGGGCTTGTTCACCCCATGCCCCCTTCGAACACGCGCACCGCAGACCGGAAATGCACGGGCAACGTCAAAGGCTCCAGCGCGGCGAGCGCATCATCCTGCGGCACGGCGGCGATCGCGTCCAGCGCCTCCGCGAACGCCTCCACGTCGCGCGCGGGATCGCCCTCACCCAGCGCCAGCCCGATCCGCGCGATCGCCGCCCGGTCCAGGTTCAGACCACGCAGCGCCAGCCACAGCCGCTCGCCGTCCGGCTCCAGCAAAATCGCGCGTGCCTGTTCGAACGACAGACCCAGCGTATGCGCCATCACCGCCGCGAAGAAGCCCGGACGCCGGTCGCCGATCGCCTCCACCAGCAGGCTGGCGATCTCCGCCGGGCGTGGGTCGATCGCCGCCGCCAGCCGCACCGCCAGCGCGTCCGCCCGCTCGCCCTCGCCATGCGCGCCGATGCAGCGCAGTGCCGCCTCGGCCAGCGCACGGTCGCGCAGCGCGTCGTCGGTCTCACCGCGCATCGCCGCCGCGACGCGCCAGGTCAGCCAGCCATAGAGTTCCGCCGACAGGTCCGCCCCGTCCGGCGCGGCGCGTTCGAACTGATCGCGACGCCGGCTTTCGGCCGCCAGCAGCGCGGCGGCGGCGCGGGCCACCGGGGCGTCGGGCGCCAGTGACAGGCGGACCAGCAGGCTCGGCTCGTCCGGCGCACCGGGCGCGACGGGTAGCGCGGCGGCCAGCCGGTCCTGCCGCAACCGGGCGAGCAATTCCTCCAGCAGATCGGGATCCCGCAGCAGTCCCGCGCGCGTCATGCGCGCAGGCACCGCTTCGGCGGGCAGCAACAGGCTTTCGGCGCGGACCGCCGTCATGTGATCGGCCAGCAGCCGCAGCGTGTGGCGCCGGATCGCCGCCTCCACCGCGCCGATCGCGCTGCGGAAATAGGTGATCACCGCGATCCGCAGCCGCTCGTCCAGCCGGTCCGCATCGTCCAGCGTCAGATCGGTCGCGGCGCTGGCCAGCATCATCCGGGCGCGCCGCTCCGCCTGGCGGGCACGCGCCGCCAGATCCTGCGGGTCGCGATCGCCCGTGCCGTTCCGTGTCCACTCCACCGTCATCGACCTGCCGGTCCCATCCCTTTCCTGTCCGGGTCAGGCGTCACGCCTCGCCGACATCGTCCTCGCGCAGTGATTCGACCGCCATGGTCGTCGTCGCGGCAGCGTAGAGCAGAACCGTTGCGATTCCCCCTAATATGTGTCCCGCAACGGTAAAGATCGTCAGCCCCGCGAGATAGGCGGGCGGCGTGCCCCACCAAGGCCGCCGGGCAGGCCGCCGGGTCGCGCGCGCGCCCAGCAGCGCGGTGAACAGCAGCATGAGCGCCAGCGGCAGCGCCAGGTCGCCATCCTCGGTCAGCGCCAGCGCCAGCAGCATCAGCGCGGGCACGATGGCGGTCGCCCGCCCCTGCCATCGCTCCAGCCACGCCTCGTCCCGCAGCCGCGCCAGCAGCGCGCCGACCGCCAGCGCGATGCACCCGGCAAGACCCAGCGTCGCGCCCGACTTGACCGCCCCCATCCCCACCACGGCGGCAAGTCCGGCGGCGGACAGCGCGACGCCGGCACCCGCCGGCACCGCAGTCGCCATGCCCCGCTCCACGATCGGCGGGATCACCAGCCGGGCGAGCGGCGCGATCAGCAGCGTGTTGAACCCGTCGCGGCGATCCGCGACCATCGCCGCCAGCACCGCGCGGCCACGCCCCGCCATCCCCGCGCTGGAATGCTCGATGCCGTGCCCGTCATGCCGGGCCGCGTCCGAAATCGGCAGATGGATCGCGCGCGCCTGTTCGGCGAGGCGCAGCGTCGTCGATTGCAGGTCATAGTCGCGGGGCAGCGCGGCGACCTCCGCAATCCGGCGCGGGTCCAGCCGGGCGACGCCGGCCCAGGCCATGCCGCCGCCCAGCCGCTCATATTCCGGCGGCGCATCCGCGCCCGGCGCCACGAGCAGCACGTCGCCGGGCTCGTGCGCCAGCGTATCGACGATATCCTGCGTCGTGATCAGGCCATCGGCCAGCATCAGCACGCGCGACAGGGGGTGAAGCTTCTCGGCGGCTTCGGCGGCGGACCGTACAGCATCGACCGCGACGCCGCGGCGCCCGATCCGGGCCAGCGCGCCCAGCAGTTCGGGCGTCAGCCGCCCGACCGAGACGATCAGCTGCGACGCGCCCGCGCCGATCAGCAGCCGCGCCTGATATTCGATCAGCGAGACGCCGCCAAAGGGCAAGGTGGCGGTCAGCTGGCCCGGCCGGTCCAGCGCTTCCCGATCCGCAAAGAGGAGGCCTGCAAGCATCACGGGTGCTGGTAGGCAGGTTTCACGCGAAGGACAACGGCCCCGCCCCGACCGGCGGGACGGATGCGGCGGTCAGAGCCGCGCCACCGCGCGCCGCAGTTTCGTCATCATCTGCTGGTCGCCGGGACGCCCGTCGATCGCCTCCGCCGCCAGCGCCATCAGGCGGACCGCGCCGAAACTGGCCGCCAGGCCGCGCAGGCGCGATGCCGCGACGCGCCAACCATCGACTTCCTCCGCCTTCTCCATCTGGGCCAGCGCCTTTTCGGTGCTGGAGATGAACGCCAGACGCAGCTCCACGATCAGCGCGGGATCGTCCCCCACTGTCGCGGCCAGCGCTGCATCGATTGCTCCGGGATCATAGGCCATGGGCACCGGATTACCCCTAGCTCGGTAAAGAGAATCTTAGCAAGGTGGGCACCTGTCCCGAAATGGCAATATTTGCGCTTCGGGCCCGGCTGGTACACATAACCGCCATGTCTGGGGGGTATGCGACGATGGGCGCTCGGATCGAAACGCACGATGATCTGTGGCCCCGTGGCCCGGAACACTGGCCGGAGGACGATGTACTCGACCTCGCCGATGCGCAGTCGCTGGACGATCCGGCCCGCCAGGAATGGCTGTGGCCCGCCATCGCCGGGCTGGTCGCGGCGACGTGGATCGGGGGGATGATCTGGCTCGCCCTGCCCGATCTGCCGACGCTGCCGCCGGTGCAGCTGGCCCAATTCGTCGCGGCGCTGGCGATCGTGCCCGTCCTGATCGGCATCCTGTGGCTGCTCGCCCGCCGTACCAGCCGGGCGGAGGCGCGCCGCTTCGGCGCGTCGGCGCAGGCGATGCGGACGGAGGCGATGGCGCTGGAATATCGCGTCGCCGCGCTGTCGCGCACGCTGGCCTCGCATCGCGAACAGATCCTCGTCCAGCTCGATGCCGGTGCCGCCGCGAGCAACCGGCTGGAGGCGACGGGCGCCGCCATGGCGCAGCGCATCGCGGAGGCGGAGGCGCAGGCCGCGCGCCTGACCGCGACCGCGGAGCAGGCGCACGCCACGGTCGGCGAGCTGATCGCCGCGATGCCCCGCGCGCGCGCCGAGAGCGAGGAGGTCGGCCGCCGGCTCGACCAGGCGGGCCTGACCGCCGCCGCGCAGGCCGCCGGGCTGGAAGCGCAGCTCGTCGCGCTGGGGGCGATCGCGCGCGAGGCGAACGAGGATGCGGCCACCAGCGCCGCCGCGCTCGCTGACCAGATCGCCCGGCTGGATGCCGCCCGCGAAGAAGCCGCCGCTCGGCTGGAACGCGCGACCAGCGACGCGGCGCAGGCGGTAACGACGCAAGGTGCGGCCGCCGCCCGCCTGCTCGCCGAACATGGCGCGCGGCTGGAAGAGGCTGGGGAAACGGCACGGCACCGGCTTGACGAGACCGTCGCCGGCATGACGACGGCGGTCGCGATGTTCGGCCGCAGCGCGGCGGAGCGGCTGGCGGAGCAGATCGCCCGGCTCGACGCCACCGGCGATGCGGCGGGCGGGCGGTTGACGCGGATCGCCGCCGGCCTCGCCGAATCGGTCGATGCGCTCGTCGAACGGACGGAGCGCAGCACGGAAGCGGCGCACGAACGCCTCGTCGGTCATGCCGAGGCGATGCTCGCGACGACTGCGCGCCACCATGCCGCCATCGACGCGGCCGCCGCCGAGAGCGTCACCGCGCTGGTCGAGCGGCTGGAGGCGGCGGGGGCGATCACGGATCACCTGGGCCAGCGGCTGGCCGATCATGGCGGCAGTGCCGATCGACTGGTCGACGGGTTGGGCCAGGGGATCGCGGATGTCGAGGCACGGCTGCAGGCGCTCCACGCGCAGGGGACGGAACGGTCGCAACTGCTCGCTGCCTCGATCAGCGCGCTGGGCGGCTCGGCGGATGCGATGACGGAGGCGTTGCGTGCCGGCGACGCGATGGCGCGGCAGACGATGGGATCGACCGAGGCCCTGCTGATGGCGCTCGATGCCGCCGCGCGCGAGATCGACGAGACGCTGCCGGATGCGCTCGGCCGCCTCGACGCGCGTGTCGCCGACAGCCGCCGCGCCGTCGCGCAGGCCAAGCCCGAACTGCTCGCGCTGGTGACCGCGGCGGAAAGCACGCATGACGCGATCGAGGCGATCGCGGGCGTCGTCGCCGACCAGCGCCGGGCACTCGACCAGCTGTCGGGCACACTGCTCGACACGCTGGAGCAAGGGCGTAGCCGCGCGGACGCGCTGGGCGAGATGGTGGACGAGACGATCGGGCGCAGCCACCGCTTCGCCGACGAGGCGGCGCCGCGCCTGCTGGAAGCCTTGCTCCGCATTCGCGAAACGGCGCAGACGGGCGCCGATCGCGCGCGCGAGGCACTGGAGGCGGTGATCCCGCAGGCCGCGCTGACGCTCGAACAGGCGAGTGCCGCTGCCCTGCGCCGCGCGGCGGGCGACACGGTACAGCGTCAGATCGCGGAAATCGGCGACGCGGCGGATGCGGCGGTGGGCGCGGCGACCAAGGCGACCGAACGCCTCGCCACGCAGGCCCGCGCGATCGCAGAACAGACCGCGCTCGTCGAAACCCGGCTGGAAGAAGCGCGCGCCGCGCATGAGGCGGCCGATCAGGATTCGCTGGCCCGGCGCGTATCGAGCCTGATCGAATCGCTCAACTCCGCCTCGATCGACATCGCCAAGGCGTTTGCCCCCGATATCGCCGACAGCGCCTGGGCCGCCTATCTGAAGGGGGATCGCGGCGTCTTCACGCGCCGCGCCGTGCGTCTGCTAGATGGCGCCGACGCGCGCGAGATTGCGCGGCTCTACGATCAGGACACGATGTTCCGCGATCAGGTGAACCGCTACATCCACGATTTCGAGGGGATGCTGCGCATGATCCTCGCGCAGCGCGACGGGCAGCCGCTGGGCGTGACGCTGCTGTCGTCGGACATGGGCAAGCTGTACGTCGCGCTGGCGCAGGCGATCGAACGGCTGCGGTAATCAACCCGGCGGGCGTCTCCCATGCCGGGAGGGGCCGCGCCGCACGTATATCAACCCTACCGCGTTTCCATGTTCATGCGGTCGAAGAAGTCGACGTCCGCCGGCACGATCCAGCCATAGCGATAGTTGAGCTGGAACAGCACGAACAGGATCGTCGCCACGATCGTCACCCGCAGCGCAATGCGGCCCACACGAAATTCATGCGGCGCGCTTTCGGCCTGGCCGGGGACGTGCGGCGCCCCCGCCTCGTCGCTGGTGCGAACCCCGAAGGGCAGCACCAGAAACACCGAGAACGCCCAGAACAACACATAAATGGCAAGGGCCGAGGTCCAGCGCACCGCGTTCGTCCTTCGCGTACGATCAGGCGTCGATCATCAGCACGTCGACGATCGGCTTCTTGCCCGTCCAGCGCGTCGCGACCTTGCGGACGGCCAGCCGCACATCCTCGCGCAGGCGATCGCGCGGGCGGCCGCGCCCGGCCTTCACCGCCGCGAACGCCGCATCGACCGCATCGCTGAGGAAGGCATCGCGCTCGTCCTCGACCGGCACACCCTGTACGCGCACCTGCGGCTGGCCGAGCACCCGCCCGTCCTTCACCGCGACCGCGACGGAGATCTGCCCGTTCAACGCCAGCTTTCGCCGCTCGTTGATCGTCGAGCCGTCGGCGGGCAGGATCACGTCGCCATCCAGCACCAGCCGGCCGACCGGCGCATTGCCGATCTTCTTGGGCGCACCGGGACGCAGGCGGACGATCTGGCCGTCCGACTGGACGATCGACTGCGGCACCCCTTCGGACAGCGCGAAGCGCGCATGTTCCATCATGTGCCGCATCTCGCCATGCACGGGCACCACGGTTTCCGGGCGCAGCCACTTGTACAGGCTGGCCAGTTCCGGACGGCCGGGGTGACCGGAGACATGGACGTGCGCCTGACGCTCCGTCACCATCTCGACGCCCTTGGCCGCCAGCAGGTTCTGGATCCGCCCGATCGCGATCTCGTTGCCCGGGATCTGGCGTGACGAGAAGACGACCGTATCACCCGCGTCGAGCGAGATGGGGTGGCTGCCCTCCGCGACGCGTGACAGCGCGGCCCGCTGCTCGCCCTGCCCGCCGGTGGCGACGATCAACACCTTGTTGCGCGGCAGGCGCATCGCCGTGTCCGGATCGACCGTCTCCGGGAAGTCCTGCAGATAGCCGACCGCGCGCGAAACCTTCAGGATACGGTCCAGCGAGCGGCCGGCGACGCACAGCTTGCGCCCCGTCTCACGCGCGACCTGCCCCAGCGTGTGCAGCCGCGCGGCGTTCGAGGCGAAGGTCGTCACCATCACCCGGCCCTTGGCGCGCGCGACCGTCTCCGCCAGCCCCTGCCGGACGCTCGCCTCCGACCCGGACGCTTCCTTGTTGAAGACGTTGGTGGAATCGCAGACCAGCACCTCGATACCCTGATCGCCGATCGCGGTCAGTTCCTTCTCGCCGGCGGGCGTGCCGATCACCGGCGTCGGATCGATCTTCCAGTCGCCCGAGTGGAATACGCGGCCATGCGGCGTCTCGATGACGAGCGCCGACGCCTCCGGGATCGAATGCGACATGGGGACGAAGGTGACGCCGAACGGCCCTACCGAGAACCGCTCGTTCTGCTTGATGATGCGCAGCTTGACGCGGTCGGCGATGCCCTCTTCCTCCAGCTTGCCGCGGATCAGGCCGGCGGTGAAGGGCGTCGCGTACAGCGGCACGCCAAGGTCCTCCGCCAGATAGGGCAGCGCGCCGATATGGTCTTCATGCCCGTGCGTCAGCACGATGCCGGCCAGCGCCTCCTGCCGTTCCTCGATGAATTGCAGGTCGGGCAGGATCACGTCGATGCCCGGATAGGCAGGATCGGCAAAGGTGATGCCGCAATCCACCATCATCCATTGGCCGTTGGTGCCGTACAGGTTGACGTTCATGCCGATCTCTCCCGAGCCGCCAAGGGCGCAGAAGAGGAGTTCGTTCTTGGGTGTCATTCACTACTTTCAGGAATTCGGGAATGCGCCGGATGGTCGCCCGGCACGAGCGTGGTCCGGTCGATATGGGCGCTTTGCCACATCATCGCCAGCCCCTGAATGGTGAGGTCGGGTTCGATATGATCGAACACATCGGTGTGCTGCTCGAACAGCGTGGCGAGGCCGCCGGTCGCGATCACCCGCACCGGGCGCCCCACCTCGGTCTTCAGCCGCGCGACGAGGCCCTCGATCATCGCGATATAGCCCCAGTAGATGCCGATATGCATCTGGTCGATCGTATTGCGGCCGACGACGCTGGACGTCGCGGGCGCCTCGATCGCGATGCGCGGCAGCTTGGCGGCGGCGGTGACGAGCGCGTCGAGCGACAGGTTGATCCCCGGCGCGATGATCCCGCCCTTGTACGCGCCGCGATAGTCGCTCACGTCGAAGGTCGTAGCGGTCCCAAAGTCGATGACGATCAGATCGCCGTCATACAGCGCATGTGCGGCGATCGTGTTGACCGCGCGGTCGGCACCCAGCGACGCCGGCTCGTCGACGTCGATATCGATCCCCCAGGCCAGCGCGCCGCGCCCGGCGATCAGCGCGTGGTTGTGGAAATACTTGCTCGCCAGCACCTCAAGATTATGCAGCGCGCGCGGGACGACCGTGGCGATCACGACGGCATCGATCGCCGCCCGGTCGAATCCTTCCAGCGCCAGCAGCTGGCTGAGCCACACCGCATATTCGTCCGCCGTCCGGCGCGGATCGGTCGCGATCCGCCAACGCGCGCGGATATGGCGTACGCCGTCCACGCATTCGACCACCGCGAAGACGACATTGGTGTTGCCGGCGTCGATCGCGAGCAGCATCAGTCAGGACTCCCGTAACAGAAAGACGTCGCCGGCATGGATGACACGCCGCTCGCCACCGGCCAAGCGCAGGATCAGCGCGCCGTCCGCGTCCAGCCCGTCGAACAGCCCTTGGACCGCGCCGCCATCGGGCAGGCGCGCCGTCAGCGGCGAGCCGATCGGATGCGCACGCTCCAGCCAGCGCGCACGCACCGGGGCCAGCCCCTCACCCCGCCAGCGGCCGATCCAGCGGGCGACGCTATCGATCAACAGGTCGAGCAGCAGCTCGGGCGCCACCATCGCGCCCTGCGCGGTCATGCTGGTGGTGGGGCGGTCAGGCAAATCGGGATGATCGGCGATGTTGACGCCGAAGCCGATTACGACCGCGTCGCCCGCGCGTTCCAGCAGAATGCCGGATAGCTTGGCCTCGCCGACCAGCAGATCGTTGGGCCATTTCAGCCGCGCCCGTCCGGGAAGGAAATGCCCCACCGCCTCTTCCAGCGCGACAGCCGCGACAAGCGCCAGCGAAGGTGCCGGCGGGTCGGCCTGGCGCAGTCGCACGAGCGTGCTGGCGTAAAGGTTGCCGGCGGGAGAGACCCATGGCCGCCCCTCGCGCCCGCGACCGGCCAGCTGTCGCTCGGCGCGGAGCCAACTCCCTTCCGCGGCCCCCTCCCCGGCAAGGATCAGGAGGTCCGCATTGGTCGATCCGGTCTCCGCGACCGTGCGGAGCGTCATTCGCGCGGGATCAGCCGTGGAACAACGCCTGCGCGGCCGTCATGCTCCACGCCGCCAGCAGAGGGATCGTCAGATAGCCGAGCGGCGACACGATAACGGCCGCGACGGCGATCAGGCCGCCCTCGACCGCGCTGTTGCCTTCGCGGCTGAACGCCGGGGCCGGTTCGTCGAAGTACATCGTCTTCACGACGCGCAGATAATAATAGGCACCGATGACCGAGGCCGCGATACCGATCGCCGCCAGCGGAAACAGGCCCGCGCGCACCGCCGCATCGAATACCGCGAACTTGGCATAGAAGCCGAACAGCGGCGGAATGCCTGCGAGCGAGAACATGAACATCGCCATCGCCGCCGCCAGCGCCGGCCTCGACCGCGACAGGCCGGACAGGCTGTCGATGCTCTCGACCTGCCGCCCCTGCTCGTCGCGCATCCGCAGCACGACCAGGAAACAGCCCAGCGTCATCGCGACATAGATCGCCATGTACGTCATCACGCCCGCGATGCCCTCCGGCGAACCGGCCGCGAGACCGATCAGCGCGAAGCCGACATTGTTGATCGACGAATAGGCGAGCAGCCGCTTGACGTTCGTCTGCCCGATCGCCCCGACCGCGCCGAGGACGATCGACGCGAGCGCGGCGAAGATCACGATCTGTCGCCACTCGCCGATCGCCGGCCCCATCGCCTCGATCGCGACCCGCACGGCCAGCCCCATCGCGGCGACCTTGGGGGCCGAGGCGAAGAACGCCGTCACCGGGGTCGGCGCACCTTCATACACGTCGGGCGTCCACATGTGGAACGGCACCGCCGCGATCTTGAACGCCAGACCCGCGAACACGAAGACGAGGCCGAACACCAGACCCAGCGATCGCGTCGACGTCGCCGCCTCCGCCGCATAGGCCTGCGCGATCCCGTCGAACACCGTCGTGCCGGAGAAGCCATAGACCAGGCTGACGCCATAGAGCAGGATGCCGCTCGCCAGCGCGCCGAGCACGAAATACTTCAGCCCCGCCTCCGCCGAGCGAAGGTCGCGCCGGACGAAGCTGGCCAGCACATAGGCGGCAAGGCTCTGCAGCTCGAGGCCGACATACAGCGTCAGCAGATCGCCCGCGGACACCATCATGCCCATGCCGCAAGCCGACAGCAGCATCAGCACCGGATATTCCGGGCGCAGGTCGTCACCGGCCTGCCGCTCGAAAAAGCCGGGGGCCAGCACGATCGAAACGGCGGTCGCCAGATAGATCAGCGCCTTGGCGAAACCCGCAAAGGCGTCGGCATGATACAGCCCGCCAAAGGCGGCCCCGCCGGCGCTGGCCGGTCCGGCGAGCGCGATGCCCGCGCCCGCCAGCACCGCGATCGCGGCCCAGGATACGGCGCGCGTCGCGGCGGCACCGCCCCAGGCGGACACCATCATCAGCAGCACGGCGCCGACGCCGAGGATCACCTCGGGCAGCGTCATGGCGAAGTTGGCGGCATAGTCCATCAGTGCGCCTCCCCCGGCGTCATTTCGTGTCCGGCAGCGGCGGCTCCATGCTCGCCGCCATGGGCGGCGCGGGCCGCGGCGATCGCGGACGGGTTACCGGGCGTGGGCTTGGAATCGCTGGCCGGCGCGGCGCGATCGATCCGCCGCAGCAGCACCGCCACATCGCTGCGCATCGGCGCCATGAAGCTCTCGGGGTACACACCCATCCACAGCGTCACGGCTGCGATCGGCGCTAGCAGCCAAAGCTCGCGGCTCGACAGGTCGGGCATGGCCCGCACCTCGTCCGACTTGATCTCGCCATAGGCGACGCGCGCATATAGATACAGCATGTACGCCGCGCCCAGGATGATACCCGTCGTGCAGAGCAGCGCCGTCCAGGTCGACACCTGATAGGTGCCCATTAGGCTCAGGAACTCGGCCACGAAGCCGCTCGTGCCCGGCAGGCCGATCGACGCCATGGTGAAGAACAGGAACAGCACGGCATATTTCGGCATGTTGATCGACAGGCCGCCGTACCGCGCGATCTCTCGCGTGTGCAGCCGGTCGTAGATCACCCCGACGCACAGGAACAGCGCGCCCGACACCAGCCCATGGCTGAGCATCATGATCATCGCGCCCTCGATGCCCTGCCGGTTGAAGGCGAACAGGCCGATCGTCACGATCGCCATATGCGCGACCGACGAATAGGCGATCAGCTTCTTCATGTCGGATTGCACCAGCGCGACGAGACTGGTGTAGATCACCGCCACCGCCGACAGCGCGAAGATCAGCCACGTCAGCTGCGCCGACGCCTCCGGGAACATTGGCAGGCTGAAGCGCAGGAAGCCGTAGCCGCCCAGCTTCAGCAGCACGCCCGCCAGGATGACCGACCCGGCCGTTGGCGCCTGCACGTGCGCATCGGGCAGCCAGGTGTGGACCGGCCACATCGGCATCTTTACCGCGAACGAGGCGAAGAACGCCAGCCATAGCCAGGTCTGGACATGCGGCGGGAAGTCATAGGCCTGAAGATCGGGGATGTACGAGCTGCCCGCCGTCTGCACCATGTACAGCATCGCCACCAGCATCAGCAGCGAACCGAGCAGCGTGTAGAGGAAGAACTTGTACGACGCGTAGATGCGGTTCACGCCGCCCCAGATGCCGATGATGAGATACATCGGGATCAGTCCGGCCTCGAAGAAGAGGTAGAACAGGAACATGTCCTGCGCCGCGAAGGTGCCGATCATCAGCACCTCGGTCAGCAGGAATGCCGCCATATATTCGGGCACGCGCTTCTGCACCGCGCGCCAGCTGGCGCCGATGCAGATCGGCATCAGGAACACGCTGAGCATGATGAGCAGCAGCGCGAAGCCGTCGATACCCAGCCGCCAGCCGAAGAAGCCGAACTGCGGCCCCGCCTCGACGAACTGCCACTGCGCGCCGCCGATGTCGAAGCCCGTCCACAGGACGATGCCGAGCGCCAGGTCGATCAGCGTCGCGGCCAGCGCGGTCATGCGCGCCGGCTGATCGGAGAGGAACAGGCAGGCGATGGCGGCGATCGCGGGGATCGCCAGCATCACCGACAGGATGGGAAAGCCGTCCATCAGCCGATCACCCTGCAATGGCCCAGGTGACCGCGGCGGTGAGCCCGATCAGCATGACGAAGGCATAGGAATAGAGATACCCCGATTGAAGTCTGGTCGCCCCCCGCGACCCCAGTTGGACCAGCCAGGCCGATCCGTTCGGACCGAACCGATCGATCGTCTGCTCGTCGCCCCGGTGCCAGAAGATGCGGCCGATGGCAAAGGCCGGGCGCACGAACAGCAGATGGTACAGCTCGTCGAAATACCATTTGTGCAGCAGGAAGCGGTAGAGGACGCGGAACTGTGCCGCCCAGACCGCCGGCAGCCCCGGGCTGCGGATATAGGCGACCCATGCGGTCAGCAGGCCGAGCAGCATCGCCACCGTCGCCGACAATTTGATCGGCACCGGCACCTCGTGCATCGCGTGCATCAGATGCTCGCGGAACGCCAGCGCGCCCTTCCAGAACCGCTCGCCCGCCTCCGGCTCGATGAAATAGCCGTGGAACACGAAACCGGCGGCGATCGCGCCGATCGACAGGATGATCAGCGGGATCAGCATCGGCAGCGGGCTCTCGTGCGGATGATAGCCCGCCGTCCCCACCGCCAACTCGGTCTCGGCAGCCCCGTGCGTCGACGGCGAATGACCGGCATCCTCGGCCGCAGCGGGCGCATGATGCGCGTCCGCATGGTCGTGAGCATCGTGATGGGCATGATCGTCATGACCATGACCATGCGCGTCATGCACCGCGTGCTGGATATGCTCGGAATTGACCCAGCGCGGCTGCCCCCAGAAGGTCAGGAACATCAGGCGCCACGAGTAGAAGCTGGTCAGCAGCGCGACGAGCACGCCGACGAACCACACGCCCGGATTGCCCGACGCCCAGCCCGCCTCGATGATCGCATCCTTCGAATGGAAGCCCGCGAACCCGATATTGGGCAGACCGCCCAGGCCGGGCAGGCCGACGCCGGTGATTGCCAGCGTGCCCATCATCATCGCCCAGAAAGTCAGCGGAATGCTTTTCCTGAGGCCGCCATAATAGCGCATGTCCTGCTCGTGATGCATCGCATGGATCACCGAGCCCGCGCCCAGGAACAGCAGCGCCTTGAAGAAGGCGTGCGTGAACAGGTGGAACATCGCCGCGCCATAGGCGCCGACGCCCGCCGCGAAGAACATGTAGCCCAGCTGCGAGCAGGTCGAATAGGCGATAACGCGCTTGATGTCGGTCTGCACGAGGCCGCAGGTCGCCGCGAACAGGCAGGTCGCCGCGCCAACGAAGCGCACCACGTCGAGTGCGACGGGCGACATCTCGAACATCGGCGACAGGCGGCATACCATGAAGACGCCGGCCGTGACCATCGTCGCGGCGTGGATCAGCGCCGATACCGGGGTTGGGCCCTCCATCGCGTCGGGAAGCCAGGTGTGCAGGCCGAGCTGCGCCGACTTGCCCATCGCGCCGACGAACAGCAGCAGGCACAGCACCGTCAGCGTGTCTGCGCGGAACCACAGGAACCCGATCGTCGAGCCCGCCATATTGGGCGCCGCCGCCAGGATCGCCGGGATCGATACGGTGCCGAACACCAGGAACGTGCCGAAGATGCCCAGCATGAAGCCGAGGTCGCCGACGCGGTTGACCACGAACGCCTTGATCGCGGCGGCCTGCGCCGAAGGCTTGCGGAACCAGAAACCGATCAGCAGGTACGAGGCGAGGCCCACGCCCTCCCAGCCGAAGAACATCTGCACCAGGCTGTCCGCCGTCACCAGCATCAGCATCGCGAAGGTGAAAAGCGACAGATAGGCGAAGAAGCGCGGCTGATCCGGCTCCTCGCTCATATACCCCCAGCTATAGAGGTGGACGAGCGCGGAGACGCTGGTGATGACGACCAGCATCACCGCGGTCAGCGCATCGACCCGCAGCGCCCAGGCCGCGTCCAAGTTGCCGGACACGATCCACTTCAGCACGGGGGTGACGTGCGCCGTCTCGGCCCCGCTCAGGAACCCGATGAAGATCGGCCAGGACAGCGCGCACGACACGAACAGCGCGCCGGTCGTCACCAGCTTTGCCGGCACCGCGCCCAGCGCCTTGTTGCCAAGGCCGGCGATCGCCGCCGCCAGCAGCGGCAGGAATACGATAACGAGGATCAACCGACTTACCCCTTCATCCGGTTGACATCGTCGGTCGCGATGGTGCCGCGTCCGCGATAGTAGATTACGAGGATCGCCAGCCCGATCGCGGCCTCACCGGCCGCCACCGTCAGCACGAACATCGCGAAGACCTGCCCGACCAGATCGCCCAGAAAGGCGGAGAAGGCGACGAGGTTGATGTTGACCGACAACAGGATGAGCTCGATCGCCATCAGGATGACGATCAGGTTGCGGCGGTTCAGGAAGATGCCGGCCGCGCCGAGCGTGAACAGGATCGCCGAGACGACCAGATAGTGGATCAGCCCGATCACAGCTCGACTCCCTGGCCCACGGCCGGCTTGACGTTGCGGGTCGCGTCCTCGGGACGGCGCGCGATCTGGCGCGAGACGTTCTGCGGCCGCGTGCCCGAACGCTCGCGATGCGTCAGCACGATCGCACCGATCATCGCGACCAGCAGGACGAAGCCCGCCGCCTCGAACAGGAACAGATAGCGCGTGTAGAGCAGTTGCCCCAGCGCCTGGATGTTCGGCATCGCCGGATCGATCGGCGCCGCGCGGCGGGCAAGCTCTACCTTGCCCGAACTCCAGGCGAAGGCGGCGATCATCACCTCGACGGCGAGCAGCGCGCCCAGCCCCAGGCCGATCGCGGCGTAGCGCGCGACCTCGGTGCGCAGCTGCGCGAAGTCGATGTCCATCATCATCACGACGAACAGGAACAGCACCGCGACCGCGCCGACATATACGATGACGAGCAGCATCGCGATGAACTCGGCCCCCACGAGGACCATCAGCCCGGCGGCGTTGAAGAACGCCAGGATCAGCCACATGACCGAATGGACCGGGTTGCGCGACGAGATCGTCATCGCGCCGGCCAGGATCACGATGGCGGCGAACAGGTAAAAGGCGATTGCCTGGATCACGCGGTCAGGCCCCCTTGCCTACCGAAAGTACGAAGTCGGCGCGCATTAACGGTAAGGCGCATCGGCGGCAAGGTTCGCCGCGATCGCCCGCTCCCAGCGGTCGCCATTGTCGAGCAGCTTGGCCTTGTCGTAGATCAGCTCCTCGCGCGTCTCGGTCGCGAACTCGTAGTTCGGACCCTCGACGATCGCATCGACCGGGCACGCCTCCTGGCACAGCCCGCAATAGATGCACTTTGTCATGTCGATGTCGTAGCGCGTCGTGCGCCGCGACCCATCGTCGCGCGGCTCCGCCTCGATCGTGATCGCCTGGGCGGGGCACACCGCCTCGCACAGCTTGCACGCGATGCAGCGCTCCTCGCCATTGGGATAGCGGCGCAGCGCATGTTCGCCGCGGAACCGCGGGCTGACCGGATTGCGCTCATGCGGGTAGTTGATCGTCGCCTTGGCCTTGAAGAAATACTTCAGGGTCAGGGCATGGGCCTTGACGAACTCCCACAGGGTGAACGCCTTGACATATTGCGCGACACTCATCGTCAAATCCCTACCCGGAGGACCATCAGAACCCCGGACACGAGGAACACCCAGAACAGCGACAGCGGCAGGAACACCTTCCAGCCCAGCCGCATCAGCTGGTCGTAACGGTAGCGTGGCACCGTCGCCTTGATCCAGCTGAACACGAAGAAGAAGAACAGGATCTTGGCGAACAGCCAGATGATCCCCGGCACCAGATACAGCGGCGCCCAGTCGAACGGCGGCAACCATCCGCCCCAGAACAGCGTCGCGTTCAGCGTGCACATCAGGATGACGTTGGCATATTCGCCCAGCCAGAAGAGCGCGAAGCTCATCGAGCTGTATTCGGTCTGATAGCCCGCGACGAGCTCCGACTCCGCCTCGGTCAGGTCGAACGGCGCACGCTGCGTCTCCGCGAGGGCGGAGATCAGGAACACCACCGCCATCGGGAACAACAGCGGATTGAACCCGAAGCCGTTGATGAAGCCATAAAGCCCGCGCTGCGCCTCGACGATGCGCGACAGGTTGAAGCTGCCCGTCCACAGCACGACCGAGATCAGGACGAAGCCGATCGCGACCTCATAGCTCACCATCTGCGCGGCCGCGCGCAGTGCCGAGTAGAACGGGTATTTGGAGTTCGACGCCCAGCCCGACAGGATGATCCCGTACACGCCCAGCGAAGAGGCCGCGAGAACATAGAGCAGGCCGACATTGATGTCCGCCAGCACCACGCCCGGCGCGAACGGCACCACCGCCCACACGATCAGTGCGACCGTGAAGGTGATGATCGGCGCCATCAGGAACAGGCCGCGATTGGCGGCGGCCGGCACGATCGTTTCCTGCAGGAAGACCTTCAGCCCGTCCGCGAACGACTGCAGCAGGCCGAACGGCCCGACGACGTTCGGGCCGCGCCGCAACGCCATCGCCGCCCAGATCTTGCGATCGGCATAGATGATCATCGCCACCGCCAGCATCAGCGGCAGCGCGATAACGAGGATGCCGACGATCGTCGCGAGGAACCACGCCCAGCCATAGGGCAGGCCGATGGTCGTGTTGAAGAAGTCGGTCACCGCTCCACCTTCGTCAGTTCCGCAGGGGCGGACATCGTTTCAGCCACCCGGGCATATCCCAGCCGCGTCATCACTCCGCCGCCTCCGCAAAGCTCTCGCCATGAACCAGCTCGGCCGAGCAGCGCTGCATCGTCGGGCTGGCCCGGCAGATCGCGTTGGTCAGGTAGAAATCCTTGATCGGATAGCCGTCGAGCGTGCCGGATGCCGTGCCGTCGATCGCTGGCACCGTCCAGTCGAAAGCGACCAGCCCCTGCTCGCGGAGCGCCGGCACCTCGCCGTACATCGCCTCGCGCAGACCGGCGAAGCTGTCGAACGGCAGCGTCGCGCCCATCACGTCGGACAGCGCGCGCAGGATCGTCCAGTCCTCGCGCGCGTCGCCGGGGGCGAAGACCGCCCGCTCGCCGCGCTGCACGCGCCCTTCCAGATTGACCCAGGTGCCCGACTTCTCGGCAAAGCTCGCGCCCGGCAGCACGACGTCGGCCGCCGCGGCACCCTTGTCGCCATGATGGCCGATGAACACCTTGAACCCGGCGAAGCGGCTGAAATCCACCTCGTCGGCGCCAAGGAAGAAGGCCAGCTTCGCGTCCTGCACGTCGGCGATGCCACCCGCCTGCGCATAGCCGAGCATCAGCCCGCCCATCCGCGCCGCGGCCATGTGCAGCACGTTGTAGCCGTTCCACTGGTCCTTGATGAGGTCCAGCGTCTCGACCAGCTTCAGCGTCGCGCCGTGTCCACCCTTCAGCGCCTCGCCGCCGACGATCACCATCGGCCGCTTGGCGTCGGCGAACGCCTTCGTCACCGCTTCGGGCAGCGCGCCCAGCACCGACAAATCGGCGCCAAGCCACTCGACCTTGTAGGTCAGTTCCATCTCCGGCCCGACCGCGAAGACCTTCGCGCCCTTCTTGATCGCCTTGCGGATGCGCGTGTTCACCAGCGGCGCTTCCCAGCGCAGGTTGGTGCCGACCAGCAGGATCGCGTCCGCTTGCTCGGTGCCCGCGATCGTCGTGTTGAAGTTGACCGCCGCCAGGCTGGACGTGTCATAGTCCATGCCCGTCTGCCGCCCTTCGAGCCGCGACGAGCCGAGACCGCGCAGCAGCACCTTGGCCGCGTACATCGTCTCGCAGTCGACCAGGTCGCCCGCCACCGCCGCGACGCTGCCGCCATGGTCGACCGCCGCGATCGCCGCGAACGCCTCGTCCCAGGTCGCCGCGACCAGCTTGCCGTCGCGCCGCACGAACGGGCGGTCGAGCCGGCGACGGACGAGGCCGTCGATCGCGTGGCGCGTCTTGTCCGACGCCCACTCCTCGTTCACGTCCTCGTTGATGCGCGGCACGCAGCGCAGCACCTGCCGGCCCCGACTGTCGAGGCGGATGTTGGTGCCGACCGCGTCCATCACGTCGATCGTCAGCGTCTTGCGCAGCTCCCACGGCCGCGCCTCATAGGCGTAGGGCTTGCTGGTGAGCGCGCCGACCGGGCACAGGTCGACGACATTGCCCGACAGTTCGCTCGTCACCGCCTCTTCGAGGTACGAGGTGATCTGCATGTTCTCGCCGCGATAGATCGCGCCGATCTCCTCCACGCCCGCGACCTCTTCGGCGAAGCGCACGCAGCGGGTGCACTGAATGCATCGGGTCATGATCGTCTTCACGATCGGGCCCATATATTTCTCGGTCACCGCCCGCTTGTTCTCGGCGAAGCGGCTCGCGCCCCGGCCATAGGCGACCGACTGGTCCTGCAGGTCGCATTCGCCGCCCTGATCGCAGATCGGGCAGTCGAGCGGATGATTGATGAGCAGGAATTCCATGATGCCCTCGCGGGCATGCTTCACCATCGGCGTGGTGGTGAAGACCTCCTGATTGTCCGCCGCCGGCAGCGCGCAGGACGCCTGCGGCTTGGGCGGCCCCGGCTTCACCTCGACGAGGCACATGCGGCAATTGCCGGCGATCGACAGCCGCTCGTGATAGCAGAAGCGCGGGATTTCCTTCCCCGCCGCTTCGCACGCCTGGAGCACCGTGGCACCTGCCGGCACCTCGACCTCGATGCCATCTACCTTCAGTTTGGGCATAGCCTTCAGCCCTGCTTGGCGGGCGCTACGCCCGCCGCGATCCGAAACGCCGACAACGCGAGGATCGCGCGCAGGCCCGGACGGTTGAAACGAAAATCCTGCCCCGTCGGCAGGCATTGCGAAAGCGGCGCGGAAAGCGCGGCGATGGCGCGCCGCTCATCTTCACTGGCGGGTTCGGTGCCGAACAACGCGCGAACGGTGGCGACATCCCGCTTCACGACACAGATCGCAGCCGTGTCGGTCGGGGAAAATCCCTGGTCCGGGGCGATGGCCGCACGATCGGGCAAGCTGGCAAGAAGAGCGCCATGATCCGCGTCAAGCAATCCCTCCGCGATAGCGCCCGCTCCCAGCACCCCGCTAAACTGAGCGCGCTGGCCGCGGGCCACGCACACCCGGTTATCTTCGAGCATGGATCGCATGCCGCGCTGGTAATTCGCAGTACGAAAGTCCTGGCGAAGCACATTGGTCGCGGTCCGGCCGAAACGCTCAGCGACGCATTGACCGAAGCGGTGGAGTGCGAGTTGCGCCTCCGGGGCCGCACCCAGACGATCCGCGGCATAAGCACGCGGAGGCGCATCGCCTGCCTGCGCCGCGAGCGCGAGGATCAACATCAACGCGCTCATTCGGCTGCTTCCTGCATAGGCGCCAGATCACCGCCCCGTTCCCGGATGCGGCGTTCGAGTTCGGGCCGGAAATGACGGATGAGACCTTGGATCGGCCACGCGGCGGCATCGCCAAGCGCGCAGATCGAATGGCCTTCGACCTGCTTGGTCACCTGCTGCAGCATGTCGATCTCGCCGATATCGGCGTCGCCGGTGCGCAGCCGCTCCATCACGCGCCACATCCAGCCGGTGCCCTCGCGGCACGGCGTGCACTGGCCGCAGCTCTCATGCTTGTAGAAATAGGACAGGCGGCTGATCGCGCGGACGACGTCGGTCGACTTGTCCATCACGATCACGGCGGCGGTGCCGAGGCCCGAGCCGACCGCCTTCAGCCCATCGAAATCCATCGGCGCGTCGATGATCTGCGATGCCGGCACCAGCGGCACCGACGAGCCGCCCGGGATCACCGCGAGCAGATTGTCCCAGCCGCCGCGAATGCCGCCGCAATGCTTCTCGATCAGTTCGCGGAACGGGATGCTCATCGCTTCCTCGACCACGCAGGGCTTGTTCACATGGCCGCTGATCTGGAACAGCTTGGTGCCGCGATTATTCTCCGCGCCGAAGCTGGAGAACCATTCGGCGCCGCGCCGCAGGATCGTCGGCGCGACCGCGATGCTCTCGACATTGTTGACCGTCGTCGGGCAGCCATAGAGGCCCGCACCCGCCGGGAACGGCGGCTTCAGGCGCGGCTGGCCCTTCTTGCCCTCAAGGCTCTCCAGCATCGCGGTCTCTTCGCCGCAGATATAAGCGCCGGCGCCGCGATGCACGAACACGTCGAAGTCATAGCCCGAACCGCAGGCGTTCTTGCCTACCAGCCCGGCCTCGTATGCCTCCGCCACGGCGGCGAACAGCGTCTCCGCCTCGCGGATATATTCCCCGCGGATGTAGATATAGGCCGCCCGCGCGCGCATCGCGAAGCCCGCGACCAGCGCGCCCTCGATCAGCTTGTGCGGATCGTGGCGGATGATTTCGCGATCCTTGCACGACCCCGGCTCGGATTCGTCGGCGTTGATGACGAGGAAGCTCGGCCGCTCCGGCGTCGGCGCCTTGGGCATGAAGTGGAGCTTCATGCCCGTCGGGAAGCCGGCCCCGCCGCGCCCGCGCAGACCCGACGCCTTGATGACGTCGATGATCTTGTCCTGGCCCAGCTCCAGCAGCGCCTTGGTATTGTCCCAGTCGCCGCGCACCCGCGCCGCATCCAGCCGCCACGACTGATAGCCGTAGACGTTGGTGAAGATACGGTCCTTGTCGGAAAGGCTCATGCGCCTGCCCCCTCCACGGCCGGGGACTGGCCCCATTCGCCGCGATAATCGTGATTTTCATGGACCATCGCGGTCAGGCTGGTCGGCCCGCCGACCGGCTCGACGGTGTGGCGACCCGGCTCCTGCGTCCCCGCCTTGGGCGTGTCGCCGCGCGCCAGCGCCTCCAGGATCGCGATCGTGCGATCATAGTCGAGGTCTTCGTAATTGTCGTCGTTCACCTGGACCATCGGCGCGGAGGCGCAATTGCCCATGCACTCGACCTCGGTCAGCGTAAACAGGCCATCGGGCGTGGTCTTGCCCTTGATGAGCCCCTTGTTCTTGCACGCCGCGAACACGTCGTCGGACCCGCGCAGCATGCACGGCGTCGTGCCGCAGACCTGCACGTGATAGCGGCCGACCGGCGCGAGGTTGAACATCGTGTAGAAGGTCGCGACCTCGTACACGCGCATGTACGGCACGCCGATATAGCGTGCGACATATTCGATCACCGGCACGGGCAGCCAGCCCTGCGTCTGCGTCTCCGCGCCGACCTGTCGCTGCGCGAGGTCGAGCAGCGGGATCGAGCCCGACTGCTCGCGCCCGGCGGGATAGCGGGCCAGAACCTGCTTCGCCTTCGTCTCGTTTTCCTCGGACCAGGCGAACGCGCCCCAGCGCGCGCGAACCTCGGCCTCGTCGGGGATATGGGCTGCTTCAGCCATCAGCGGTCACACTCACCAAAAACGATATCCATCGCGCCCAGAATGGCCGTCGTGTCCGCGAGCATGTGGCCGCGGCTCATGAAGTCCATCGCCTGCAGGTGCGAGAAGGCGGTCGGCCGGATCTTGCAGCGATACGGCTTGTTCGTCCCGTCCGACACCAGATAGACCCCGAATTCGCCCTTCGGGCTTTCGGTCGCGACATACACTTCGCCCGCGGGCACGTGAAAGCCCTCGGTATACAGCTTGAAGTGGTGGATCAGCGCCTCCATCGAGCGCTTCATCTCGCTGCGCTTGGGCGGCACGACCTTCCGGTCGTCGGACGCAATCGGGCCCTCGGGCATTTCGGCCAGACACTGCTTCATGATTCGCGCGGACTGGCGGACCTCCTCCACGCGCACCATGAATCGGTCGTAGCAGTCGCCGCGCGTGCCGACCGGCACCTCGAAGTCCATCTTCGCATAGACGTCATAGGGCTGCTGCTTGCGCAGATCCCAGGGGATGCCCGCCGCGCGGATCATCGGCCCCGAAAAGCCCCAGGCGATCGCGTCGTCACGACTGACCGTGGCGATATCGACGTTGCGCTGCTTGAAGATGCGGTTGTCCGCGACCAGGCTGATCGCATCCTCGAACAAGCGCGGCAGGCGCGTGTCGAGCCAATCGGCGATGTCGGTCAGCAGCTTCAGCGGCACGTCCTGATGGACACCGCCCGGCCGCATGTAATTGTGATGCATCCGGGCGCCCGACGCACGCTCCAGGAAGTTCATGCAATCCTCGCGGATCTCGAACAGCCAGAGATTCGGCGTCATCGCGCCAACGTCCATCACGTGGCTGCCGATGTTCAGCATGTGATTGCAGATGCGCGTCAGCTCCGCGAAGAACACGCGCAGATACTGGGCACGGATCGGCACTTCCAAATCGAGCAGCTTCTCGACCGCCAGCACCCAGCTGTGCTCCATGCACATGGGCGAGCAGTAATCGAGGCGATCGAAATAGGGCAGCGCCTGGATGTACGTCTTGTATTCGATCAGCTTCTCGGTGCCGCGATGCAGCAGGCCGACATGCGGATCGATCCGCTCCACGATCTCGCCGTCCAGCTCCATGACGAGGCGCAGCACGCCGTGCGCCGCCGGATGCTGCGGGCCGAAATTGATCGTGTAGTTCTGGATCGTGACGTCGCCCTCGGTCGGGTGCGCGGGCGTCTCGACGCCCAGCACCTGCTCGACATAGGGGTCCATCTGCGTCATCGCGGGCGCCATGGCCGGCGCGTCGGTATCGGCAGCGCTCACTGGTTCTGCCCTCCATGCTTCGAGGGGGTGACGTCGGGATCGGCGGGCTTCGGCGTCGCGTCGGCTTCCGCCGCACCCTTGCCGGTGTCGCCCGTACCCTCCGCCGTGGTCTTGGCATAGGGTTCGCTGGAGGCCTTGGGCGGCGCCTTCGCCGCCTCGGCCGCGCCCGCCTTCTGGACGGCATCGGCGCTCACCGGCGTCTGCGCACCCTTCGCCTGCGGCAGCGCCGCACCGGCCGCCGCCTTCTCATCGCCCGGCAGCACGTATTCCGCGCCTTCCCACGGGCTCATGAAGTCGAACGTACGGAAATCCTGCGCCAGCGCCACGGGCTGCGACACGACGCGCTTGTCCTCCTCGGAATAGCGCAGCTCGGTATAGCCCGTCAGCGGGAAGTCCTTGCGCAGCGGATGGCCGCGGAAGCCGTAATCGGTCAGGATGCGGCGCAGGTCGCGATTGCCGTCGAAGATCACGCCGTACAGGTCGAACACCTCGCGCTCCAGCCAGCCGGCGACCGGCCAGATGTCCGTCACCGTCGGGATCGGATGATCCTCATCGGTCGCGACATGGATCTGCACGCGGTGGTTCCGCGTCAGCGACAACAGGTTGTAGACCACATCGAACCGCTCGGGCCGCTCGGGATAGTCGACCCCGGCGATCTCCATCAGCTGCTGGTATTCCAGCCCGCGCGTGTCGCGCAGCGCGATCATCGCGGGGACCAAGCCGTCGCGATGGACGTACAACTGCACCTCGCCGACGCGCACCTGCGCATCGACGAGCGAAGCCCCGATCGCGGCGCGCGCCGCCTCCACGGTCGCGTCGTTCAGGTTCGTGGCATAGGCCGGAGCGGGTGCCAGCATTAGCGTTCGATGCTCCCGGAGCGGCGGATCTTCCGCTGCAACTGCATGATTCCGTACAACAGCGCCTCCGCGGTCGGCGGGCAACCGGGCACGTAGATATCGACCGGCACGATCCGGTCGCATCCGCGCACGACGGAATAGCTGTAGTGATAATAGCCGCCGCCATTGGCGCAGCTGCCCATGGAGATGACGTATTTCGGCTCCGACATCTGGTCGTAGACGCGGCGCAGCGCCGGGGCCATCTTGTTGCAGAGCGTACCCGCGACGATCATCACGTCGGACTGGCGCGGCGATGCGCGCGGCGCGGCGCCGAACCGCTCCAGGTCATAACGCGGCATGTTGACGTGGATCATCTCCACCGCGCAGCACGCGAGGCCGAACGTCATCCACCAGAGCGAGCCGGTGCGCGCCCACTGGAACAGCTCCTCGGTCGAGGTGACGAGGAAGCCCTTGTCGGTCAGTTCACCGTTCAGGCTGTCGAAAAAGCCCTGGTCCGGCGGCACCACCGAAGCGGCGCCGGCCGGGCGGCCCAATTCGACCGGACCGGAGTGCAGTTCTACTCCCAATCCAACGCTCCCTTCTTCCACGCATAGACGAGGCCGAGGGCCAGTTCGCCAATGAAAATCATCATTCCGATCCACGCCGTCCAGCCGATCGAGAACACGCTGACCGCCCAAGGGTAGATGAACGCCGCCTCCAGATCGAAGACGATGAACAGGATCGCCACCAGATAGAAGCGTACGTCATACTGGCTGCGCGGATCCTCGAATGCGGGGAAGCCGCATTCATACTCGGCCAGCTTCTGCTCGTTCGGCTTGTGCGCGCCGGTCAGGCGGCCGACCGCCATCGGCAGGAAGACGAACGCGGACGACAGGACGATCGCCACGCCCAGGAACAGCAGGATCGGCAGATATTGCGACAGGTCTACCAAAGTCTCTCTCTCGCAGGTGCGAACGGATGAGGTGGCTTTAGGCCCGTGACACGCGATGGGCAAGGTTCGCGAGGCGTGAGAATGGATCGCAATTGACCCGGGTTGCAGCCACCCCGCAGCTATGCCAGCACTGCGCCCGAAACGGGGGAGAACAAACGATGCGTATCATCCACTCACTGGTCCCGCTTGCCATGGTCGCCAGCGTTGCGGCCCAGCCGGCGGCGGCGCAGATCGCCGATCCGGCAATGCCCGAAACCGTGGCGGAGGCGATGCGGGCCGCTGGCTACAAGGCGCAGGTTGGCAAGGACACGGCTGGCGACCCGAAGATCAGCAGTGCCGCCAGCGGCGCCAGCTTCACCGTCTATTTCTATGGCTGCGAGGCGAACAAGAATTGCCGGTCGGTCCAGTTCGCGACCGATTATGCGGTGAAGACGCCCGTCCCGCTGGCGAAGATCAACGAATGGAACCAAGGCAATCGCTTCGGCGCGGCCTATCTGGACAAGGACGGCGCGCCGGCCCTGCAATGGGATGTCGTGATGGAGGGCGGGATGCCCGCCAAGCTGTTCGGCGACACCGTCGATCGCTGGGCGACCGCGATGGCGGGATACCAGACGCATATCGGCTGGTAACCGCCGCCCCCGTCCCGGCCGCCGCGCGAATTGCCGGCGGCCGGGACGGGCAAGGCGGGCTCAACGCAGCGCGTTGGCGACCAGCTTGTGCAGCTTCGAATGCAGGCCGTCATTCGCGGCCAGGAACTCGCCGCGTTCCATCGCGCGGTCGGCGCCGCGATAGTCGGTAACGAAGCCGCCCGCTTCCTTCACCAGCAGCATCCCGGCCGCGACGTCCCACGGCTTCAGGCCCGATTCCCAGAACCCGTCATACCGCCCCGCCGCGACCCAGGCGAGGTCGAGCGCGGCCGAGCCAAAGCGGCGGATCCCCGCCACCTCGGGCGCGATCGCGCCGAAGATGCGGTTCCACTCGCCGAAATTGCCATGGCCCAGGAACGGGATGCCGGTCGCGATCAGCGCCTCCGACAGGTCGCGGCGCGACGATACGCGCAGGCGGCCGTCCTGCAACCACGCCCCCCGGCCCTTCTCGGCCCAGAAGCTTTCGTCCGTCATCGGCTGATAGACGAGCGCGGTCGTGATCTCGCGCTTGCCCGATGGCAGCGGCTCCTCGACCGCGATCGAAATCGCGAAATGGGGGATGCCGTGCAGGAAGTTCGTCGTGCCGTCGAGCGGGTCGATAATGAAGCGCGGCTTGCTGGGATCGCCCGCGACCTCGCCGCCCTCTTCCATCAGGAAGTTCCAGTCGGGCCGCGCCTTCTTCAGTTCCTCGAACAAAGTCTGTTCGGCGCGCTTGTCGGCCATCGACACGAAGTCCGCCGGGCCCTTGCGGCTGACCTGCAGGTGCTGGACCTCGTTGAAGTCGCGGCGCAGGCGCGGCCCGGCCTTGCGGGCGGCGCGTTCGATGACGGTAAACAGGCCGGAATGGGAAGGCATTTTGAAGCTCCTCCCCGCCCGCGTCGGCGGGAGGGGTCGGGGTTGGATTGGCCGTCAGGCGCGGTGGACGATGCGCCGCACGGCGCCGCCGGGATCAGTCCGCGCGGCGGACGTAGGTCTGCTCGTACACGTCGACGACGATGCGCGTGCCGCTGGCGATATGCGGCGGCACCATCACGCGCACGCCGTTGTCGAGCACGGCGGGCTTGTAGCTGGACGAGGCGGTCTGCCCCTTCACCACCGCATCCGCCTCGACGATCGTCGCCTCGATCGTGTCGGGCAGCTGCACGCTGATCGGTTCTTCGTCATAGAGTTCCATGACGACGTCCATGCCGTCCTGCAGGAAGGCGGCGGCGTCGCCGAGCAGGTCGCGCGGCAGCGTCACCTGGTCGTAGGTATCCTTGTCCATGAACACCAGCCCGTCACCCTCGGCGAACAGGAACTGGAAGTCCTTGGTGT
>CAJYLQ010000041.1 GCA_913775975.1 uncultured Sphingomonas sp. | reverse complement strand
TGCAACGGGAGGTCAGCAGCACCGGTGCGGCCTGCTTCGCCGCCGCCATGCCGGAGGACATCAAGTTCCTGGCCTTGTCGATCGCTAACGACATGAGGGCCATGTGGCACCGTCGGCAGGACATAGCAGAACAAGCTCGCGCGGTGCGCCGCATCGCCGAGAGCAAGATCTCGAACGATGCGGTTGGCGTCGCCCTGCACGCGATCGCCATCGATCTTCACCGGCAACACACCGACGATCAGTTCGACTTCTACGTCCAGTACGATGCCGTAGACGATGCTTACCGTCCTGGTGTGGTGCTGGACTTCATCCCCGCGCCGTTTGAGGGCGTGCATGCAAACCATGGCGCTCCCCATGGAGTCCACGGTCGTCGCGAAGAGCGGGACGTCGTGTATGCGCTCGGCGCGGACGGTGAAATCGACTCCTTTGCCGCCGCTGTCGTGCGCTACGCGCCGGAAGGTCAGGCAGAGGTACTCGCTCGTCTGTCGATCGACTACGACACGGTCGTGCAGTTCGTCACCCCGCTGGGGCCGGTCTATGCCACCCTGTACTGGCGCAACGGTTGCATCGAGGCTGAAATCTCGGCCCCTGGCCGGATCTTCAAACGCGGCGAGTACCTCGAATGGTATGAAGAGGTTTTCGACGCAGAGGACGCGCAGGCGTTGCTCGGCCTCACGCCGTTCGATGTTCTGCCGCTGCCCTTCGATGCGAAATGCACCATCAAGCAGGCCACCCCTCTACGTCGCGGCGTGAAGATGCAACTCAACAGCAACCGCTTCCTCGTCAACTGCGCCACTGGACGCATCTGGGAGCGTTGATGGGGACGGGGTCGGTGCCCAAGGCACCGGCCCCAAGCCCCAACTTCGGTCGCCATCATCGTCGTGATGCGCTCGCGTCCCCTGGTCGCCGGCACCGTCTCCGTCCTTGATGGAACGCAGCGATTGACCAGCTTCGTCGGGGAGCCCTGCGGTCATTGCCGCTACGCCGCCAACTGACAGAGATACGCCGCCGCTCTGCTAGCCGCGGCCTTCGCGGCGGAAGCCCCCAAACTGGCCCCCTTAAGGTCTCGGCCTATTACTAAGGCATGATGATAGCCTCTTTGAAGAGGCGGAAAAGAAAGAAGGATCAACGATATGAGCGTCATCGAATCGATGGACACGATGCAGGCCTGGACCGCCGGCTTGCGCCTCGCCATGGGCTATCCGCAATATGCGCCCATCGGCAATCCGATCGCCTACGCCTCGGGCGGGCGCAAGAACTTCGCCGAGGCGCTCGAGATCGCCGCCATCGTCGAGCAGACCAACCGCGACTTCGTCCTCGTCGCATTCGACCTGCCCATCGCCGACGGGCCGGTCGGCATCTCGCTTGCCACCCGCGGCAACATCCTGGTCGACTGGCACGCGGACGTGCAGCCCTACCTCGCCAACGACGATGGGGTCATCGAACTGCTCAGCGACACGCACCGCTGGTCGGTCGGGCCACGCGCTATCCTGACCGCTTCACCGCTGCCGTCCCGCAGCCGCATCAAGCGCGGTATCGAACGCGCACACCGGCGCTGGCGGGAAGCAGCCGATCAGATGCGGGGTCTCGATTTGCCCGGATCGTTCTTCATCCCGGCCGGCGGTGGCTACGCCGACGCCATACCGATGGAGGAGGTGCGGGCGGCGGCGTGAGACCTCACGAGCCTCGTTCGCGGGCAAGGTACGCGTACCATCAACGCTGACGTAACTCTTTCCATCACTGGCGGTCAATTGGATGCAGCGTTCAATCGACCGCCAGTCAGTTCACTTTCCGCTAAAGTCGGTCGTTCGCTATCACTCTGTCTACGTCTGAGGTTCGGAACATGCCACATGGAAGTACATGTGTGCCGGCTTCAAATCTCGAGCCGCGAACTGGTAAATCGGACTCTGGTGGAAAGCGGTCTGTCCGCTTTCGGGCAGCGAGCGAGTACATCAGGCCTTCGTTCATGCGACGCTTAAGAAAGGCGAGGAATAAATCGCCGCAAGCGTCTGGCGTGTAGAGGCCGCCTAACAGTCCGTTCAACCATACCAAAGAAGGCACTAAGTGGTTTCCGATCGCATCCTTCGCTTCAATGGAGTCAAGGCCTCATCCCGGTCCATACCGATCCCCATGAGGAGCGTCGCGGCATCGGTACCAGCTTCTGAGGCGATGCGCATTAGGACGGCTACCGTCGGGTTCTGTTTCCCGAGTTCTATGCGCCCTAGGTAGAGACGGTCTATTCCGCACTTCTCGGCAAGAGCCGCTTGCGAAAGACCAGCCTTCTTACGCGCAGCTCGCACCCGGCTTCCCAACTGCTGCATCGCGGACTGGGCCATCCTACACATGTGCCCAAACGATCGTCGCAATGCTACCTTCAATTGTCTTCTGACGTCCAGTTGGACTGGCCCCGAATTGAGGGCTGGCGATCAGACTTATGATTTTGATCCAAGGTCGGCCGCCCGTCCTGAGCACTAGAGCAGCGAAGGTTGCATCCGGGAAAGGTGTCTATATACACCACACCGAAGATGTAAGAAGATGATCCGTTATAGCCTAGCAACATGATTCGAGGTGGGGCTGCATGAGGAACGGTTCCGGAGAGGCGTTGAACGCTCGACGACGATATAGCCGTGCTTCACAGGGAGGCTCTGATCCTGGTCTGGTCGTCCCGGAGGCATTCGTGCGCGGCATCAGACACATAGGCTACAGGAGCAACGTCGAAGCCATCGCCGAGCTCGTGGACAACTCAATTCAGGCTTACGCTCAGCGGGTGGACCTAGTGTCTGGCTTCGCCGAAGCGGGACAAACGACTCGTCCAATTCAACTGGCGATCATCGACGATGGCCACGGCATGAAGCCTGGCATGCTGCGCCTCGCGATGATGTGGGGCGGGACCCACCGCGAGGACAACCGAAGCGGGCTGGGTAGGTTCGGCTACGGCCTACCCTGCGCGACCGTCAGCATGGGGCGCCGCTTCACCATCTACTCGAAGGTCAAGGGCGGGAAGGTCCACTCGGTGTGCCTTGACCTGGACCTGCTTGACGAGGGCGCATACATCGACGGGGCGGCCGGGCTGTCCATCCCGTCGGCGCAACCCGCTTCGCTCCCGGTGTTCGTCAGCGAGGCGATCGCGCGCCTGCATCCCGATGGATGGCGCTCGGGGACCGTCGTCGTGATCGACAAGCTTGACAGGCTGCACTGGGCGACCGCCGGCGGACTGCGGCGCAACCTCATCCGCCAGTTCGGCGTCGCCTACCACAAGCTGCTCGGCGCGACCGCCATCCACATCGACGGTGAGCCGGTCCGACCGATCGATCCACTGTTCCTGTCGCCGGGATGCGCGCTGAGCTCGCTGGACGAAGATCGCGCCAATCCATTGGAGCCCGTCACGCTCAGGATCGGGCTGGAGGACGGCGCCGCCGGCGAGATAGTCCTGCGCTACGCCTGGCTCCCGCCGACGTTCGGCGCGGTTGATAAGTCCCGGGACGCCATCGGCCTCAACGCGAACGCCCGCTTTCCCATCCTGAAGCAGTACCACGGCATCGTATTCAGCCGGAACGGCCGGGTGGTCGACGTCCAGTCGCGGACGCCCTGGACAACCTTCATCAACAACGACCGGTACATACGTGTCGAGGTGGAGTTCTCCGCCTCGCTGGACGAGGCCTTCGGCGTGACGACCTCGAAGCAGCAGGTGTCCGTCTCACAGGAGGTGTGGGATCAACTCCAGGCGGCCGGACTCCCCAAGGCGATCGAACATCTAAGGGCGAAGGTCCGTGCCGCGAAGGCAGAGCGGCAGAGGTCGATGGTTATCGGCGCGGCTGCCTCCACGGCCCCTGCCGATTGCCACGGTGACCATCCGGACCGACCTGCGTCGTCGCCGACGACTGCGGGTGGCGCCGGCGGGGGGCAGCCATCGACCGCGGATATCCGGCTTGGGAGCGTCGATCCCCGCACCGCGCTGGACGCCCTGCTTTCGCGGATCGACCGGAGACGGTCGTCGGGCAACGTGGCGATCGCGAACGAATACGACCGGCTGCTGAGGGGCTGGGCGAAGGAATTGTCGCGCATCTCGGGACCGAACCCCGGGACTACCCGAAAGTAGTCACAATGGTCGCTGGCGCGAGCGAAGCGAAATTGGCATTGCTGCATCCGGGAGCGACAAATGAAGGGAGGGATGATGGCGAAGAACGACAGCGATCCTTCCGACCTCCGGAAGTTCGCCCCCTTTCTGGCACCCGAAGAGCGCGACCAACTCCACGGATTGCTGAACTTCGCCGGGCCGACGCCCGCGGGGTTCGCGGAGAGCCTGCGACGGTTGGCTCGCAGCTTCATCGACGACGGCGACAGCGCGAAGCTGCGAGCCATATGCCTCCTCGTCGCAGACTTGCTTGAGCAGGGCTGGCGCGTGTCGTTCGAGTCCGAGGGCCTGCACTTCAAGCCGCCCGGCATCGCGACCGACAGCGGGCAGTCGGTCGAGGAGGTCAAGGGCCGCATCCGCGCTGCACTTCAGGCCGCGCGGCGCCGGCAACTCGCAGAACCCTCGGTCAGGGCCTTCATCGCCCGGATGGAACGCCGAACCCTACGCGCCCCCGGCGTCCGGAGCTCGATCCTCGACCTCATCGACGATGGCGCCGCCCTGGCCGATGACCTCGCGGCGATCGCCGCGCTGCCCGAAGCGGACCGCGACATGGCGCTGGCGAGGCTCGTCGACCCCGTCGTCGAGATTTGCCAAGCGGGCACACGCTGCCCGGACACAGGCCTGCCGCTGAACGACATCTGGCGCTACTTCCGCCACACCTGGGCCCACGAGTACCGGCCAATCCCGGGCCGCCAGCTTCTCGTGCTGGTGAGGAACGCGGCCCGGCCGAACCGTCCCGTCATGGGCATCGCGATGCTCGCCAGCCCCGTGATGAGGGTGTCCGTCCGGGACAACTGGATCGGCTGGCTCCGGGAGGCCGCCGAGGCGAATCTCCGCGAAGGGCGCTGGCGGCCCGATCGCTTCGCCCGCGCCATGACCGACAGGATAGAGAACTCGATCGGCGCCGTGCGCTGGGACGACCTCGCGCGGCCGGATGAGATCGAGGCGCCCGTCGACAACACCGTGCTGAGACTCGAGCAGAAGGCGGCGGGCGCCGCGTTCGCCCGCGACCTCGAACTCCGCGCTCACTACCAGGCCAACGTTGAGGCGGGCGGCGGCGTGAAGCCGATGCGCGGGGCGGTCAAGGTGGCAGGCGCCGACACGGACTGGCGGACGGCTTCGGAGGATCTGCTCTTCGTCCGCAAGCGCGCCGAGTTGCTGGCGCAACTGCTCTTCGCGAAGCAGGTATTCCGGGCCGCCGACCTGGAGGGGGACCCGACCGCCGCGCTCGATCAACTGCTGTCCGCGAAGACGGGTCAGCGCGCCATCGACATCGTCCTGACGGAGTTCCGCAAGGCCGGACTTTCCAGCCGCGTCGCCGACGTCAGCATCTGCGGCGCGGTCGCACCCTACAACGAACTGCTCGGCGGGAAGCTGGTCGCCCTGCTGCTGGCCTCCAGTGAGATCCATGACCATTACGCGCGGCGCTACGGAGGACAGGTTAGCGTCATCGCGTCGCAGATGGCGGGGCGCGCCATCTCGAAACCGGCGGACCTGCGGGTGCTGACCACGACCAGCCTCTATGGCGTCGGCTCGAGCCAGTACAACCGGCTAACCCTGCGCGCTTCCGAGCACGAGGGGCTCGAACTGGACATCCGCTGGGATTCCATCGGGCGAAGCAAGACGGGCGGGTTCGGAACGCTGCACCTCGGGGCGGACACCGCCCACGCCCTCAGGCAGATGGCGCAGGACCTGCACACGTCCAGGCGGGTGAACAACCGGTTCGGTGAGGGGACGAGCCCCCGGCTCCGACAGATCCGCGAGGGCCTGGATGCCCTGGG
Source organism: uncultured Sphingomonas sp. (assembly GCA_913775975.1). Lineage (GTDB taxonomy): Bacteria > Pseudomonadota > Alphaproteobacteria > Sphingomonadales > Sphingomonadaceae > Sphingomonas. The sequence continues at coordinate 72,440 of CAJYLQ010000041.1, read as the reverse complement.
CATCGCGAGCGACAGCGTCCTGCACCACGCCACGCCGCGCCTGTTCTACGCGTGCGAACTCGGGGGCGACGCGAGGGCCTCGCTCCTCGGCATGGCGGGGGAGCAGGCGCGGCCCTCGCCAGCGGCGGCCATCGCCCAGGCGTGGCGACGGCGGTGGCTCGACGGCCGGAGCCGACGGCCGGAGACCTTGGACGCGATGAGGGCGCAGGGTCCCGAGAGCGTCAGCCGGTCGCTCCTCGACCAGCCCAGGGACGATCTCCTGGCCGACTTGGAGGGCTAGGTCGCGGGGCGGCCCAGTTCGATCCACTCGACGAAGTCGGGTCGGCGTCCAGCGACGTTCAGCAGGACATCCCGCAGCGGCCCGGGCGCCGTCCCCACGCTGATCACCAGCGTGTCCATCGCACGCGTCAGCGGGATCATGATCCAGCGAGCCGCGTGGCGGTCGGCGGCCTCGGCCCTGCTCTCGACCAATGGGTCGTGGGCGTGGTCCTCCGCAAGCCACTGTCGGACCTTGTAGTCCCAGAGCTGATCGAGGTCGTAGTTGATGGTCGTCCATCCCTCCAGCCCGCGACATGAGTCGTACTGGACGAAGCGCAGCTCCTCGCGGTCGGTCGGGTAATGCTCGCGCACGTCACGCGCCGTGCCGTCCCAGACCTTTCCGCCAGACAGCAGCACGGATCGAGCGGCGGCGCTGCCGGTCCCCGCCGGCCCGCTGGTGACCGACTGCGGCGGCACGCAGGCCAGCAGGTCGACCGGATGGTTGCCAAGTTCCCGGGCTTCCGCGACCAGTTCCGCGATCCTCGCCGGTTCGGCGGTCAGGTCCCCCTCGTATATAATCACCCGTCCGCCGACGGCGTCCGCGTTGGGTACAAGGTCCCAGTCGTCCAGCCCGAGGCCGGCCGCCACGTCGGCGACGAACGACGCGACGTTCGACTTCATGCGCAGGCACTTCTTAAGCCTGCGCATGGTCGACTGACCCTTGCCCAAGTCCGAGGTCCAGTCCGCCACGGATTCCCGGACGTACTGGTCCACGCCGTCCGACACGATCAGCCGCCTCGGTCCGTAGACGGCGTTGAGGATCGCGATCTCGTCGCCAGGCCAGTCCTGCCCCTCGTCGACGAAGACGAGGTCCCAGTCGAAGTCCGTGGCGTCCGCCTTCATCATCTCAGCGAGATCCTCGGGCGTCACGGCGCCGCTGCGGAGATATTCCAGCAGGGTGGCCTTGTGCCGATCGAAGCCGTCCAGGAAACCGTCGTAGTCCCCGAAGACCCCGAGCTTCAGCATCAGGCGGCCGATGAATCCGTGGACGGTCTCGATGGCGATGCCGCCGCCCTCGACGCCGCGCGGCACGCCGAGGAGCGACATCGTCCTGCGCATGTCGGCGACGAGAGCCTTGTTGAACGTGAGGACGAGCGAACGCTGCCCGGACTGGTCGAACGCGCGATAGGCCATCTGCAGGAGGATGACCGTCTTCCCGACGCCGCCCCGGCCCTTCAGCAGGATCTGTCGCTCGCCGATGTCCCCCAGCCAGGAATCCGGCAAAGCGGCCTTCGCGATCAGGTCCATGCGTCGTCGGTCAAGCGGCGTAGGCTCCAGGGTGGCGAACAGCGGCGAATTCGGCGCAAGCAACCGGTCGAACGCATCCTCGGTCCCGTAGCTCAGCACGACGCGGCGATCGTTCTCGCGCGGGCCGGTCACCTGCCCGAGCACGTTGAGGACGCGCTCGAAGCTCGTGTCGCTGGCAATGCAGACATGGGGGCGCGGCGGCAGGTCGCGCTCCTTGAGACCAGTGAAGAGCACGAGGTTCTGGACGCGGACGTGGTCCAGGCTGAACCGGTCGAGCCACTTCTTGAACTCGAACATCTGCGACCGGTTTTTCTCGGTCACGCATTCCCAAGACACCTGCCCATTGCGGACGTAGCGGACGGACGCCACCGAGTTCTCGAAGCGCACGCCGGTCGCGGTGTGGGACTTCACCTCGATCACCAGCGCGAAGTTCCGCACCTTGGCCGACCGCGGCGTGAACGGCTCGCCGTCGCGCGGATAGAACTTCCACTCGACGTCGAATCTGCGGGCCTCCGCGAACGTGCCTATCACCACCAGATCGAGGTCTTCGATCTTCTGGCCGTGCATCTTCAATCCGACGAACATCCGCACCGTGTCGGTCCTGCTGCGGGCTAGATCCGGCCACAGGTCCAGCAGCCTTCGCTCCAGGCGCTTCGCCGCAAGATATTCGTCGCCTTCGGCGACGCCGGAGATGATGATCACCGGACGGTGCCCGGCAAGCGCGCCTCGTCGGAACCGCTCAACGGAGTACCTCCTCCTCTACGGCCCGCGTGGCCGCGGGCAGGTTGCCCCTGACAAGTAGCTCGTTGACCTGGATAACCGCGCCGCCGTCCCACCTCTCGCGCAACTCGGCGATGAGCGGGTCCGCCGGGTGGTCGGCGGTCAACGGACCCGCGATCGCGATAACGCTCACCGCGCCGTCCGAGCGGGTGGCAAGGATCGGCACATGGACCTCGCCCATGTCGGGCACCGTGACCGAGGCGTCGCCAGAATAGGTCATCCCGTTGCCCGTGTTCCGCTGCAGGTCCAGAAGGAGGACCTTGGTTGAGGCTGCGACCCGCTGGGGGCTGAACGGCTGCATCTGGTCGGTCAGCAGGAACTCGACGAGTTCGGCGCCGACGTGACGGTCCAATTGGCCGTGCTCGAACTTGTTCTTGAAGCTGCGCAGGCAGCGGTAGCAGGACGAATCGCAATCCTCCTCGCAGGTCTTCATGACTTTGAGCGCACGCTGGAACAGTTCGAGGCCGCGGTCGGCCAGTTGCCGCGCGAAGCCGGCGCCGCCCGGCAGCGTGTCGTAGAGGAAGATCTCCGCCTCGAGACCGGCCATCCCCGCCGGCGTCAGAGCCGGTCGGTATTCCGCCATCATCTCGCCCGGCTCGACCTCCAGCAGGCTGCAGGCGGCCTTTGCCATCGCCTCGCTTACGGTCCGGAGCGCAACGTCCGTCGGGTAGCGGCCCGGCTTCAGCTTGAGCGGAGCTTCTACGCGGAGGGAGAAGAGGGCGATGTCCGTGATGAAGTCGGTCCCGAGCACAAGGTGTCTCGTGGTCCCGGTGCCGGGGCAGGTCGGCTCCTTGTCGGGGAACGGCTTGGGGTGCGGCGAGAACATCGACGCCGTGCCCTCTGCCGACGACTCGATCCGGCCGCACAGGGTGCAGTAGTTGTAGCCCTCGTGCTTCGGACCCGTGTTGGACACAAGCAGGTGCTCGCGGTTCGGCACGACGCGGATGCGGTCGTTCACCAGCGTCCACTTCTCGTCGTCCGCGGGCGTCGGCATCACGAGCTTGGCGCGGGTCGCGTAGCTGGTCTCCGGCATGTCGTCGGGCGAGGTCACCTCCTCCTGGTCCACCCGGTGGGCGAACCCCGGGGGCCGCAGCCAGTAACGCGTCGGGCCGAACGTCCCCTCGGACCCGCAGGCGTGGCAGTCGGTGACCGCATCGCGCTCGAGCCCCTCGTCGATTTTGACGGTCTCGGCAAACCCGCACTCGCTGCATTCCCGGTAGAGTCGGCGGTTCTGCCACGCGTCGTAGCGGTCCTCCGACATCGGGGAGTAGATCGCCCCGGACGTGTAGCACTTGCCGGAGATCCAAACCTGCTTGCCGGGCGCGTATTGCGACAGCGCCACGGGCAATCCCTGAGAGGGCGCGAAGCGCATCACCGGTTTGTACTGTGTGGACCGCTCCAGATCGAAGACGCTGAACGTCGCGACGTCCGTCGGGAAGGCGTATCGCGGGAGGACGCCCTTGTAGAGGAGCCGATCGAGCAGCGTCCCGGTCACGGCCTTCTGCGGCGGCGCCTCCTCTCCGACCTCCTCCTGGACCTCGGCGCCGGCATTCGCGCCGTCGGTCTCGTCCTCCTTTTCCACCTTCGCCCCCGCGACGGAATCGTTGGCGATCGCCGTCTCGACCGCGGTCACGCAGTCGACGACCATGCCGTCGAGGAGGGCCTGCCTGACGTCGCCGGCCACCTCGTGCGGGATCCATCCAGACACCCTGGCCTTGAGCGCGTCCTCGTTGTCCATGAGCCACTGCCTGAAGTCGGCTAAGTTCAACTGCGCGCCCGCCGTCTTGAAGTCCTGCACCGACCCCAAGACCGAGAACAGGTCGGGATTGGCCGTGGGGTCGAACGTCGGCAGCCGCACTTGGTGGTACGATTGCAGCAGGTAGGCTCGGATGTGACGCTTGACGATGTCGGGGTTGTCCAGCGTGAGCCTGGGATCGATCACCTTGCCCGAGATCATCTCCTTCGGCTCGCTGAAATAGTGCTCGTCGTGGCTGTCGGCGCTCCCGAACGCGACGACGGTGGCCACCGCGTTCCCGCGGCGGCCAGCGCGGCCTGCGCGCTGCTGGTAGTTGGCGCGGCCGGGCGGCATGTTTCGCAGCGCGACGCCGGACAGCGCACCGATGTCGATGCCGACCTCCATCGTCGTGGTGCTGGAGAGCACGTCGATGGCGGTCGAGTTGCCGGCCGTCGCGCCCCAGTCGAGATCCACGTCCTGGAAGAGCAGTTCGTTGACCTCCGCCATCGAGAAGACGTCGTCGCTCTGCGGCGCGTTGAGCTGCGCAGTGTGCTCCGCGGCGATGAGCGCCATCGGCACCTCGGGAGGGTCAGACAGGGCCCCCAGCACCGGCGACCGGTAGTAGCCCTTGCGGGCCGTGAACACGGTGTCCTCCTCGGGGTGCAGCGGCACGACCTGGTCGCTGCCGCAGTCGAGGCAGTGGGCGATGGTCCGCACCGGCCTATGGACGGACTTGCAATCCGCGCACCTCCGCCAGTCACCCTCGAGTTCCAGCGAGAGGTTCTGGCCCGCGAGCCTGCGGGACCCGCCGTCCATGTCCGTCGTGAAGATGTTGAGCAGCAGCGGCGTCCACGCCTTGAACGCCTTTCGCGCTGCGGCATCCTTCAGCACCACGTCCATCGCCTTGAACGTGCCTTTTCGGGAATTCACGGTGGTGCCCTTGCCGGCGGGCCGCTTGTACCATGTGGTCGGCATCGTGTTCAGCCAGAAGCCCACCGAGCGCCAGCACCGCAGCCATGCTCGCGCCAGGGCGACCTTGTCCTCGTCGTTCTCGGCGACGCCGGGGATGGCAGGAAGAGCGTGCAGTTCCTTGGTCTTGTTCGCGCGCTCGCGCAGCGACGCCAGCGCGAGCGCCTCCAGTCCGAGGTACTTGTCCTGGACAGTCTTCACGATGTCGTCGAGGAGGGCCGCCGGCGGCGTCTCGCCGCGCACCTCCATCCACAGCATCGTCAGGCGGGCCTCGTCCGACAGCGCGTTCTCGGCGAGGCCCTTGGCGACCATCTCCTCGGCGGCGGAGAAGTTCTCGCCCGATTTTCGCTCCGGCCGGAGGCGGACGCCCAGTCCCTGAGATGCGAGCAGGACAGCGAGGTATAGCTCCTCGAGGCTCAGCATCTGCTGGATCATCTGCGGCTTCGACAGCACGCCGTATCCCCAGATGATCAGCGATCGCAGAGCGTCGCGGACGGAATACATCTGGAGGTTCGGCGCGAGCCGGGCGGCGACCTGACGGGAGTCGGAGAAGACCAGGACTTTGCGTCCGCGCAGGGGAGCGAAGCGGGTGGCCGCCTGCTTCCCCGGAGGCTGGACCGCCAACTGCCTCGACACGAGTGCCTGGAACGGCTGGTCGCCCTTGGTCTGGTGGTCCTGCACAGTGGTCCGGCCGCGTGCCGTCTGGCCGCACACGCCGCACGGCACGAACTGGCCCCGCCGCTCCGAATTGGTGTCGACCTCGCCGTCATCGCCGACGGGCGGCGTGATCCGGTCCTTCCGAATGTAGACTGTCCGCGTCCGCTGCCCGGCAGAGAGCCGCCCCGTGTCGAGGTCATACTCCGCCAACTCGCCGGCGTCCGGACGCTTCGGCTTCTCCAGCAGGAGGTCTAAGTCCAGCAGCGGCAGGGTCTCGCCGCCGGACATGCGCAACCTCCGGCCCGGCTCCGACCAGAGCGCGTCCGGCGCATCGAGGTCGTCGGAGTACGCCCGCGCGTAGCCGGACCCGCAACTGCGGCACGTGAAGAATTCGAGGACCCGTGACCCGCAGCCGCAGACGTCCCGGGGCTGGCTATACATTCGACCGCATATGCCGGTGCGCTCATCCTCGACGATCTCGGAGCAGTCCGGATCCATGCATACCCACAGCCCAGGCAGGCCCCGGTAGAAGTTGTGGACGCGGCACGGTAACGGCCCGGAGGCGTCGGGCTGCTCGCGTGCGACGCTGCCGATCGCCAGCAGGGCGGTCACCGCCGCGTCGGCGAGATCGGGCGAGTCCGGGAAGAGTTCGGCGCCCAGTTCGGCCACCGGCTGCGCGGAGCCCATCGTGGTGTTGACCAGACGACCCAGCGGCGAGAATTCCTTGAGGGCCTCGAAGAGGTCGCGCTCGACACCCTGCGTCGGCGCCACGCCACGGTGCGCGAGGAACGGTGCGACGGCGCCGGCCCTGTCCGCCTCGTCGGGCGAGTAGAACCGGCCAAGGTCGAGAGCGGCGAGCACCTGGGCGTCCGCCTTGCTGCCGACCGCGGCGTGCGCTCGGTGGTCGAGATCGCCGGTGACGGCGACGAAGGTTTCGGCGGGCACCCCCGAGAGCTGGGCGCCGAACTCGGCCGCGTAGACCTTGCTGTCGAAGCTGGCGGTCGCGCAGATCACTTGGAACCGCTCGACCGGTATGTCCAGGCGGTCGCGCAGCCTCCTCAGCAGGAGGCCGACTTCGGCCCCCGCGGCCCCTCGGTAGAGGTGGGCCTCGTCGAGAACCACGGTGAACTTCTCGGCCGGGTTGGCGGCGAGCCACGCCCTGGTGCTGTCGAAGATCGGCCGCTCGATAGGCCGCATCATCATGTACTCGAGCATCGAGTAGTTGGTGACCATCAGGTCGGGGCAGGAGGCCTGGGCCTCGTGGCGCGTGATAAGCTCCGAATCCTCGGGAAGCGTGGTGGCGCGCAGGAACTCCGCGGTCTTCGGGTCGTACCAGCGCGACCCCTTCGATCCGAACCATCGGTCCAGGTCCGGCTTCGCCGGCCACTTGCCGCGCTCCTGCAACTGGCTCCGCAGCCTGGACGCCCGTCTCTGCGCGTCGGAGTCGGGGCCGGCGGCCTGGCGCTCGATGTCCACGTAGAACTCCTCGAACGACGCGAGCTTGCGCCCGTCCTTCTTGCCCGAGCGGACCCCGGCGTAGGGCGTTCGGCTGGTGTAGCGGGCGAAGCGAGGCGGACGGCCAGCCCACGCCGTGAACCGCTCGACGAGGTCCGGATCGCCGAAGATCGCCCGGAGACGCCCCAATTGGTCGTTCACGAGCGCGTTCATCGGGTAGAGGAGGAGCGCCCGCATCGCTGGCTGCGTGAAGGACCGCGGGCTCTCGGACGCCTCGCGGGCGAACTTGCCGAGGATGGGCAGGAGGAATGACTCGGTCTTGCCCGAGCCCGTCCCGGTCATGATGACGAGGTTGCGTCCGTCGATGAGCGCGTGGCGGACGGCGTCACCCTGGTGCCGGTACGGAGGGTCGAACAGCAGGCGGGGACGGTCGGCGCGGACGCTTGACAGCTTCTCGAAGATCGTCCGGGCGGCCGGCGGCAGGCCGTCGACGTCGCCGAAGCGCGCGCCCACCTGATAGCGGGGCGTGGTTTCTAGGAAGGGCTCCTGGTGGGTGACGCCCGTGCGGTCCAGCAGGATCCGCCGCTGGTCGACGAGCGAAGGTGCCCCGATGTGGTAGGTCGCCTCGATGTACTCCTTCAGCGAGGAGTGGAGACGGTCGATGGTCTCCTGGATCGTCGTCGACATGCTAGCTAACCCCTCCTCATCCCGCCGTCCGCGAAAGGAACAGCAGATCCCTCAGAAAATCTTCCTCCGTCGCGATCTCCGCCTCTGGGACGAGGAACGACATGAGGCACCCGGCTGACTGGACCTCCCTCCCGATGATCGCGAGCCTGCGGCGGGCCCACTTTGGGATCGGCGAGAACAGGTCCAGGGTCGTGCCATCCTCGACGGCGCGCAACCTGTATTCCTGTGGCCGGCAGGCGATCGCGTCGATCGCCATCTGGACTCGCCAGGCCGCATCGCAGCCACGCCACCGGTCTCCGTGCAGCGGTAGGTCGAGCAGCTTGATCGGAACGCCGTTCGAGAGCTGGGCGTAGCCCCAGAGGTCGGACCCGAAGGCCTGCGGCCTACGAACGACGTAGTTCCCGGACAGGGTTCCGGGCTTCGTCCAACGAGCCCTGTAGCTCCGGGTGCGCCGGGTGCCGTCGAGCACCAGCAGTTCGGCCATCTCGCCCGACTGCCGCTGCGCCGCGAGCTTGGCATCGTAGGAGGCGACGAGGTCGGCCGGCCGCGTAGACTTCGGGCTCCGGAGCCATCCCGCGACCGACAGTTCGCGCAGCCCCAGATCGCCCAGTATAGTAGACAGGTCTTCCGGAGGCACGGGGTCTATCGACCTGATCCCCTGACGGCTCACGATCCTCGCCCGCATCTCAGTCGGCAGCGGCGTCTGCTCGTCGGCGGATAGGCCGAGAATGAACGCGCTCCCGCTCGGCCTGACGACGAACGCGGGCGGCGCCGCCACGAGCCAGGTGCCGCGCACATGCTCGCCCTCGAGCGCGACGTCGGACAACTCGAGCAGGTCGCCGATCGCAACCAGCCCCTCGATCGAGGATTCGACGCGCTCCTCGAGCATCGGCACGTCGTCCACCAGCCCGACGTGACTCTCGACCATGCGCCGGACGAGCGTGCGCGGTGAGCACGGACAGAGGAATCCGGCAAGGCGCCTGACCGCCGCGGAGAGATAGGTGGTGCCCAGCACGCCCTCCGCGTCGAGTTCGACGCCGAGGGAAGCGCTGGCGGCGCCTATCACAGACCCCTGGTCGACGACCTCGATCACGCGGCGGCTCCGGCGTTCGACGGGACGGAGGCCCCGGCAGCCCCCAGCAACTGAATGATGCGGGCGCCAGCAGTGAGGGCCGGGTGGCCCCAGAGGTGAGCGATCATCGTTTCCAGTTCCGGTTCCGAGGGCCTCAATTCCCTGTCGAGGACGTCGGACAAATCTAGCGCCGGCTTGGACGTGACGCCCGGCGCGACGGCGTAACGGTGCGCGAGCGCGGCAAACTCGCGAAGCCTCACGTGTGCGGGCATGCGGGCATACTTGACCGCGTCTCGCGCGAGCACGACGGCGAACACGCGCTTCTTCTCGAAGCAATCGAGCATCGCGTTGACCGCCGCCTCCCTGGAGGCGCCTTCCCGGAGGGCCATCTCTGCGTTCGCCCACTTCGCGCCGCACATGACGAAGTGGAGGCATTCCTTGAGACGCGAGAGCACGCGCTCGCGACGCTCACCGGCCAGCGCGCCGACCTGCCGCGTGTCGGACCAGGCGACGATCGCACGCAAGATCGCCAGGGCGTCTTCGGGGGTCTGGCGAACGGTCGACAGGTCCGGCTCAACCAACAAGCCCCCCAGGCCGCCGTCGACCCTCCGCACCCCGACGACCAACGGCACCATCACCTCTCCATAGCTCGCCACGAAGAGGCCACCCGGAGTTGCGGGCTCGATCCCGACCTCCGCGTCCTCGGTCTTGATCGGCACCTCGTCCAGCGGCTCAGCGAAGGACCGGAAGGAGACTCGGACAGGGGCCTCGCCACCGTGGTCGTCGACCAGCCTCAACTGCGTCGACTTGCTCGTGGAGCGCCAGACCCACCGCACGGGCGACGCATCGCGCTGCAGAGGTATGCGGACGGTCCCGAGTTCGTCCCCGTCCACCAGGATGCGTCCCGAACTCGCCGCCAGGTAGCCCCAGGGATCCTTTTCCCTGCGCTCGAATGCGGCGAATGCCGCCCTCCACGTGTCGGGTCCCAGGGGCAGCGTCAGGTTGGCGACCTGCTCGGTCGCGATCCTGGAGCCGGTGCCGTCGAGGAGTTCGACGCAGACGGAGACCTGTCTTCCCGCGGGCCCTAGGATGTCCAGTTGCGAGAGCCCCTCCCAAAATTCGTCCAGCGTCGGCTCGGGCGGTTCAGAACTGGCGATGAGCCCGGAGTGCCCGATCGTCCCACCGACCCACGGGTTCGGCGGGCGCACCGAGAGCGATATCCAGCTCTCGACCGGGTGAGGGCTCGCTTCCGGCGCGGCGTTGCGGACCACACGGACCGAGAGGACGTGGTTGCCCGTAGGGAGCGGGTGGAGCCGGATAAAAGTCGGAACGCCAGCCGGCCTCGCCGCAACCCTTTGGCCGGGCCCGGCGCCCAGCCTGAGCTCATACCCCGCGACCGGATGGTCGTGCGATATGGCGAAGCACGGGCATTCGGTTTCCAGCCATTCTGTCGTGCCCTCGCCATCCCAGCCTCGTGCGGCCAACCCCACCGGCCACACCCGGATCGTCTGCGCGACGGAAAGACCGGCTGCCTTGAGTCCGCCGACCTGCTCCGCCGACAACGCCTGCGGGACTTCGAACCGGATCGCTTGGGCGCCACGGCATTTCAGTGAGGTCGGAGTCGCGAACGAGATGTTCGGGAGATCCGACTGTGAGACGAGCACGTAGCTCATGCCGGGCCGGACTATTCGACCGATCACCTCGGTGGCCTCGCCGTCGGAGCCCATCCGGAAAAGCCAGTGCGGACCCTGCGAGATGTGCCCCTCGCTGGCTAGTAGGTGGTCCATCCTCGGATTCGGCACCTGGAACCTCAGCACCGGCTCGTCTGTCGGCGGCCAGACGTCTAAGGCCCTCCTCTGAGCGCCTTCGAGCAGCCAGCCGGGGGGACGGAGGCCACTCGCTCCCGCGATCGAACATCGGGTCCGACTCAGGAAGTCGCCGAGTTCGGGGGACAGGTCGGCGACCGGCTGGAGGCCTGGCAACTCGACGATTAGGGCCCATTCCTCGACCGCGGTTCGGCGCAGCGAGAGGGTCGGGCGGATAGAGGGCCGGCGCTCCGCCTGCCCGCCGCCCGCGGTCAGGACGCTCGCTATGTGTCCCGGGGCGTTTCGAGAGACACCACGAACCCGCGCGCTTTCCACGGCCTTCCTGGTATCGTGCAGCCATTGCCGCGCGTTCCGCGCCTTCTCGAGGTCGCCAACGATGCGCGCGAGCGCCTGAGGGAGGATCGCGCCGTCCCCGTCGACGGTCCGGTGCTCGAGCAGCCCGAGCACGATCCGACCCACCAGTTCCTCCTGCTCAAGGAAGTTGTCGAACCGCGAACTCCCGCCGCGCGCCATCTGCGCCAGATAGCGACCCACGTCGGCTGGCGACTGATCTAGCTTGGATACGATGTGATACCGCAGGCCATACAGCGCCCGGGCGAGTTGCCCCTGGAGATCCTTAGGCAGTAGCGCGTGCGTGATCGGCCACGCTATGATCGAGAAGAAGTTTGCCCAGCGTCCGACTGGGACGAGGCCACCGTAGCTCCTGTGGAACTTTCCGAACCACCTACGCAGGGCGGGACGCCAACTGCGATCCCACCGCGGCATCCGGCGCTCGAAGGTGTGCCAGTACTCGTCGCCATCGTAGTCGTAGCCCTGCTCGGTGGCGTAGACTACCCAGACGAGCCAGTGCTTCGCCGGTTGGTAGCTTGGCCTCAGCGCTGCCTTAAGCGAGGCGGACATCTCCGATCTTTCGTCGGCGCTGAGACCGTGCTCGAACGCGAATACAGGCAGCCCGCTCTCACCCCGTTCAGCGGCCAGCGCAGCGAAGTGACCCTCCAGCTTCTTCTGAGACAAAGCGAGGTCGACGCTCATCGTTGGAAGCGTTCAGCCTCGGATTGGGATCGTCGTCCCATCACTTGCGCGTCAAGCCCCACTCCCCCTGTGCTTAAGGAAGCTATGCTTTCAAGCGCTTACGAGCAAGCTTGAAGGTTCGATTTTTGCACCCGTATTGGCGCCATGCCTGCGATTCATCGGTGTTAATTGGGCTGATCCGAGAGGAGAAGCCCTTAGATATCGAGCAGGGACCACCTCTAACCGTCTTCCAGCACATGAACGACCGGCCGTTCCTGGGAAACGCCGGGGCCGCCGTGAATGTCGCCTTTTGGGTCCATTCCGCCTCCAGCGCAAAAGCCTGATGGTCATCTGAAGCGGATCACAAAGTGCTGGGCGCCCGAACATCAGTTGGTGTTAAAGGCGACCGCTCAACGAGCCGTCTTGAAATGACAGCTTTGGCCTGAAGTCGAACGCCTCACCGCATTATACCACGCTGCTAGCTGACCACGTAAATTACTCACCGACCTTCAATCGGGCTGGACGAGGCTGGCGGCTAGATGCGGGTAGAAGACGCATCGCCCGCGGCTGGAGGCGATCGGTCACCTTGGGGATCTGGTCCACCGCCTCCTTCAGCCGGGTCAGCCGCGCCGCCTTCGAGTAACGGCCGGCGGTTTCTCCGCTCATGGTATGCCCAACGAGATCGGCACGCGTTTCGAGGAAGACCTCACGGTGCTTCAGCTCCGTCGTGACCGTGTGCCGGAACGAGTGGATGGCCTGGCCCGGCTCGATGAAGTCCAGCTTCCGGGCGATCTTCATCCACCAGTTTTTGTAATAGACATCGCCATAGCCCCGCTTGCCCGAAGCGCTTCGAAGCTCGGGAAACAGCATCGTCTCGCCCGCGGCGCGCAGCGCCTTGACATAACCCGGCAGCCCAAGCCGGATCAGTTCGTCGGAGAATGGCACCAGTCGAACCGCCGCCCTGTTTTTGACGCGCCCGCCGTTCTCGTCGGTGATCGTGAAGAACCAGATTCCGTTCTCCTCACCGATGTCGTCAAGCGTCAGCTGGCAGATTTCCTCGCGCCGACAACCCGTGTACCAGGCAATGGGCAGCACCCAGAAACCCGCATCGTGCCAAATTTCGGTCCCCTGCTCGAGCCGACGCCCGAGCGATCGCGACCCCGTCCAGATCGGCAGACGAAACAGTTGCCGCCCTTCCTCTTCAGTGTACGCGTCGCGCTGATCGCGTGCATCGCGATCATCCTCATAAAGGAAGTCCGACCAGTCGATGGTGGCGACGCCGTCGACCTGTTTGCCGACCCATGCCATCAATTCCTTCAGGAAGAGGAAGTGGCGGTTCGTGCTGGTCGACTGGAGCCCGATCGTCTTCGCGTCGCGCGTGCCGGCCTTGATCTCCTCCCCCGCCTCGCGACAGATTTCCTCGAGCGTCATCGCATCGTGGCGCCGCGACTTGTGGTGGCTGACGGGCAAACGGGAGAAGTGCTCGTTGAGCCGGACGACGTCCTCGCGCCCGACGAGGCGTATCGGGCGGGCACCGTAGCTTTTCTCCAGCAGGCGAGCCGCCGACAGGAACTGGGTCCGGGTCTTCTCCGTCCAGCGCGCCTTGCGTCTCGCGTCCCCGACGATCTTGGGATTGTCGGCGATGAACCGTTCCGCGGCCTGGGTCGGCGTCATCGATGCCCACGGCTCGGCCACCTCCGGCTCGCGCGGCGAAACCGGAGCAGGAACAGCCACCGGCGCGGCGGCAACAGCGGCGAAGGGCATCGCCGCGGCCGGGCCACGATCGTCGGTCATGGCCGCCCACATCGTCGCCGGATCGACGAGGCGACGCCGATATTCCAGTGCAGCCGCCAGCCTTCCCTCAAGATTGACCTTCCGAGCGATGTCGAGATTGTCCTCGGTCTCGGCGACGCCCACCGTTCGAAGATCCTGAGCCGCCTTGTCATGCGACCGTTCGCGCCAGTCCGGCCGGTCTGCGAAGAAGTCGATCAGCGTCTCCTTCTGCTCGTCCGTCAGTCCGGAAAAACGTGCCTCGACGTGCTCGCGGCTGCCCACGTTCTCCGGGACGCCGTTCACGACGAAATCCCTCAGCATGACCTCGTATATGCCGACCAGCCCCTCGATCATGAAGGTCGCGTCGGGATCGGTGCGCTGGTAGCCGACGTGGACCCGCTCGAGATGATCGCGCATCCCCTCCATCGCCTCGCGGAAGATTCCGGCCTTCTGGACGGTCGTCAGACTTGCGGCGCGGCCGTCCTGGCCCAAGGTCATCTTCAGCGTCTCGCTCTTCGCCGTCATCGCGCACCCCATGCTGCGCGCCACCGCCTGGGCGGTCGTTCGGAGGCTGAGGCGTAAGGTAAAAGGCTTACCATCCTGAAAACGGACGGTACGGCGCCAGTAATAGACGGCGCCTCGGCGCTCGACGTTCTGGATCGCAGGCACGGCATCTCCACATGGAGCCGTCACACCCACCGGCCCAATCCAGTGGCTGAGACCGATTTCCTGCCGATAAAACAATAACTTAGATGGCAATATGGCTGGGGCGGCAGGATTCGAACCTGCGTATGACGGTACCAAAAACCGTTGCCTTACCGCTTGGCGACGCCCCAACAGACGGCGGGCCTTATCCGGTGGCCCGCCGGGTTGCAACGGCGTTCAGGCGAGACGGTGCAGCCAGCCGTGCGGATCGGGCGCCGCGCCGCGCTGGATCGCGGTCAGCGCATCGTGCAGGCGCTGCGTGGTCTGGCCGGTGCCGCCGGTGCCGATCGTGAAGTCGCCCTCCGCGTCCATCACCTTGCCGACCGGCGTGACGACCGCGGCGGTGCCGCAGGCGAAAGCCTCCACCAACCGGCCGCTGGCGGCGTCGCCGCGCCACTGGTCGATCGCATAGGGCTCCTCGCGCACCGTCAGGCCGGCGGCGCGGGCCAGTGCGATCAGCGAATCGCGGGTGATGCCGGGCAGGATCGTGCCGGTCAGCGGCGGCGTGACGAGCGATCCGTCGTCCATGACGAAGAACAGGTTCATGCCGCCCAGTTCCTCGACCCAGCGCCGCTCCACCGCGTCCAGGAAGACGACCTGGTCGCACCCTTGCGCGATCGCGGCCTTTTGCGCGATCAGGCTGGCGGCGTAGTTGCCGCCGCACTTGGCGGCACCCGTACCGCCGGCGGCGGCGCGGGTATGTTCGCGGCTGACCCAGACGGAGATCGGCCGCATCCCGCCCTTCCAATAGGCGCCGACCGACGAGGCGATGACCATATAGAGATATTCGGCCGCCGGCTTCACGCCCAGGAACACCTCGGACGCGAACATGAAGGGGCGCAGGTACAGCGCGCCCTCGCCGCCCGGAATCCAGTCCGCATCCGCCGCGACCAGCCGCTCGATCGATTCGACGAACAGCGCCTCTGGCAGCTCGGGCATCGCCAGGCGGCGCGCCGAATCCTGGAAGCGGCGGGCATTGGCGTCGGGCCGGAACAGCGCGGTGCCGCCATCGGCGAGGCGATACGCCTTCAGCCCCTCGAAGATCTCCTGCGCATAATGCAGCACCGACGAGGCCGGATCGACCGGCAGCGGCGCGCGCGCGGTGATGTGCGCGTCATGCCAGCCAAGCTCATCCGAGAAGCGGATGATCGCCATGTGATCGGTGAAGACGCGCCCGAAACCGGGATCGATCAGGCGCTTTGCGCGCTCCGCTGCGGCGACCGGAGCCTGATGCGGATCGAGGCGGAAGGTGAGCGGAGCGGACATTTCGTGACAATCTCGTCTCATGGCGGGTTGCGGACGCGTAGGGCGGCCGGTTAAGCCGGTCAACATGGCTGCCGCAGGACCCTCCGCCCCCGCCCTTTTTCTCCGCGAGCCCGAGCTGCGGCGCGGCATGGAGCTGCTGTATTTCGGGCATAGCCATATCAGCCGATCCGCGGACCGGAAGCTGGCGGCGCAGGGGCTGGGCCGCGCGCACCACCGGGCGCTATACTTCATCGCGCGCAAGCCGGGGCTGACCGTCAGCGAGCTGTTGTCGCTGCTGGCGATCACCAAACAGTCGCTGGGCCGGGTGCTGAACGATCTGACGGAACGCGGACTGGTGGAGGCGCGGCCGGGCGAGCGCGATCGCCGCCAGCGGCTACTGACGCTGACCGGGGCCGGCGCGGCGATGGAAAGCGAGCTGTTCGACGACATCCGCGAACGCATGTCGGCCGCCTATGTCGCGGCGGGGCAGAATGCCGTGGCGGGTTTCTGGGCGGTGCTGGAAGGGCTGATCCCGGCCGAGGCGCGCGGGCAGGTCATCAGCCTGCGCGACTGAGCCATCGCGGTCTAGCGCCGCGCCTCCGCCGCCATTTCGGCATTGCGGCGGGCGGAGGCGGCAAGCGTGCGCGTCATCAGATCACGCAGCGTGTCATCCGCGTCGAGCACGTTCAGCCCCTGCCGCGTCGATCCGCCGGGGCTTGCGACCCGGTCCGCCAGGACGGCGGGTGTTGCATCGGCATCGGCGGCCATCAGCGCCGATCCCTTGAGCGTTGCGAGCGCGAGGCGCATCGCCTGATCCTCGGGCAGCCCCAGCGCCGCACCCGCCGCCGCCAGCGCGTCGGCGAAGCGGAAGACGAAGCCCGGGCCGCAACCCGCCAGCGCGGTGACGGCGCCGAACGCCTCCTCATCGGCGATCCATTCGACATGGCCGAGCGGGCGGGCCAGCGCCTCCGCCGCCGCGCGGACGGCCGCGTCGGTGGTGGTGGCAAACAGCGTCGTCACCCCCTGCCCGATCGCGACGGGCAGGTTGGGCATGGCGCGGACGATCGCCGCCGCCTTCGGCACCCGATCGGCCAGTGCTACCTCTTCGACCCCGGCAAGGATCGACACGAGCAGCGCGGGGGCGAGATCGCGCAGGCCGACCTGATCGAGCTGCTGCGGTTTCAGCGCGAGGATCAGCGTCGCGGGTGCGCCATCGGCCGGCAGCGCGGTCTGAACGCGGACCCCCGGAATATCCAGCCGGCCCGAACGATTGACGACGGTGACGGTCGCGGGATCCATGCCCGCGGCGATCCAGCGACGCAGCATCGCGCCGCCCATGTTGCCGCAGCCGATCATCCAGAGCGGGCCGGCGGGGAACGCGCCGCCGCCGCTCATGCCTCGCCCTGCGTTTCGACCAGCGCGGCGGCGAGCGCGTCGCGCGGGGATTTACCGCCCCACAGCACGAACTGGAAGACGGGGTAGAAGCGCTCGCATTCCTCGATCGCGGATTCGACCATCAGCTCCGCCGCCGCGAGAGACAGCGTCGATTCATCCTCTCCGTCGATCATCGCGGCGTGCCGGAACAGCAGGATGCCGCTGGACGACCAGAGTTCGAAATGACCGATCCACAGTTGCTCGTTGACCAGCCCGATCGCCTCGTAGATCGCGGCGCGGCGATCCTCGGGCACCTTGATGTCCGGGAAGGCGAGATACTGGAGGACGCTGTCCTCCTCCCGCCATAGCGCGCGCAGTTCGTATGTGGCCCAGCTGCCCTTTACCGTCGCGACGATCTCTTCGTCCTGCCGGTCATGGTCCCAGCCATGGGCGGCGTAATAGGATTCGAGCATGTCGATCGGAGCGGCGGCGTCTTCCTGATCGTGGTCGTGCGGGTCGAGTATGGCCATGGCCTCTTTTCGCACAGGATGGGGGCGAGCGGAAGTTTCCGCCCGCGCGCGCCCGACCCGTGCCGGTCGGTTCAGCCCTGTGGGGTCGTGGCTTCGGTGGAGAGGCGCGCCTCCAGCGCGTCAAGCCGCGCCTTCAGCGCGTCATTCTCGTCGCGGGCGGCGGCGGCCATCGCCTTCACGGTTTCGAACTCGTCGCGGCTGACGAAGTCCATGCCGCCGATCCATTCGCGCATCCGCTCGCGCGCACCGGCTTCCGCCTCGCGGCCCATGCCCGCCACGGTGCCGGCAAACCCGTTGAACACCTTGGCAAGGTCGTCGAAGATGCGGTTGTCGGTCTGCATGATGGGTCCGTTCGGATCTGGCGTTTTCGGCCGATTGGCCGTTTCAGAGCATCTGGGACGTGCGCGCAGGCGGTGCAACCCCCTGCCCGTCGGGATTGAGCTGGCCGATCCGCCAGTTCAGCACGCCCGCGAAGCTGATCCACACCAGATAGGGCACCATCAGCCACGCGGCGGCGCGGCGCACCCGGCCGAACAGGATCGTCGTGACGATCCCCGTCGCCAGCATCGCCCCGATCACGCCCAGCGCGGCCTGGATGCGGTGCGCACCAAAGAACAGCGGCGTCCAGACGAGCGACAGGCCGAAGGCGATCGCGAACATCGCCACGGCCGGCCAGCGGCCACGCGCGCCGCGCGCATTAAGCACGACTGCCAGCGCCAGCCCAAGCAGGACGTACAAGGTGCTCCAGACGATCGGGAATACAAAGTCAGGCGGATTTACCTCGGGCTTGGCGAGGGCGACATACCATGCGCTGTCGCCGCCCGCCGCCACCGACCGGCCGGACGCGAAGCCCAGCAGGAGGATCAGCGGCACGGTGACGACTGCCCAGCGCAGGAACGACATCCTGATCTGACCCTTGGAGGCGAGTTCCGACACACCTTCTCCCATCATCACGCCCGAACGACCGGGCCGCGGCCCATCCCTGATGCCCGAGCGACGGCGACGCCGCAACGGCGGGATTGTTCCGGGACGGGAACGGCCGCGCAGAGGGAAAGATGCGGCGGAATCGTCCTCTTTCGGGACGCTCCGCCGCCGTCAGCCGGTCAGGCCGCGACCCGGTGCAGCGCGCACAGTTTGTTGCCGTCGGGATCGCGCAGATAGGCGAGGTAGAGCTTCATCCCGCCCATCTCGCGAATGCCCGGCGCGTCCTCGATCGCCTGACCGCCGGCAGCAACGCCCGCCGCATGCCAGGCATCGGCCTGCTCGGGCGATTCCATCGCCAAGCCGATCGTCATGCCGTTGCCGTGGGTCGCGGGCTGGCCGTCGATCGGCTGCGTGACGATGAACGCGGCGCCCTTGTGGAAATAGCGCAGCCGACCCTTCGGATCGATGGTGCCCGGACCGGCGCCGATCGCGGCGAACGTCGCGTCGTAGAAGGTGCGTGCGCGATCGATGTCGCTGGTGCCGACGGCCATATGCGAGAACATGTTTCTTCGGTCCTTGTTGGGGTGCAGAAATGCGAAGGCTGGCCGTGTATGGCCGGTCAGTAGATCACGACGCTGCGGATGCTTTCGCCCGCATGCATCAGGTCGAACCCCTTGTTGATCTCCTCCAGCGTCAGCCGGTGGGTGATCATCGGGTCGATCTCGATCTTGCCATCCATGTACCAGTCGACGATCTTGGGCGTGTCGGTCCGCCCGCGCGCGCCGCCAAATGCCGTGCCGCGCCAGTTGCGGCCGGTGACGAGTTGGAACGGGCGCGTGGCGATCTCCTTCCCCGCTTCCGCTACGCCGATGATGATGCTGGTGCCCCAGCCGCGATGGCACGCCTCCAGCGCGGTGCGCATCACCTCCGTATTGCCGGTCGCGTCGAAGCTGTAGTCGGCGCCGCCATCGGTCAGCTCCAGGATTTTCGCGATCGTCTCCTCGCGCGACAGCCCCTTCGAATTGAGGAAGTGCGTCATGCCGAAGCGGCGGCCCCATTCCTCGCGATCGGGATTGATGTCGACGCCGATGATCCGCGACGCGCCCGCCAGCCGCGCGCCCTGGATCACGTTCAGGCCGATCCCGCCCAGGCCGAAGACGACGATGTTCTCGCCCGGCTTCACCTTTGCCGTATTCACAACCGCGCCGACGCCGGTGGTGACGCCGCAGCCGACATAGCAGCTGGTGTCGAACGGCGCGTCGGGGCGGATCTTCGCCACCGCGATTTCGGGCAGGACGGTGAAGTTCGAAAAGGTGGAGCAGCCCATGTAATGGAAGATCGGCTGCCCCTTGTGGCTGAAGCGCGTGGTGCCGTCGGGCATCAGCCCCTTGCCCTGCGTCGCGCGGATCGCGGTGCACAGATTGGTCTTGCCCGACAGGCACGACTTACACTGGCGGCATTCGGGGGTGTAGAGCGGGATGACATGGTCGCCGGGCACCACGCTGGTGACGCCCGCCCCCACCTCTCGCACCACGCCGCAGCCCTCATGGCCCAACACGCTGGGGAACAGCCCCTCGCTGTCCAGCCCGTCCAGCGTGTACGCATCGGTATGGCAGATGCCGGTCGCCATGATCTCCACCAGCACCTCGCCCGCCTTCGGCCCCTCAAGGTCCAGTTCGACGATCTCGAGCGGTTTCTTCGCTTCGAAGGCGACGGCGGCACGGGTCTTCATGGCGGGCAATCCTTTGGGCTGAACCGGCCGCCATCTAGACGCGGGGGGCGGACGGTCACAAGATGAACGTCAGGCGCCTTGCCCTTTCCGCATCGCAGCACGATATTGTGCGGTGCAACAAGACAAGCCGTGCGACCTGCGCCGCTGACGAGGAGACTGCCGGATGCCACGCCTGTCCGAGACGATCGAGCGGCTAATAGCGGGCCAGAGCGCCAATGCGGCCAGGGCCGACGTACCCGATCGGCTGGTCGACCTGACCGATTTCGGCAACGATCCCGGCACTTTGCGCGCGCGCTGCTATATCCCGGCGGGGCTGAAGGCGGGTGCCCCGCTGGTCGTCGCGCTGCACGGCTGCACGCAGGACGCGGCGGGGTACGACCATGGCACGGGCTGGTCGACGCTGGCCGACCGCGCGGGCTTTGCCGTGCTGCTGCCCGAACAGCGCCAGCGCAACAACGCCAACCGCTGCTTCAACTGGTTCGAGCCGGCCGACATCGCGCGACGCGGCGGCGAGGCCGAATCGATCGCGCAGATGGTGGAGACGATGGTGGCGCGCCATGCGCTGGACCCCGCGCGGGTCTTCGTCACCGGCCTGTCGGCGGGCGGAGCGATGACGGCGGTGATGCTGGCGACCTGGCCGGAGCTGTTCACGGGTGGCGCGATCATCGGCGGCCTGCCCTATGCCACCGCGCTCGGCGTACCGCAGGCGCTGGAGCGGATGCGGGGACGCGGCTGGGCGGACGATGCCGGCGCGACCCGCGCGGTGCGCGATGCTGCCGGCGCCCGCCCCGATCATTGGCCGCGCGTGTCGATCTGGCATGGCACCGCCGACCATACCGTGGCGGCGGCCAATGCGGACCGGCTGGCGGCGCAGTGGCGCGGCATCCACGGCCTGCCGCTCGCCCCCGACACCAGTGACCATGGCGAGCACTGGCACCACAGCCGCTGGCGCGACGCGGCCGGGCGCGATGCGGTGGAACTGTGGATGATCGAGGGGATGGGCCATGGTGTCCCGATCGCTCCGGGCGCGACGGCGGGGCTGGGCGCGGCGGGGCCGTTCATGCTGGACGTCGGCATCGCCAGTACGGAGGTGATCGCGCGCGGCTGGGGGCTGCTGGGGGGCGCGACGCTGGCGCCGCCGCGCGCCGCGCCGGTCGTCGCCGGGCCAGCGACCTCTGCCTCGCCCGCACCCCAACCGGCACCGGCGCCCTCACCGGCGCGCGGCCCGCAGGAGGTCATCGAGCGGGCGCTCCGCGCGGCGGGCCTGATGCGCTGACAGGCCGATCGGCCGGGGCTGGCGGCACCGCGCGAAGGCGGGCGCCGGCCAGTGCCGTTCGGACCGGCCCTTTGCGCCAGCCCCACGCTTTTCCGCCGGGTACGAAACCGAGCGGAGCCTTTGGCCGGGGTGAACATTCTGTCATGATGTCGCCTGCGGGCGGCGCATTTACCCCAGCGATCATCCCGGCGTAGATCTCGCGCCGGAATCGGCCACGGGGGCGAAAGGATTATGGAATGGAGCAGGGCGATGGCCTTGAAGTGTCCCGGCGCGGAATGCTGGTCGCGGGCGCGGCGGTGGTGGCGGTGAGCGCGGCACCCGGCGCGGAGGGGCAGCCCGCCGTCACGCCGCCCGCCCCGGTGACGATGCCGGTGACGTTGCAGGTCAACGGCCGCCGCATCACCCGCGATGTCGACACGCGCACGACGCTGCTCGATCTGCTGCGCGAGGGGCTGCACCTGACCGGCACCAAGAAGGGCTGCGACCATGGCCAGTGCGGCGCGTGCACCGTGCTGGTCGACGGCAAGCGGATCAACAGCTGCCTCAGCCTGGCGCTGATGCACGATGGCGATGCGGTGACGACGATCGAGGGGCTGGGCCGCCCGGGCGACCTTCACCCGATGCAGGCCGCCTTCGTCCGGCACGACGGCTATCAGTGCGGCTATTGCACGCCCGGCCAGATCTGTTCGGCGGTCGCGGTGCTTGGCGAGATCAAGGCGGGCGTGCCCAGCCACGTCACCGCCGACCTGACCGCCCGCCCCGCCGCCAGCAACGACGAGATGCGCGAGCGGATGAGCGGCAATATCTGTCGCTGCGGTGCCTATTCCAACATTCTGGAAGCGATGGGCGACGTCGCTGGAGGCAAGGCATGAAGCCCTTCACCTACGAACGCGCCAAATCCCCCGGCGAAGCGGCGGCAGCGGCCGCGCGGACGCTGGGTGCGCGCTTCATCGCGGGTGGCACCAACCTGCTCGATTTGATGAAGCTGGAGATCGAGGCGCCGCGCCACCTGATCGACGTGAACGGCACCGGGCTCGACCGGATCGAGCCGACGGCGGAGGGGGGCCTGCGCATCGGCGCGCTCGTCACCAATACCGATCTGGCGGCGGATGCGCGCGTGCGGCGCGACTATGGCGTGCTGACCCGTGCGATCGTCGCCGGCGCCTCCGGCCAGTTGCGCAACAAGGCGACGACGGCGGGCAACCTGCTGCAGCGAACCCGCTGCCCCTATTTCTACGACACCAACCAGGCGTGTAACAAGCGGCGCCCCGGCTCCGGCTGCGCGGCGATCGGCGGTTACAGCCGGCAGCTGGCGGTGATCGGCACCAGCACCGCCTGCATCGCCACCTATCCCGGCGACATGGCGGTGGCGCTGCGCGCGCTCGACGCGACGGTGGAGACGGTGCGGGCCGACGGCGCGACGCGGCGGATCGCGATGGGCGACTTTCATCGCCTGCCGGGCACCACGCCGCATCTCGATACGGTGCTGGCGCCGGGCGAGTTCGTCACCGGCGTCACCCTGCCCCGCCCGATCGGCGGCACGCACATCTATCGCAAGGTGCGCGACCGAGCGTCCTATGCCTTTGCACTGGTGTCGGTGGCGGCGGTGATCGGCAAGGACGGCACCGGCCGCGTCGCGGTCGGCGGCATCGCGCCGCGCCCGTGGCGGGTCGAGGCGGCGGAGGCGGAGATGCCACGCGGGGCGAAGGCGGTGACGGCGCGGCTGCTCGCCGATGCCAAGCCCACCCACGACAATGCGTTCAAGGTGCCGCTGGTCGAGCGTACGCTCGCGGCGGTGATGGAAGAGGCGAAGGCCGCATGAAGTTCGACACGCCCGCGGGCACCAACCCGATCGACCGGATGCAGGTGATCGGCAAGCCCACCGACCGGATCGATGGCCCCGCCAAGACGACCGGCACCGCGCCCTATGCCTATGAACAGAATGCCGCCGCGCCGAACGCGGCCTATGGCCATGTCATCGGTGCCGGGATCGCCAAGGGGCGGATCCGCTCGATCGACCTCACCGAGGCGAAGGCGGCGCCCGGCGTCATCACGATCGTGACGGCGGAAACGGCGGGGAAGCTGGGCAAGGGCAACATGAACACCGCCCGGCTGCTCGGCGGGCCGGAGGTGCAGCATTATCACCAGGCGATCGCACTGGTCGTCGCCGAGACCTTCGAACAGGCGCGCGCCGCCGCCGCGCTGGTGCGCGTGGACTATGCCCGCGAACAGGGCCGGTTCGACCTCAACACCGCGCTGAAGGCCGCGCCGCTGAAGGGCGACAGCAGCGGCGAGGGATCGAGCGCGCCGCCCGTCGACCGGGTCGGTGACTTCGAAAAGGCGTTCGCCGCCGCGCCGGTGAAGCTGGACGCGCACTACACCACGCCCGACCAGAGCCATGCGATGATGGAGCCGCACGCGACGATCGCGGCATGGGACGGCGATCGGGTGACGCTGTGGACCAGCAACCAGATGATCGCCTGGGGCAAGGGCGAGGTCGCCAAGACGCTGGGCATCCCGAAGGACAAGGTGCGACTCGTCAGCCCCTATGTCGGCGGCGGTTTCGGCGGCAAGCTGTTCCTGCGCGCCGACGCGGTGCTGGCCGCGCTGGGGGCGAAGGCGGCGGGTCGGCCAGTGAAGGTCGCATTGCCGCGTCCGCTGATCGCGAACAACACGACGCACCGGCCCGCGACCAGCCAGCGCATCCGGCTAGGCTGCAAGCCCGACGGCACGATCACCGCGATCGCGCACGAAAGCGGATCGGGCGACCTGCCCGGCGGCGGACCGGAGACGGCAGTGGCGCAGACGAAGCTGCTCTATGCCGGCGCCAACCGGCTGACCGCGATGCGGCTGGCGGTGCTTGACCTGCCCGAAGGCAACGCGATGCGCGCGCCAGGCGAGGCGCCCGGCATGATGGCGCTGGAAATCGCGATGGACGAGATGGCGGAGAAGCTGGGCATGGACCCGGTCGAATTCCGCATCCTGAACGATACGCAGGTCGATCCCGCCAAGCCGGAACGCAAATTCTCGCAGCGGCAGCTGGTCGAATGCCTTAAGCTGGGTGCCGCGCGCTTCGGCTGGGACAAGCGGCAGGCCAAGCCCGCGCAGGTGCGCGACGGCCGCTGGCTGGTCGGCATGGGCGTCGCCGCCGGCTTTCGCAACAACATGGTCATGAAGTCTGCCGCGCGTGTCGGGATCGATCGCAAGGGCGTGGTGACGGTCGCCACCGACATGACCGATATCGGCACCGGCAGCTACACGATCATCGCGCAGACCGCCGCCGAGGTGATGGGCGTGCCGCTGGAAAAGGTGGTCGTGCTGCTGGGCGACAGCGATTTCCCCGCCGCCGCCGGTTCGGGCGGCCAGTGGGGCGGCAACAGCTCCACGGCGGGCGTCTATGCCGCCTGCATGAAGCTGCGCGACAGCGTGGCGCAGCGGCTGGGCTTCAATTCCGCCGACGCCGTGTTCGAGGGCGGCAAGGTGCGCAGCGGCAACCGCAGCGTCTCGCTGGCGGAGGCGGCGGGCGATGCCGGCCTGTCCGCCGAGGATGCGATGGAATATGGCGATCTCGACAAGCGCTACCAACAATCCACCTTCGCCGGCCATTTCGTCGAGGCGGGCGTGGATGCGTTCACCGGCGAGGTGCGTATCCGGCGGATGCTGGCGGTATGCGCCGCCGGCCGCATCCTGAACCCGAAGGCCGCGCGCAGCCAGGTGATCGGCGCGATGACGATGGGCGTGGGCGCCGCGCTGATGGAGGAGCTGGCGGTCGACAAGCGCTTCGGTTTCTTCGTCAATCATGACCTGGCGGGATATGAGGTTCCCGTCCACGCGGACATTCCGCACCAGGACGTGATCTTCCTTGACGAGGCCGATCCGATGTCGTCGCCGATGAAGGCGAAGGGTGTCGGCGAGCTGGGGCTTTGCGGCGTGGGCGGCGCGATCGCCAATGCCATCTACAATGCGACCGGCGTTCGGGTGCGTGATTACCCTATTACACTTGAGAAACATTTGGCTGGCTTGCCTTCGATCGTGTGATCGGCAAGCCAAGATTTGCGATACGGCGAATGTTACCGATCGGTCACCTTCAACGCGATATGTTACCAAAACCGTCCCGCCCGACGATCGGATATCTCAAGGCAATCACCGGCGCACAGTGGCATAAAACGGGCATAAGACATTCAATCGCTGTTACTTATCGTGTCACTGTTGTTACGTTTGTTTCATTGCGGGATAATAGGGTGCATAGGGATATGACTTTCCCGCGACGAATGTTAAGGGCAATGGCGTGTCCCATCTTGTCGAAGCCCGCCTTATGCACGGTACTGTCCCACGGATCAGTACGCGGCTGTCGCCGCTGAAACGCTGGTCGCTGCTGACGCTCCATTCGGATGTGGCACTCCCCGGCCCAGGGGAGGGGTTCGCGCTGATCTGGCCGACCGACCCGATCACCATATCCCATGCCGGCCGTGACGCTGAATTGGCCGCTGGCGATCTGCTGATCCTCGATCGCGCGCTGCCGATGACGATCGAGGGCGATACCGCGTGGAGCGCGTCGCTGCTCGAGATGGGCGATCGACGGATCGGTTTTCGCGTCGACGATCGCCAGCGCTTCGTCGGCGTGCCGCTGAGCGGATCGTGCGACGTGGCGCAGGCGGTCAAGCGGCTGTGGCTGCTGTTGCAGGATGTCAGCCACCTGCATCTGGGCCGGCAGGAGGCGGGCGACGAGCTGATCGAGGGGCGGCTGCTGGAGGTGCTGAACGACCTGGCCGCACGGCTGGCCGCGCAGGCGATCGATCCCAGGATCAGCAGCTATGACGCCGCCACGATCGAACGCGCCGAACTCATCATCGCGGCCAATCTGTCCGACCCGAATTTCGGCGTCGCCGAACTGGCGTCGCGGATGCGCGTGTCGTCGCGCCACCTGTCATCGCTGTTCGCGCGCATGGACACGACGACGTCGCAGGCGATCCTCGACATGCGGCTGGCGATGGCGCAGCAGATGCTGGTCGATCCGGTCAATGCCCGACGGCAGATTGCCAGTATCGCGCTGGCCTGCGGCTTTGAGGATCAAAGCTATTTCGCGCGTTGTTTCCGCAAGAACGTCGGCATGACGCCGCGCGCCTATCGCGCGACCGCTGAATCGTGATTTTTCCCCGTTAGATTTAGCAAAATACAGCAACGCCAAAGACCCTTGTCAGCTTATTAACCGAAGTCCGCCGAACACCCGGTCCACTTGAACGGGCGATCGACGATCCTTCGCCCGATCACATGGGCGAAGGAGACGGACGTGTTGAGCTGGTTTGAAAGGGATGCGCCGATCCGCACCAAGATGCTGGTGCTGACCTGTATTTATTCCGGCCTTTCCGCACTGTCACTGGCCGCGATCGTCCTGGCGGGGCAGGACAATGGCAGCACGCCGCTGATCATCGGGGGCGTCGCCCTGGCCCTGACCGTGCTGATCGCGACCGTCAGTTCCCGGCTCATCACCGCGCCCTATGTCGGCACGGTCGTACGGATGGAGGCGCTGGCCGCCGGCGATACGAACAGCCCGATCGGCTACACCAATTTCCGCGATTGCATCGGTCGCCTGGCTGTCGCGATGCAGGTCTTCCGCGACAACGCGCAGGCGGTCGCGCTGGCCGGGCAGGCGCAGCAGCAGGTGGTTGGTGCGCTGGGCACGGGCCTGGGCCGGCTGGCGCACGGTGATCTGGGCGGTCATATCGCCGAGCCGTTCCCGGAGGGCTACGAACAGCTGCGCACCGATTTCAACGCGGCGCTCGCCTCGCTGGGCGAAACACTGGGCGCAGTGTCGCGCTCCACCTCCAGCATCCGCACCGCCTCGTCGGAAATCAGCGCGGCATCGGACGATCTGTCCCACCGCACCGAGCAACAGGCCGCCAGCCTTGAAGAAACCGCCGCGTCGATGGACGAGATCACCTCGACAGTGCGCGAAACCGCGTCGGGCGCGGCGCGCGTCAATATCGTCGTCGGCGATGCGAAGGGTGATGCGGAAGAAAGCGGGCGCATCGTGCGCCAGGCCGTCAGCGCGATGGGCGGCATCGAGCGGTCGAGCCAGGAAATCTCCGAAATCATCAGCGTCATCGATGGCATCGCCTTCCAGACCAACCTGCTGGCGCTGAATGCCGGCGTCGAGGCGGCGCGCGCCGGCGACGCAGGCAAGGGCTTCGCGGTCGTAGCGTCCGAGGTCCGCGCGCTGGCGCAGCGCTCCGCCGACGCGGCGAAGGACGTGAAGACGCGCATCCTGGCCAGTTCGGAACAGGTCGAAAGCGGCGTCGAACTGGTCGGCGAAACCGGACGCTCGCTCGAGCGCATCGTTAACCGAATCAATGAAATCAGTGCGCTAGTATCCACCATCGCGGCATCGGCCGAGCAGCAGGCGACGGGTCTGCAGCAGGTCAACACCGCCGTGGGTGAGATGGACAGCGTGACGCAACAGAATGCCGCCATGGTCGAACAGTCCACCGCCGCCGCGCGTAGCCTGGCGACCGAAGCGGACGAGCTGGCGCGTCACATCGCCCGCTTCCGGCTGAACGGCGAGGCGTCGGGCGGTGGCCATGCGCCCGCCGCGTACAGCCCGCCTGCGCCCGTGCGCCCGGCGGCGGCGCCCCGTATCGTCGCCCATCGTCCGCAGACCCAGGGCGCGCTCGCGCTGGCGGTGGAGCCGGACGAGGACGACTGGTCGAAGTTCTGATGCCGCCCCTCCCCCACCCCTACATCATCAGGATCGCCCGATGAACGTCATCGCCCTGCCCGCCATTGTCGACCTTGCCGCCGCGCAGGCGCTCGCGGAGACGCTGAAGGCTGAACCGATTCCCTTCGCCATCGATGGCTCGGGGGTGGAGCGGATCGGGGTGGCGGGGCTGCAGCTGCTGCTGAGCGCGCGTGCGGCCAGCGATTCCGCCGGTCATCTGCTGACCATCGACCGCCCCAGCGCCGCGCTGAAGAGCGCCGCCGCCACGGCCGGCGCCGGCTTCCTGCTGGCCGCCAACTGAAGGACGCATCCGCGATGCAGCTCGACGAAATCCAGGCGATCTTCTTCCAGGAATGCGAAGAGGGGCTGGCCGTCATCGAAACCAATCTGGCGGCCGCGCGCGACGCGGACCCGGATGCCGAGACGATCAACACGATCTTTCGTGGCGTCCACTCGATCAAGGGGGGCGCCGGCGCCTTCGGGTTCGAGGCGCTGCAGGCCTTTTCGCATCATCTGGAAACCGTGCTCGACCTGGTCCGTACGGGGGAGCGGTCGCCGACCCCCGCGCTGATCGACCTGCTGTTCGCCGCCTTCGACGTGCTGAGCGATCATGTCGCCAGCGCGCAGAGCGGCGGCGCCGCGCCCGACGACGCGGCGGTGCTGGAGCGGCTGGAGGCGGTGGCGAAGGGCGAGAACGGCCCCGCTCCCGCCCCGGCTGCCGCCGCCGCGCCCGAGTCGGAACCGGAGGTCGCTGGCGATGATGGCGAGCCGGCCGAGGAGGCGATGGATTTCGACCTCGACGCGCTGCTCGCCTCGATCGACCTGCCGGCGGCAACGGCCGCCCCGGTCGACTGGCGCGTCACCTTCCACCCCGCGCGCAACGCGTTCGACAATGGCGGCGATCCGCTGCCGCTGCTGCGCGAGCTGGAGGGGCTGGGCGGCAGCGCGATCACGATCGACCAGAACGACCTGCCGCCGCTCGATTCGCTGGCGGTCGAGCAATGCTGGATCGGCTGGGTGTATCGCGTGCCCGGCACCGTCGCGCGGGAGGACATCGAGGCGGTCTTCGACTTCGTGATCGATATCTCGCGCGTATCGATCATGCCCGAGGACGAAGCACCGGCGTTACCGGCCGCGCTGCACGAGGCCCCCGTGGTCGTCGCGCTGCCCGAACCCGTCGCCGATGTGCCGGCCGCGCCGGCTGCCCCCACCCCGGCCCCCGCCCCCGTCGCCGCGCCGGTGGCGGTCGCCGCTGCCGAGCCGACGCCGACGCCGCCCCCGGCCGCGAGCCGCGCCCCCGCCGCCGCGCCCGCCGAGAACGCCCCCTCCCCCACGATCCGCGTCGAGCTGGACAAGCTGGACCGGCTGGTGAACCTGGTCGGCGAGCTGGTCATCACGCAGGCGATGCTGGCGCAGCGCCTGTCGCTGCACGGCGTCGGCGCGATCGACGAACTGTCCGCGCTCGATCACCTGACCCGTGAGTTGCAGGACAGCGCGATGTCGATCCGCGCGCAGCCGGTGAAGTCCGTCTTCAGCCGCGTGCCGCGCATCATCCGCGAGCTGGAGGCCGGCACCGGCAAGCGGGTGCGGCTGGAGGTCGAGGGCGAGATGACGGAGGTCGACAAGACCGTCGTCGAACGGATCGGCGAGCCGCTGACGCACATGATCCGCAACGCGGTCGATCATGGCCTGGAGATGCCCGATGAGCGCGTCGCGCTGGGCAAGCCGGCCGAGGGCGTCGTGCGCCTCGCCGCCGAACATCGCTCCGGCCGGATCGTCATCTCCGTCGCGGACGACGGCAAGGGCATCGACCGCCAGCGCGTGAAGGCGAAGGCGGTGGAACGCGGCATCATCGCCCCCGATGCGCACCTGACCGACGAGGAGATCGAGAACCTGATCTTCGCGCCCGGATTCTCGACCGCCGCCACCGTCTCGAACATTTCCGGCCGGGGCGTCGGCATGGATGTGGTGCGCAAGAACGTGCAGGCGCTGGGTGGCCGGATCGGCATCTCCTCGCGCTTCGGCCATGGCTCCACCTTCACCCTGACGCTGCCGCTGACGCTCGCCATCCTCGACGGGATGATCGTCAGCGTCGGCACGCAGACCTACGTCATCCCGCTCGCCCATGTCGTCGAGAGCCTGCGCCCCGAAGCGGGCGAGGTGCGCGCCTTCGGCCCCGATACCGGGCTGCTGGACGTGCGCGGCCAGTATCTGCCGATCCTGCGCGTCGGCCGTCTGCTCAACGTGGCCGACGCCTGCAGCGAGGCGAGCGAGGCGGTGCTGGTCGTCGTCGAGACCGATGCAGGCCAGGCGATCCTGATGGTCGATGCGATCCAGGACCAGCGGCAGGTCGTGGTGAAGAGCCTGGAGGCCAATTACGCGCCCGTATCGGGCCTGGCCGGTGCGACCGTGCTGGGCGATGGCCGCGTCGCGCTCATCATCGACGTCGAGACGCTGGTACAGCGCAATCGCGCGGTGTCGGGCCGGGCGCTGGCTGCATGACCGCGACGGCCGCCTCCCCCGGCGAATATCCGCTCAGCGCGCAGGAATTCGCGACGATCGCCCGCATGACCCATGCGCATTCGGGCATCACGCTGAACGACAGCAAGCGCCAGCTGGTCTATTCGCGCCTCGCCAAGCAGATCCGCAAGCTGGGCCTGTCGGGCTTCGGCCCGTTCGTCCAGCTGATGCAGTCGGACGCCGATATCCGGCGCGAGGCGATCTTCGCGCTGACCACGAACCATACGAAGCTGTTCCGCGAAAACCATCATTTCGAACATTTCGAGGCGCATGTCCGCCCCGGCCTGATCGCGGCGGCGGAGCGCGGGCAGAAGGTGCGGCTGTGGTCGTCCGCCAGCTCCAGCGGCGAGGAGCCCTATTCGCTGGCGATGACGCTGCTGGGCGATGAGCGCACGGCCGGCGCGCGGCTGGCGACGCGCGACATCGCGATCCTGGCGACCGATCTTGCCCCGCATGTCCTGACCGTCGCGAAGGCGGGCCGCTATCCCGCCGACATGGCGCGCGACATTCCCGATCGCTACCGCCGCGCCTGGGTGCGCGAGACCGCGGGCGAGCTGGAGATGGCGCCCGAGCTGAAGCGGATCCTGAGCTATCGGCAGCTGAACCTGCTCGACCCATGGCCGATGAAGGGCAAGTTCGATGCGATCTTCTGCCGCAACGTCATGATCTATTTCGACGAGCCGACCAAGGCGCGGCTGATCGAGCGGTTCGCCACCCTGCTGGAGCCCGGCAGCTTCCTGTACATCGGCCATTCCGAGCGCGTGATCGGCCCCGCGACCGCGCTGTTCGAGCTGGTCGGCAACACCATCTATCGGAGGCGGGGATGAACCATCGCGTTCGTGTTCTGGTAGTCGACGATTCCGCGACGATGCGCGGCCTGATCCGTGCGATCCTGTCGCGCGATCCGGCGATCGAGGTCGTCGGCGATGCCGCCGACGCCGTGGAGGCCCGCGCCAAGATCAAGGCGCTGGACCCGGACGTGCTGACGCTCGACCTGGAAATGCCCGGGATGAACGGGCTGGATTTCCTCGACAAGATCATGGCGCTGCGCCCGATGCCCGTCGTCATCGTCTCCGCCATGACGGAACGCGGCGCGGCGGCGACGGTGCGCGCGCTGGCTGCGGGGGCGTTCGAATGTTTCCCGAAACCCGCCAACCTGGCCGCGATCCGCGAGGATACGACGCTGGCGCAGATGGTGAAGGCCGCCGCCCGATCACCCAACCGGCGCGCGGCGGTGGTGGAGCGCCGCCAGGCGGCGCCCGCCGCCTCCACCGGCGCGGGTCTGATCGCGATCGGCGCCTCGACCGGGGGCGTCGAGACGCTGCTGTCGGTGATCGGCGGATTTCCCGTCAACTGCCCGCCGACGGTGATCGTCCAGCATATGCCGGCGCTGTTCACCACCAGCTTCGCCGACCGGCTGAACCGTTTCTGCCCGCCGATCGTCGAGGAGGCGAAGAGCGGCACGCTGTTGCAGCCGGGCCATGTCTATCTGGCGCCCGGCGGCGAGCAGCATATGGAGGTGGTCGGCACCTCCGCGCCGCGCATCCGGCTGTTTTCGGGCGAGACGGTGAGCGGGCATCGCCCGTCGGTCGACGTGCTGTTCCGCTCCGTCGCGCGGATGGGCCGGCCGGCGGTGGGCATCATGCTGACCGGCATGGGGGCCGACGGTGCCGCCGGGCTGCTGGAGATGCGCCGCGCCGGCGCGCGCACCATCGGCCAGGACGAGGCGACCAGCGTCGTCTACGGAATGCCGGCCGCCGCCCATGCGATCGGCGCGGTCGAGCGGCAGCTGCCGATGAACCGCGTCGCGGCGGCGGCGATGGAGATGGCCGGGGAACTGGCCGCATGAACATCCCGCCTCCCCCCATTTCCGCCATGACCGGCCGTCCCGTGGGCGTCCGCGCCGACGGGCTGCGCCATGTCGGCATCATCCAGGGCGAACGCGGCGTCTCCGCCGATCCGCAGGTGATGTACACGACCGTGCTGGGCAGCTGCGTGTCGGCCTGCCTCTACGATCCCGAGGCGAAGGTCGGCGGCATCAATCATTTTTTGCTGGCCGAACCGCAGCCCGGGCAAATTATCGATGCGGCAACCGCTCATCGTTATGGCGTCCATGCGATGGAACTGCTCATCAACGATATGCTGCGCCTGGGCGCCCGCCGCGATCGCCTGCGCGCGCACCTGTATGGCGGGGCGAACCTCCATGCGGGGATGCGCGCGATCGGCAGCGACAACGCCGCCTTCGCGGTGCGATTCCTGCAGCAGGACCGGATCCCGCTGGTCGTCCAGGACCTGGGCGGCACGTCGGCACGGCGCGTGGACTTCCAGCCTGCAGTCGGA
Source organism: uncultured Sphingomonas sp. (assembly GCA_913775975.1). Lineage (GTDB taxonomy): Bacteria > Pseudomonadota > Alphaproteobacteria > Sphingomonadales > Sphingomonadaceae > Sphingomonas. The sequence goes on along the minus strand of CAJYLQ010000041.1, from coordinate 39,548 downwards.
CGGTCCCGCGCGAAGCTGGTCCGCGACACCGTTCCCGCCCCGCCGCCGCCCCGCCGCGTCGCCCCCGTTCCCGCTCCCACGGTCGCCAGCGGCGATCTCGATCTGTTCTGAAGGAAGGCCCCATGTCCCGCACCATCATGACCGTAGACGACTCGCCCAGCATGCGAGCCCTGCTGCGCAATGCGCTGGCCGGCGAAGGCTATACCGTATCCGCCGCCGAGGACGGCGTGGATGCCATGGAACGGATCGATGACACCGCGCCCGATCTGGTCATCACCGATATCAACATGCCGCGCATGGACGGGTTCGGGTTGATCGAGGCGGTGCGCGGGCATCACCGCTGGGGCAACCTGCCGATCCTCGTCCTGTCGACCGAATTTTCGGACGAGAAGAAGCAGCGCGCCCGCAATGCCGGCGCCACCGGCTGGATCGTCAAGCCGTTCGACCCGGTCAAGCTGTCCGCCGCCGTCCGCCGCGTGCTCGTTTGAGAGAGGAACCCGCGATCATGTCCCGTCAGCTCATCACCTTCGAACTGGGCGACCAGTCGCTCGGCATCGACATCATGGCCATTCGCGAGATCCGCGCCTGGTCGCCGGCGACGCCGCTGCCCAACGTGCCCGCGCACATTCGCGGCGTCGTGAACCTGCGCGGCGTGGTGCTGCCCGTCCTCGACCTGCGCATGCGGCTGGGCTGGGGCCTGACCGATCCGACCGCGCGCCACGTCATCATCGTCGTGCGGATCGGCGAGCAGCTGCAGGGCGTGATCGTCGATGCCGTCAACGACATCGTAACCATCAAGCCTGAAGACATGCAGCCGCTGCCGGATGTCGGCTCCCCCCAGGCGGCCGCGCTGCTGGAGGGGCTGGCGACGGTCGACGACCGGATGATCCTGATCCTCGATCTGGATCGGCTGGCGCCGCCGATGGCCGAAGCGGCCTGATTATAACACGCGTTTTGATGTACCTTAGGAGCAGCGGGTGATGGCCAAGGTCAAGGTTCTGGTAGTCGATGATTCCTTGACGATGCGCGCGCTCGTTGCGGGGATGCTGGAGAAGGACAAGGACATCCAGGTCGTCGGCCTGGCCGACGGCGCGGCCGAGGCGCGGCAGATGGTCCAGGACCTGAAGCCCAGCGTGATGACGCTGGACGTCGAAATGCCCGGCATGAGCGGCCTCGAATATCTCGAGGAGATCATGCGGGACAACCCGATGCCCGTCGTCATGTTTTCCACGCTGACCGCCAAGGGCGCCGAAAGCACGATCGAGGCGCTGCGGCTGGGCGCGCTGGACTGCTATCCCAAGCCGACGCGCGCGACACAGGACGAGGTGCAGGCCGCGATCGGCAAGCTGGCCAAGACGGTGAAGCAGGCCCCCGCCCGCTTCCAGGCGCTGCACGATGGCAGCACGGGCCCGGCCAAGGCGTCGAAGGATCCGTTCAAGTGGAACGGCAAGCTGGTCGCGATCGGTTGCGACGTCGGCAGCACGAAGGCGCTGTTCGACGTGCTGGGCAGCTGGCCCGCGGACGGCCCGCCCGTGATCGTGATCCAGCACATGCGCCCCGAACTGGCGGACGGCATGATCGCCAAGCTGTCCGCCGCGATCGCGCCGCGCGTGGTCGAGGCGACCGAGGGACTGAAGCCGGAACAGGGCATGGTGATCTTCGCCCGCCCCGGCGAGCATCACGTCTATGTCGACCAGTGGCCCGGCGGCACGATCCGCCTGCTCGACAAGCCGCCCTTTGCCGGGCAGCGGCCGTCCATCTCGCTGATGCTGGCGACGCTGGCGAAGACCGCCGCCGACCAGACGATCGGCGTGATGCTGGCGGGCGGCGAGGATGGCGGCCAGGGCGCGGCGGCGCTGCGCGGCGCGCGGGGCTACGCCATCGCCCCGTCAGAGGACGGCTCGGGCGGGCTGGAACTGGGCCGGGGCATGGCGCGCCAGCCCGTGAAGGCGGGCGAGATCGCCTCCACCGTGCTTGGCATGTGCCGTGGCTGAGGCCGGCGCCACCCCGATCGGGCAGGCGCTGGCCGCGGAGCTGGACGCGGTGAAGCTGGAACTGGAGTCGGCTGCCGTATCGCTGTGCATGGACCCTGCGGTCTTCGCCGGCCACGCCGATGCGCTGCAATGCTTCGACCGGCTGGCGCAGGTGATCGCCGAGGTGGCCACGCTGATGCGCCATGCCGGCCCGCCCGAGGCCGCGCTGGACGGCATCCGGCTGGAGGCGCTGCGCGTCCGCCTGAACCACGCCTGCGCCGCCTGAGGGGGGGGTGCCGCCGCGCCACGCCGGCGCGGGACGGCACCTGGAAGTTCAGAAGAACAGCTTGCGCAGTGACACCCGGATCGTGCGCCCCAGCGGGTCGAGATACGCGGGCTGGAAGCCGACCGGCGTCGCGCCTGTGCCGTCGCGCACCTGCTGGCGCTGGTTGAACAGGTTGTCCAGCGACACGCTGATCCGGGCGCCCCGCATCCACGGATGCGCCCGGACCCAGTCGACCCGGCCGCCCAAATCGGCAAACAGCCGCAGATTGACCCTGGTCAGCCCACCGAAGCGCAGCTGCTCCGTGCTGGTCTGGCCGCGCACGTCGGTCGGGCTGCTGTAGTTGAGCGACATGCGCGCGCCCAGGCCATTGTTTACGTATCCCGCCTGCCCCTCGATCTCGTGCCGCGACTGACCGCCGGAACTGCCGATCGCGTCGCCGTTCAGCAGGTCCAGGCTGGGGCCGCCCTGCGCGATCAGGACGCGGTCCGTGAAGTGGATGGTGTGATAGACGGCGAATTGCAGTCGCCCGCCGCCACCGCCAAAGCCTCGCCCGCCAAAGCCGCGACCACCGCCGCCACCGGGGCCGCCTGGACCACCGGGGCCGCCCGGTCCACCGGGCCCGCCTTGACCACCGCCCGGCCCACCCGGACCGCCACCGGGGCCCCCCGCGCCTTCGCCATCAGGACGCCGGCCGCCGCCCGGCGGACGCAGGCCCGCAAAGGGATTGGGGCCGGTGCCGGCGCGGAATGCCTCCATCTCGCGCTGGACGCGCGACTTCAGCGGCTTGGAGAAGTTGATGCCCCAGCGCAGTTGCGATTCATCGGTACGCGCGAAATTGACCGAGCGGGTATCGAGCCGGATCAGGTTGCCCGCCGCATCGCGGGTGAAACGGCCTGGAAAAGCCGCCTCGATCGCGGCGGTCGCGGCGGGGAAGCTGGCGACCGGATTGTCGATCGCCGTGCGCACATAATTCGCCGTCAGCACGAGGTCGCGGTCTTCCCACGGCTTTACCGTCAGACCCAGTTTCTCGACATGCCGATCGCTGGATTGCAGCAGCGGGTTGCCGCCCGACACGGCGGTGACGGTGGCGGTAGTGCCGCGCACATAGTCGAAGACGCGCACGCCCGGAGTCACGATCGTCGCGCCGCCCAGCGCCTGCGCGCTCGGGGCCTGCTGCTGGTCGGTGATCGATCCGATCAGCCGCACCCCCTCGATCGGCGACCAGTTCAGTCCATAGCCGGTTCGGACCAGCGTGCCGAAGTCCGACAGGCGATCGACGTCGATGTTGAAGTTGGCATTGAGCGAACCCAGAAACTCCAGCCCGCCGCGCGTGCGGTTGGCGATCGGCACGTCGATATTGGCCTGCGCGCTGGCGATATCGCGCGAGATGTTGGCGAACTGCGTCACCCCGCCGCGTTCGGACCGGCTGTCGAACTGGCTGGTGCTGGCCGACAGGCGGACGCTGGACGATACGGAGCCGGCGGGCAGCGAGAAAAGCGATCCGGTCAACAGCAGATCCCCCTCCCCCTGCGAGGAGACGGAGCGGGCGAAGTTGGTCGCCAGCGGCCCGAACTGCGCCGCCGTCAGCGGGCCGTTGGGGTCCAGCGTACCCGCCGTCACCGCCGCCTGCGCGGCGCTGGTGTCCAGCCCGGTCTGCGTCGCGGTATCGGTGGAACTCCGATCATAGGCGCCGGTGAACGACCACTGCCAGCGGCCCAGCTGGCCGTTCATGGTGCTGCCCAGATGCACCGACAGCGTGTCGACATCCTGCCGCAACGGGGAGAAGCCCGCGCCGTCCAGCTGACGCGTCACCGTGCCGGACGGCGTGGTGAAGGTGGCGAGCGGCAGGCCGAACAACCCCTTCGTATTGCCCGATTCCACCCGGGCGTTGAACGTCGTGGAGGTGCCGAACAGCGGCAGCGCATAGACGGCGTTGGCGCTGGCGGTGCGGCTGGACGGCAGCAGCGTGCGATAGGGCCGCTGGTCGATCACCGGATCGGCCGGATTGTCCGACGCGGCGGCGCGAATGTTGCGCTCCGATTCGAGCAGCGCGGTCGCGCCCTGATATTCAAGATGCAGGTTGGCGCGACCGTCCTGCTTGATACGCAGCAGGTCCAGCTCCGCATCGGGCAGATGGCGACCGCCCTCCGTCGCGACGCGATCCTCCAGCTCGGCGGTGGCGGCGCGGAAGCGACGGCGCAGGACGATGTTCACCACGCGGCTGTCGGCGGCATAGCCGTATTTCAGCGCGACCTCTTCGGGCAGGATCTCGACCCGCTGGATCGCCTCTGGCGGAATGTCGCGGATTTCTTGGAAGCCGGCGATGCGCTTGCCGTTCAGCAGCACGATCGGCGGGCCGCCGCGCCCGCTGGTGGTCTGCGGCGCCAGTTCGGTCAAAAGGTCGTTGATCGAGTTGACGCCATAGGAGCGGATGTCGGCGGGGCTGAGCGTCTGGTCGGGCGGGATGTCGCCGATGACGGAGCCGGGGGGCGTGCGGCTGCCGGTGACTACGATCTCCGGCCCGCCGGCGTCCTCCTCCTCCTCGGCGGCGGCGGCCTGCGGCGGGGCGGCGTGCGGCGCGCCGGCGGGGGACGCACCGGGGGTGGCCGGGCCCTCTATCTCACCCGGGCGCTGCTGCGCCTGGGACTGAGCCTGCGCGAGCGCGCCCGGCTGCTGCGCCGTCGCCATCGTCGGCACCGCGATCACCGCCGCCATCCACCACCCTGTCAGCCGCATGATCACCCAAAACTCCGTCCATCGAGGACGCGGCTGGTATCAGCCGATTGTCGCAAGACTGTGCCGGGCGCGCCCGCAATGGACCGCCCGGCATGGCTTTATCGAAAAGGACGGCGCTGCCGCCCGTGTCACCCGGCCCTAGCGCGTATACGCCTTGGGCAGCGCGCCTTCCTCCGGCGTCAGGTAGCGGTCGCGCAGGCGGGTCTGGCGTGAACGCAGCGGCTGCGCCCGCCCGTCGATCAGGACGCGCACCGGAATGGAGGACAGCTCCAGCGGATCGCCGTCCCAGATCACCACGTCGGCGCGGCGGCCGGGGCGCAGCGAGCCGATCTCCGCGCCCATCCCCATCACCTCGGCGGGGCGGGAGGTGATCGCGGCGAGCGCCTGCCCCCATTCCAGCCCGGCCGCGCCGGGGATCTTGTTGATCGCCACGAGGTTACCGGCGAACTGCGTCAGATTGTGCTCGCCGCCACTGCCGTCGAACAGCACGCCGACGGTCACGCCCGCGCGCTGCAGGCGGCCGATATTCGATTCGGTCGCGGCCAGCTGCTCGAAGCTGGCGGGCAGGTCGGCGATGGCCGACGCCATGACGGGCACGCGCGCCGCCGCGATTTCGCGCGCGACCAGCCAGCCCTCGCCCGCCCCCGCCAGCACCAGCTTCAGCCGGGGATAGCGGCGCGTCAGGGTCAGCACCTGGCGGATGTCGCTGGCCCGCTCGACATGGACGACCAGCGGCATCGCGCCGTCCAGCACCGGCAGCAGCGCCTGCGCATCGGCGCGGGTCAGCAGCGCGTCACGGCTCCGCCCGTCGAAGCCCGCCGGGTTGCGGCGATAGTCGGCAGCCTGCGCGAAGGCGTCGAACAGCAGCGCATAGGCGGCCGGGCGGCTGCCGCCCGCCCGTTCCGCGCCGGCTTCGCCCAGCTCGACATACTGGAAGGCGCGGGGGCGGGTGACGGGATCGGCATCGTCGCCCAGATCGATGATCGCGCCCTGCCCGGCGAAGATCGATCCCGCCGCATCCTCGCTGACGATCGCGCGGGTCACGCCGCCGGCCCGCTCGTTGCCGATGATGACGCCGTTCGGGTTGATCGCGGTCGACACGTCCAGCGCGGCGTTGAACGGCGTCGTGCGCGCCCGGGTGTCGTTGCTCTCGCCCACCCCGCCGGCATCGACGAGGCCAAGGCTGCCGATCCCCGCGACGATGCCGGGCGTGACCCATTTGCCGGTGGCGTCGATCGTCTCCGCCCCCGCCGGCACCGCGATGCCGCGCCCGGCGGCGACGATGCGCCCGTCGCGCAGCACCACGGTGCCGCCCGGAATCGGCGCGGAGCCGTCGCCGATCGCGACGGTGCCGCCGGTGATGGCGATGGTCTGCGCGGCGGCAGGCGCCCCGAGCAACGCGGCCGCGGCCAGAAGAAGTGCCTTCACTTCACGTCTCCTTCGCCCGGATTTCCGAGTTCGAAATCGCTGACCGGCCGCCGGTTGGGGTCGTTCGCATCGTACAGCAGCGCGCCGTCGACCCACACCTTTTCGGGGCGCGAATAGACGCTGAGCGGGTTGCCGTTCCACAGCACCACGTCCGCCATCTTCCCCGGCTTCAGGCTGCCGGTGCGATCGGCGATGCCCAGCGCCTTGGCGGGATTGTAGGACAGCCAGCGCCACGCGGCGGCATCGGTGATGGTCAGCCCGGCGCGGCGACCGGCGGCCAGCGCCTTGCCGACCTCCTGGTTCAGCCGCTGGATGCCGTTCGCGTCGTCCGAATGGATCATCGCGCACGCCCCGGCCTTTTCCAGCAGCGCCAGGTTCGCGCCGATGCCGTCATAGCTTTCCATCTTGAACCCGTACCAGTCGGCCCAGACCGCCGCGCAGGTATCGTTCTGCTTCAGCAGGTCGCCGATCTTGTATGCCTCGACCGCGTGGTGGAAGGCGGTAACCTTGTACCCGAACTCTTTGGCCATATCGAGGACATTGGCCATCTCGTCGGCGCGATAGCAGTGGTTCTGGACCAGGATCTCGCCCGACAGCACGCCGCGCAGCGTGTCCATCGCGATATCGCGATCGGGCACATCGCCGCCATCATCCTCATATTTGTCCCAGCGCCGCTTGTAGCTGGCGGCGCGCGCCCAGGTCGCGCGGTCGACCGCGATCTTGCCCATGCGGGTCGACGGCTTGCGCCCCTTGCCGCCATAGACGCGCTTCGGGTTTTCGCCGCACGCCATCTTCAGGCCATAGGGAGCGCCGGGGAACTTCATCGCCTGCATCGTGCGGGCGGAGACGTTCTTCAGCACCACGGAGCGGCCGCCGAACAGGTTGGCGGAGCCGGGCAGGATCTGCAGCGTGGTGACGCCGCCATTGGCCAGCGCCCGGCCGAAACCGGGGTCCTGCGGCCAGACGCTGTGTTCCGCCCAGACATCGGCGGTGACGGGGTCGGTCGCCTCGTTGCCGTCCGACAGCGCCTGGACCTGCGGGCTGGGATAATCGCCGAGATGGCTGTGGATATCGACGATGCCGGGCGTCACCCACTTGCCGGTGCCGTCGATCACGGTCGCACCCGCCGGTGCCTGCAGGTCGGGGCCGACCGCCACCACCTTACCATCGGCGAACAGGACGGACCCGTTGTCGATCCGCCCCCCTTCGCCGTCATAGACGGTGACGTTGGTGACGAGCGTCGGCACGCCCGGATAGGCATGGTAGGTGGAGGGGAAGGGATCGTGCGAATACCCCTTGCCCCGGCCCGGCGCCGGCGCCTTCGCCGGGGCCGCCGCCGCAGTCTTCGGCCGGCTTTCGCCGTCTCCCGCGCATCCCGCCATCAACACCGCAAGCGCGGTCGCGGTGGTCCAGCCCCGTGCCGTCATCCCTGTCCCCCTTTATAACGTGACAGGAGGTTTAGGCGGCGAAAAGCGGTGCGTCCACAGCGAGTTGACGCAGGAGTCGCACTCCCCGGTCGGTCAAGCACTATCGAGATACCACTTTAGTAAATTTCCGTTTCAAGCAGGGATTACAACGCTGTAATCCGGTATTGCCCGGCCCCGTACATTCGGCGCAAACAATCCTCACCGATCAGGCCAACAACCTGCAAAGAGGGGATAAATCCAATGAAGACCGTCTATGCGGCAATTGCCGCCACCCTGTCGCTTGCCGCCGCCAATCCGGCCCAGGCAACCAGCTTCACCTTCGACCTGACCAATGGCGGCACGACCGCGACCAACAACGCGGCGGGCAATGTCCGCACCTATTCGGCAACCACCGCCGGGCAGACGCTGGGCGTGAAGGCGACCGGCTGGAGCATCGACGACGGCCGCGTCTACAGCGCCAGCCTTCGCTCCTATTCGCAAGGGCTGGGCGTTACGAACCGGACCGACCTTCTCGACCTGCACACGATCGACAACATCGACTCCGACGATTTCGTGCTGCTGCAGTTCAGCCAGGCGGTCACGCTGACCTCCGCCGTGCTGAACCCCTACACGCTGTTCCTGTCGCTCGGCGACAACGACTCCACGGTGAAGTGGGGCACGATGGCGGGCGCCTGGGATCAGGCGCTGGCGCTGAACGGGATGAGCCGGACGTCGTTCAACGGGCTGTTCGCCGGCACCGTCGACATCGCGAGCAACGGCACCGCCAAGCAGAGCTTCAACATCATCGGTTCGGGCAACATGTGGATGATCGGCGCGTCGCAGGCGAACCCCGACATCTTCGTCGACGGCTTCAAGCTGGCGAGCGTATCGGTGACGACCACCGCCGCCGCGGTGCCGGAACCGGCGACCTGGGCGATGATGCTGCTGGGCTTCGGCATGGTCGACGCCGCCGCCCGCTACCGCCGCCGCAGCACCGCCGCCCGCGTCACCATCGCCTGACCGGGTCCGGGATCAGCGCCCCTCGAATATCGGGGGGCGCTTTTCCCCAAAAGCCTTCACCGCCTCCGCAAAGTCGCGGGTGCCACCGGCGATACTCTGGTTCGTCCGCTCGATCGCCAATGTTTCCTCCAGCGTCGCGTTCAGGGCGGCGGCAACCTGATGACGGATCAGGCCGATCGCCACCGAGGGCCCCGCCGCCAGCTTGCGCGCGATCGCCGTGGCATCGGTGAGGCACGCCTCATCCGCCGCCAGCCGCGTCACCAGACCGGCGGCCAGCGCCTCCTCCGCCGACAATCGCTCGCCCAGCAGCGCCAGTTCCAGCGCGCGGACCCGGCCCACCGCCTTGGCGACCAGCCAGGTCGATCCCGCATCCGGCACCAGCCCGATATTGACGAAGGCGAGCAGGCCATAGGCGGATCGCGCCATCACGATGATATCGCCCGCCAGCGCCAGACCCAGCCCCGCCCCCACCGCCGGGCCGTTGATCGCGGTGACGACCGGGATGGCCAGCCCCGCGATCTTGCGGATCAGCGGGTTGTAATAGCGGTCCAGCATCGCGCCCGAATCCGCCAGCCGCTCCGTATCGCCCGCCAGATCGGCGCCCGAGCAGAAGGCGCGGCCGGCGCCGGTCAGCACCAGCGCGCGAGCCTTTTCGGCAAGCGCGCGGTCGATCGCGGCGGTCAGTTCGTCGAACAGCTGCGGGCACAGCGCGTTCATCCGGTCGGGCCGGTTCAGCGTCAGCGTCGCGACGCCATCCGCCAGCGCATAGTCAATCGTCTGCCACGTCATGCGGGGGCCATCCTCTCTTGTGTGGCCCCGACCGTATCGACGCGGGCGCGCCGGGGAAAGCCCGTCAGCCGTTCACGAAAATCTCACCACTGCGCAGCCAGAGCGGCGGCAGGCAGAGCGGGATCGACGACAGCGGCAGCACGCTGTCCGCCATCGCAACCCCCAGCGTATCGGTGACGAAGCGGCGGCGGGCGACGATCCGCTGCCACACGGCCGGATGCCGCGCGGCGAGGTCGTCGCGCAGCGCGGCGTCGGCGAACACCACGCAATCCTCGCAATTGAGCGCCCAGCCATCGCGCATCGGCGTGGGAATCACATCGACCTGCATGTGCATCCCCGACACCAGCGGCTCGGTGGAGCCGGGGCGGACGGGGGTGTTGGACCATTCCTCATGCCCCGTCAGATGGCCGGGGTTGAGCAGCGAGCGCAGCCCCCCCGCCGCGAGCGTCTCGGTCACCGCATCGTGCAGCACGCCGCCGGCCACGCCGATATTGGCGACCGCGTACCAGCGGACCAGCCCGGCGAAATAGCGCGCCGCGATCGCGACGAAATCGTCGTTCGAATCGTCCACCAGCCCCGCCCGCGCGGTCAGCCCGCCCCACAGCCCGACCGCCGTGGAAACGCCGTCCCCCTTCGCGATCCGCCGCGCGCCGGGACTCGCCAGTCCGATCACCGGCCCGGTCGCGGCATTGCCGGAGGCGAGCATGGTGTGGACGTTCAGCGGGGCGCCGTCATAGGCCATGCGCAACGCCCCCTCCCGCTCGGTATCGCCGGGGCGCAGGCCGGTCAGCGCGCGCCACACCATCGCGGACCCACGCGCCGCCGCCGCCTCGAAGATCGCGATCTGGTCCGCGTCGATGATCGACCGCTGGCCGGTGGCGGGCGCCAGCAGCACCGGCGTCGCGTCGACCAGCGCATCGGCCCCGACGACGCGCGCCACCGCCGCGACATAGGCGGCGGGAATGAACGGCGCGGGTGCGCCCTCCCCCTCCCATTCCGGCGCATCGAGATATTTCCAGCCGACCAGCCCCACCCGGTCGCCGCCGCGCAGGCCGGCCGCGCGCAGCACGTCGGTCAGGCGCGGCGCCTGCGTGCGGTCCTGCCCCAGCAGGCTCATCGACTGGGCCAGCATCGGCTCCAGCCCCGGCAGCGGCGAGACGACGGTGTAGGACAGGCACTCGTTCCCCGTCACCAGCACCCGCCGCCCGCCCGGGCCGAGCAGCAGCAGCGCCTCCTCGAAGCGCGGCTCGAACCCCGACAGGAACATGACGTTGGCGAAATGCTCGCGATCGGCATAGACACACAGCCAGTCGGTGCCCGCCGCCGCCAGCGCCGCGTCACACCGCGCGGCATAGGTGGCGCCGGTCAATGCCGGGGGCTCCGCGATCGGGCCGAAGTCGGGGATGCGTATCGGGGCCAGCGCGATCGTCATGCGAGTTTCTCCTGCTTGCGGTGCGCAATATATATGATTTAAGACACTGTCAAAGCCGCTGTGGGGAGAAGTCGCCAATGTCATTCAGGTTCCTGATGCCCGCGCTCGCCGCCGTCGCCCTCGCCGCCCCGTCGGCGGTCGCGGCCCCGCCGTCGTCGGCGGCGGTGACGATCGTGCGCGACGGCCATGGCATCGCGCATATCCATGGCCGCACCGACGCCGACGCGGTGTTCGGCATGATCTACGCGCAGGCGGAGGATGATTTTCCCCGCATCGAGCGCAATTATCTCGTCGCGCTCGGCCGGCTGGCGGAGGCGGAGGGACCGTCGGCGCTGTGGGCGGACCTGCGCCAGCGGCTGTTCGTCTCCCCGGATGCGCTGCGCCGCGACTATGCCGCCAGCCCCGGCTGGCTGCGCGCGCTGATGGACGCGTGGGCGGCGGGGCTGAACCACTATCTCGCCACGCATCCGGGCGTCCGGCCGCAGGTCATCACCCGGTTCGAACCGTGGATGGCGCTCGCCTTTTCCGAGGGCAGCATCGGCGGCGATATCGAGCGCGGGGTCGACCTCAACGCGCTGGAGGGCTTCTACGGCCATGCCACCCCCCGCCCGGCGGTGACGGTCGCGGCGGCGCAGGCGGGGCGACTGATCGAGCCGAAGGGGTCGAACGGCTTCGCGCTGGGTCCGTCACGCAGCGTCAGCGGGCATCCGCTGCTGTGGATCAATCCGCACACCTCCTTCTTCTTTCGCGCCGAACAGCAGGTGACGAGCGATGCCGGGCTGGATGCCTATGGCGCCGCCACCTGGGGCCAGTTCTTCATCTATCAGGGCTTCAACCGGCATCTGGGCTGGATGCACACCTCCAGCGGCGTCGATAATATCGACGAGTTCGCGGTCGAGGTGGCGGAGCGCGGCGGGCGGCTGTTCTATCGCTATGGCCGGGCTTGGCGGCCGGTGCGGACGCAGCTGGTGACGCTGCGCATCCGCCAGCCGGACGGCACGATGCAGGAGCGGCGCTTCACCACGCTGGCGACGCATCACGGCCCGATCATCCGCGCAGAGCGCGGCCGGTGGATCGCGGTGGCGATGCTCAACAGCCCGCGTGCGGCGCTGGAGCAGAGCTATCTGCGCACCCGCGCCACCACGCTGGCCGGCTATCTGAAGGTCGCGGAACGGCGCGCCAATTCGTCGAACAACACGATCCTGGCGGCGGATGACGGGACGATCGCCTATCTTCATCCGCAATTCGTGCCGATCCGCGATGCCCGGTTCGACTATACGAGGCCGGTCGATGGCAGCGATCCCGCGACCGACTGGCACGGGCTGCACCGGCTGGCCGACCTGCCCGTGGTCGTCTCGCCGCGCACCGGCTGGGTGCAGAACACCAACGACGCGCCGTGGGTCGCGGCGGGGGCGGACAGCCCGAAACAGGCGGCGTTCCCCGCCTATATGGACCAGTTCGGGCCCAACCCGCGCGGGGCGCACGCGACGATGTTGTTCGCCAACGATCGCCGCTTCACGCCGGCGACGCTGACGGAGGCGGCGTTCGACCCTTTCCTGCCGCTGTTCGACGCGCAGATTCCGGGGCTGGTGCGCGGTTATGACGCGCTGCCCGCCACCGATCCGCGCCGCGCGCGCCTCGCCGGGCCGATCGCGCTGCTGAAGGGCTGGGACCGGCGCTGGGGCACCGCGTCCGAGCCGACGTCGCTCGCCGTCTATTGGGGAGAGGCGCTGTGGGCGTCGGAAGGGCCGAAGGCGCATGCGGCGAACGTCCCATTATTCACCTGGCTGGCGACGCGGGCGACGGATGCGGACAGGATCGCCGCGCTGGACGCGGGCACCGCACGGATGCAGCGCGAACAGGGCGGCTGGCGCGTCGCCTGGGGACGGATCAACCGCTTCCAGCGGCTGACCGGCGCGATCCGTGCGCGGTTCGACGATCGGGCGCCCAGCCTGCCCGTCGGCTTCACCTCGGGCAATTTCGGCTCGCTCGCGGCGTTCGGCGTGGAGCGGCAGGCGGGGCAGCGCTGCTTCTACGGCACCTATGGCAACAGCTTCGTCGCGGTGGTGGAGTTCGGGCCGCAGGTGAAGGCGTGGGCGGTATCGGCGGGGGGCGAGAGCGGCGATCCCGCCTCGCCGCATTTCGACGATCAGGCGCAACGCTACGTCACCGGCAACCTTCGCCCGGTGCTGCTGGATGCGGCGGACCTGAAGCCGTTCGCGGCCGGCGCCTATCGCCCGGGCGACGCCCGCCCCGCCCCGGCGCCCCGGACGCCCCTGCCCGGATCGCGCTGCGGCGAGCCATAATTGCGTGCGCCCCCGCCCCGCCGGTTCAGGGTCGGGGCGGGTGCTTCCCCGCCGCCAGCAGCAGGTCGAGCGCGCCGCCGATCAGCTCGCTCATCCGCTCGCCCGCCAGCGTCGGTTCGCCCTCGATGATCGCATCGGCGACCTTCTTGTGATCCCGCGCGCTGGCGCGGGGGACGCCCTTGTAATCGTTCGTGCGGCGGATCGAGAAGCGCAGCGTCGTCTCGGTCAGCCCGGTGAACTGCCGCATGAAGCGGTTGTTGCTCGCCTCCAGCACCGCGATGTGAAAGCCGATATCGGCGGCCAGCGCATCCTCCTCGCCCCGGTCGGCGGCGAACATCCGGTCGATCGCCGCCTTGATCGCGCGCCGCTGCGGCGCCGTAGCGGAATGTGCCGCCAGCGTCGCCGCGCGCGGTTCGATCGACATGCGAATTTCCGTAAAGTCGATCAGCAGGTCGATCGAAAAATCGCGGCTGAGCATCCAGCGCAGCACATCGGGGTCCAGCAGGTTCCAGCTGCTTTCGGGCTGCACCAGCGTACCCGCACGCTTGCGACCGAGCAGCAGGCCCTTGGCCGTCAGCATCTTCACCGCCTCGCGCAGCACGGGCCGGCTGGCGCCGTAACGCTGGCACAGTTCGGCTTCGGTCGGGAAGGGCGCGTCGGGGCGATAGGTCTGCGTCACGATCGCATGACCCAGATCGTTGACGATGCTGGCGGTCAGGTTCCGCCCATCGTCACGGGCCATGAAATCGGACAGGCTGTGCGCAAGTTCGTCGGTCACTCGCCGCAAGATAGCCGAGGGCAACGGCCGGCGCCATGCCATGTGCGCGACCGATCCGTCGGCCGCGATGAAAAAGCGGAACCGGCCCTTTCCTTGGATATATATATGACATATAAGCCGAGAGGATGACGATGAGGGGGAGGATCGCGCGCCCGATGGCGACCACGCGCAGGCATATGCTGGCCGGGCTGGCCGCGACCGGCGTCGGTGCGACCGCCCTGCCCGGCTGCACGCCGCGCGCGCAGGACCTGCGCATCGGCTTCGTCGTGAAGATGCCGGAGGCGCAGTGGTTTCAGGACGAGTGGCGCTTCGCCCGCGCGGCCGCCCGCGACCTCGGCTTTTCGCTGATCGCGATCGGGGCGGAAGACGGCGACCGCGTGTTGGCGGCGCTCGGCACCCTCTATGCGCGCAAGGCGGAGGGCTTCGTGATCTGCGCCCCCGATCCGCGCCTCGGCCCCGCCATCGCCGGCTTCTGCGCGCGAACCGGGATGAAGGCGATCGCGGTCGACGACCGGCTGACCGGGCCGGACGAGGCGCCGGTCGCGGGCATCCCCTATGTCGGCATTTCCGCCACCGCGATCGGGCAGCTGGCGGGAACCGCCGCCGCCGACACCGCCCGCGCGCGTGGCTGGTCCCCGGACACGACGGGCGTGCTGCGCATCGCGTTCGATAGCCTCGACACCGGGCGGGAGCGGACGATGGGTGCGGTGCGCGCGCTGCAGGACCGTGGCTTTACCCGGCTGTTCACCGCGCCGCAGCGGACCTCCGACACGGAGGGCGCGTTCACCGCCGCCGCGCCGGTGCTGACCGCGCGCGCCGCGATCGATCGCTGGATCGTGCTGGGCCTGAACGACGAAACGGTCGTCGGCGGCATCCGCGCGGCGGAGGGGCTGGGACTGAAGCCGCCGTCGCTGATCGGCATCGGCATCGGAGGGTCGGAGGCGGCGATCGCCGAACTCGCCAAACCGACGCCGACGGGCTTCGTCGCCACCGTGCTGCTCAGCGCACGGCGCCATGGCTACGACACAGCCGCCGCGCTGTTTCGCTGGATCACGCACGGGGTCCGCCCGCCCGCCGAAACGTTGACGAGCGGTACGCTGATGACGCGCGACAATTTTCGCGCTCTGCTGGCGGCGGAGGCGGCGGCATGAGCACGGGTCTGGAATTTCGCGGCGTCGGCAAGGTGTTTCCGGGCGTCGTCGCGCTCGACGACGTCAGTTTCTCCGTCGCGGGCGGAGAAGTGCGCGCGCTGATCGGAGAGAATGGCGCGGGCAAGTCCACGCTGCTCAAGATCCTCGCGGGCCATCATCCGCCCGACAGCGGCATGGTGCTGGTCGATGGCGAGCCCCGCCGCTTTGCCAGTCCCCGCGACAGCCAGGCCGCCGGCATCGCGATCATCCATCAGGAATTGCAGCTGTTTCCCGATCTGTCGGTGGCGGAAAACCTGATGCTGGGCGTGCTGCCCGGCCGGGGCGGGATCGTCGACCGGCATACGCTGCACGACCGTGCGCGCGGGATGCTGGCGCGGCTGGGCGAGCCGGTCGATCCGGCGACGCGGCTGGGCGACCTTTCGATCGGGCGGCGGCAGATGGTGGAGATCGGCCGCGCGCTGCTGCGCGATGCGCGCATCATCGCCTTTGACGAGCCGACCAGCTCGCTCTCCGCGCGCGAGACGGAGCGGCTGATGGCGATCATCCGCGACCTGCGCCGCGAAGGACGCGCGATCATCTATGTCAGCCATCGGATGGAAGAGGTGTATGCGCTGGCGGACAGTGCGACCGTGCTGCGCGACGGTCGCCACGTCTGCGACATGGCGCCGGTCGGGCCGCAGGACGCCGACCGGCTGGTGACGGCGATGGCGGGCCGCGCGATCCGCGACATCTATGGCTGGCGCGCGCGCGACCATGGCGAGGCGGTGGTGGAGGTCGCGGGCCTGACCGGCCCCGGCGTCTCCGCCCCCGTCGACCTGACGGTCGCGCGTGGCGAGATCGTCGGCCTGTTCGGGCTGGTCGGCGCGGGCCGGTCGGAGCTGTTCCGCCTGATCTATGGCGCGACGCGCGCGACGGGCGGGTGCGTATCGGTGGAGGGCACGCCCCTCCCCCCCGGCAACCCGCGCGCGGCGATCGCCGCCGGCCTTGCCCTCTGTCCAGAGGATCGCAAGGACGAGGGGATCGTGCCGATCGCCTCGGTGCAGGAGAATATTGCGCTCGCCTGGCGCAACCGGCTTGGCGGGAGGCCGCTGCTCCGCCCGGCGCTGGAAACGCATAGCGCGCGCGAGCTGATCGCGCGGCTGCGGGTCAAGGCGGCCAGCGCCGCCGTGCCGATCGGCACGCTGTCGGGCGGCAACCAGCAAAAGGCGATCATCGCGCGCTGGCTGATGGCGGATGCGCGCATCCTGCTGTTCGACGAGCCGACGCGCGGCATCGATGTCGGCGCACGCAGCGAAATCTACGACCAGATGTATCGCTTCGCGGAAGGGGGCGGCACGATCCTGTTCGCCTCAAGCGACATGGCGGAGGTAATAGGCGTCGCTGACCGTATCGTGGTGATGGCGGAAGGCCGCGTGACCGGCGTCGTCCCGCGCGCCGAGGCCAGTCCCGACCGGCTGCTGCGGCTGGCCCTGCCGGGTGGAAACGCCGCCCCGGCGCAACAGGAGGAAACCGTATGACCGGGCCACGCTGGAACGGGCGGCGCATGGGCCGTGCCGGGCCGCTGATCGCGCTGGCGGTGCTGCTGGCGGCGCTGTCGCTGCTGGTGCCCGACTTCCTGTCGTTCAGGAATATCGGCGGGCTGCTGCTGTCCGTCTCGCTGGTCGGCACGATCGCGGCGACGATGATGCTGGTGCTGGCGATGCGGGAGGTCGACCTGTCGGTCGGTTCGATCGTCGCGCTGTCGGGCGTATTGGCGGCGGTGACGATCGGTGCAACCGGCAGCGTGGCGCTCGGCATCCTTGCCGGACTGGCGGGCGGCGCGGCGGTCGGCCTGGTCAACGGCATTCTCGTTGCCGGGTTTCGCGTCAATTCGCTGATCGTGACGCTGGCGATGATGGAGATCGTGCGCGGCCTCGCCTTCCTGACGTCGGGTGGGCAGAGCGTGTCGATCCCGGCGGAGCGCTTCTATGCGCTGGGATCGGGCGGCGTGCTGGGTATCGGCTGGCCGATCTGGGTGATGCTGGCCAGCTTCGCGCTGTTCGGCTGGATCCTGAACCGCACCGTGTTCGGCCGCAACGTGCTGGCCGTCGGCGGCAATGCGGAGGCGGCACGGCTGGCGGGCGTGCCGATCCTGCGCGTGCGGATCGCAGTCTTCACCGCGCAGGGGCTGGTCGCCGGACTCGCCGGCATCATCCTGGCCGCGCGCATCACCAGCGGCCAGCCCAATACCAGCATCGGGCTGGAGCTGGCGGTCATCTCCGCCTGCGTGCTGGGCGGCGTGTCGCTGTCCGGCGGCGTCGCGACGATCGCGGGGGTGATCGTCGGCGTGTTCATCATGGGGGCGGCGCAGAATGCGCTCAACCTGCTCAACATCCCCACTTTCTATCAATATGTCGTGCGGGGCGGCATCCTGCTGGCGGCGGTGGTCGCCGACCGGATGCGACAGGGCGGCGGGCTGCCGGCCCTGCCGCTGCTGACGCGCGGCTTGCGGCGGAGCGCCTCCCATGTCTAGGATTTCGCGGATCGAGAGCTTCCTCGTCCCCCCGCGCTGGCTGTTCGTCCGCATCGAGACGGACGACGGAGCGGTCGGCTGGGGCGAGGCCAGCCTGGAAGGCCATGCGGAGGCGGTGGCTGGCGCGATCGACGCGGCGCGCGACCGGCTGATCGGCCATGACGCCAGCCGGATCGAGGATGCGTGGCAGACGCTGCACCGGCTGGGCTTCTATCGCGGCGGCCCGGTGCTGCTGTCGGCGATCGCGGGGATCGACCAGGCGCTGTGGGACTTGCGCGGACGGATGCTGGGCGTGCCGGTATCGGACCTGATGGGCGGGCGGGTGCGCGACCGGATCCGCGTCTATGCCTGGATCGGGGGCGATCGCCCGGCCGACGTCGCCGCCGCCGCGAAGCTGCGCGTCGAGCAGGGCTTCGACGCGGTGAAGATGAACGGGTCGGAGGAGATGGACTGGCTGGCCGGCGCCGCCGCGATCGACGCCGCCGTCGAGCGGCTGGGACTGGTGCGCGCGACCGGCGTCGATGTCGGCCTCGACTTCCACGGCCGCGTCCACAAGCCGATGGCGCGGCAACTGGTCCGCGCGCTGGAGCCGCTGCATCCGCTGTTCGTCGAGGAAGTGCTGCTGAGCGAACACCCCGAGGCGATCGCGCAGGTCGCGGCGCAAACGTCGGTGCCCGTGGCGCTGGGCGAGCGGCTCTATTCGCGGTGGGACTTCAAGCCCTTCTTCGCCGCCGCCGCGATCGATATCGCGCAACCCGATATCGCCCATGCCGGCGGCCTGTCCGAATGCCGGCGGATCGCGGCGATGGCCGAGGCGTATGACGTCGCCATCGCGCCGCATTGCCCGATCGGCCCGATCGCGCTCGCCGCCTGCCTGCAGCTGGCCGCCGTGACGCCCAATTTCGTGATCCAGGAAATGGCGCTGGGTATTCATTACAATCAGGCGGATGCGGACCTGCTGACCTATCTGGTCGACCCCGAGGTTCTGGCGGTCACGCGCGGCACCGTCGCGGTGCCCGACGGGCCGGGGCTGGGCATCACGATCGACGAGGCGCGGGTGCGGGAGGCGGCACGCGATCCGCATCGCTGGCGCAATCCGGTCTGGCGCGGCGCGGACGGGAGCCTGCGCGAATGGTGACGGACTTTGACGGCAAGGTCGCGCTGGTGACGGGCGCGGCGGGCGGCATCGGCGGCGCGGTCGCGGCGGCGTTCCGGGCGGAGGGCGCGCGCGTGGCGATGGTCGATCGCACGGTCGCGGGACTGACGCCCGACGAGGGCACGCTCCCGATCGCCTGCGATGTCGCCGACCCGGCGCGGATCGACGCGGCGATCTCGGAGACGCTGGCGCGGTTCGGGCAGCTGGACGTGCTGGTCAACGTCGCCGGGATCATGATCTACAAGCCGATCGTCGATCAGGACGCGGCGGACTGGCACCGACTGCTGGCGATCAATCTGGTCGCGCCCGCGCTGTTCACCGGCCATGCGCTGCGCCACATGCCGCGCGGCGGCGCGATCGTGAACGTCGCCTCCATCCACGCGCACCGCACCTCCGCCGAGGTCGCCTCCTATGCCGCGTCGAAGGCGGCGTTGGTCAGCCTGACACGCTCCACCGCGATCGAGGGGCAGGCGCGCGGCATCCGCTGCAACGCGATCCTGCCCGGTGCGATCGACACGCCGCTGCTCCACGCCAGCCCGAACATCGCGAGCGGGATCGAGGTGATCGACCCCGCCGATATCGGCCGCCCGCAGGATGTCGCGGCACTGGCCGTCTTCCTCGCCTCCGACGCGGCGCGGTTCGTGACGGGGGCGGAGCTGGTCGCCGATGGCGGGCGGCTGGGGCGGTTGTAGCGCGCCCTCAACCCTCGCACAGGCCGAAGCGGTACTCGGTCACGCTCTCCCAAACATCGCCCGGGTCGAGGCGGGTGGAGGGGAAATGCGGGTGGTTCACCGCGTCGGGCCAGCCTTGCGTTTCCAGGCACAGGCCCGTCCGCCGCGCGGGCAGCGCGTTGCCGCTGTAGAATTGCAGGCCCGGTTGGTCGGTCGCGATCTGCAGCGCGCGGCCGCTGGCGGGATGATCCAGCCATGCGACGGCTCGCAGGCCCGCACCGTCCAGGCAATAATTGTGGTTGTAGCCGTCGCCCGCCGCGATCTGCGGATCGGCGGCGTCGATCCCCTCCCCCACGCGGCGCGCGCGCGTGAAGTCGAACGGCGTCCCCGCGACCGGCGCGGGCGTGCCGAGCGGCAGCGCCTCCGCGTCGATCGACAGCATCCGGCTGGCGGCAATGCGCAGGCGATGGTCGGTGATCGGACGGCCCGGATCGCCCGACAGGTTGAAATAGGGATGCGCGACGAGGTTGACGTGCGTCGCCCGATCGCTCGTCGCGTGATAGGCGATGCGCAGCACCCCCTCCGCATCCAGCGAGAAACGCGCGGTCGCGGTCAGCGCCCCCGGCCAGCCGGCATCGCCATCGGGGCTGTGATGGCGCAGCGTCACCGCATCGGCGTCCGCCGCGATCACCTGCCAGCGCGCGCGATGAAAGCCGGGCGCGCCGCCGTGGAGCTGGTTCGCCCCCTCATTGGGCACCAGCCGCACCGACTTGCCATCCATTACGAAGGCGGCGCCCCGGATGCGGTTCGCATAGCGCCCGCACGTTGCCCCCAAGTAACAGTCGGGCCCGGCCGCCCCGGCGGCGGGATAGGCGGCCGGATCGTCATGGCCCAGCAGGATATTGCCGCTGCGCCCCGCCCGGTCGGGCACGTCGATCCGCATCAGCGTCGCCCCCAGATCGGTCAGCACGACGCGCACGCCGCGCCGGGGGCCGAGAATGAAGACGCCGTATCCGCTCCCGTATCCGTTCATCGTTTAATGCCCGTGGGGAGCGCCACCCGGCGCCCCCACCCCTTCGTCAGAAGTTCACCCGCACGCCGGCGGTGATCCGCCGGCCCTGATCGGACACTGTGATAAGCCGCTCCTCGAACCGGGAATAGCTGCGGAACTTCTCGTTCGTCAGGTTCAGCACCTCGGCATACAACGCGAGATTGCTGTTCATCCGCACCTGTGCGCTCAGGTCGACCTGATTATAGCCGAAGATGTTTTCCGGTTGGCTCTGCGGCCCGAAAGTCTGCCGCAGGAACGGCGCGCGCCAGTTGTACGCCCCGCGGATCTGGAAATTCTTGTCCTCGTAAAACAGAACGAGGTTCGCGGTGTCCGACAGCCCCTCCACGTTGAACGTCTGGTTGCTCAGCGACGGGTCGAACCGGATCGAGCTTTTCACCAGCGTGTAGTTGGCCGACGCGCCCAGCTTGTCGAACGGCGCGGGCAGGAAGTCGAACGTGGTCTGGACCGCCGCCTCGACGCCGTACACCTCGCCCTTCTGCGCGTTGTACGGACGGTTGGCGATGAAGGTCAGGCCGAAATATTCCTCCGGCTGCTGGCCGGAGATGATGAAGTTCTCCAGCTTCTTGTAGAAGCCGGCGATGCTCGCATAGCTGGTGCGCGTGAAGTAATAGTCCGCCGACAGATCCGCATTCCACGCCAGGAACGGCTTCAGGAAGGGATTGCCGCCGCTGACCGTGTTCGAATTGGGCGGGCGGAAGACGAAGTCCTGGCTCAGCCCGAGTCGCGACAGCGTCGGCCGGGTCAGCGTGCGCGATCCCGCCAGCCGCACCGCCAGCTGGCCGGTCAGGTCCAGCCGCACGTTCAGCGTCGGCAGCACATAGGTATATTTGTTGCGCGCATCGACGGGCACGGTGGCGCTGTAGACGGGCACCGCCGCGGTCGGATCGGCGGGATTCTGGATGATGTTGAGCAGCGTAACCGAATAGCCGGTGGCGTAGACGTCGGTATGGACCAGCCGCGCACCCGCCATCGCGGACCAGCGGCTGCCGCCGTTCCCCAGGTCGCCGCCGAAGCTTGCCTGTAAATAGGCGGCGAAGGTGTTCTCGCGCACCGTGCCCGATCCGCGCTGGCGGTCGATCGGGTCCAGGCTGTTGTTGTTGCCCTGATAGACGGCAAGGAAGCGGTTGCGCGCGTCGATCGCCGACTGGCTGGTGCCGCCGACCTGGTTCACCGCCGCCGCCGTGCCGTAATATTGCGCCAGCGCCTTGGGGTCATAGGTCAGCCACGTCAGGTCGCGGCCCTGCACATTGGCGCTGAAATCGGTGAACAGCGATGCGGGCGCCAGCGCCTGATAGCCGCAATAGAAGCAGCCGAGCGGTTCGGGCGACTCGCGAACCACCGTGATCTTCTTGCGGTTGGTGTACAGCAGGCCGCCCTGCAGCTTGCTCAGCACGCCATCCAGATCCCAGGTCGCGTCGATCGTGCCCTGGTTCACCGTATCGCCGTTGCGCCCGCCGCGTTCGGAGCAGCAATGCAGGCGCGGCGCGGACTTGTCGTTGGGTGCCAGTACGTTGGTCATCGTCGGCAAGCCGCCCGGGCCGTCGAGGATGAAGGTCGGCGTCACGCCCACCTGCCGCGTGCCGACGACGTAGAACACCTGATCGGCGGCATTGCGGGAGTTCGAATGCGCCGCGTCGAACATCACGGTCAGATTGTCCGCCGCGCGCCATTCGACATTGGCGCCGATCTGATAGGTGCGCGCATCCTGCGGCGAAGTGCTGACGATATTGTCCGAAGCCAGCCCCGCCGTCGACGTCGCGGGCAGCACGGTAAACTGCGTCGCGGTGCCGTTGCCGTTCACTGTCGCGGACGTGATCCGGTCCGGATCGACATAATAGCCCAGCTGGTTGGTGAAGCTGGCGACCTTCTGCTGCGTATAGAGCGCGTCCAGCTTCAGCTTGAAGTTATCGGAGAAGTTCCAGTCGACGGCAAAGGTGCCGCCAATCCGCTCGCGCGTGCTTTCGGTCGCGGTGAAATTGAGCGTGCGTGGCAGCGCGACGCCGGACAGGTCGCGCACGCCATCGCCGTTGCTGTCGACGCGCTGGTTGACGATCCAGCCATCGGTCGAAACGTTGGTCAGGTTGAACTTGCGCTTGTCGTAGACGAAGCTGGCGAGCACGCCGAAAGTGCGGTCGGCATTGGATGCGCTCAGCACGCCCGAGGCGAAGGGCGTGATCCGGTCCGACGTATTGTCATGCCGCCCCGCGGCGCTGCCCGCGAAATGCACGCCCGCACGATCGGTCGGGCGAGCGGTGCGCAGGATGACGGTGGAGCCGATGCCCCCTTCCTGCAACCGCGCCTCCGACGACTTGTAGACTTCCGCGCCGGTGATGAGTTCGGACGACAGGATGTCGAACGAGAAGGAACGGCCACCGACATCGGTTGACAGCAGGCGGTTGTTCAGCAGCACGGTGTTGAACTCCGGCCCCAGTCCGCGCACCGTGATCCCGCGCCCTTCGCCGTTCACCCGGTCGATCGCGACGCCGGGAATACGCTGGAGCGATTCGGCGATGTTCGCGTCGGGAAACTCGCCGATATCCTCCGCCGAGATGGCATCGACGACGCCGATCGTCGCGCGCTTGATCTCCAGCGCGTCGGCCAGGCTGGCGCGGATGCCGGTCACGACGATGGCCTCATCGGCGGGAGCGTCGGCTGCGGCGGGATCGACCTGCGCGCCGCCGGCCTGCGTCGTCGCGCCACTGCCGTCCTGCGGCGCCGCCGCATGGGCGGGGGCGGCGAACAACAGGGCGAGCGAGGCCCCCGTCAGCAAAGCGGCAACCGGACGACGTGCGGACCTCATGGCAATGCTCCCCTTCTTTTGATTGAGGAGCATTAAATATGATATTAGTTCGCCTGTCCAGCAAAATTCTGATTGATCGAACGCAGGAACTTCTCGCGCGATGACGCGGGTAGCGGACTACAAAGTCTGACATAGCAAAAACGCCGCCGCCCGGACCCGGGCGACGGCGTGGGAGATACCGGCGTGGGCGGATCAGCGCGTGCGCGTCAGGATCAGGCCGACACCCTGGAAATCGCCGATTAGCGTCACGTCGACGCCGTGGTTCATCCAATATGCGCCGCTCGCCTCGGCCGGGATGGTGACGGGCAGCGGCGTGCCGTCCATCGTCTCGATCCGGTATTGCGCATCGGGGTCCAGCCCGGCGAGCGCGATGGCGGGCATCACGTCGCGCTTGTGCGTGGACCCGATCAGCGTGAACAGCGCCGCCTGCCGGCGATCCTGCGCGACATACAGGTTCGTCCAGCGCGCATCGGCCGCATTCTCGCGGTTCAGGCGGTATAGCGCGCCCTGCTGCACCGTCTCCCGGATACGCTTGTATGCGGCGACGTATCGCTTCGCGATCGCGAAATCGATATCCTGCCACTTGTTCAGGTTCGTGCCGATGCCCAGCCCGCCCTGCATCGCCGACAGGAAGCGGAAGGCGAGCGTCGTCTGACGCTTGTTCACCCAGTTCGGGCTGTCCGTCACCCACGCCATCATCGCGGCGGGCGTATAGGCCTGGGTGAAGCCGTCCTGGATCAGCAGCCGGTCGAACGGGTCGGTATTGTCGGACGGCCAGACCTGATCGGTGCGCGCCATGATACCCAGATCGATACGCCCGCCACCGCCCGAGCAGCTTTCGATCTCGACATTCGGATGCCGTTTCCGCAGCTCGTCGATGATCCAGTAGAGGTTGCGGACATAGGCGACATAGATGGTCTGCTGGTCCGCGACGTCCGCGTCGGGCCAGCCCGGCTCCGTCCAGTTGCGGTTATAGTCCCATTTCAGGAAGGCGATGTCGTTCTGCGTCAGCAGGTCGTCCAGCACCTTCAGCAGATGATCGCGCACGTCGGTGCGCGCGAGATTGAGGACCAGCTGGTTGCGCCCCTCCGTGCGCGGGCGCCCCTGGAACTGCATCGCCCAGTCGGGATGGGCGCGATAAAGGTCGCTGTCCGGGTTTATCATCTCGGGCTCGACCCACAGGCCGAAATCCATGCCCAACCCCTTCACCTTGTCGATCAGAGGCTTCAGACCGTTGGGAAATTTCGCCGGGTTGACCGTCCAGTCGCCCAGCCCCGCGCGGTCGTTGTTGCGCGCGCCGAACCAGCCGTCGTCCATCACGAACCGTTCGACCCCCAGCGTCGCGGCGCGTTCGGCCAGCGCCATCTGCCCCGCCTCGGTCACGTCGAACTCGGTCGCCTCCCAGCTGTTGTAGAGGACGGGGCGTAGCGGCAGCCGGCCCTTGCGATGCGGCAGGATCGAGTCCCGCTCGAACCGATGGAACAGGCGCGATGCGCCGCCCCGCCCCTTGTCCGAAAAGCCGACGAAGAAGGTCGGCGTTTCCAGCCGCGCGCCGGGGCGCAGGCGATAGGCGAAGTCGAACGGGTTGTAGCCGCCGGTGATGCGGATACGCCCGGTCACGTCCTGATCGAACGTCATCCGCCACGATCCGCTCCACGCCAGCGCGCCGATCCAGGCCTGTCCCGATTCTTCAGTCGTGTCCGCGCGGGTGATCTGGAACCACGGGTTGTTCTGGCTGCCGGTCGAACCGCGCCGGCTTTCGAGGACAGTGGCGCCCGCGGTCAGCGCGCGATCCTGCAGCGTCCATTCCGCCGCCCAGCGCCCGGTCGAATAATGCAGGCGATAGTCGTAGGCGACGGGCAGCGTCAGCCCGGCGGCGGCGGCCTGATCGACGCGCACGTCGCCCTCGCCGCGATTTTCGATCACGGCGGATCGGGCGATGACGCCTGTCGCGCGATCGATGCGATAGACGAGCGTCACGAACAGCGGCCGGTCCAGATCGCTCAACGTCACGCGAATCTCGTCGTTCGCCAGCTCATGCCCGCGATAGAAGAGGACGAGGTCGCGATTGCCGTCCGGGTACGTCACCTTCAGCGCGGGTTCGGCATACAGCCCCCCGCCCTGCCCGGCATATTCCTGCGGCACGACGTTCGCGGCGACGTCGAAGCCCGACAGGCCGGACAGTTCCGGAGCGGCGAGCGGCGCGCGATCGGGCAGCCGCCGGCCCCAATAGACCGATTGCAGATTACCCGCCGCATTCACCTTGAACGCGTAGGTGACATCGCCGCCATCCAGCCGGAAGATGCGGGTGGCCTTGTCATAGCTCGCCTCCGCCAGCGCGGGCGCGGATGACAGCAGCCCCGTCGCGGCCAGCAAAAGCGCGCGCAACCTGTTCACCATGACGCCTCCCCTATCGTTCGCGGCCGTCATGGCCGGGCGCGACCCTTCACATCGGTCGCGCCCCGCCTTCTAATAAAGTCATACATATTATCGCAAGCGCAAAAGCGCCTGCGGCATCGGTCAGCCGTCCGCGACCGGCTGCGACACGCCGACGGCCTGTCCCGCAACCGCGGCGAGCAGCGCGGCCGGGCGATAGGGCTTGGCCAGCACGATGCTGTCGGCATCGCCCGCCACCGCCGACGGATCGCCCGTTGCATAGATGACGATCGCGTTCGGCCGCAGCGACCGCGCCCGCTCAGCCAGCTCCCGGCCGGACGCGCCCGGCAGGTTGACGTCGGTGATGAGCACGTCGACCGGCGTCGTCTGCAGGCCGGTCAGTGCTTCTTCCGCGCTGCCCGCCTCGACGACGACGCAGCCCGCCTCTTCCAGCACCTCTGCGGTGTTGGAGCGAATCATCTCGTCATCCTCGACCAGCAGTACGGTACGCCGCAGCGATCCCGTCGGCGCGGGGGCCGCCGGCGGCGGCGGCGTCATCGCGGCCGTATCCGGATGCACGCGCGCGACCTCGATCGGCTGGCGCGCGATCCCGCGCTGCCGCTGGTTCGCCAGGACGTGCCGGAACTTCCGGGCCAGCGCCTCGCGCGTATAGGGTTTGGACAGCAGCTCGACGCCGCGATCCAGCCGCCCGCCATGCACGATCGAGTTTTCGGTATAGCCGGAGGTGAACAGCACAGCGATGTCGGGCAACCGCTCGCGGGCCTTGCGCGCCAGCTCTGGGCTTTTCAGCGTGCCGGGCATGACCACGTCGGTGAACAGCATGTCGATCGGCACGCCGCTTTCGATCACCGCCAGCGCATTGGTGGCGTCCACCGCCTTCAGCACGCTGTATCCCAGGTCGGTCAGCATCTCGACCACCGTCGCGCGGACCTCCTCGTCATCCTCGACGACCAGCACCGTTTCGGTGCCGCCCATCACTGGCCCGGTGTCGGACACGACCTCCAGGTCCTCCGCCTCCATCGCGCGGGGCAGGTAGAGCTTGATCGTGGTGCCGTGGCCGACCTCCGAATAGATCTTCACATGGCCGCCGGATTGTTTGACGAAGCCATAGACCATCGACAGGCCCAGCCCCGATCCCTTGCCCTCCGCCTTGGTGGAAAAGAAGGGTTCGAACACCTTCTCCATCACCTCGGGCGTCATGCCCGACCCGGTGTCGGACACCGCCAGCATCACATACTGGCCGGGCGCGACCTCTTCATGCGTGCGCGCATAGGCATCGTCGAGATGCGTGTTCGCCAGCTCGATCGTCAGCTTGCCGCGCCCGTCCATCGCGTCGCGCGCGTTGATCGCCAGGTTGAGCAGCGCATTCTCGATCTGCGCAGGATCGATGAAGGTGTTCCACAGGCCACCCGCGAACACCGTCTCCACCTCGATCGCCTCGCCGATCGCGCGGCGGAGCATGTCGTCCATGCCGCGCACGAAGCGGGTAACGTTGACGACCTTCGGCTCCAGCGCCTGCCGCCGGCCGAACGCGAGCAGCTGCGCAGCCAGCTTCGCCCCGCGCTGGACGCCCGCGATCGCGTTGTTGACGCGGCGCGACGCGCGCTCGTCGGCGGCAACGTCGCGGGCGAGCAGCTGCAGGTTGCCACCGATGACCTGAAGCAGATTGTTGAAATCATGCGCGACGCCGCCGGTCAGCTTGCCGACCGTCTCCATCTTCTGCGCCTGCGCCAGCCGCGATTCCGCCTCGCGCCGCTCCGCGATCTCCGCGATCACGCGGGTCTCCAGCGTCTCGTTCAGCTGGCGCAGCTGGTCTTCGGCGCGCTCGCGATGGCGCACCTGCCGCGCCAGGCTGTCGGCGTGCTCGCGAAGCGCCGCCTCCGCCGCGCGCTGGTGGGTGATATCGGTATGGACGCCGACCCACTCGCGAATCTCACCCGCAGCATCCAGGATCGGCAGCGCGCGCACCGCAAATGTCCGCCAGTCACCGGTATGGCGTCGCACGCGGTGCTCGTGAACGAACATCGCGCGGGCCGCGACCGCCGCGTTCCAGGCGTCGACCGTCGCGATCGCATCGTCGGGATGCACCGCGCTGGCCCAGCCGAAGCCCTGATATTCCTCCTGCGTCTGCCCCGTCAGCGCGCCCCAACCGGGCTGTTCGCCGATCATCCGGCCATCGGCGCTGTTCGTCCAAAGAACGCCGTGCACCGCCTCCATCGCGGTACGGAAGCGCGCGTTGCTGGCGGCGATCTCCGCCTCGCGCCGCGCCCGGTCGCCGGTGTCGATGCCAAGGATGTGGACGCCCGTCACCGTGCCGTCCGTCTCGATATGCGGAATGTAGCGGATCTCGACATGCGACAGGCCGATATCGCGGCGTCGCATCGTCGTTTCCGCGCGGATCCATTCGCCGCGCAACGCCGCCTCGATATCCGGACGACGATGATCGTAAATGTCCTGCCCGATCACCGCCGACACATGTCGGCCGACGACGTCCGCCGGCGCCAGGCCGAACCAGGTCTGATACTCGGCATTGGCGAAGCGATAGATGTGATCGCGATCGACATAGGCGATCAGCATCGGCACCGCGTCGGTGATCCGGCGCAGTTCGGCCTCGCTGCCGGCCAGCCGCTGCTCGGCGGCGAGGCGGCGGCTGTTGTCGATCAGCGTGCACATCACGCCCGCCGCCTTCGCGCCCGCGTCGAAGATCGGCGTATAGAACAGCTCCAGGAACAGCGTTTCCGGGCCGGTCGGGCGGTGCATCACCAGCGGCTGGTCATGGAAGGAGCAGGTTTCGCCCCGCATCACGCGCGCCAGCACCTGGCGGTTCCAGTCCCACAGCTCGGGCAGGACATGCGCCACCGGCCCGCCCATCGCCGCCGGATGCCGCTCGCCCAGGATCGCGCGATAGGCATCGTTATAGAACATCAGATGGTCCGGCCCCCACAGCATCACCTTGGGAACCGGCGAATTGACGATGTTCGACAGAGTGGTGCGCATTTCCGCCGTCCACCCCTCGACCGGGCCCAGCGACGTGCCGCTCCAGTCGCGATCCCGGATCAGCGCGCCACATTCCCCACCCATATGGGGCCAGCCTCCGCGCGCGAGAGCGGCCGGCGGCTCGTTTGCGGCGCGCAGCGCGCAAAGGCCGGCACGGACCACTTCGCTGGTATTGGCGTAATCACCCGATTCGAGCCGGCTGGCGATGAACGCCTTGAGTTCGGGGGTGAGCGAGACGTTGCAGGTCGATCGGCTGGTCATGACAACAGCGGGATGCGCGTCATCGCCCCATTGTGTCAACTGTTGCCACAACGCATCATGGTGCTCAGATCGGGCGTTATTCCGGCAAATCCGACTATCGCGACGCTATACAACGCCTCGACCTCGTCCCGGGTTTCAACCCCCATCGCCTTGTCGCGACGCCCAGGCCCGCATCGCCTGTGGCAACCAGTCCGCAAGGCCCGGCGCGATCGCATCGTAGCGGGCGCGAAAGTCGGGATGCTCGTACATGTCCGCCAGATTGGCATAGGCCATGGGCGGGCACCCACGCCCCCATGATGCCGCGACCCAGTCGCGGTGGCGCGCCAAATCGTCGTCGAGCACCGGCGAATCGGCCGCCACGCCGCGCCGCATCTGATCCGCCAGCGCGGTCTCGATCACTTTAAGCGCGGCCATCTCGCGCGCGACCGCCTCCGCCGGTGCTTTGGGGCGGGCGCGCGCCTCCGCGACCCATGCCTCGCCCTCGGCGCCGTGGCGTTCCGCGATCCACGCTTCATATGCCGCCTGCCGCTCGGGCGCGATGAAACCGCTGTAGAGGTCTTCGTCGGTCATGGTGATGTCTCCTTTCAGACTGGACATGGTGTGTTCCAGGGTGGCGATCATCGCGGTCAGCTGATCGCGCTCCGCCGCCAGCCGCGCGCGCTGGCGGTCCAGCGTCGCGATCTGGTCAAAATCGGGGGCGTCGAGCAGCGCGCCGATCGCCGCGAGCGACAGGCCGACGCGCCGATGCAGCAGGATCTGCTGCAGGCGCAAAAGCTGGGCTCGGCCATAATAGCGATAGCCATTGCCCCCGACCCGCGCGGGCCGCAGCAGACCGATCGCGTCGTAGTGATGCAGCGTACGCACCGACACGCCCGCCAGCGCGGCGAGTTCGCGGACGGTATGACCGATATGGCGCGGCCTGTCGGCAGGTGTGTCGGCGGGGCGTTCGCGTGTCATGCGAATCACCTACCGCCTGACGCTACGTCAGGGTCAAGCGACCTTGTACGACGGAAATACCGCGCCCGGTCCTGCGTCGATTTACCGGAATGTCAGGGGAAAGGCTGTGGTGCCCAGGGACGGGATCGAACCGCCGACACTGCGATTTTCAATCGCATGCTCTACCAACTGAGCTACCTGGGCTTGTCCGGCCGCTGACCGGAAGCGCGTCCCTAGTCGGACGTTTCGGGCTTGTCCAGCCCCTCTTCGGCGGCGTCCGCCGGCAGGCGATAGGCTTCGCCCAGCCATTGCAGCAGATCGCGATCGCGATGCCGCGCGGAGCAGAAGGGGCGATGCGCCGGTTCGGCCGGCTCGCCGCAGATCGGGCAGTCAGGTTCGGCCATCACGCGCTCTCCACCTCATGGACGACGCCGGTGCGCCGCGTCAGTTCCGCCATCCAGCCCGGCCGGGCCGCCAGCGCGCGCGCCACCGGCCCGGGCAGGCGATGGCGTTTCGGCCCGCCCACCGGCTCCCGCTCCATCCGCCGCAGCCAGGCGCGTGCCGCCGCCGCGCCCGGATCGCCGCGCAGCCGCTCGGGCAGCGACGCGCGCGGGCGCGGGCGGACGATCTGGAGGAAACCGAACCCGTTCATCGCCGTCCGCTCGAACGGCGCGGGCAGGCCCGCATCGATCGCGGCGGCCACCGCCTGACGCGGCGCCTTCCCCTCGATCGTCGGGAAGTCGATGCCGATCGACCCGCCGATGCCGTGCCGCACGATCGCCGCCGCGACCGCGCGTGCCGCCGCCAGCGCCAGTGCCTCTGCGGGCGGCGCGCCGTCGACGTCGAACACCGTCATCGCGGGCGTCGGCGACAGGATCAACGCGCCGCCGACAAAGGCGATGTCGCCCGTCATCGCCTCCTCCAGCACCTCGGACCAGCCCGCCTGTTCCAGCCGGTCCGCCTCATGCGCGCGCAGGGCGCAGACGGGGTGCCCGTCCGCCGCGATCCGTTCCGCCAGATCGGGACCCGGCGTGGGGGCGGCGTCGCTCGCGATGCAGCGCGGCGGCTTGCGCCTGCCCGGCTCCAGGATCGCCTCGCGCGTCACGCACACGGCCAGCCGGCTGCCCTGCCTTGCGCCGTGCGGCACCGGCGCCAGCATCGCCTCGCCCCCGCTATCGTCCAGTATCACACGGGCGCGGCGTCCCGGCAGCATCTCCGCGATCCGCGCCATCGCGACGGTGCCGACCAGCGGCCCGGTATCGTCCGGCTCGATCGCCGCGATCAGGATATGGCCATCGCCGTCGACCAGCGCCGCCCGCGCCTCGCCGATCCCGGCCTCGTACAACCACTCAGGCAAGCGGCAGTCCGGCCGCCTTCAGCAGCGCGCGCGCCTCGAACAGCGGCAGGCCGATCACGCCCGAATGGCTGCCCGACAGAGAGCGGACAAACGCCTCCGCCCGGCCCTGAATGGCATAGCCGCCGGCCTTCCCCAGCCCCTCGCCGCACGCGACATAGGCATCGATCTCGGCAGGCGAGAGCGGCTTGAACGCGACGATCGTATCGGCCAGCCGCGTCCGTTCGCGCCCGCCCGCGTCGATCACGCAGATCGCCGACAGCGCATGATGCCGCCGGCCAGACAGTAGCGCGAGCAGCCGCCGCTGCACCGCCTCGTCCGTCGCGGGCGGCAGGATGCGGCGACCGACCGCGATCGTCGTGTCGCCGGCGATGACGATCTCATCGTCCCCGCGCGGCACCGCGCGCGCCTTTTCCACCGCCAGCCGCAGTGCGTAATCGCGCGGCAGTTCGCGTGGGTGCGGCGTCTCGTCGATATCGGGCGACGCCACGCGCGCCGGCTCCGCGCCGATCCGCGACAGCAGGTCGCGCCGCCGCGGCGAGGAGGACGCCAGGACGAGCCGTACGGTCATGCCCGCCAGCCCGTCACTTGAAGCGATAGGTGATCCGACCCTTGGTCAGGTCATAGGGGGTCAGCTCGACGAGCACCTCGTCGCCCACCAGCACACGGATGCGGTTCTTGCGCATCTTGCCGGCGGTATGCCCCAGAATCTCGTGATCGTTCTCGAGCTGCACGCGGAACATCGCGTTGGGGAGCAATTCCACCACGCGGCCGCGCATTTCGAGCAGTTCTTCCTTGGCCAAACAAAGTCCTCGGGTTGTCGTGAAGGCGCGTCGCCTTAGCGAAAACCGCGCATGAAATAAAGGTAGGGTTTGCGCCATCGGCCGGCAAGGCTGCGCGCCCTATCCGCGCACCGCCTGCCGTTGGCCCCATCGTCACCGATCGGCTGCCGCTTGCCCGCCCTTCCCGCGCCTGCCATGGCGCGCATAACCGTCCGAATACAGGAGTGACCCTCGGCCATGTGCGGTATCGTCGCCTTCGTTTCCAGCCAGCCGGTGCAGGACCGGACCGTCCACGCGCTCGAGAAGCTCGAATATCGCGGCTACGATTCCTACGGCTTCGCCTTCGCGGGCGATACGGGGTTCGAGATCGTACGCGGCACCGGCCCGCTGTCGGACGATTCGGTGCAGCTCATCTCGGGCGGCCTCCCCGTCGTCACCACCGCGATCGGCCATACCCGCTGGGCGACGCATGGCGGCGTGACGGTGGCGAACGCGCATCCGCACCGCAGCTTCGACGGCAAGTTCGCGGTCGTCCATAACGGCGTGATCGACAATTTCCTCGAACTGAAGCGCGACCTGATCGGCGGCGGCGTCACCTTCTCCTCCGAAACCGATACGGAGGTGATCGCCCACCTCCTCGCCCGCAACTACGCCGCGAATGGCGGCAACCTAAACGCCGCGCTGTTCACCACGCTCGCCGCGCTATCAGGCGAATTCGGCCTCGCGATCACCTGCACGGAGCGTCCGGGGCTGCTCGTCGCGGCGCGCCGGATGAGCCCGATCGCGGTCGGCCACGCCGATGGCGCGGGCTATATCTGCTCGGACCCGATCGCGGTCGCCGGGCAGGACGGCTGGATCGCCTATCTCGAAGAGGACGAGATCGCCTTCGTCGAGGACGGCCAGGTTCGCGTCGGCAGCTTCCTGACCGAAGGGTTCCCGGAGCGCGCCGTCGAGCAGGTGCCGCTGACTACCGTCGCGGAGGCGTCGGAACTCGGCCATTTCCCGCATTACATGATCAAGGAGATCACGGAGACGGCAGAGGCGGTGCGCACCGTCGCGGCGATGCCGACCGCCGCCTTCGCCCCCGCCGCCGCGCGGCTGGCGGGGGCCGACGTGGCGTTCTGTGGCGCGGGCAGCTCGCACTATGTCTGTATGCTGGGCCAATATTATTTCCAGCAGATCGCCGGCCAGCGCACCGTCTGCCACTCCGCCGACGAGTTTCAGGGCCTCGCCACGCTGGGCAAGGACAGCGCGCTGATCGCGGTGTCGCAGTCGGGGGAGACCTATGACACGCTGCGCGTGATGGAGGCGGCGCAGGCGAACGGCGCGGCGCTGGTCGCGGTGAACAATGTCGACGGCTCCACCGCGCAGCGCATGGCGGACTTCCCGATCCTGCAGCGCGCCGGGCGCGAGGTGTGCGTGCTGTCGACCAAATCGGTCATCAGCCAGACCGCGATCGTCTGGCGCCTCGCGGCCGAAGTCGCCGCCGCTGGCGCGGGTGCGTCCGGCGGCGCGGACGTCGCCGACCTGACGGCCCTTGCCGGCCAGCTCGACATCCTCGTCCAGTCGCTGTCGCCCGCGATCAAGGAGGTCGCGGAGCGCTATCGCTGGATCGAACACTGGTTCTTCCTGGGCCGCGGCCTGCACTGGCCGGTCGCCGCCGAATCCGCGCTGAAGTTCAAGGAAGTGTCGTATATTCACGCCGAGGCGATGCCGGCCGGCTTCCTGAAGCACGGCACCATCTCGCTGATCGACGAGAAGTTCTTCACCGTCGCCTTCATCCCCAACGCCGCGCACGACCCGGAAGGGTTCGCGCACGTCGTCTCCAGCCTGCACGAGATTCGCGCGCGTGGCGGCAACATCATCGGCTTCGGGCACGACCTGCCGTCGGTCTTCGCGGAGGATTTTTTCGAGGCCTATGTCGAATTGCCCAGCGTGTCGCGGTTCATGGACCCGATGATCCAGCTCGTGGCGGGCGAGCTGTTCGCCTATCACTGCGCGGTGAAGCTGGGCCGCAACATCGACCGCCCCCGCGCGCTGGCGAAGGCGGTGACGGTCCGCTGACCGCAAGGGGCCGCCGCCGGGCGTGGAACCGCCGGCGGCCCCTTCCCCTCACCCGCCCATCGGCAGCCGCCGCACGGGCGGCATCGCGTTGCAGATGTCCGCGCCGCCCGCCGGCACCATGAAGAAGGGCGGCTGCCGGTTCTCCCGCCCCGCGATCCAGGCGGCGAAGCGCGGGCTGTCGGGCTTGCGATACTGATAGCGGGGGCGCGCAGCCTCCGGCATGTCGCTGGCGAGGCGGATCGAAGCGATCGGCGTCCGCTCCGCCTCGGTCGCGTAGAAGCCCAGATCGCCCGTGCCGCGCGGCAGCGTCGACAGATGCTCGACCCCGTCGACCACGCGGCCGATCAGCGCGACGTTGCGGTCCAGCGCGCGGGGCCCGTGGCCGATCGCCGCATACAGTTCGGCGCCATTGCCGGTATCGGGCGCCATATCGCGGCCGACGCCGACCATGCCATAGCAGTGCGTCAGCCATTCGGACTGGAAATTGCCTGCCATCGGCCACCCGTCGCGGCTGTAGCCCGCCCAGTCGGCATAGGGGTCGCGCCGCCCCAGCCGCGCGACGGCGCTGGCGCCCGGGCGGTCATATTCGGCGGGCGGCGTCGCGACGAGGCCCGGCGGCAGCGGCTTCTTGCCCGACGCATCGCCCCATTGCGCGACATAATTGTCCTGCGCGCGATAGATGCTCGTCCCGTCCCACCAGTGCGCCAGCGCCAGCTTGCGGACGTTCCCGATATGGATGGGGGCATAGGGCACGGCCAGCCGGATCGCGACCATGCCGCCCTTCGCCAGCGTCATCACCAGGATCTCGTCATCGGGGATCGTCACCCAGTCCTCGGGCAGCGGATCGCCCGGCGCGGCGGCGGCCTGCGCCGACGCGGATGGAGCGACGGGCACCGGCGCGGGCTGGACGACGGGCGCTGCCGCCTGGAGCAGCAACGGGAGCAGGACGACGGGATTGGTCATATCCCCAACCTGCATCAGCGCCCATCGTCACGCAATGCTTGCACAGCGCGCCACTCCCGCCTATCGCGCGCCTTCCAGCGAATGCGGAGCGGTGGCCGAGTGGTCGAAGGCGCTCGCCTGGAAAGTGAGTATACGGCAAAACCGTATCGAGGGTTCGAATCCCTCCCGCTCCGCCAGCCATCACCGTAAGGTGTTGCATTTACAGCATTTTTTTCGCGTGTAGATGCGGCACCCAACATTCTGACCCACATCGGTTTGGCGGCTGAAAAATCGTGGTTGAGCGATTTGCTATTGCAACTACGCCCCATCGACGATCGAATATGTTGGAGAACTGTTGGTGGAGATGGACTTGCTACCCGGCCTTCTAGACGACGATCTCCGCTACCGAATAGTTGAGGGTGACGCAATTAACGTTTTGGACAGCGTAGAAGACGCGAGTGTTCAACTGGTCATATCTTCGCCACCATATAACATTGGAAAGTCATACGAACGCGATAGCAAAATGTCTTTGGACGAGTACATTGCGTGGCTTGATCCGATCATTGCGAAGATTTGTGATAAGGTTAGCTATAGCGGTAGCGTTTGCTGGCAAACAGGCAACTTCGTGCGTGACGGGGAAATAATCCCGTTAGATATGGTGTTCTATAGACTATTTAGCGAGCGAGGATTCAAGCTAAGAAATAGAATTATATGGCGCTTCAATTTTGGGCTCCATGCTACGCGTCGATTTTCAGGACGGTACGAGACGCTTTTGTGGATGACAAAGTCGGATGATTATGTCTTTAACTTAGATCCTATTCGAGTGCCTCAAATTTATCCTGGTAAGCGGCACAGCGCTGCGAAGGGTAGTCGGGCAGGACTTCCTAGCGGTAATCCAAAAGGAAAAAATCCCTCGGATTATTGGACGTTCGACGCCAAGGATGCTTTCGTCGATGATCCCGTCTGGGACATTCCTAACGTAAAGGCTGGGCATCCTGAAAAAACGGTTCATCCATGCCAATTCCCGCACGAACTTGCCGAGCGGTGCGTGCTTGCTTTTTCCAAGGAGAACGATTGGATCTTAGATCCATTCCTAGGAGCGGGAACCGCCGCAATTGCAGCGCTCAAGGCAAGGCGACGGGCAATCGGCATTGATAAAAGCCCCGATTACGTGAAGTTGACCGTAGAACGGTTGATGGAATTAGACCGCGGAGCGTTGCCCCTTCGGCAATCGGGTTTGGCTGTCCGTCAGCCTAAGCCCGGCGAAGCTGTGGCAAAACGACCCGATAGTTGGACTGGCGAAGGGGTGATCAGTGGCGAATAAAAAGAAGAAGGCTAAAGGCCCCCTTACACCTGCGGATATTCAGAAGAAGGTTCAGGCAGATCATCGAAAGCTTGTAAGAGCGACTTTCCGAGGAAGCGGATTTTCCCGAATTGATGAAATTGTCGACAAGCAGTTTTCGTTTGAGAACCAAGCATCGGATCTAGATGACGTTTTTGTGTATGAAAACGTCATAGTGCTGTGTGAGTATACCGTTTCGAAGTCGGAGAACGTAGGGCCGCACTTAAAAAACAAAAAGGTCTTTTATGATAAGGTTAATGCGAATCCTGTCGCCTTTGTCGATTTTTTAAAAGCCACCTTTCCGGCATCTGTAGATAAATTCCCAGCAGTCTATCATAAATCGAAGTTGCAAATTCGTATCTTGTATTGCTCCAGATATGAGTTTGACAGCCACTATAAAGACAACGTTCCTGGAATAGCGTACCTGGATTACCCGGCACTTCGATATTTTGTGTCCGTTGTAGATGCTATAAGAAAGTCAGCGAGATTTGAAATTTTCCATTTCCTAGGTTTGGACGTGAAAAACATAGGAGAGAACGGTAAAATAGTAATCTCCGATAGTTCATCTGAGTACCATGGGTCGATACTTCCAGAGGCTCATTCTAACTTTGATGATGGTTACAAAGTAGTCTCATTCTACGCAGACCCGGATGCGATTTTGAAAACGGCCTATGTCCTTCGTGCTGATGGCTGGCGTGATTCGTTGAATTTATATCAGCGGATGATCTCGCGCACTAAGGTAGAGGGTATTAGGTCGTACCTTAAAAAGGAAAAGCGAGTATTCATCAACAACATAATTGTTACGCTACCATCTGACGTTAAACCTGTCGATCCAAAAAGCAATACGATTGATGCTAAGTCGCTAGTCGATACGGCGCCTGTGAAAATCAAGCTACCGACAAAGCCAAACTCTGTCGGTCTGATCGACGGTCAGCACCGTGTATTTGCATATCATGAAACATTGGAAGATGATCTAGAGATCGCTGCTCTTAGAGTGCAGCAGAATCTACTAGTGACCGGTATTATATACCCCGAAAATACGGAAATCGCTGCTCGCGAAAAGTTCGAAGCAAAGTTATTTCTAGAAATTAACTCTAATCAAACCTCCGCTAAGTCGACGCTTAAGCAGGCGATAGGAATGGTGCTTGAACCATTTTCAAACGAGTCGATCGCAGCGAGGGTGCTTGGGGGTCTCGCACGCACCGGTCCATTAGCGGGCCGGGTACAGCAGTATTTCTACGACAGTGACAAGCTAAAGACAACTTCGATTGTCAGTTATGGTCTACGCCCCCTGGTGAAGACAAAGGGACCGGACTCCATCTTTGCCATATGGGATGATCCCGAAAAGAATATGGTTGCAGAACAGCAAAATGAAAATGCTCTCACCCGCTATGTTGATTTCTGCGTGAAGACAATAAATGTCATGCTGTCTGCCGTTCGAGCAAATATTCCTGCTGTTCGCTGGGATACCGATCCGAAGGTGGAAGGACGCGTGCTCGCCACGACATACATTAATAGCTTCTTGATTACTATGCGCCTTCTCATCGAAAAGGGCATTAATATAGAATTTGATGGACTCAAGGCGTCCCTAACAGGTATTGGTGACTTTGACTACTCGACATATCATTCGAGCCAATATGGCAAAATGGCCGAGAAGATAGTGCAGACGCATTTTTCCGACGGATCGGGATCAGCTTCGCAGTCAACATCAGATCCACAATCGGCCTCGGAGGTAGCGAATAGCGAAGGATCGTAATAGGAGGTTTTCGATACATCCTGCCAACCCATGGCGTAAAATAGACTCCACACAGTTTCGATACACTGCTACTTCCGATGCAGAGAATCGATACAGGAGATCGCTATGGCCCGGACCTTCGCTTACTGCCGCGTGTCCACCTTGGATCAGACCACCGACAATCAGGTGCGGGAGATTGAACAGGCTGGG
This sequence comes from uncultured Sphingomonas sp., assembly GCA_913775975.1. Classification (GTDB taxonomy): domain Bacteria; phylum Pseudomonadota; class Alphaproteobacteria; order Sphingomonadales; family Sphingomonadaceae; genus Sphingomonas. The sequence continues at coordinate 1,012 of CAJYLQ010000041.1, read as the reverse complement.
TTCGCTGTGGAGCCGAAGCGGATCGTCACCGAAACCGTGTCGGGATCGATCGCCGCAATGGAGCGCAAGGGGTTCGCCCGTTTGGTCGATCGGCTTGAAGCCGGTGACGTTCTGATCGTCACCAAGCTGGACCGACTTGGCAGAAATGCCATGGACGTGAGGGCAACCGTGGACCGTCTCGCCAGCGATGGAGTCCGGGTTCACTGCCTTGCGCTCGGTGGTGTTGATCTAACGTCCCCGGCAGGCCGTATGACGATGCAGGTTATCGCCGCCGTCGCAGAGTTTGAGCGCGACCTGCTTATCGAGCGGACCCAAGCCGGACTCGATAGAGCCAAGGCCGCTGGTAAAGCCCTCGGAAGGCCTAGGAGCCTCACCGGCGATCAAGAGAGGGAAATCCTCGCTGCCCGTGCTGACGGGGCTTCCTTGGGGCTCCTAGCGACCCGCTACATGGTTTCCCGTGCTGCGATCCAGCGCGTCGAGAAGCGGGGTAGGTCTTAGCGATGACGCTTTCACGTCCGGTGCTGGTGGACAGCGGAACGACCGCTTATGGGAACGCCGGTGGCGATAGCCGACATAGTGTGGCACCGGCTTTCACGAAACGATTGGAAAACCAGACCAAATAGCCATTCCGTGGTAAGTAGGCTGGTGATAGCCAAATGACCGGCGTATGATCAGCGCAATGTGAGTAAGAATGGCTTAGTATGATGCGACCGCTACGCTCCGTATTGATGACAGTATTAGCGGTAACATCGGTTGCCGCCCCGGCTGATGCCTCGCCTTCCGCGAAGGCTCAGTCGGCGCCGGAAGCAACTCTAGAACATAGCATCACATTCCTGAGCGAAGCCAATTCAAGCCCGACGCCGATCGATACCAGCGACAACGTCGTATTCTTGAAGGTTACAATAAATGGCCACGACGCTTGGGCCATGCTGGACAATGCGTGTGGTCACACCGTAATCGATCTTGCCTATGCAAAATCAATTGGTCTGACGGTCGGACCGATCGTCGGAAA
>CAJYLQ010000040.1 GCA_913775975.1 uncultured Sphingomonas sp. | reverse complement strand
AGGTGCCGGTCCAGCTGCGTCAGGCTGTCCGCCGTCGTCACGTGATGCCCCGCCCGGCGTAGCGCCTGCGCGATGACGGTTCGGATCGCGGCGTCGTCGTCGCAGACCAGGATGGTGCTCATGTCGCGGCCCGAGGCAGGAGGAGGCGCAGGACGGTGGAGACAGGCTCCCCCTCGCGCGCATATTGAACGATGCCACCCATATCGCGCATCAGCTTGTCGACCAGCGGAAGTCCCAGCCCCTGCCCCTCCGGGTTGCCGGAGACGAAGGGGTCGAACAGGTGCTCGACGATATCGGCCGGGGCGCCGGGGCCATTGTCGATGACGCAGATCTCGATCGGCAGGGGCACACGGCGACCGTCCGGCCCCGACGAACGCGTAATCCCATGCCGATATGCGGTGGTGATGGTGATTAGCGCCGCCCGCTCCGCGCAGACGGCGGCGCGCGCGTTTTTAAGCAGATTGATGATGATCTGCGTCAGCGCATCGCGGTTGATCAGCGCGGGGGGCAGCGAGGGGTCGTAGCGCTCCTCGATCCGAACCCCTCGCGCGAAGCCCGCCTGCGCGACGCGGCGGGCATGGGCGAGCAGTGGATAGATATTCTCGGATGCGAGCGGCAGCGGCCGCGTGTCGCCGAATTCCTGCATCCGGTCGATCAGTCCGGCTATCCGGTCGACCTCGGTCGTGATGAGCTGGGTCAACTCACCTGCGCCCATCAGCTGCGCCGCACCGCGAATCCCCGACAGCGGGTTCTTGATCTCATGCGCAAGCATCGCCGCCGCGCCCACCGCCGCGCGCGCGCCGGACGACTGGTCGCCCGATCGCCCCAACCGGCGCGAGCTGGCGGCGGTATGCAGCGTCACCGTCCGCCAGCCGGGGTAATCGGGCACCCCCGCCTCGACGAAGTCGACGCGCATCCGCACGCCCCGCGCGGTTGTGATTTCCGTGTCGAAGGCCGCGAAGCCGAACCCGTCACGCGCGCCCCCCGCCCCCGGCGGCGGCAGGATCGCATCCAGCGGCTGCCCCACCATCAGGCGTTCGGACAGGTTCAGCATTTGTTCGGCACCGGCATTGGCATGGGCGATGCGATCGTCGGGATCGATTACCAATACCGCGACGGGCAGCGCAGCCAGCAATTCCGCAAATCCCGGGCGCGCGCGCGCTGGCCGGTCACGCTGCTGCAAGGCGCCGCCATGGAGCGTAGAATTCGGCCAGCATCGCCTTCACCCGGGCGGCGTCCGGTTCCTGGTTCACGGCATTGCGAAATTCGGCCGATCCGTTCAGCCCCTTTGTGTACCAGCCGATATGCTTGCGCGCCATATTGACGCCGGTCATCGTGCCATAGTGCGACAGCATAGCATCGTAATGCTCGGTGATGACCTGATATTGCTCGTCCATATCGGGATCGGCCACGCGCCGTCCCTCACTCAGCCACGTCATCACCTGACCGAGGATCCACGGCCGGCCATAGGCGCCCCGCCCGATCATCAGGCCATCCGCGCCAGACTGGTCCAGCGCCGCCTCGGCGTCCTCGATCGAACAGATGTCGCCGTTGACGATCACGGGCACCGATACGGCCTGCTTGACCGATGCGACGAAGCGCCAGTCCGCCTGCCCCTTGTACATCTGGTTGCGGGTGCGGCCATGGACCGTCACCATCTTCACGCCCAGATCCTCCGCGATCCGCGCCAGCTCCGGCGCGTTCAGGCTGTCGTGGCACCAGCCCATGCGCATCTTCAGCGTCACGGGGGCGGACACCGCCTTGACGACCGCATCGACCAGCGCGGCGGCCAGCTTCAGGTCGCGCATCAAGGCGGAACCGGCGTCGCCGTTCGTCACCTTGCGCACGGGGCAACCCATGTTGATGTCGATGATCGCCGCGCCGCGATCCTCCGCCAGCTTCGCCGCCTCCGCCATCTCATAGGGGGTGCAGCCGACGAGCTGCATCGAGACGGGCTCTTCCGAAAGATGCCAGGCGGCCTTTTGCAGCGATTGCCGCGTCTCGCGGATCGCGGCCTGGCTGGCGATCATCTCCGTGACGTTGAGACCCGAACCGTAGCGCCGCACGAGCGTGCGGAACGGCATGTCGGTAACCCCGGTCATGGGCGCGAGCACCACCGGGCAGTCGATCCGCACGGGGCCGATCTGGATGGGGGAAAGAGTACGCATCGATCTGCCTGAAAAACAGGCACCGCCCTAGCGTTAACCGCCCCCGCTGGCAAGGCGAAGTGCTTTGGGCTACGCGCCCGCCACGATGAACCGCCCACGAACCGCCGCCATGATCGTCGCCGCCGGGCAGGGCCTGCGCGCCGGCAGCGTCGTGCCCAAACAGTTCGCGCATTTGGGCGGCCGGGCCCTGGTGACCCATGCGTGGCGGGCTTTTACCGCGCACCCCGGTATCGATGCGGTGATCGTCCTGGTTGGTGAAGGACAGCTGGAGCAGGCGCGTGCTGCACTGGACCCCGACGCGGTGATCCTGACCGGTGGCGCACGGCGATCCGACACCGTCGCGATCGGGATCGCGGCGATCGGTGAGACTGCGGATCGGGTGTTGATCCATGACGCCGCCCGCCCCCTCGTCCCCGCCGCCGTGATCGACCGGGTGCTAGGCATGCTCGATTCGGCCGACGGCGCGGTGCCGACGATGCCGGTGGTCGACACGCTGAACCGGGACGACGGCACGCTCGTACCGCGCGATGGCCTCTACCGGATCCAGACGCCGCAGGGCTTCCGCCTCGACGCTCTGGCGCGGGCCCATGCCAACTGGCCGACCGGGCTGGAGGCGAGCGATGATGCCCAGATGGTGCGGCGGGTTGGCGGGCGCGTCGAACTGGTGCAGGGCGATCCGATGCTCGAAAAAGTCACCTATCCCGACGATTTCTCCGCCGCCGAGGCCCGCCTTCGCCGTGAGACGCGCAGCGCCAGCGGCTATGACGTCCACCGGCTGGAAGATGGCGAGGAATTGTGGCTGGCCGGCGTGCTGATCCCGCATCATCAGGGGCTGTCGGGTCATTCCGATGCAGACGTCGCGCTCCACGCGCTTACCGATGCGCTGCTCGGCACGATCGCGGCAGGTGATATCGGCACCCACTTTCCGCCCAGCGACATGCAATGGAAGGGCGCCTCGTCCGACCGTTTCCTCGCGCATGCCGCGCAGTTGATCGGCGATCAAGGCGGGCGGATCGACTTCGTCGACCTGACGATCATCTGCGAGGCGCCGAAGATCGGTCCGCACCGTCCCGCGATGGTCGCGCGCATCGCGGAGATCCTGAAGATCCATCCTTCGCGCGTCAGCCTGAAGGCGACGACGACGGAGCGGCTGGGCTTCACGGGCCGTGGCGAGGGGATCGCTGCGCAGGCGGTCGCGACCGTCAGCCTGCCGGAGATGCCGCGATGACCCGCACCGTGGCCGCCCTCGCGGCGCTGGCGCTCATCGCCAGTCCGGCAAGCGCGCAGCAGCGCTGCGTCAGCGATTCGCAGGCGGAGGCGCTGTCGCTGGTCGCGTTACCCGAAATCCTGAAGGAGACGGGCCGGGTCTGTGCCACGCGCCTGCCCGCCGGCAGCCTGATCCGTACCGGCGGCGGCCGGCTGATCGCCCGTTATCAGCAGGCGGCCGACGAGGCGTGGCCCGCCGCGCGCACCGCAATCGCGCAGCTCAGCGATCCCGCCGTCGAATTGCTGTTGCAGTCCGACTATGCCCGCCCCGTCCTGACCAGCACGGTGGTGCCGATGATCGTCGGACGCATCGCGCTGGAAGATTGCGGGACGATCGACCGCCTCGTCACGCAGCTGGAACCGCTGCCGCCGCGCAATACCGCGTCGGTCATCGTCACCGTCCTACGCTATCTGAAGGTCGACCGGCCCCGCGCCGGCCGTGCATCCGTCCCCCAGCTTCCCCTCTGCCCGGTAGCCCCATGACCGAAACGCTGTTGCCCGCAACGCTCATCGAACTCGCGACCCGCGTGGTGGAGGCCAATCGCGCGGCCGGGCGGCGCATCGCGGTGGCGGAAAGCTGCACCGGCGGGCTCGTCGCGGCAGCGCTGACCGAGGTTCCCGGATCGTCCGACGTTCTCGAAGCGTCGTTCGTCACTTATTCGAACGAGGCGAAGCGGCGGATGCTGCGCGTCAGCAACGACGTGCTCGAAACGTTCGGAGCGGTTTCAGTGGCCGTCGCCTGGAGCATGGCGCGCGGGGCGCAGGCCGCCACCGAAGCCGATGTCGCGGTCGCGATCACGGGTATCGCGGGGCCGGGCGGCGGGTCGGAAAAGAAGCCCGTCGGCACCGTCGTGTTCGGCGTCGCCGAAAAGGGCGTGGATGAGAACGACATCCACGCCGACAAGCGGCAGTTCGACCCGGCACTGGGCCGGGGCGGCATCCGCCTTCAGGCGGCGCTGTGCGCGCTCGAACTGCTGCTGCCGCCGGAGGGCGACACGCCGTAAAGCGCGTGCGCACGCGCTTCGAATGCGCCGATCATCCTGCGCAGCGCCTGACCGAAAACCTGCCCGGCCAGCATTTCGAAGACCCGATTCTTGAACGCGAAGTCCACCGAGAAATCGATGTCGCAGCCGCCATCCGCAGCGGTCCGGAAATGCCAGTCGTTGCGTAGATACTTCAGCGGGCCATCGACATAATCCACGCTGATCCGCTCCGGCCTCGCCTTTTCGACGCGGCTGGTGAAGGTTTCCCGCAGCCCCTTGAAGCCGACGACCATGTCCGCGAGCGTTTCCGCCGCGTCATCCTTGCGGACGCGCATCGCGCTAACCCAGGGCAGGAACTCGGGGTAGCGCCGCACGTCCGCTACCAGATCGAACATCTGCTCCGGCGTATAGGGCAGATGGCGCGTCTCGTTGTGCTTCGGCATCAGGCCCCGACGGAAACCTTGGCCGGAGCCTTGCCCAGCTTCGCCTCCCGCGCTGCGCGAAGCCGCGCGAAATCGTCGCCCGCGTGATAGCTCGACCGCGTGAGCGGCGACGAGGCGACCAGCAGGAACCCCTTGGCGCGCGCGATCCCGGCATAGGCGTCGAACGCCTTGGGCGTCACGAACTCCGCCACCTTGGCATGGCGCGGAGTCGGCTGGAGATATTGGCCCATGGTCAGGAAATCGATGTCGGCGGAGCGCATGTCGTCCATCACCTGATGGACTTCCAACCGCTCCTCGCCGAGGCCCAGCATGATGCCGGACTTCGTGAAGATAGCCGGGTCGTGCCGCTTCACGCTCTCCAGCAACCTGAGCGACGCGTAATAGCGCGCGCCCGGCCGGATCGTCGGATAAAGCCGCGGTACGGTCTCCAGATTGTGGTTGTAGACGTCGGGACCCGCCTCGACGATGGACTCCACGGCAGCCTGCGCCTTGTTGCGGAAGTCGGGGGTCAGGATTTCGATCGTCGTGGAGGGTGTGTTGCGGCGCAGCGCCTGGATCACCTTCACGAATTGCGATGCGCCGCCATCGGGCAGGTCGTCGCGATCGACCGATGTGATGACGATGTGGCTGAGGCCCATCTCCGCCGCGGCAACCGCGACATGCTCCGGCTCGAGCGGATCGACCGCGCGGGGCATCCCCGTCTTCACGTTGCAGAAGGCGCAGGCACGCGTGCACGTGTCGCCAAGGATCATCACGGTCGCGTGCTTCTTCGTCCAGCACTCGCCGATATTGGGGCAGGCAGCCTCTTCGCACACGGTCGCAAGGCCAAGGCGGCGCATCAGCCCCTTCGTCTCCGCGAAACCGACCGAAGTCGGCGCCTTGACGCGGATCCAGTCGGGCTTGCGGGGGCGTTCGGGCCGGGCCAGCGGAGTCATCTCGGTCATGGTCGCCAGATAGGAGCGACGACCCGAAATGTCACATGGAAAGCGTGGCCGGCGAGCGAAGGCGAACGACGTGTTTTATTTTGTTGCGCAGGCGGAACCGGCCTCGACAGGGGGAACCCCGACCTGCTCAGCGTCATTTCCGAATGCAACCCGTTCACCACCACCATACGCATATGGAGCATATCGTCAGATGACCGACTTCTCTGACCTGATCGACGGCTACTACAAGTTCCGGGGCAACGAATGGCTCGAAGAGCGCCAGCGCTGGAGCGAACTGGCCACGGGCCAGGAGCCGAAAGTGATGATCATCTCCTGCTCGGACAGCCGCGTCGATCCGGCCACCATCTTCGGATCGCGCCCGGGCGAGGTCTTCGTGGTGCGCAACGTTGCCGCGCTGGTGCCGCCGTTCGATGCGTCGGGCGGCCTGCACGGTGTGTCGGCCGCGGTCGAGTTCGCCGTCACGAAACTGAAAGTTGAGGAGATCGTCGTCCTCGGCCACGGCGCGTGCGGCGGCGTCAATGCGGCGCTGACCCAGAGCCTTCAGGGCGCCAAGCCGGGCGAAGGTGGCTTCGTCGCCGAATGGATCGGCTTGCTGGACGAGGCGCGCGAGCGTGTCGCCCATGACCATGGCACCGGCCCCGAAGGGCAGGCGGCGCTGGAGCAGGAAGGCGTCAAGGTCTCGATCGAGAACCTGAAGACCTTCCCGTTCATCCAGGAAGCGCTGGCGTCGGGTCAGCTGTCGATCCACGGCGCCGTCTTCGCGATCGCCGATGGCAAGCTCCGCGTCCTGCAGGACGACGGCCACTTCGAACCGGCCTGAGGGCCGGATCGAAACCGCCCTTCCCGCTATTCCTCCGGCGGGAAGGGCGGCCTTTCGTCAGGCTGCGGAGGGTGCGACCGTTGCGGTCACGCCGGCCACCTTCGGCGCATCGGCGGTCGAGCGCAGGTGAAGTTCGCGCAACTGCTTCAGGCTGGCCGCGCTGGGCGCCGCCATCAACAAGTCTTCCGCGCGCTGGTTCATCGGGAACAGCGTTACCTCGCGCAAGTTCTGCGCGCCGCAAATCAGCATGACGATCCGGTCGACGCCGGCGGCCATGCCACCATGCGGGGGTGCGCCGTACTGGAAGGCGCGGTACAGGCCACCGAACCGCTCCTCGACATCCGCCTTCGACAGGCCGACGAGTTCAAACGCCTTGACCATCAGATCCGGCGACTGGTTGCGAATCGAGCCCGACGCGATCTCGTAGCCATTGCAGACCAGATCGTACTGGAACGCCTTGATCGACAGGGGGTCCTGCCCGTTCAGTGCGTCCATCCCGCCCTGGGGCATCGAGAAGGGATTGTGCGCGAATTCGACCGCCTTGGCATCCTCGTCCCATTCGTAGAACGGGAAGTCGACGATCCAGCACAGCCGGAATGCGCCCTGCTCGATCAGGCCAAGCTGATCGGCGACGCGGATGCGCGCGGCACCGGCCAGCTTGGCCGCCGCCTCCGCCTTGCCCGCCGCGAAGAACAGGCCGTCATCGGGACCGAGGCCGAGCGCGGCGTAGATCGCCTCCATGCCTTCGCTGCCGTGGTTCTTGGCGATCGGACCGCCGAACTCGCCGCCTTTGCGGGTGACGTAGCCGAGTCCTGCATGACCCTCGGCGCGCGCCCATTCGTTCATCTCGTCGAAGAACTTGCGGCTCTTCTCCGCCGTCGCGGGCGCGGGGATCGCGCGAACGACACCGCCCGAGCCGACGATCTTCTCGAACAGGCCGAAGCCGGACGCGGCGAAATGCGACGACACGTCCGTGATGATGAGCGGATTGCGCAGGTCGGGCTTGTCGCTGCCATACTTCAGCATCGCCTCGTCATAGGGGATGCGCGGAAACTGGCCGATCGGGGTCACGGTGCGACCGTCGGCGAAGCGTTCAAAGATGCCGCCGATCACCGGCTCCATCGTCTCCCACACCTCTTCCTGCGTGACGAAGCTCATCTCCAGGTCGAGCTGGTAGAATTCGCCCGGCAGGCGATCGGCGCGCGGATCCTCGTCGCGGAAACAGGGCGCGATCTGAAAGTAGCGGTCGAAACCGGCGACCATCAGCAGTTGCTTGTACTGCTGCGGGGCCTGCGGCAGCGCGTAGAACTTGCCGGGATGGATACGGCTGGGCACCAGGAAATCGCGCGCGCCCTCCGGCGACGACGCGGTCAGGATCGGCGTCGAATATTCGGTGAAACCGGCATCCTCCATACGGCGGCGCATGTCGGAGATCACCTGCGTCCGGCGGACGATGTTGGCGTGCAGCGTCTCGCGGCGCAGGTCCAGGAAGCGATAGCGCAGGCGGATGTCCTCGGGATATTCCTGCTCCCCCGCGACCGGCATCGGCAATTCGTCGGCGGCGGACAGCACGGTTGCGCCGCGCGCAAACACCTCGATCGCGCCGGTCGGCAGATTGGCGTTGACCGTCCCCTCCGACCGCGCCTTCACGATGCCGTCGATCGTCACGACCGACTCGACGCGTACCGCCTCCAGCACCGGCAGCGCAGCAGAGTCGCTGTCGGCGACGATCTGCGTAATGCCGTAATGGTCGCGCAGGTCGACGAACAGCACGCCGCCATGGTCGCGCTTGCGATGCACCCAGCCGGACAGGCGGACGGTCTCTCCGACGGCTGCAGCGTCGAGGGCGGCGCAGGTGTGGGTGCGATAGGCGTGCATGGACTGTGTCAACTCATATGCGCGGCGCCCATCGGGCGACGGTTTGGGATCAGGCCGCCGCCCTCCCCCGCCCACCCCCTCTTTGTCAACCCGTGCATCGCGGTCTATGGACTGCGGGATGCACGTTCATCCGCTTGTCACCGACACCGCCACCCTGACCGATCTGTGTGCCCGCCTCGCCCGCGCCGACTTCGTCGCGGTGGATACGGAGTTCATGCGCGAGAGCACCTATTGGCCGGAGCTCTGCCTGATCCAGATCGCAGATACAAAGGAGGCGGCAGCGATCGACCCGATGGCGCCGGGAATCGACCTGACGCCGCTGCTCGACCTCCTGGTGAATAACGAAGACGTGCTGAAGGTCTTCCATGCGGGCGGCCAGGACATCGAGATCATCTACAACCTGACGGGCCGGACACCGCACCCGCTGTTCGACACGCAGATCGCGGCGATGGCGCTCGGGCAGGGTGAACAGATCGGCTATTCGAATCTGGTCGACAGCTGGCTGGGGATCAGCATCGACAAGGGCGCACGCTTTACCGACTGGTCGCGTCGTCCACTGGACGCGCGGCAGATCGAATATGCGATCGGCGATGTCACGCACCTGTCGCGCATCTTCCCCAAGATGCTGGAGCGGCTGAAGAAAACCGGGCGCGGCGCGTGGCTGGATCAGGAGATGGAGCGGCTGGCCGATCCCGCCAACTATGCGAACGATCCCGATCTTGCCTGGAAGCGGGTCCGCATCTCCGGCCGCAAGCCGGAGGTACTGGGCCGGCTGAAGGCGCTCGCGCGCTGGCGCGAACTGGAAGCGCAGGCGAAGGATCTGCCGCGCGGCCGAATCGTCAAGGACGAAACGCTGGGCGATCTGGCGGGCAATCCACCGCGCAAGCAGGCCGACCTCGCCAAGGTCCGGGGCCTTTCCGCAACCTGGGCGACGAACGATATCGGCGGGCGCCTGATGAGTGCGATCGAGGCCGCGACACCGCTGTCCGCCGATGAGATGCCGCCCCGCGACGACCGCAAGCCGGGGCTGGGCAAGGACGGCGCACTGGTGGCCGATCTGCTCAAGCTGCTCCTGAAGATTCGCGCACGCGACATCGACGTCGCATCGAAACTACTCGCCCGCAGCGAGGAACTGGAGGCGCTGGCATCGGGTACGCGTACCGGGCTGCCGATGCTGCAGGGCTGGCGTTACGACCAGTTCGGCCGGGATGCGGTGGATCTGGTCGAGGGACGTCTGGGTTTCGCGGTGCAGGGTGGTCGACTGAAGATGACCCGGACCGAGGAGATCGCATCATGACGAAGACGCCGCTGCTGCTCTCGCTGCTGGCTGCCGGATGCGCCACGATCCCGCCCAAGCCCGCACCCACGGGCCCGTGTCAGGTTACGGAGGCGACCCGGATGCGCTTCATCGGAACGCGCTATCGCCTGCCGATGCGCGACGAGATCGCTGCCGACGCGAATGCGCCGACGGCTCGCACCCTGCGCCCCGATGACGTTGTGACGATGGAATTCAATCCCAACCGGCTGACCATCCGGCTGGATGCGATGAAGCGCATCGAAGGACTCGTCTGCGGCTGATCCCGTGTCGATGCGCGATCGACCTTAGCTTCAGCCGATTCGGTGCCTCCGACCGAGCATCGTTGCTAGCGCGGTGTGGCGCTTCTCCACGGTTTCCGCGTAAAGTGCTCGGTCCGGCGCCGCGATGGTAAGCGTGACGGCATCGTCCGTCAGCGCGACGGAAGTGCGCGTCAGCGGCCCCGCCAGACCGCTCGACAGGCGCTGCCCGAAGCGTATGGCGAGCCCCCAGGCGACGGCTTGCCGCAACGCCTGCGGATCGGCGAGGCGCGGCAGCGGATCGGGCAATGTGGTCCCGCCGCCAAGGCTGGTGAATAGCGCCTGTGCCAGCATCGCGCGCTCCTGTGCCTCGATCGCCACCCAGGCGCCGTGCAGCGCGATTTCCATGCCGCGCTCCGCCCTGAATTCCGGGTTTGCCCGCCATCCCACATCGGCGAGCAGGCACGCGGCATGCCGGATTCGCCCGAGCCGCGCCGGCTCCCCTGAGAACAGCGGCGCGATCCAACGATCCAGCAGGTCGCCATGTTCGGGAAACCGGCCGAGCAATTGCCCCTCGTCGCGCGCGGCGACGATAAGCGGGTCGAGCGCACGGGTTTCGGCATCCAGCCGTTCGAACAACAGGCCCTCGCGCAGGCCGTTGGCGGACACGATCGTGGTGCTGCTGCCCAGCCGCCGCAACAGCACGGTCAGCAGGGCCGCGGCATCGGCCAGCGTCGCCGCGCGGCCCGACGCCAGCCCCGGGATGCTGCGCAACGAGGCCTTGCCCATATGCACGACGCTGCGCCCCAGCCGCGCCACGACCGCCGGGTCCATCACATATTGATGCGCGACGGGCAGCGGATAATCATTCTGGCTGATGTCCAGCCGCGCCAGCGCCCGCCACGACCCGCCGACCAGATAGAAGGGCAGCCCGGCCCCCTTCCCCGCCCAGCCCGCCGCGTCGATCAGCGGCGTGACGCGGCTATCGAGCTGCTTGCCACGCAGGCCGGCGATCCGCAGGACACCGAGCGGGAACGATACGCGATCCTCGATCTTGCCTGCGCGAACCCGCACCAGTTCCAGGCTGCCGCCGCCAAGATCACCGACGATTCCGTCCGCCCCGGGGATGCCGGACAGGACGCCGAGGCCCGCGCCTGTTGCCTCCTGCTCACCAGACAGGGTCTCGACCGTCAGCCCCAACGCCGTCGCAGCGTCGATCAGCTCTTGCCCATTCGCGGCGTCGCGTACAGCGGCGGTGGCGACGGTGCGGACCTCTGCCACCTCCATCTCTCGCAGGACGGCGGCGAAGCGCGCCAGCGCCTGATTGGCGAGGCTCAGCGAGCTGGCGTCGATGCTGCCCGTTTCCGCCAGCCCCCGCCCCAGACCCGCCATCACCTTTTCGTTGAACAGGATCGCCGGGACGCGCGGATGCCCCTGATAGACGACGAGGCGGACCGAATTGGAGCCGATGTCGATAATCGCGATCCGGGGCCGTATGGCCTTTGCCGAGCCGGCCCCGGGCAGCCGCGCGAGCAGGCTCATGAAATCGTCCTGAGCAGGAGCGTCGGCACCTTCTCCAGCGCGGCGCCACGCCCCGACAGCGACGGATTGGTCATGAAATAGCGGTGCAAGTTGAACGGCCGCTCGCTTGGGACGACGCGGGTATATTCTCCATCGGGCCCCAGGATCCAGCTCTGCTCGTCATCCAGCAGATTGGCGACCATCACCTGATCGAGAATCTGGTCGTGCACCGTCGGATTGGTGATCGGCAGCATATATTCGACGCGGCGGTCGAAATTGCGCGGCATCCAGTCCGCCGACGAGATGTAGAGGCGTGCGCCATCATTCGGCAGCGCCTTGCCGTTGCCAAACGCCCAGATGCGGCTGTGTTCGAGGAAGCGGCCGACGACCGACTTCACCCGGATGTTTTCCGACATGTTCTCCACCTGCGGGCGCAGGCAGCAGATGCCCCGGATGATGAGGTCGATCTGCACACCGGCGCCGCTCGCCTCGTACAGCTTATCGATGATCTTCGGATCGACGACCGAGTTCATCTTGGCCCAGATCGCCGCCGGGCGACCCGCTCGGGCGTGCGCGATTTCCGCATCGATCAGCCCTTCGAGCCGCTCGCGCAGGTCGAGCGGGGACAGGCCGATGCAGTTCATGTCGCGCGGTTCGACATAGCCGGTGATGTAGTTGAACATCTGCGCCGCATCGCGCCCGATCGCCTGATCGGCGGTGAAGTAACTGATATCGGTGTAGATTCGCGCGGTGACGGGGTGATAGTTGCCCGTCCCGAAATGGCAGTAGGTGCGCACGCTGCCATTTTCCCGGCGGACGACCATCGACACTTTCGCGTGCGTCTTCCAGTCGATGAACCCATAGACGACCTGCACGCCCGCCCGCTCCAGCTGGGACGCCCAGAGGAGGTTCTGCTCCTCGTCGAATCGCGCCTTCAGTTCGACCACGGCGGTGACGGACTTGCCCGCCTCCGCCGCCGCGACCAGCGCGGCGATGATGGCGGACTGCTTGCCCGCGCGGTACAGCGTCTGCTTGATCGCGATCACGTCTGGATCGGCCGCCGCCTGTTTCAGGAAGGCGATGACGACCTCGAACGTCTCGTACGGGTGATGGACGACGATGTCCTTCGCGCTGATCGCGGCGAAGCAGTCGCCGTCGAATTCGCGAATTCGCTCGGGAAAGCGCGGGGTCAGCGGCGGGAATTTCAGGTCGGGCCGATCCTCGTCGACCAGCATGGCGAGATCCGCGATGCCGAGCAGATGCCCGCTCTCGGTGATGATCGCATCCGCGCCGCCCAGCTCGCCCTTCAACACGGCGGCCAGGCTGTCGGGCATCCCCGTCTCCAGCTCCAGACGGATGACGCGCCCGCGCCGGCGACGCTTGATCGCTTTCGCGAAATAGCGGACCAGATCCTCCGCCTCTTCCTCGATTTCGATATCGCTGTCGCGCAGTACGCGGAACGCCGCCGCGCCGTGGACGACATAGCCGGGGAAGATCAGCGGCGCGAATCGCTTCACGATCGATTCCACGGAGATGTAACGTGCGTCGGCCCCCGGCAACCGGACGAAACGAGGCGTCGTCGCGGGCAGCATCACGACCTCACGAATAGGCTCCCGGTCGGCGATCCGCTCCAGGTCGAAGATGATCGACAGCCCCTTGTTGGGAATGAACGGAAAGGGATGCGCCGGATCGAGCGCCTGCGGCGTCAGCGTCGGGAAGATCTGATCGCGGAAATGCTCCTCCAGCCATCCGTCCGCCTCCTCCGTCACCGCGTCACGGCGCAGGACGTGCAGGTTCGCCTCGTCGAGCAGCGTGCGCACGTCGCTCCAGACCGCCTGCTGGCTTTCCATCAGGCGATCGGCCTCCGCCACGATCGCCGCGAGCTGCTGCCCCGGCGTCAGGCCGTCGGCTGAGCGGCGATCGACGTCCTGCGCCTGCTGCCCCTTGAGCCCCGCCACCCGGACCATGAAGAACTCGTCGAGGTTCGATCCGCAGATCGACAGGAAGCGCAGCCGTTCCAGCAATGGATGTGCACCGTTGCACGCCTCCTCCAGCACCCGGCGGTTGAAGGCCAGCCATGACAGTTCGCGATTGAAGTAACGGTCGTTGGGCTCGGGCGTGCTGGCATCGTCCTCCGGTCGACTGAGGGGGGCGATATGGGCGGGGCGGGTCATGAATCCTCCGGGGGGCCGGCGAGCAGTCCGGCGTCGATCAACAGGGTACGGGCCAGCGGAATAGACAGACGACGGCGACGTTCCAGTGACAGTCGGTCCAGCGCCGCGACGACAGCCTCGATCGCTGCATGCGAGCGCTCGGTCCGGGCGAGCAGCCAATCGACCAATTCGGGTGGGGCGGCCAGTGTCCGCCGGTCGAACTGCTGGACGATCAGCGCGCGGGCCAGAACGTCGTCGGGTGGCCCGATCACCGCCAGCGGACTAGCCGCCAGCCGCGTCGCCAGATCGGGAAGGCCAACCGCCCAGCCGGGCGGTGGCGCATGCGCGACGATGAGCAGCGGCCGCCCGGTCTCCTGCGCCCGGTTCCAAGCGTGGAACACCGCCTCTTCCGGCTGATCCGGTGCGTCGTCGATGACGACCGCGCCGCTGCTGCGCGCAAACCACGATGCGAGCAGCGTACGGCCGGACCGCGCGGGCCCGGTCAGCAGGGCGCTGCGCACCGGCCATTCGCGCCAGCGTTCCAGCATCCCTACCGCGCCAAGGTTCGAGGGGCCGGTCAGGAACGCTTCGTCCCGGCCGCCCGCCGGCCGGTCGAGGGGAAGCGCCATCTGGTTCATCCGGTGGGCGCGGTCCCTGTGGGTTCGGCCCGGCGGATGCGCAGCGTCGTGCCCGATACCGCGACCTGATAGCCGCGCGCCTCCAGCGCCCGCTGGAACGCGGCAGGATCGCCATCCACCACGACGCGCATCAGCGACACGCCGCCCAGCGCCAGGCTGCTGGTGCCGGCGCTACGGACGCCGGGCAGCGCGCGAACAAGCGCCTCGGTATTGGCGACGCTGGCAACGCCGGGCGTGTCATATTGCAGCGTCAGCGTGGTGCCGGTCGGAAGCGCATTCAGATCGACCACGTCACCCGCGCCGAGCGTATCGTCTTCGGGGACGGCCTCCGGCGTCGCATTGGGGTCTGGCGGCGGAGTCAGCGCGCCATCGGGCGACAGCCTGCCCTCACGCAGCGCCTGCTGATAGAGGGCGTCGAGTCGCTGGACGCCGACGTCCAGCAATTGCGGGACTCCCTCCGCGCTGCCGACCCGCAAGGTGAAGCGGCCGAGCGGCGTATCGTCGGGCCCGTGGCGAGCCTCGAACACTCCGACCACCGGGCCGCCCGGCCATTGCCGGTGCAGGCGTACGACGGGCACCAGCACGTCCGCCGCCCCATATTGATCGATGATCCGGCGCCACCACGTGCGTCCCGGCCGTGTCACTTGGCCGACGTTCAGCAACAGCGCATCCGCGCCCGTGCCTGCCGGACGGATGTAATCGACGCTGCTGTTGCCGGTGCGGAAACGCGCCCAAGCCTGCTGCCATGGCCCGCGCGCCTCGAACACCTGGCCGACACCGGCGGACCACATCAGCGGCACGACCAGCATGGGGGCGGATCGGCCCGCATCCGGCGCGATCCCCAGGATCGACCCCGCGCGGTTGCGGTCGAACAGGACGCCCAATTGCGCGATATAGCGACCCGGCCCGATCTGCTCGCGCTCCACGACGATTCCGGATACCAGCTGGTCCAGCGTGGAATCGGACAATAATGTTCCCGGCCCACCCAGCCGGCGCGACAGCTGCACCCATGCCTTGCGCTGCGCCAGCCGCCAGCCGCCCAGCCGCGCCGCCTCCGCCGTCTTTGCGCCGACGTCGACGCGTACGCCGCTGACCTCGAAGGCGCCGCCGCCATCGACCGGCGCGACGCCGCGCCCCGTCCCCTCGATCTGCGCCAGCACGGCGGTGGCGGCGGTCAGGGCCGTCAGGGCGGCGAAAACGATCGGACGGCGGGCCATGTCAGACCGCTTTTGCAGAAGCGGGCGTGGAAATCCAAGCGCGATATGGCTAGGCGGCGATCATGAGCGATACGCAGCCCTCCTCCGACACCCCCCCCACACACACCTATACCTATGCCGATGCCGGCGTTTCGATCGCGGCGGGCAATGCGCTGGTCCGCGCGATCGCGCCGCTGGCGCGCAGTACGCGGCGGCCCGGCGCAGATGCGGACCTTGGGGGGTTTGGCGGCCTCTTCGACCTGAAAGCGGCAGGCTTCACCGATCCGCTGCTCGTCGCCGCCAATGACGGCGTCGGCACCAAGCTGAAGCTGGCGATCGAATGGGACCGGCACGAGGGCGTCGGCGTCGATCTGGTCGCGATGTGCGCCAACGATCTGATCGTTCAGGGTGCGGAGCCGTTGTTCTTCCTCGACTATTACGCCAGCGGCAAGCTGGAGTCGGGCGTGGCCGAGCGTGTCATCGCCTCGATCGCGGAGGGTTGCCGGCAGGCCGGTTGCGCGCTGATTGGCGGCGAGACGGCCGAGATGCCGGGCATGTACGCGCCTGGCGATTATGACCTTGCCGGTTTCTGCGTCGGCGCGGTCGAGCGGGACCGGCTGCTCGATGGAACGCAGGTCTCCGCGGGCGACGTGATCCTCGGCCTTGGTTCCTCGGGGGTCCATTCCAACGGCTTCTCGCTGGTGCGCCGACTCGCGGCGGACAAGGGGTGGAAGCTCGATCGCCCCGCGCTGTTCGACCAGGATCGGCTGCTGATCGACGCGCTGATGGCACCGACCCGAATCTACGTCGCCAGCCTGCTGCCGTTGCTGCGCGAGGGCGCGATCAAGGGCCTCGCGCACATCACCGGCGGCGGCCTGCTGGAGAACGTGCCGCGCGTCCTGCCCGCCGACACCCACGCGACGATCGATGCCGATGCCTGGCCTCTTCCCCGGCTGATGGCGTTCCTGCAGGCGCAGGGGCAGATCGAACCAGAAGAGATGGCGCGCACCTTCAACACCGGCATCGGCATGGTCGTCATCGTCGCGGAGGATCGCGCCGATCACGTCGCCGCAACATTGCAGGCGGCGGGCGAAACCGTGCACCGGATCGGCCGCGTGGAACAGGGCGCGCGCGGCTGCACGGTGCGCGGCGCGGCGGGCACATGGAGCGCGAAGGCGGACTGGATGGCGACGCACGCGGCATGACGCGCGTCGGCATCCTCCTTTCGGGGCGCGGCTCCAACATGATGGCGCTGGTGGAGCAGGCGCGCGGCTATCACGTCGCGCTCGTGGCATCCGACAAGCCGGAAGCGCCCGGGCTGACCTGGGCGCGGGATCGCGGCCTTGAAACCTTCGCCCTGTCCCCGCGTGGCATCGGCAAGGCCGCCTATGAGGATGCGCTCGATACAGCCCTCAGGGCTGCGGGGGTCGAGGTGATCGCGCTCGCGGGCTATATGCGGCTACTGTCGGACGATTTCGTTGCGCGGTGGCGCGGGCGGATCATCAACATTCATCCCTCGCTGCTGCCCAAATACAAGGGTCTCGACACGCATCAGCGTGCGATCGATGCGGGCGATGCGGAGGCGGGCTGCTCGGTCCATGTCGTGACCGAGGAACTGGATGGCGGCGCGGTGCTGGGTCAGGCGCGCGTGCCGATCCTGCCCGGCGACACTGCCGCCGATCTGGCCGCACGCGTCCTGACCGCCGAACATGCGTTATACCCGCGAATCCTGACGGAGTTCGTGACCAATGAACGATTTCCAGACACGCTTGCGTGACATCGCCCTGCTGCTCCCCGGAACGGAGGAGCGAAATGACGAGGGCAAGACGGCCTTCACCGTGGAGGGCGCGGCCTTCGTAAGACTGGATCAGGCTGAGCCAGCATTCAGCGTCCGGACAGCCGATGGCTGGGATACGGTCGACCTGTCGACGAACACGGACTGGACGATGATCGAGGATCGTATCGCGCGCAGTTGGGAACTCGCCGCGCCCGCCGAATTGCTGGAGGCCGGCGGCCGATGAGCGCCACGCCGGAGGAACGTCGGGAGGCCGCGGCGACCCGACGCCGCTGGGTCAGCCTGGCGGAGGCGGTGGCGGTCGCCGGCCTCGTTATCGGTGCGTTGACGCTGTGGCTCAGCTGGTCGGACAAGCGCGATGCCCGTGTCGAAAAGGCGACCGAGCAGGCGGAAACGGCCCGCGAGCGCGCGCGCATCGAGCTGATCGGAACCCCCGCGCGCGATGGCGAATCACTTGCACTGAAGGACGAACGGCACGACCTGTCCGATGCCACCGTCACCTTCCCGAAGGCGCTGGGCATTGCGCCGCAGCGGCCGTCCGGCGATCCGGCGATCGAGCTGAGCTGGTTCCGTGATCCACTGCTGTCGCTCACCGATCATGGCCCCGACGATCGGACCGGGCGGTTGCCCGTGCTGCTGACGGTCCGTTATTGGGATGGCGACACTGCCCGTACCGCGACCGGCATTTACGACATCGTCTGGTCGACCAACGGGCGGGCGCTGGGCTTCATCCGCGGCCGCGCGTTGCATCTGAAGGGCTTGCGTCTGCGTCAACGCGGGGGCGATCAGGCGGCGCTGGATGCCGCATGGGCGCGGCTGAAGCCCTGATCCTCTACAGATCCCGCGCGTAGATAAAGTCGTCGTGCAGCGTTTCGCCGATCCTGAATCGACGCTCCGCGATCGGGACGAAGCCTTGCCGTTCATAGAAATCACGGGCGCGGCCATTGCCGGCGAACACGCCCAGCAGCATTCGCCGAGCGCCGCGCTCTCGGGCATCGCACAGCGCCTGCGACATGAGTGAGGCACCCAGCCCCGTGCCACGCGCCGACGCCAAGGTATAGATTCGCCGCAGTTCGATATCACCGGGCCCGATGTCGCCGACCTCGGCAGGAGGGGTCAGCAGCGAATAGCCGACCGGCGCCGCGCCGTGCGGATGTTCGGCGAGTGTCAGCACCGCGTCTGGATCGCTCGCCCAGCCTGCAAACGCCTCGGCCGAACTCTTGCGGCTCACATGCGCGATGATGTCGGGACCGGACAGCAGGCCCGCGAAGGTGTCGAGGAAACTCGCCTGCGCCACCAGTGCGACCGCGGCGGCATCGTCGATCGAAGCACGCCGCAGTCGCCACGGGATCATCAGCCGACGATCTCGTCAGGCTGGAAGAAATAGGCGATCTCGATCGCGGCATTCTCGTCCGAGTCCGATCCATGGACCGAATTCGCCTCGATCGACTCCGCCAGTTCCTTGCGGATCGTGCCCGGCTCGGCATTGGCGGGGTTCGTGGCGCCCATGATGTCACGGTTGCGCTGCACGGCGTTCTCGCCTTCCAGCACCTGCACGACCACCGGGCCGGAGATCATGAAGCCGACCAGGTCGTTGAAGAACGGGCGCTCCTTATGGACGGCGTAGAAGCCCTCGGCCTGCTCCCGCGTCAGCTGCACGCGCTTGGATGCGACGACGCGCAGGCCGGCCTCCTCCAGCATCTTGGTGACCGCGCCGGTCAGGTTGCGGCGGGTGGCATCGGGCTTGATGATCGAAAAGGTACGGTTCGCGGCCATGACGGTCACGGGCTCCTTGATGGAAAAGATCGGTCCGGCGCCCTAGTCGGCGGCCGGGCGGATAGCAACGCCTCAGTTCGCCATCATGTCGCGGGCATCGCGCGTGGCCTTGCGCGTGAGTTCTGCCAGCTTCTTGACCTCGAGCGCCACGACCGAAAAGCCGCGCCCCGCCTCGCCCGCCCGCGATGCCTCCAGCGTGGCGTTCAGCGCCAGCAGGTTCGTCTGCGTCGCGATGGTGGAAATCGTGTTCACCACCTGCCCCAGTCGGTCGAGCATCGCCTCGACCTGCACACGCCGGGTTTCCGCCTCGCGTCCCAGGCGCTCGGTCTCGTCCAGACGTTGTTCGACCTGTCGCTCCTGCTGAACCTGCGCGGTTACGTCGGACGCGAACTTGATGATACGGCTCGGCCGGCCACTGGCATCCAGGATCGGGGTGTAGGTCGCCTGCACCCAACGGCGCGAACCGTCCGCTGCCACCCGCTCGAATCGACCGGCGACGAACTGCCCCTCGCGCAGGCGCATCCAGAAGCGGTCATAATCAGGCGATGCGGCATAGTCCGGCGCGCAGAATATGGCATGGTCCCGCCCCAGCACCGCGTCCCGCTCATACCCCAGCAGCGCGAGAAACGGATCGTTGACCGCCAATACGCGACGATCGAGACCGAATTCCATGACGGCCTGTGATTCGTCGATCGCCACGCGACGGGCGCGATCCTGCTCGTCGAGGTGCATCTGTCCGGTCACATCGGCCGCGACCTTCAGAATATAGGCGGGGCGATCGTCGGCACCCAAGATCGGGTTGTAGCTCGCCCGCAGCCAGATCGTTCGCCCATCCCGCGCGCGTCGGCGATAAGTGCCTTCATCGAACACGCCACGCCCAAGCTGTTCCCAAAAGCGGGCATAGTCGGGCGAGGCGATGTCAGCCGGCTCGCAGAAGATCCGGTGATGCTGACCGACCAGATCGTCCAGCGTATAGTCCATCAGTGTCAGAAACCGCTCATTGGCCCAGACGATGTGCCCGTCTAGGTCGAACGCGATCATAAGGTGCGACTGGTCAATCGCCCGCAAAACCGCGCCGTCGCCCGTCTGCGAATGATGAATATTGAATGAAGCCATATTGCGCCGGTTCGCATCCATTTAGGAGGAGATGTCGAGACATACCTATCGGCGCTCGACAACTGCTTCCGTCACGCAGCGGTCCGGCCGAAATCTTGCCGGGTCACGGGATGGCTGGACGACAGGCCCCCGTCAACAACCAAGGCGTGGCCGTTAACGTAACTTGCGTCATCGCTGGACAAGAAAAGCGCGGCGCGCGCCAGTTCGTCAGGCTGGCCAGCCCGGCGCAGGGGGTTCAGCCGGCCGATTCTATCCTCCTTCCCCACGCCCCGCGCGTGATCGAACACGGGGGCGGTCATTCCGGTTTCGGTCAGCCCCGGCAGCAATGCGTTCACCCGTACGCCCGATCCCGCCAGTTGCTGCGCCGCGACCTGGGCCAGATTGATGACCCCCGCCTTCGATGCGGAATAGGCGGGCGATCCCGCGCCCGATCGCAACCCGGCGACACTGGCCGTCAGGACGATGGCACCGCCGCCACGCTCCGCGATCCGGGGTGCCGCATGGCGGACCGCAAGGAACGGGCCGATCAGGTTGATGCGCAGCACCTCCGCAAACAGCGCGGTGTCGGTATCGAACAGACCGGGCAAGCCGCCCGAGATACCGGCATTGGCAAACATCACGTCCACCCCGCCATGCCGCTCCATCGCCAGCGCGACGGTGCGGATCACGTCCCCCTCGTCACCCGCATCCATCCGGATCGCGATCGCCGCCTCGCCGATCCGCGCGGCGGTTTCGTCCGCTCCGTCGCTGCGATCCGCGACGATGACGCGCGCGCCCTCTGCGGCAAAGGCGATGGCGGCCGCGCGGCCGATCCCCGATCCGGCACCGGTCACGATTACCGACTTGCCCTCGAAACGCATCATGCCCCCGCCCTTTCCGCAAAACCCCATGCCGCATCGGCAAGCGCATGGACGCGCGCCGCCGTCTCCGCCGCCTGCGCGCTGGACGCGGTGCCGTCGACGATCCGCCTCTTGATGCCCTGCACGATCCCCGTGAGGCGGAAGAGATTGTAGGCGAAGTACCAATCCAGCCGAGGCACGCCATCGCGCCCCGTGGCCGCGCAATAGCGCGCGACCGCCTCCTCCTGCGTGGGAATGCCCGTTTCGGGTCCCGTCCGCCCCATGACGCCGGATCGCCCCTCCGGCTCCGTCACCCAATTCATCAGCAGATAGCTGAAATCCGCCAACGGGTCGCCGAGCGTCGACAACTCCCAGTCGAGCACGGCCGAAACGCGCGGCCCATCGGGCGCGAAGACGAGGTTGTCGATGCGGTAGTCACCATGGACGATCGCGATCCGATCCTGTTGCGGCAGCGTGCGGGGCAGCCATTCGATCAGCCGCTCGACCGCTGGCATGGTTTCCGTTTCGGATGCGCGATACTGTTTCGTCCAGCGCGCGACCTGCCGCTCGAAGTAATTGCCCGGACGGCCGTAATCGCCCAGTCCCACCGCGTCGGGAGCGATCGCGTGCAGCGCCGCGAGCGTGTCGATCATCGCATGATAATGGGCCCGCCGGTCATCGGGCGTCGCATCCGGCATCGTGCCGTCCCAGATCGTCCGCCCCTCGACGCGCTCCATTACGTAGAAAGGCGCGCCGATGACGTCGGCATCCTCGCACAGCGCAACCGGCATAGGCACCGGAAAACCCGTGGGATGAAGCGCCGCGATGACCCGATATTCCCGTTCTACCGCATGGGCGGATGGCAGGATCGGCCCGAACGGCTTGCGCCGAAGCACCAGGCTACCTCCCGGCGAATCCAGCCGATAGGTCGGGTTGGACTGGCCGCCGGGAAATTTCGTCAGCGTCACCGCGCCTGAAAAGCCTGGAACGTTCGACGCCAGCCATGCCGCCAGCCGTTCGCAGTCGATCGCCGGATCAGGCATCGTTCGTCTGCCAGCGCCGGAACTCCGCCCGCGCGATGGCGCGGTTGTGCACCTCGTCGGGGCCATCTGCGAAGCGGAGCGTCCGAACCGACGCCCACTCATGCGCCAGGGCGAAATCAGCGCTTACGCCGCCGCCGCCATGCGCCTGGATCGCATCGTCCAGGATAGCCAGCGCCATGGTCGGCGCCTGCACCTTGATCATCGCGATTTCCAGCTGGGCGGCCTTGTTGCCCGCCTTGTCCATCATGTCCGCCGCCTTCAGGCAAAGGAGGCGCGTCATCTCGATATCGATGCGCGCCCGCGCGATGCGCTGTTCCCACACGCTGTGATCGGCGATCCGCTTGCCGAAGGCGACGCGCGATTGCAGCCTTTGCGCCATCGACGCGATCGCCGCCTCCGCCACGCCGATCGTCCGCATGCAGTGATGGATGCGCCCCGGTCCAAGTCGCCCCTGCGCGATCTCGAACCCGCGCCCCTCGCCCAGCAGCATGTTGCTGGCGGGGATGCGGACATTTTCCAGCACCACTTCGCCATGTCCGTGCGGCGCGTGGTCATAGCCATAGACGGACAGCATCCGCTCCACCCGGACGCCGGGCGTCGACAGGTCGAGGATCAGCATCGACTGCTGCCGATGCTTCTCGGCATCGAAGTCGGTCTTGCCCATCAGGATCGCGACCTTGCAGCGCGGATCGCCGACGCCGGACGACCACCATTTGCGGCCGTTGACGATATAGTGGTCGCCGTCGCGCACCATCGACGTCTCGATATTGGTGGCGTCGGAAGAGGCCACCGCCGGCTCCGTCATCAGGAAGGCGGAACGCATCTCGCCGCGCATCAGCGGGCGCAGCCACTGCTCCTTCTGCGCCCGCGTGCCGTAGCGGTGGAATACCTCCATATTGCCGGTGTCGGGCGCAGAGCAGTTGAAGCATTCGCTGGCCCAGCCGATGCGACCCATCTCTTCGGCGCACAGGGCATATTCCAGGTTCGTCAGCTGCTCGCCCTCGAACTGGAAGCTGTCGTCGACATGCGCCCGCCCCGACTGTGGCGGCATGAAGAGATTCCACAGCCCTTCCTCGCGGGCGATGGCCTTTACCTCCTCGATCACCGGCAGGATCTTCCATCGCTCGCCTTCCGCCGCCTGGCGGTGGTATTCGGCGTCGCGCGGTCGGATGTGTCGATCGATGAAGGCCCGCACCCGGTCGCGGAACTCCGTCTCGCGCGCACTAAGCGTAAAATCCATCGGCGATGCCTCTCAATTATTCGGTTCTGCCCGCAGCGTAGACCGTACCCGTTCTTCGGTAAAGCAGGTCGCCTTTCATGGAAAACAACGCACTGTACGTTCAAATCAGCGCTGCTACAGTCGCGGGTCATGGACACCAGCGAAGACATGGGCACAGGCACGCGACGGTTCCGGGCGAAGCGGGACGCGATCCTGGCCGCGGCGGCGGAGGCGATCAACGAACAGTCCGCACGCGGCATGACCTTCGCCGACGTCGCGCGCCGGGTTGGGCTGAATACCACCAGCGTCACCTATTATTTTCGCCGCAAGGAGGATCTCGCCGCCGCCGCGTTCGAACATACGCTCGACCGCCTGACGGAGATGCTGGAGGATGCCGCCACCCTGCCGACTCCTCGCGACCGGGTGGCGCGCTTCCTGTCGCTCAACATGGCGCGGCTTCACCGGATCGCGGCGGGCACGGATACGCAACTGGCCGTCCTGTCCGATCTGCGCGCGACGGAAGAGCCGATCCGCAGCCGCCTGATGGCGGGCTGGCAGCGCGTCTTCCGACTGACCCGCAATCTGTGGGGCGAACCGGCCAGCCGATTGCAGAAGGACCTGAACAGTGCCCGCGCGCACGTGTTGCTGGAAAACAGCTTCTGGCTGCCATACTGGATCACGCGCTACGATCCCGCCCAGTATGACCGGGTCGAGAACCGCCTGATGGATGTGTTCGCGCACGGCATCGCCGGGCCGGGCGCGGCGTGGTCGCCGCTGCTGCTGGACCTGACGCATGAGGAGGCGGAACCCGGGCGCGCGGCGTTCCTGCTGGCGGCGACACGGCTCATCAACGCGCTCGGCTATCGCGGTGCGTCGGTGCAGCGGATCGCGTCGGAGCTGAACGTGACGAAGGGCAGCTTCTACCATCATCTGGATGCGAAGGACGAGCTGGTGCTCGCCTGCTACCAGCGTACCTTCGGCACGATCTCCGCGGCGCAGGATATGGCGGACGCGCTGGGCGGCACGCACTGGCAGCGGCTGGCCAGCACCATCGCGACCCTGCTGGACGTGCAGTTCGCCGAATCGGCACCGTTGCTGCGTACCACCGCGCTTGCCGGCCTGCCCCCCGGCGACCGGGAGGCGATGGTGGAGCGATGGAACAGGATCGCGCGCCGCTACGCCGGCACGATCATGGACGGGGTGGCGGAGGGATCGTGCCGGCCGGTCGACGCGCTCATAGCGGCGCAGGCGCTTACCTCGCTGCAGAACGCCGCCTTCGACATGCGCAAATGGGCGGGCACGATGGCGCGGGATCGGGCGGTGGCGATGTACGCCTCAACCCTGCTGTTCGGGCTCTTCGACGATCGAATGGCGAATGACGGCGGTTAGCTTTCGCCGCGCCGCGCGTCGCCCTTCCCCTCGATGCCCGCGCTGCCGATCGACTCGTCGACGAGTCCCGTTCGCGCCATCCACCAGAACAGCGCGACACCCGGCAACGCCACGACCGTCGTCAGCAGGTAGAAGTTCACATAGCCCATTCGCTCGACCAGCCAGCCTGCGGTCGTCCCGGTAAGGATCCGTCCCACCGCGCTCGCGGCGGCGGAGATCAGCGCATATTGCGCGGCTGTGAAGCGCAGGTCGCATAGCGCCGAGAAATAGGCGATCACGGTCACGCCGCCGATACCGCTCGCGATATTCTCGAACCCAATCGCGCCGGCCATTCCCCAATTGCTGTGCCCGGCGGCGGCGAGCGCGGCGAAGCTGGCATTGGACACCGCCATCAGGATCAGGCTGATGAGGACCGACCGTTTCAACCCCAGTCGCGCATACAGCGCGCCGCCGATAAAGATGCCGATCAGATAGGCCCAGAACCCGACGCCGACATCGTAGAGCGCGATCTCGTCATTGGTGTAGCCTAGGTCGTTGAACAGCAGCCGTACTACCAGCTGCCCCAGCGTGTCGCCGATCTTGTGCACCAGGATGAACGCCAGCACGACGAACGCGCCCTGCCGGCGGAAGAACTCCACGAACGGTCCCGCGATTGACTGCCACAATTCCGCGAGACCCCGGCGTTCGACCGGGTCACGGTGCCGGACGGGCTCTCCCATGACCAGCGCGACCAGCATCGCCGGCAGCGCGAAGGCGGCGCAGGCGAGATATGCGATCGACCAGCCCGTGCGCGCCGCAAGCACCAGCGCGAGGCCGCCTGCCGCGACGGAACCGATCCGCCAGCCATATTGCGTCATGCCGGAACCGACGCCCAGCTGATACGGCTTCAGCGTTTCGATCCGATAGGCGTCGATCACGATATCGAAGGTCGCGCCCGCCAGACCGACCAGCAGCGCAGCGGTCACGGTCGCACCCAGATCGGCGCCCGGATCGACCAGCGCCAGATTGGCGACCGCCGCCATCACCAGCGCGCCCGCCAGCAGCATCCAGGAAACCCGCTGGCCCAGCCGCCCCAGCACGGGCAGGCGCACGCCATCCACCGCCCACGCCCATAGCGGCTTCAGATTATAGACGAAGAAGGCGAGCGTGAAGGCGGTGATCGTCTTCTTGTCGATGCCGTTCTGCGCCAGCCGCGTCGTCAGTGTCGCGCCGATCATCGCATAGGGGAAGCCCGACGATATGCCGAGCAGGAAGGCCGCGATCGGCTCCTTCTCGACATAGGGTTTCAGGCCCGCGCCCACCCCGGCGCCGCTCATCGCTGGATCGTCTTCGACTGCATCGGCGGACCATAGCGCGGAGCGGCGGCAAGGGAAGCCGTCCCGCGCGAGCCCATCAGCCCGCCGGCTGGAACAGCTGGAACCCGGGCGGCAGGCGCCGCGGCGTTCGTCCGCCCCGTTCCTCCTCGATCGCGGCGATCGCGGCGAGCAGGTCGCGCGCCGCATAGGGCTTGCTGAGGACACCCGATGCCAGCGGGGCGGCCTCCGGCGGAAAGGCGCCGGTGACGAACATCACGGGGATACCCTGGTCGCGCGCCGCGCGCGCCACGTCCAGTCCAGACCCGTCGGCCAGATTCACGTCGACCAGCACCAGATCGACCGACTGCGCCTCCAGCACTGCGATCGCCTCGACGACGCGATCGACGGTCGCGACCACCTCGTAATCAGCGTCGCTCAGGAAATGTTCGGCGTCGAACGCGACCAGCGGCTCATCCTCGACGACGAGAAGCCTGACGATCTGACGTTTCTTCCTCCCGAACAGCATCTTGCACCCTGCTCATTACGCACCCGCATTGTAACGCGCCTGAGCCGCGCCGGTCGCAAAAGTTTTTCGCTCCGGCGTACAATCCGCTGTATTCGGCGCGGCATGACCGAAGAAGCCCGTCCCGAAGGGGATCGTATCGCCAAATTGCTCGCCCGTGCCGGGATCGCCTCGCGCCGAGAGGTGGAGCGAATGATCGCCGAGGGGCGCATAGCGCTGGATGGCGTGACGCTGGATACACCCGCGACCGTGCTGCGCTCTTTGACGGGCGTGACGGTCGACGGCGTGGCGGTGGCGGCACCGGCGGCGGCGCGGTTGTTCGTCTTCAACAAGCCGCCGGGCCTGCTGGTGACCGAACGCGACCCGCGCGGCCGGCCGACCATCTACGACCGCCTTCCCGCCAACCTGCCCCGGCTGGTGCCGGTCGGCCGGCTGGACCTCGCCACCGAAGGGCTGCTTCTGCTGACCACCGATGGCGGGCTGAAGCGTGAGCTGGAACTGCCAGCGACGGGTGTAGAGCGCACCTATCGCGCCCGCGCCTATGGCGAGATCACGCAGGCGCAGCTGGAGGACCTGATCGACGGGATCGAGATCGAGGGCATCCGCTACGGCTCGATCGACGCCAATCTCGAACGGCGGACCGGCGCGAACGTCTGGATCGAGCTGACGCTGACCGAGGGCAAGAATCGTGAGGTGCGACGGGTGCTGGAATATCTGGGCCTGCAGGTCAGCCGGTTGATCCGCACCCGCTATGGCCCCTTCATTCTCGGCGATCTGCCGGTGGGTGAGATCGGTGAGGTGCGCCAGCACGAGCTGGTCGCCTTCCGCCAGACGCTGGGCCCACGCCGCCGCAAGGGGGCCGATCTCGATACGCTGGTGACGGTGACGCCCCATGCGAAGCCGCAGACCGTGGCGGCACCGCCGGCCCCGGCCCCGGCGCCCGCACCGCGCCCGCCGCGCGCCGTCACCGCCCGGCCGGCAGCCGCGCAGGCGCCTGCGCGGGGTGGCTGGGGTACGCGTACCCGGCCCAGTCGCCCTACCCAATATGGCGAGCGCGGCGATCCAGTCGATGAGCGTCCCGCGCGTTCGCCGCGTCGTGACGCCAGCCCGACTGCCTCGGGTGGTGGTGCCCGAACCCCGCGCGGCACCGAGAGCCCTCGCCCGCCTGCCCGTCCGGGTTCACCGGCCGGTCCTCGCCCCCCTTCGCGCCCCGGCGGATCGGGCCCGGCGCGCCCGCCCGCCGGTCGCGGTCCCCGGCGGGGGCGCTGAGCGATGCGCGTGATCGCAGGCCAGTGGCGGGGTCGCCCGCTCGTCGCGCCGAAGGGTGACGCGACCCGCCCGACGGCGGATCGCACGCGTGAGGCACTGTTTTCCATGCTCGCCAGCCGGCTGGGCAGCTTCGATGAACTGGCGGTCGCGGACCTGTTCGCCGGATCGGGTGCGCTGGGGATCGAGGCGCTGTCGCGGGGCGCGGGCAGTTGCCTGTTCGTCGAGCAGGATCGCGCAGCACTCGACGCGTTAAAGGCCAATCTGGCGAAGCTGGGTGTCCGCGCCGATGTGCGCGCCACATCGGTCATGGCACTGGGCCCCGCGCCCGCGCCGCTCGATCTGGTGATGATGGACCCGCCTTACGGAACGGGCGCGGGCTCCGTGGCGCTCGACAAGCTGGGCCGGCTGGGCTGGATCGGGCCGGCGACGTGGGTCAGCGTCGAGACCGCCAAGGCGGAGGAGATCACGGTGGATGGCTTCGTGGTCGACGCCACCCGCGTCCACGGCAAGGCGCGCATCACGCTGCTGCGGCAGGCCTGATCCGTCAGGCGGCGGGGCGGGGCCGGACGATCAGCAAGGCGACGAGGCTGATCGCAGCCGCTCCGCTCAGGTACAGGCCCACCGCCGCCAGCCCCCGCTCCATCGCCAGCCCCTGCGCGATCAACGGCGTCAGCCCGCCACCGATCACGCCCGCGACGTTGAACGCGATCGACGCACCGGTGTAGCGCACGCGGGCGGGAAACAGCGACGGCAGCCATGCACCCAACGGGCCGTACACGAACCCCATCGCGAGCAAGGTCAGCGATAGAAAGGCGAAGGCGCCCGCCGCCGATCCGCTCATCAGCGGGGCGATGGTAAAGCCCACGAAGATCGTTGCGACGCAGCCGCCCGCCAGCACCCGTCGTTCGTCCCAGCGGCGATCCGCCAGCCACGCGGCCGCATAGATGCCGACCGCCATGAACAGGATCGCACCCAGCTGCATCAACAGGAACTGCTGCATCGAAAAGCCCAGCGTCTTCGTGCCATAGCCGAGCAGAAAGGCGGTGCCGACATAATAGGCGGCGAAACAGGCGATCGCCCCGGTCGTGCCCGCCAGCGTCGCCCCGGCATGATTCCGCAGCAGTTCCGCCAGGGGGACGGCGGGCGGTGGCGCGGCCTCGATCGCGGCGGAGAAGGCAGGCGTCTCGGTCAGTTTCAGCCGGATCCACAGGCCCACCGCCACCAGCGCCGCGCTGATGACGAAGGGGATGCGCCAGCCCCAGTCGCGAAACTCCGTCGGGCTCAGCCACAGACCCAGCAAAAGGAACAGGCCATTGGCGGCGATGAAGCCGGCGGGCGCCCCCAGCTGCGGCGCGCTGCCATATCGCGCGCGCCAGCCCGGCGGCGCGTGCTCCACCGCCAGCAGCGCCGCGCCACCCCATTCGCCACCAAGACCGAAGCCCTGTCCAAATCGGAGCAGGCAAAGCGCGACCGGCGCGATCCAGCCGGCGTCGGCATAGGTCGGCAGCGCCGCCACCAGCGTCGTGGACACGCCCATCGTCAACAGCGATGCGACGAGCGTAGACTTCCGCCCGATCCGGTCGCCGAAATGACCGAACACGACGCTGCCCACCGGCCGCGCGAAAAACGCCACCGCCAGCGTCGCGAAGGCCGCCAGCTGCTGCGCGCCCGGCGCGCCGGCCGGAAAGAACAGCTCGCCAAAGACCAGCGCCGCCGCCGTGGCGTAGACGTAGAAGTCGTAGAACTCGATTCCCGTCCCCACGAAGCTGGCGAACAGAACCCGGGCGTGCGACGGGGCCGAACCGGCGGTCGGCTGCAAGGCGGAAGCGGTCATCGCCGCCTCCTGATCGCCGCGCCCGGATGCGTCAACGGCCATCGGAAGGTGGAGCCGGCAGCGGTCGAGTGCCGCGGCCGGCTCTCACGCGTCACCGGTTGGCGGCAACCTGTACCGGCGCACCGCGGGTCAGCGCCGCGACCTGAACATCGGCATCGCGCATCATCTCGTCTCGGCAGCGACGGCTGTCCGCCGCTCCGGACAGGCCAGCGAGCGTCGATGCGCAGGCGCGGCGGACGGCATGATCGATCCGCTTGGCGAGAAGATCGCGTCCCGTCTTGCTGGAAAGATTCAGATCTCCATGGCGCACGGTGGCGCGCACGGGCACCCGACCCACGGTATCGGCCTGGGCCACCACCGGCGACAGGCACACGAAAGCGGCCGCCGCGATTGCGGCGGATTTACGGAAGGTCATATTTCCTCCTGGAGAAGCCCTGCGTCGCCTGTCATGGCCGCGTACTGGCGGATGGCCCCGCCCGTCGCCGCTCACCGGCAACCGGGCCCCTAGGCGCGGATCGTTGCGATCCCAAGACGACATCGCGACCGATAGATGACGACGATGCAACCGCCCGCAGACGGTTGCTCCGCGCGGGATCGTTCCCTACCTGTTCGATCGTGAACGACCAGTCCCTTGCCGAACCGCCTTATCTGAAGGGCCTCAATCCCCCGCAGCGGGAGGCCGTGCTGACCACCGACGGCCCGGTGCTGATGCTGGCGGGCGCCGGCACCGGCAAGACGGCCGCGCTCACCGCGCGGCTCGCGCATCTGCTCTACACACGCAAGGCATGGCCCAGCGAGATCCTGGCCGTCACCTTCACCAACCGCGCCGCGCGCGAGATGCGCGAACGCGTCGGGCGCCTCGTCGGTGAGGCGGTGGAGGGGATGCCGTGGCTCGGCACCTTCCACGCGATCGGCGCGAAGATGCTGCGCCGCCATGCCGAACTCGTCGGGCTGCAATCGAACTTCACGATCCTCGACACCGACGACCAGTTGCGGCTGCTGAAGCAGCTCATCATCGCCGCCGATATCGATGAGAAACGCTTTCCCGCGCGCAGCCTCGCCGGGCTGATCGACGAATGGAAGAACAAGGGGCTGGCCCCCGCCGATGTCGATGCCGGCGAAAGCGAACGCTACGCCAACGGGCGCGGCGGCGAATTGTACCAGCAATATCAGGACCGGCTGAAGGCGGTGAACGCCTGCGATTTCGGAGACCTGCTGCTGCACATGCTCGTCATCCTGCGCACGCATCGCGACGTGCTTGAACAGTATCAGCAGCGCTTCCGCTATATCATGGTCGACGAGTATCAGGACACGAACAGCGTCCAGTATCTCTGGCTGCGCCTGCTGGCGCAGGAGCGGAAGAACATCGCTTGCGTGGGCGACGACGACCAGTCCATCTACTCATGGCGCGGCGCGCAGGTGGAAAACATCCTGCGCTTCGAGAAGGATTTTCCCGGCGCGAAGGTGATCCGGCTGGAGCAGAACTATCGCTCTACGCCGCATATCCTGGGCGCGGCGGGCGGGGTGATCGCGCACAACAGTGGTCGACTCGGCAAGACGCTGTGGACGGAACTGGACGCCGGCGAGAAGGTCCGCGTCCTCGGCGTCTGGGACGGCCCGGAGGAGGCACGCCGCGTCGGCGAGGAGATCGAGGCGGCGCAGCGCGGCGGTACGACGCTGGACCATATCGCCATCCTCGTTCGCGCGCAGCACCAGACGCGCGAGTTCGAGGATCGCTTCATCGCGATCGGCTTGCCCTATCGCATCGTCGGCGGTGCCCGCTTCTACGAGCGGTTGGAGATCCGCGACGCCATCGCCTATCTGCGCATGGTAAATCAGCCAGCCGACGATCTCGCCTTCGAACGGATCGTCAACACGCCCAAGCGCGGGCTGGGCGACAAGGCGCTGGCCAAGGTCCATCAGCTGGCCCGCGCGGAGGGGCTGCCGCTGACGCTGGCGGCCGCACGCATCCTCGACACGGATGAGCTGACGCCGCAGGCGCGTCGCTCGCTCGGCCGGCTGGTCGGCGATATCGCGCGCTGGCGCGACATGGTGACCTCGCTGCCCCATGCCGAACTTGCCCGCCAGATCCTCGACGAAAGCGGCTACACCGCGATGTGGCAGGCGGAAAAGAGCGCGGAGGCGGCAGGTCGACTGGAAAACCTGTCCGAACTGGTGCGCGCGATGGAAGAGTATGAGTCGCTCGGCGCGTTCCTCGAACATGTCTCACTGGTCATGGAGCGCGATGGCGACAACCGGCAGGCGGAGGTCACGATCATGACGATCCACGCCGCGAAGGGACTGGAATTCGACACCGTCTTCCTTGCCGGCTGGGAGGAAGGCCTGTTCCCCTCGCAGCGCGCGATCGACGAGGGCGGGACGAAGAGCCTGGAGGAGGAGCGTCGCCTCGCCTATGTCGCGATCACGCGGGCACGGCGTCGGGCGACGATCATCCACGCCGCCAACCGGCGCATTTACGGGCAATGGACCTCCTCCATCCCCAGCCGCTTCGTCGGCGAGCTGCCGCCCGAGCATATCGAGGCGGAGACAACCATGTCGGGGGGCGAAAGCCTGTGGCGGGCGAACTGGTCCGAACATGCCGACCCGTTCGCCAATGTCGCGCGCGGCACCGGCCGGGGGCCCGGCTGGCAGCGGGCGGCGGGCCAGATGGGCCAGTCGACCTTCACCGCGACGCCCAAGCGCATTGTCGAAACGCGCACCAGCGCCGTCAGCCTTGGCAACAAGGGCCGCACCGATCTGTCGCTGGGCCAGCGCGTGTTCCACCAGAAGTTCGGTTACGGCGCGATCGCGGAGATCGAGGGCAACAAGCTGGAGATCGATTTCGAGAGTGCCGGGCGCAAGCGGGTGATGGACAGCTTCGTAACCATCGCCTGACCGTGGCCTGACGGACGCGTTCAGCAACCATCCGGCTTCGCAGGCGTAACGATCGGCGCAGCCCGATTCGCGGGCCGGAGGATCCGTCGCTATGCTTTCCCGCCTTCTCTCCTCGACCCTGGTCGCGGCAGTGCTGATCGCCGCCCCTGCCGCCGCGCAGTCGAGCGCGGATGAGGCCCGCTTCCGTGCGGCGCAGGATCGTTTCGACCGCGAATATGACATCTACCGGCAGGAGGTGGATCGCTATCGCGCCGCGCGCAACACATATGACGCAAACGGCCCCTATCGCCGGGCGCCCGACCGGTACGGCAACGGCTATCAGGATGACGGCCGCTATGACCCGGCGGCCGACTATCGCGACGGTCCGCAATATCGCGAGCGGGTGCTGGCGACCGACGACCGCGTCTATGCCGGCTATGACGGGCGCTATTATTGCAAGCGGTCGGACGGCACGACCGGCCTGATCGTCGGCGGCGCGGCCGGGGGCATCCTCGGCAGCGTCATCGATGGTGGTCGCAACCGCACGGTCGGCACGCTTCTCGGCGCGGCGGCCGGCGCGCTGGCCGGCAAGTCGATCGACCAGAACGCGCAGGTCCGCTGCCGCTAGGGCAAGCGATAGAATATCGGGTCTGGCGGCACGCTCGCGTGTCGTCGGCCCGTTTCCCTGTTGCTTTACGTCCGCGTCAAGGCGATAGTCCGCTCGATCTTAGAAGCATGGGTATGGCGCCGGCCAACCCAATCCGGAGAGAGAGCAGCGCATGACGTCCCCCATCCGCACCGAGCGCCACGGCGAAATTCTCGTCATCATTTCCGACAATCCGCCCGTAAACGCGCTGTCGGCGGCGGTCCGGCAGGGTCTGGACGCCGCGATCAAGGAAGGCGTCGCGGATGCCTCGATCGAGGCGATGGTCATCCGCTGCGAGGGCCGGACCTTCTTCGCCGGGGCGGACAT
Source organism: uncultured Sphingomonas sp. (assembly GCA_913775975.1). Taxonomy (GTDB): domain Bacteria; phylum Pseudomonadota; class Alphaproteobacteria; order Sphingomonadales; family Sphingomonadaceae; genus Sphingomonas. The sequence goes on along the minus strand of CAJYLQ010000040.1, from coordinate 19,792 downwards.
CACCGAATTCACCAAGCCGCCGGTCGATCCGCTGCTGCCGATCGTCGTCGACACGATCGAGGCCTCCAGCAAGCCCGTCGTCGCCGCGATCCACGGGACCGCGTTGGGCGGAGGGTGCGAGGTCGCGCTGGGCTGCCATTACCGGACCGCCGTCCCCTCCGCGAAGCTGGGGACGCCCGAGGTGAAGCTTGGCCTGCTGCCGGGCGCCGGCGGAACGCAGCGTCTGCCGCGTGTCGCGGGTATCGAACTGGCGCTGGAGATGACGGCGAAGGGCGATCCCATCCCGGCCAAGGTCGCGCACCAGGGCGGTCTGGTCGATCGCCTCGCCGGCGAGGACAGCTTGGTTGACGATGCCATCGCCTTCGCTCGCGAGGTAAAGGCCGCGCGCCCGATCCCGCGCGCCAGCGAGGCGCAGGTGAAGGGCGATCCGGCCGCCATCCCCGCCTTCGCCCAGGCCAATGCCCGTCGCTTCCGGGGCTTCGACGCGCCCGCCGCCAACATCGCCTGCATCGAAAAGGCTGCGTCCGGCGCCAGCTTCGCGGACGGCATAGCGTTCGAGCGGCAGGAATTCATGCGGTTGATGTTCGGCGTGCAGTCCGCCGCGCAGCGCCACATCTTCTTCGCCGAACGGCAGGCGTCGAAGATCGACGACGTCCCCGCCGACACGCCGCTGCGCCCGATCGCGCGCGTCGGTGTGATCGGTGCCGGCACGATGGGCGGCGGCATCGCGATGAACTTCCTGACGGCGGGCATTCCCGTGACGATCGTCGAGATGGCTCAGGAGGCGCTGGATCGCGGCACCGGCATCATCCGCAAGAATTACGAGGCGACCGCCGCGAAGGGCCGCATGAAGGCCGAGCAGGTGGAAGCGGCGATGAACGCCCTCACCCCCACGCTGAACTTCGACGATCTGGCGCACTGCGACCTCATCATCGAGGCGGTGTACGAGAATATGGACGTGAAGAAGGACATCTTCACGCGCCTGGACAGCATCGCGAAGCAGGGTGCGATCCTCGCCTCCAACACCTCCTATCTCGATATCGACGAGATCGCCGCGGTGACGAAGCGGCCGCAGGACGTGGTGGGGATGCACTTCTTCTCGCCCGCCAATGTCATGAAGCTGCTGGAGGTCGTGCGCGGCGCGAAGACGGCGGGTGACGTGCTGGCGACGGTGATGGATCTCGCCAAGAAGATCCGCAAGGTCGCGGTGGTGGCGGGCGTCACCTATGGCTTCATCGGCAACCGGATGCTGATGCCGCGCCAGGTCGAGGCGACGAAGCTGCTGCTGGAGGGCGCGACGCCCGAGCAGATCGACACGGTGCATGTGAAGTTCGGGATGCCGATGGGGCCGTTCCAGATGGCCGACCTGGCAGGCGTCGACATCGGCTGGCACCGCGACCCGAGCCGGATCGAGAACATCCGCGACGCGCTCGCGGCCGAAAATCGTTGGGGTCAGAAGACGAAGGCGGGCTTCTACGATTACGACGACAAGCGCACACCCTCCAACAGCGCGCGCGTGGCGGAGATCATCGAGGACTTCCGCAAGCGCGAGGGCGTGACCCCGCGTGAGATCAGCGAGGAGGAGATCGTCGCCCGCACGCTCTACACCATGGTCAACGAAGGCGCGCTGATCCTGGAGGAAGGCAAGGCGCAGCGCGCGTCGGACATCGATGTGGTGTGGATCTACGGCTATGGCTGGCCGGTCTATCGCGGCGGCCCGATGTTCTGGGCGCAGACCGAAGGGCTGCCCAAGGTCGTCGCCGGGCTGGAACAATATGGCTTCCCGGTCGCGCAGTCGCTGAAGGACGCCGCCGCGACCGGCGGCCGCCTGAAGTAGCACCCCCGTCGCCCCTTCCCGGCGGGAGGGGCGGCACCGGGATGCAGCCGCATACGGCCCGACCCGGACACAAGCATTCCGCCCCCGCCCCGCTTTGGGGCGAACGAGGCGGGGGAGAGGATCAAGACCGATGGCCGACCCGGCTCTCGACAAGTTTCGCGCCGAAACCCGTGCCTGGCTCGCGGCGAACTGCCCACCGGCGATGCGTCAGCCGATCCGGTCGGACAGCGACGTGTGCTGGGGCGGACGCAACTTCGCCCCCTCCTGCCCCGAACAGAAGCAATGGCTCGACGCCATGGCGTCACGCGGGTGGACCGTGCCGGACTGGCCGCAGGCTTATGGCGGTGGCGGCCTTTCGCCGGCCGAAGCGAAGATCCTGCGGGAAGAGATGAAGGCGATCGGCGCCCGCTCCCCGCTGTACAGTTTCGGCATCTCGATGCTCGGCCCGGCGCTGTTGAAATACGGCACGGAAGCGCAGAAGCTGGAGCATCTGCCCCGCATCGCGCGCGGCGAGATCCGCTGGTGCCAGGGCTATTCGGAGCCCAATGCCGGCTCCGATCTCGCCAGCCTCGCCACGATCGCGGAGGATGCGGGCGACGATTATCTCGTCACCGGGCAGAAGGTCTGGACCAGCTATGCCGACAAGGCGGACTGGATCTTCTGCCTCGTTCGCACGTCCCGCGATTCCAAGCAGGGCGGGATCAGCTTCCTGCTGTTCGACATGGCGTCGCCCGGTGTCTCGACGCGGCCGATCCTGCTCATCAGCGGCTATTCGCCATTCTGCGAGACCTTCTTCGATCAGGTGCGCGTGCCCAAGGCCAATCGTATCCATGACGAGAACAAGGGCTGGGACGTCGCCAAATATCTACTGGGTCACGAGCGGGAGATGATTTCCGGCATGGGCCTTGGCGAAGGGCCGGACACGCTGGTGGCCGGCGCCATCGCGGCGATCGGCACGGAGGCGGACGGGCGCCTCGCCGACCCGTTGCTGCGCGCGGATATCGCCCGCTTCCAAGTCCGCGCCCGCGCCTTCGCGGCGATGTCAGAACGGTTCATCGACGAGTTGAAGGCCGGCCGTGCGCATCCCGCTCAGCCGTCGATGATGAAATATTACGGGACGGAGCTGAACAAGGATCGACACGAACTGATGATGGCGGCCGGCGGCAGCGAGGCGCTCGCCTGGGACAGCCAGGCGAGCCATCACGGCGCGGCGGCGCGCAGCTGGCTGCGCACCAAGGCCAATTCGATTGAGGGCGGCACCAGCGAGATCCAGCTGAACATCATCGCCAAGCGTATTCTCGACCTGCCCGGCGCCTGACCGGATCGGAGATTATCCATGCCCCTGTTCCTGACCGACGAGCAGACGATGCTGCGCGATACCGCGCGCGACTTCGTCGCGGACCAAGCCCCCGTCGCGCATCTGCGCGCGCTGCGCGATTCGAATGATCCCACCGGCTTCAGTCGCGACGTTTGGCGGGCGTTCGCAGAGATGGGCTTTACCGGCATCCTCGTGCCGGAAGAGCATGGCGGGCTGGGCCTTGGCCATGTCGAGGCGGGCGTCGTGCTGGAAGAGATCGGCCGCAACCTGACCCCCTCCCCCTTCCTGTCGACCGCCGTCGGTGCGGTCGCGGCGCTGGGCGGCACGGCCCATGCAGCACGGTGGCTGCCCGGCATCGCGCGCGGAGAGGTCGTCGCCGCGCTGGCGATCGATGAGGGGCCCAAGCACCGCGACGCGATCGGCCTGACCGCCGCGCGCGCGGGCAACGGCTTTCGCCTGTCGGGCGCGAAGCGGTTCGTCGCCCACGCCCATGTCGCCGATCTGCTGATCGTCGCTGCGCGCACGGCGGGCGGCCCCGCCGATCGCGATGGCGTGACGCTGTTCGCGGTTCCCCGCGATGCCGCCGGGCTGACGATCGAGGCGGAACGCATGGTGGATGCGAGCCTCGCCGCGCGGATCGTATTCGACGCCGTCGAGGTGGACGCCGACGCGGTGATCGGAGAGGTCGATGCGGGCCGCGCCGGGCTCGACGGGATGCTGGCCGCCGGCCGCACGGGCGCGGCGGCGGAATTGCTGGGCGTTGGCGGCGGTGCGATGGACATGACGCTCGGCTATCTGCGCGAACGGCGGCAGTTCGGTGTGGCGATCGGCAGCTTCCAAGCGCTTCAGCACCGCGCCGCGCACCTCTATGCCGAAATGGAGGTCGCACGCGCCGCCGTGCTCAAGGCGCAGCAGCTGCTCGACGCGCAAAGCGCGTCCGCGGACGAGGCAGTGTCGGTTGCCAAGGCGATGGCGGCGATGGCGACCACGCTGGCCGTCAACGAGGGCGTACAGATGCACGGCGGGATCGGCATGACCGATGCCTACGACATCGGTTTCTTCATGAAGCGGGCTCGCAGCCTGTCCGAACTGTGGGGCGACAGCGCCTATCATGCCGACCGGCTGGCGCGCGCTGCGGGCTATTGAGCGGCGTCACGCCCCGCCCTACGACCCCGCCGATGACCGACCACGCCGCTCCTTCCGCCGATTCGCTCGTCACCGGACTTGTCGCTCTCCTCGACGTCGAGGAGTTGGATACGGACCTGTTTCGCGGCGCCCGCCAGCCCGGCGGCCAGGGTCGCGTTTTCGGCGGGCAGGTGATCGCGCAGGCGTTGCAGGCAGCGCAGCGTTCGACCGGGGAGGAGAAGGTCGCCCACTCCCTCCACGCCTATTTCATGCGTCCGGGCGACGAGAATTATTCCATCACCTTCCGCGTCGTCCGCGATTTCGAGGGGCGCAGCTTCGCGACGCGCCGCGTGATCGCGATGCAGCGCGGCACGCCGATCCTCAACATGGCGTGCTCTTTCCAGACGCCCGAGGACGGCTTCGCGCATCAGGACACGATGCCCGACGTGCCCCCGCCGGAGGCGCTGGCGGATGAGGCGGCGCTGCGCGGCGGGGCGGCCGAGCGGCTGCCCGAGGCGATTCGCCGCGCCGTCCTGCGCCCCCGCCCGATCGAATTGCGCCCCGTCGCCCCGCGCGACTGGATCGCGCCCGAGCCTCGTCCCGCCATCCAGCACGTCTGGTTCCGGCTGCGCGCACCCATCGGCGACGATCCCGCGCTCCACCGCGCCGTGCTGGCCTATGCGTCGGACATGGCGCTACTCGGCACCGGCATGATGCCCCACGGTGTCTCGTTCATGACTCCCGGAATGCAGGTTGCCAGCCTGGACCACAGCCTGTGGCTGCACGAGACGTGTCGTGCCGACGACTGGCTGCTCTATGCGATGGACAGCCCTTGGGCGGGTAATTCGCGCGACTTCAACCGGGGATCGATCTTCACCCGCGACGGCCGTCTCGTCGCGAGTGTCGCGCAGGAGGGGCTGATCCGCCGCCGCGCGCCGCGCTGACATAGGGTCAGGCGACCTTCTCCCAGCGGCCGCCCTGGCCCTGTTTCCAGTATCGGCGTTCGACACCCTCGCGGCCGCTCAGGCCCCGCCACGCGATCCGTGCCGCCTCGATCGCGTCGTCGTCGAAGAAATGGAAGGCCCGGTCGAACGCCAGCGCCGCATCGCGCCATTGCCCATCGACCAGCGCCACATGCCGCGCACCATTCACCGCCGATACGTGGTCGGCGATCAGTACCGGCTGCTCCGCCTCCTCGCCATCGCCCGCCAGTCCGTGCGGCAGGAAGCTGTCGGGCGTATAGGACCACAGCATCCGGTCCAGATGCTGGCGATGCGGCTCGGCCGCGCTGACGATCAGCAGCCGCCCTCCGTCCGCCAGAATGCGTTCGGTGATCCGGGGCAGCGCACGCTCCAGCGGCGTCAGCGTGAGATGATAGAAATCGACCTGCATGGAGTGGCGACGGTAGCCGCGCCGCCGCCGCCGCTCCAGCCGGTTATGCCGCTATTTCTCGAAACGATCCGCGATGAAGCGATCGAGCAGCTTAACGCCATAACCCGTCGCGCCCTTGTCATGCGTCGTCCCCGGCTTGTCGGACCACACCATGCCCGCGATATCCAGATGCGCCCAGGCGACGCCGTCGTCGATGAAGCGCTGGATGAACTGCGCGGCGGTAATCGATCCCGCGCCACGCGGGCCGACATTCTTCATGTCGGCGATCGGGCTGTCGATCAGCTTGTTGTAGGTGTCGGACAGCGGGAAACGCCACAATTTGTCGCCGGTCGCCTCACCCGCCGCGACCAGCTCGCCGGCCAACGCATCGTCGTTGGAGAAAATGCCGGCATATTCGTTGCCCAGGCTCACGATCATCGCGCCGGTCAGCGTCGCCAGATCGATGATCGCCTTCGGCCGGAAGGTCTTCTGCGTCCAGGTGATCGCATCCGCTAGCACCAGCCGTCCCTCGGCGTCGGTGTTCAGCACCTCTATCGTCTGACCGGACATCGACGTCACGACGTCACCCGGGCGGGTCGCCGCGCCGTCCGGCATGTTTTCGACCAGACCGCACACGCCGACGACGTTCGCCTTCGCCTTGCGCGCGGCCAGCGCCTTCATCGCGCCGACGACGGCACCCGCGCCGCCCATGTCCCATTTCATATCCTCCATGCCGGCCGCCGGCTTGATGGAAATGCCGCCGGTGTCGAAGGTGACGCCCTTGCCAACCAGCGCGACGGCCGGATCACCCTCGCCCGCGCCCTGCCAGCGGAGCGCCAGCAGACGCGGCGCCCGGGCGGACCCCTGGCTGACGGCCAGCAGCGACCCCATCCCCAGCTCGCGCATCGCCGGTTCGTCCAGAACCGTCACCTCAAGGCCCAGCCCGTCGACCGAGGCGATCACGCGCTCCACGAAGCTTTCGGGATAGACGATGTTGGCCGGCTCGGTGACGAGCATCCGGGTCAGCGCCAGCCCCTCCGTCACCGCCGCCTGCGTGGACCAGGCCGCCTCGATGCCCGTTGGCGCGCCCACGATCGTGAGCGTCGACAGTGATGGCTTCTGTGTTTCGGGGAGACGCGTCCGATAGGTGTCGAAGCGCCAGGCGCGCTGTGCCGCCGCCGCCGCGAAGCGGGCGACCGCGCTGGCGGACGGCGCTTCGGCCAGCGCGCCGATGCGGACACTCGCCTGCGTCGTCCCCGACGTCAGCAGCCGCGCGACGACCGCGCCGCCCGCCTTGGCCCAGTCATCGTCGGTCCCCGCGCCGATGCCGACCAGCAGATAGTGGACAACCGCCGACCCCGATCCCGCGAACAGCTCCGCGATGCCGCCCGCTTCCCCGGTGAAGCGCCGCGCCGAGGCCGCCGCCGTCGCCAGCTCAGCCGCGCCGGGAGACGCGCCGTCCCAGGCGATCGCGCCGACGCCATCCTTGGCAACGGGGAGGATGACGGGACCGGCCGACCCGGCCGTGGCGGCGAACTCGATGTGCATGGAAACCCTTTCGATGAGGCCAACCATCTAGGAACCACCACACAGGGGGGCAATGGCCGGCGACCGCGACGGCCCGGCCGGGGCAAGCCCATCTGCGGCGGGCGGGGTGCATGGCGTTGCTCCCGGACCGACGGTGCGATAGGCGGTTCGGCTTCGGCGGGCCGTATCGGGGCGGTCGCCGGCACCTGAAGGGGTCGAGTAACACGTGTCGCCTAACTGCCTGACGCTGGGTGGGACCGCGCTTGGCGCGATCGCCGCGGTCTGCCTCTGCACGGCTCCCGCTGCGGCGCAGGACCTGCAGGACCGGGGCGGTGCGCCCGCCGCGCCGGTCGGGGCGGACGCACCCGCTCCGCCGGCGCCCGCCGATGCGGAGCAGGTGCGTTTCAGCGCTGCCCAGCTGGAATATGATTCGGAAGCGGACATCGTCACCGCGACGGGCGATGTTCGCATGCTTCGCCAGGACGACCGCCTGCGCGCCGACAAGGTCGTGTGGAACCGCAAGACCGGGCAGGTCGTCGCCAGCGGGAATATCGCTGTGGCCAACCCCGATGGGGACGTCGCCTATGGCGATCGGATCGAGCTGACCGATTCGCTTCGCGACGGCGTCGTCCAGAACATGCTGGTCGTGCTGAACGAAGGCGGGCGGCTCGCCGCCGAGCAGGGATCGCGCCAGGCGAACGGCACGATCACGCTGCGCCGCGCGGCCTATACCGCATGCGCCGTGGAAACCAGCAAGGGCTGCCCCAAGGAACCCAGCTGGAAGATCACCGCCATCCGCGTGACGTATCGGCCCGACCGCAAGCGTGTCTACTACGCCGGCGGCCGCATCGAGCTGTTCGGCCTGCCCACGGTGCCGCTGCCACGCTTCTCCCACCATGTCGGCTCGGGCAGCGACAGCGGTTTGCTGGCGCCGGACATCCGCTACAACCGGGTCAACGGCATGGAGCTGGCCGTCCCCTATTATTTCCGCCTCGCCCCAAATCGGGGGCTGACGGTGACGCCGCACGTCTACTCCAGCGTCCTGCCGATGGCGGATGCCGAATATGAGCAGCTGAGCGAAACGGGCGCCTTCCGCGTTCGCGGCTACCTGACCGAAAGCCGGCGTAGCGATGATCTGCAGACGGCGGTGCCCACGGACACTCGCATGGCGGTTCGCGGTTATCTGGAGGGGGTCGCCCGCTATCAGTTCTCGCCCGAATGGGGCGCCAGCGGGTCGCTGCGCGTCACCACTGACCGCACCTTCATGCGCCGCTACGACATCTCGCGCGACGATCGCCTGCGCAATACCGCCAGCCTGCAGCGGATCGGCACGGACAGCTATTTCGCGATAACGGGCTGGGCGGTTCAGACGCTGCGCGTCAATGACCGGCAGGGCCTGCAACCGATCGCGCTGCCGGAGATCGACTGGCGGTATCGGACCGACGATGGCCTGCTCGGCGGGCGGGTGCAGTTCCAGCTGAACAGCCTTGCCCTGACCCGGACGGGCGGGCAGGACACGCAGCGTGCCTTCGCCGGCATCCGCTGGGATCTTCGCCGCCTGACCAACTGGGGGCAGGAGGTCACGTTCACCGCCTATGCCCGCGCCGACGCGTACAATACGCACGACACGCTGGCGACGGCGGTCGCCAGCTATCGCGGGCTGGAGGGGTTCCAGACGCGGGCGATCGGCGCGCTGGCGGTCGATGTGCGCTGGCCGTTCGTCGGTGCGTTCGCAGGCGGGACGCAGCGCTTCACACCGCGTTTCCAGGTCGTCGCCTCCCCCCGTCTCGCAAACCAGACGATCCCGAACGAGGATTCGCGCGCCGTCGATCTCGACGACTCGAACCTGTTCGCACTCAACCGCTTTGCAGGATATGACCGGTTCGAGGATTCGACGCGCGCGACCTATGGCGCCGAATGGGCGGTGACGCTGCCCGGGTTCACTTTCAACACCGTCATTGGCCAGAGCTATCGCCTCAACGAGCGGCCGACGATCCTGCCCCCCGGCACCGGCCTGTCCGATCGCTTCTCCGACATCGTCGGGCGCACGGAACTGCGCTATCGCGACCTCGTGTCGGTCGTCCATCGCTACCGGCTGGACAAGGACAGCCTGAAGGTTCGCCGCAATGAGGTGGACGCGACGGTCGGCTCGCGCAGCACCTATGCCCTCGTAGGCTATCTGCGGCTCGACCGGAATATCCTGACGACGGAGGATCTTCGCGATCGCGAGGAGCTGCGCCTCGCCGGCCGTGTGCAGATCGCGCGTTTCTGGTCGGTATTCGGCTCCACGATCGTGGATCTGACGGGCAAGAACGAAGACCCGCTGGCGGTATCCGACGGGTTCGATCCGATCCGCCACCGCATCGGGTTCCAATATGAGGACGACTGCATCCGCCTCGGCCTGACATGGCGGCGCGACTATCGGCAGATCGGCGACGCGCGGCAGGGCAACAGCTTCCTGTTGACGCTGGCCTTGACCAATCTCGGCCGCTAAGCGGTGGTTCAGCCTGCCGTGACTAATTGCGGCGGACGCCGGCGAAACGGCGAGCTGGGAAACGGACGGACAGGTTGAAGCAGAATTCGCGTTGGGCCGCGCTCGGCGGTCGTCTGATGACAGCGACGGTGATGGTCGCGATGGCCGGTGGCGCGATCGCCCAGGGCGCGCCGCGTCGCGCGCCCGCCCGTGCACGGCAGCCGGCCGCGCCCGCCAGCGCTCCGCAGGCTGCCCCCGCGCCCGCCGCAGCGCCGCAGCCGTCAGACACGGCGCGCGCCGATGCGGCCGCGGCGCTCGATCTGCCGACCAACATCGAATTCTTCGGCAAGATCGACCCGAACGTTCGCAAGCCGACCGCGATCGTCAACGAAACGGTCATCACCGGCACCGACGTCGATCAGCGCGTCGCGCTGACGATGGTCGCCAACCGCATCACCAATCTGCCCCCGGCGCAGCTGGACGGCCTGAAGCTCCAGATCCTGCGCCAGCTGATCGACGAGACGCTGCAGATACAGGAGGCGAAGGCCAACGACATCGTCATCACGCGCGACGAGATCAACCAGAGCTATGACCGCGTGGCCCGCAATTTCGGCAAGTCGCCGCAGCAGATGACGCAGACGCTGCGCGAGGCGGGATCGTCCGAACGCGCGTTGAAGCGGCAGATCGAGGGCGAGCTGGCGTGGCAGCGCTATCTGCGCCGCAAGGTGGAGCCGTTCGTCAATATCGGTGATCAGGAAGTGAAGGCGATCCTCGACCGGCTGGAAGCGGCCAAGGGCACCGAGGAGTTCAATCTCAGGGAAATCTTCCTGTCCGCCAACGATGCGACGGCCCCGCAGGTGGAGGCCCGCGCACAACAGATTATGGCCGAAATTCGCAAGGCGCAGCAGCCCTTCGGCTTCTTCGCACGCCAGTTCTCGGAGGCGTCGACCCGCGCCGTCGACGGCGATCTGGGCTGGGTCCGTGCCGCGCAGCTTCCGCCTGAACTGGCCGCTGCCGTGCAGCAGATGGAAACCGGTCAGGTTGCCGGCCCGATCCCGATCCCGGGCGGCTTCTCGATTCTTGCGCTGGCCGACAAGCGGCAGGTCCTGACCGCCGATCCGCGCGACGCGAAGCTCAGCCTGAAGCAGCTGACCGTGTCGTTCAAGGGCCTGACGGAGGCACAGGCAAGCGCACGCGCCGGCCAGTTCGGCACCGCGCTGAAGTCCATCCAGGGATGTGGCACGGTCGACAAGATCGCCGCGTCGATCAACGCAGAGGTCGTCGACAACGATACGATCCGCATCCGCGACCTGCCGCCGCAGCTGGCGAAGATCATGCAGGACCTGCAGGTCGGACAGGCCACGCCGCCCTTCGGCTCTCGCGAGGAAGGCGTGCGGGCGCTGGTGCTGTGCGGGCGCGACGATCCGCAGGGCGGGCAGCTGCCCTCCTCGGCTCAGGTAGAGAACCAGCTTCAGCAGCAGCGCGTGAACCTGCGCGCCCAGCAGAAGCTGCGCGATCTGCGGCGCGACGCGGTCATCGAGTATCGCTGATATGGGTTTGCCGCTCGCCGTCGCGCTGGGCGATCCGGCGGGCATCGGGCCGGAGATCACGGCACGCGCCTGGGCGGCGCGCGCCGAACGCGCGCTGCCGCCCTTCGTCGCGATCGGCGATCCTCGCGCGATCGCGGCCGTCTGGGACGGACCGATCGTGGTCGTCGCCTCGCCGGATGAGGCCGCTGCCGCCTTCCCCACCGCACTGCCCATCCTGCCCGAGCCGGTCGACGGGCCGATCACCCCCGGCGCGCCCGACATCGCGGGCGCGCGCAGTGCTCTCGCCAGCCTGGAACGCGGCATCGCGTTGACCCGGGCCGGCGCCACCGCCGCTCTCGTCACGGGCCCGGTTTCCAAGGCGCAGCTTTACGCGATCGGCTATCGCTGGCCCGGCCAGACCGAATTTGTCGCGGACCGCTGCGGCGTCGCGGCCGAGGATGCGGTGATGCTGCTCGCGGGTCCGGGCCTGCGCGTCGTTCCGCTCACCGTCCACGTGCCCTATACCAGCGTGCCCGAGCTGCTGACCGTCGATTTGGTCGTCCGGCGCGCGCGCGTGACGGTGGCCGGGCTGCGGGGTCAGTTCGGCATCGATGCCCCCCGCCTCGCGCTCGCCGGGCTGAACCCCCATGCCGGGGAGGGCGGCGCGCTGGGCGGAGAGGAAATCGCCGTGCTGGAGCCGGCCGCCGCGCTGTTGCGGGCGGAGGGGATCGCGATCGCCGGGCCGATGGCGGCGGATACCATGTTCCACCCCCGCGCGCGCGCGCAGTACGACGTCGCGCTCTGCCCCTATCACGATCAGGCGCTGATCCCCGTGAAGACGCTGTATTTCGACGAAGGCGTCAACATGACGCTGGGCCTGCCGATCGTCCGCACCTCGCCCGATCATGGCACAGCCTTCGGCCTTGCCGGCCGCGCCATGGCCGAACCCGGCGCGATGATCGCGGCGATCGCCATGGCGGGACAGGCCGCCGCACGCCTGTCCGACGCGGCGGCATGACGCCCGCTCAGCCGCTGCCGCCGCTGCGCGAGGTGATCGCGCGGCACGGCCTGACCGCGTCGAAGGCGCTGGGCCAGAACTTCCTGTTCGACGGTCAACTGCTCGGCCGCATCGCCGCCGTACCAGGCGACCTGACCGACGCCGAGGTGCTGGAGGTCGGCCCCGGCCCCGGCGGCCTCACCCGCGCGCTTCTGCTGGCCGGCGCGCGCGTCACCGCGATCGAGCGCGACCATCGCTGCATCCCGGCACTTGCCGAACTGGGCGAGGCCTTTCCGGGGCGATTGCGCGTGATCGAGGGCGACGCGCTGGCGATCGACGCGCCCGCGCTGTTCACGGGCAAGCCGCACATCGTTTCCAACCTGCCCTATAATGTCGGCACCGCGCTGCTGATCGGCTGGCTGTCCGCAGACTGGCATCCCTGGTGGGCGTCGCTGACGCTGATGTTCCAGCGCGAGGTGGCGGACCGCATCGTCGCGGACGCGGGAGACGACGCCTATGGCCGGCTCGCAGTTCTCGCGCAGTGGCGCAGCATCGCGCGGATCGCGATGCCCGTCCACCGTTCGGCCTTCACCCCACCGCCCAAGGTCATGTCGGCGGTCGTCCATATCACCCCGACCGACGCGCCCGATGGCGTCCGCCTGTCGACGCTGGAGCGGCTGACGGCCGCCGCGTTCGGCCAGCGGCGCAAGATGCTGCGCCAGAGCCTGAAAGGGGTGCCGGGCGCGATGGAGGCGCTATCCACGGTCGGCATCGACCCGACCCGCCGCGCCGAAACGGTCGGCGTGGCGGAGTTCATCGCCCTCGCGCGGGTGCTGGGCTGAGGTAGCGCCTACGGCTTGGCGGTCTTGTCCGGTTCGACCTGCGCGGTCGTGACGGGCGGCCCCTTGGCGATCGCGGCGGTCAGCCGCGCGACTTCGGGGCAAGTGCCGCCGCACACCGTTTTCAGCCGCGCAAGGTTCGTGCGGGCGCGATCCAGCGCCCCCTTGGCGACCAGCGCCTCGCCCTGCCCTTGCAACGCGACCCTGTCATCAGGCGCCAGCGTCAGCGCCTCCCGATACAGGCGGATCGCCTTGCCCGGCAGGCCGCGCTGCTGCGCGATTTCCGCGAGCGTCACGAATGCACCCTGGTTGCGGGGATCGACCATCGCCGCCGTTTCCAGCGTATCGATCGCGGTATCGAGTTGCCCGGCCGCGCGCTGCGCCCGTCCCTCCGCCAGCAGTTGCAGCGAGCGTGCGCTGACCTGCCCTTCCGGCCGCTGCCCCTTCAGCGATGTCGTGACGCTGACCGTCGCAAGCGCGGCGACAAGGGCAAGCGAGGCAGTCCGCATGAGCAACTCCGAAGCGATCACGGCCAATTGGCTAGCACGGTGCGACGAGGCGCGCGACGAAAAACCCGTCTGTTCCGTCATGCGCGGGATCAAGCCGGATGCCATCGCCGCGCCGCGTTCCGGCCGGCAGGTCGGGCGTCTCGGCACGCCAGCCGGTATTTGCCGCGAGGAACGCGGCAACCTGATCCGCCCCCTCCGCGTCCAGCAGCGAACAGACGATATAGGTCAGGCTGCCACCTGGCCGGACCAACGGCTCCGCGACGGACAGGATATGCGCCTGCGTCTCGACCAGCTTCGCCAGCCGCTTCGGCGTCAGCCGCCAGCGCGCCTCCGGATTGCGCCGCCACGTACCCGTGCCCGAACAGGGCGCGTCGACGAGCACGCCATCGGCCCGGCCCATGACATCCGCCAGCGCCGCCGCCTCGCGACCGGGATCGAGCAGCCGCGTCTGGATGATGGTCGCCCCCGCCCGCTCCGCCCGGGGGGCGAGGCGCGACAGCCGCGCGCGATCGGTGTCGCAGGCGATGATCGCGCCATCGTTCGCCATTCGCGCCGCCAGCGCCAGCGTCTTGCCGCCGGCCCCCGCGCACAAGTCGATGATCGCATCGCCGGGCGCCGCCGGCAGCGCGAGCCCGACGATCTGGCTACCCGCGTCCTGCACCTCGAACCCGCCGTCGCGATAGGCCGGCATCGCCTCGACCGCCGTACCCGATGGCAGGCGAGCGGCACCCGGAACCCCCGCCAGCGGCTCCGCGCCCTCGATCGCCATACCCGGCTTCAGCGCGTTCAGCCTTATGTCGAGCGGAGCGCGATCCACCAGCGCCGGCAGCGCATCGGCGTCGAGGCCCGATGCGGTCAGCGCCGCCACCAGCCAGTCGGGCGCGATCCCGCCCTTCGCGCGCGGCTCCGTGGTGGTGATCGGTTGAGGGCCATGCCCCTCGCCGTCGAACGTCGCCGCCAGCGCCACATCCTCGTCCGCCAGCCGCAGCATCGCCGCGCGGCCGCTCGGTGGCACGGGACCGGCACCCCGGATCGCGGCATAGACCAGCTCGCGCACCGCCCGCCGATCCTTCGACCCGGCATAGCGGCGCACCGCGAAATAGCGCTGGATCAGCGTATCAGCCGCGGCCCCGCCCTCGCGCGCCGCATCGATCACGGCATCCAGCACTTCGATCGCGGCCTGCGTCCGCGCGGAGGGGGTCATGCGATCACCGCGTCGGGTAGTTCGGGGCCTCGCGGGTGATCGTCACGTCATGGACGTGGCTTTCCTTCAGGCCCGCGCCCGTGATCTGTACGAAGTCGGCGCGCTCGCGCAGATCCTTCAGCGTCGCCGAGCCGGTATAGCCCATCGCCGCCTTGATCCCGCCGACCAGCTGGTGGATCACGTCGCGGGCCGGGCCCTTGAACGCGACCTGACCCTCGATGCCCTCCGGCACCAGCTTCATCTGATCCTTGATATCACCCTGGAAATAGCGGTCGGCGGAACCGCGACCCATCGCGCCGACTGAACCCATGCCGCGATAGGATTTGTAGGCTCGGCCCTGATACAGGAACGTCTCGCCCGGCGCCTCCTCGGTGCCGGCCAGGAGCGAGCCGACCATGCAGGTCGATGCGCCCGCCGCCAGCGCCTTGGCCAGATCGCCTGAGGTGCGCAGGCCGCCATCCGCGATCACCGGCACGCCCGCCTTATGCCCCGCTTCCGCGCAGTCCATTACGGCGGTCAGCTGCGGCACACCGACGCCCGCGACGACGCGCGTGGTGCAGATGGAGCCCGGACCGATTCCCACCTTGATCCCATCCGCGCCCGCATCGATCAGCGCCCGCGTGGCGTCGGCGGTCGCGACGTTGCCGGCAACCACCTGGACCGTGGTCGACAGGCGCTTCACGCGCTCGACTGCACGCGCCACATCGGCGTTGTGACCATGCGCGGTGTCGATCACGATCAGGTCGCATTCGGCATCGACCAGCGCCTCGGTCCGCGCGAAGCCCTTGTCGCCGACCGTGGTCGCGGCGGCGACGCGCAGGCGACCTGCCGCGTCCTTCGTCGCCTCGGGATACATGACCGCCTTCTCGATATCCTTCACGGTGATCAGGCCGACGCAGCGATAGGCATCGTCCACCACGAGCAGCTTCTCGATCCGCCGCTGATGCAACAGGCGGCGTGCCTCTTCCTGGCCGACGCCGACTGAGACGGTGGCGAGGTTGTCGCGCGTCATCAGTTCGGCGACCGGCTGGTTCGGGTTCTCCGCGAAGCGAACGTCGCGGTTGGTCAGGATACCGACCAGCTTGCCGTCCGGTTCCACCACCGGAATGCCGCTGATCCGGTGCTGTGCCATCAGCGCCTGCGCCTGCCCCAGCGTCGCGGTCGGCGCGATCTTGATCGGGTTCACCACCATGCCGCTCTCGAACCGCTTCACCTGCCGGACGGCGGCAACCTGCTCCTCGATCGACAGATTGCGATGCAGCACGCCGATACCGCCCAGCTGCGCCATCACGATCGCCATGTCCGCTTCCGTGACGGTATCCATCGCGGCGGACAGCACAGGGATGTTGAGCGAGATGCCGCGCGTCACCTGCGTCCGCGTGTCGGCGCCGCTCGGCAGCACCGAGGAGGCCGCCGGCACCAGCAGCACGTCGTCGAAGGTGAGGCCGAGGCGGATAGTCATGGGAGCGCCGATTCCTGCATAGGGGGCAAGTGGCGGGCCATGTAACCAAGATGCCGCACCGCCGCTAGGGGCCATTGACCGGCCCGCCGCCGCCGGACACAGGGGGCGCAGGACGAGGATGCCCGGGGCCTGATTCAAGGAACCCGGTTTGCCCGATGTGAACACGCCCACCGCAGGCCGCCCGCACAGCGTGATCGAAGACGCCTATGCGCTGGTCATCGGCTGCATCCTGCTGGTTATTGGCCTCATTTTCCTGAAGGCGGCGGGGCTGGCGACGGGCGGCATCGCGGGCATCGCGCTCATCCTGTCCTATGTGTCCGGCGTGCCGGCCGGCGTCCTGTTCACGCTGGTCAATCTGCCCTTCCTTGCCTTCGCGACCTGGGCGATGGGGCGGCGGTTCGCAGCCAAGACGGTGCTGGTCAATATCGGCATCGCCACGTTTTCGGCATGGAGTCGACTGTCGATCCGCGTCGTGGAGGTCCATCCCTTCTTCGCCGCGATCTTCGGCGGGACCGTGATCGGCATGGGGATTCTCGCGCTGGCCCGCCATCAGGCGGGGGTCGGCGGCACCGGCGTCGTGACCTTGTGGCTGCAGCGTACGCGTGGCTGGAACGCGGGCTATGTCCAGATCGCGATCGACCTCGTCATCGTCGGCGCGGCGGCGCCGGTCATCGGCGGCGGCGCGCTAGGCTGGTCGTTGCTGAGCGCCACCGCGACCAGCCTGATCCTCGTCGCATGGCATCGGCCGGGGCGGTATATCGGTCATTGAAGCGCACCGACGACGCGGTCGGGCTCTCAGGCGTAGGCATAGGGTCCGCCGCGTGCCAGCGCCGCCTGATAGGCCGGCCGCGCATGGATACGGGCGAGCCAGTCGACCGTCGCGGGCCGGCCCGCGTCGAGCCCCGCCCGATTACGCGCAGCCTCCAGCGGGAAGCTCATCATGATGTCCGCCGCGGTCATAGCATCCCCGGCGAACCATGGGCGGGATGCCAGCTCGCTTTCGACATAATCGAGATGGCGGTCGATCATCGGCTGCACCTTGCCAGCCGCGGTGCCGCCGATCAGCGGGATGCGCCCGATCACCAGCTTCAGGAGCAGCGGCGGCATCAGCGACCCTTCGGCATAATGCAGCCAGAACCGGTAGCGAAGCGCGGCGTCGCGATGCGGGGGCGGACCCAGGCGGCCGTCGGCCCGGTCGACCAGATATTCGACGATCGCGCCGGTTTCGGCAACCACGCGCCCGTCATCCTCGATCACGGGCGACTTGCCGAGCGGGTGGACGCGCCGCAGCTCGGGCGGGGCCAGCATCGTCGCCTTGTCGCGCTCGTAGCGCCGCACCTCATACGGAATGGCGAGTTCTTCCAGCATCCACAGGATACGCTGGGATCGCGAGTTTTCTAGATGATGGACGATGACGGTCATGATCGCTCCCCTGCCCGCGCCCGCCACAGCCACGCGGCGGCGGGCAGGATGACGCGGTTGTCGCTTCTATAACGCGCGAGGGCTGCTGTCAGACGCGCGACGAGCCGCATCCGTTCGCCATCGGCGGCATTCGCCAATCCGCGCGCACAAGGACCGATGCGCGACAGAAAGTCCACCGCGTCGGCGACGGGATCCGCGCCCTCCCCCGCGATATAATCGAAGTCGACCGGCTCCGCGACCGCGTCCCGCCAGCCCGCGGCGACCAGGATCGCTCCCACGCGATCTCGATCCGCAAAGGCGAAGGGGCCAGGCGTAATACCGGGATCATCGGGCGGGGTGCCGAATACGGCCGCCGGCACCTCATGCGCAAACGCATTGTCCCGCGCCGCGCGAAAGCAGGAGAAGACGAGGCGTGCCCCGGGCGCCGCCTGCCGGCGGATCGCGGCGAACGCAGCGAGGGGGTCGGCGAAGAACATGACGCCATGGCGAGAATAGAGGAGATCGGGGACGATCCCGAACGGCTCTGTCGCGACGTCGCCGACGCGAAACCGGGCGTTCGGCACGCGACTCCTTGCGATCGCAACAAGCGCCGGGGACAGATCCACGCCGGTAATATCCATGTCGGGGCAGGCCACCGCGAGCGACAGACTGGTACCGCCCGCCCCGCATCCGATATCAAGCGCCGTGTCCGCGCCTTGGGCCGCATCCCGGATCGCGGCGTCGAGGATCGTGGAAAGGCCGGAAAAGCTGCGATCGGTCCGTCGCCATTCCGAAGCCCAGACATCGCCGACGCGTGTCCGCCAGTCAAGAGAAGCGGTCATCGTTGAAAGATTGCGAGAGAGCGCCACGAGTGCAAGCGGCGGATGCGCGGCCGAATCGAAGATCGGGAACGATACCGTGACGGAACGGCCACTGCCCCCCCCAAATCCCCAGGCAGGGCGACCAAGACCCTTTTACCTAACGGTCAGAGCGAGGTGTGTAGCCCACCGGGGGACGTCATTCCGTCCCCACCCTGACATCTTCACAAATGGCCACGCACGATTTCCGCAGCTGGCCCCCACCAACCCGAAAAGCAACGGCCCGCCGATGAGGGCGGGCCGCATTAACCATCAGACGTCGTCGTCCTCGCCCGGGCCGACCATCATCTCGTCGGCGACCTTGTCGATCCGCTGGCGGATCGCCTTTTCGAGACGGTCGCAAACCTCCGGGTTTTCGCGCAGGTAGGTCTTGGCGTTTTCCCGGCCCTGTCCGATGCGGATCGAGTCGTAGCTGAACCAGCTGCCGGACTTCTCGACCAGCCCGGCCTTGACGCCCAGGTCGATGATCTCGCCGATCTTCGAGATGCCCTCGCCATACATGATGTCGAATTCGACCTGCTTGAACGGCGGGGCGACCTTGTTCTTCACGACCTTCACGCGGGTGGCATTGCCGGTCACCTCGTCACGATCCTTGATCGCGCCGGTGCGGCGAATGTCGAGGCGGACCGAGGCGTAGAATTTCAGCGCGTTGCCGCCGGTCGTGGTTTCCGGATTCCCGTACATCACGCCGATCTTCATGCGCAGCTGGTTGATGAAGATCACCATGCAGCGCGAACGGCTGATCGAGCCGGTCAGCTTGCGCAGCGACTGCGACATCAGGCGCGCCTGCAGGCCGACATGGCTGTCGCCCATCTCGCCCTCGATCTCGGCACGGGGCACGAGCGCGGCGACCGAATCGACGACCAGCACGTCGATCGCATTGGAGCGGACGAGCGTGTCGGTAATCTCCAGCGCCTGCTCGCCCGTGTCCGGCTGCGAGACGATGAGTTCGTCGATGTTCACGCCCAGCTTCTTCGCGTAAACCGGGTCGAGCGCATGCTCGGCGTCGACGAAGGCGGCGGTGCCGCCATTCTTCTGCGCCTCTGCGATCACGTGGAGGGCGAGCGTGGTCTTGCCCGACGATTCGGGGCCATAGACCTCAATCACGCGGCCGCGCGGCAGGCCGCCGACGCCCAATGCGATGTCGAGCCCGAGCGAGCCGGTCGAGATCGCCTCGACCTGCATCGTCTCCTTTTGCCCGAGCTTCATCGCCGAGCCCTTGCCGAAGGCGCGATCGATCTGTGCCAGCGCGGCGTCGAGCGCCTTTTGACGGTCTGTATTCGCGGTTGCCATGCCGGTATCGATCACCTGAAGTTTGGCGG
>CAJYLQ010000039.1 GCA_913775975.1 uncultured Sphingomonas sp. | reverse complement strand
CGCGCGCTACATCAACGACCGCAAGCTGCCCGACAAAGCGATCGACGTGATCGACGAGGTCGGCGCGATGCAGATGCTGGTGGCGCCGAACAAGCGGAAGAAGACGATCACCGCGAAGGAGATCGAGCAGGTGATCGCGACGATGGCGCGCATCCCGCCGAAGTCGGTCTCGACCGACGACAAGAAGGTGCTCGAGCATCTCGAGACCGATCTGAAGCGCGTCGTGTTCGGGCAGAATGCCGCGATCGAGAAACTGTCGTCGGCGATCAAGCTGGCGCGCGCAGGCCTGCGCGAGCCGGAGAAGCCAATCGGCAACTATCTGTTCTCGGGTCCGACCGGTGTCGGCAAGACCGAGGTCGCCAAGCAATTGTCGACCATCCTGGGAATTCCGCTCCAGCGGTTCGACATGTCGGAGTATATGGAGCGCCACTCGGTCAGCCGATTGATCGGTGCGCCTCCGGGCTATGTCGGCTTCGACCAGGGCGGGGGCGCACCGATCAGCCGGCTGACCGAGTGGCGCTCCATATATTCGGACATGTCGAACCGCTGTAGCGGGATGCCCAGGATCGCCGAAAGCTGCTTGGCGACCTCCGTCTTGCCGACGCCGGTCGGGCCGGTGAAGAGGTAGTTGCCGATCGGCTTTTCGGGATCGCGCAGCCCCGCGCGGGACAGCTTGATCGCGGCCGACAGCTTCTCGATCGCGGCGTTCTGGCCGAACACCACGCGTTTCAGATCGGTTTCGAGCGATTCCAGCGCCTTCTTGTCGTCGGTCGAGACGCTCTTGGGCGGGATGCGCGCCATGGTGGCGATCACCGCCTCGATCTCGCGCGCGGTGATCGTCTTCTTGCGCTTGTTGGCGGGCACCAGCATCTGCATCGCGCCGACCTCGTCGATCACGTCGATCGCCTTGTCGGGCAGCTTGCGGTCGTTGATGTAGCGCGCCGACAGTTCCACCGCCGACTTGATCGCATCGGGCGTGTACTTGACCGAGTGGTGATCCTCGAACGCGGAACGCAGGCCCGCCAGAATCTTGATCGTGTCCTCGATCGTCGGTTCGTTGACGTCGATCTTCTGGAACCGGCGCAGCAGCGCGCGATCCTTTTCGAAATGGTTGCGGAATTCCTTGTAGGTGGTCGAACCGATGCAGCGGATCGCGCCACCCGACAGTGCGGGCTTCAGCAGGTTCGACGCGTCCATCGCGCCGCCGCTGGTCGCGCCGGCCCCGATGACGGTGTGGATCTCGTCGATGAACAAGACCGCGTGCGGCAGCTTTTCCAGCTCCGACACGACCGCCTTCAGCCGCTCCTCGAAATCGCCGCGATAGCGCGTGCCGGCGAGCAGCGCGCCCATGTCGAGCGAATAGATCACCGCCTCGCGCAGCACGTCGGGCACCTCGCCCTCGACGATCTTGCGCGCCAGCCCTTCCGCGATCGCGGTCTTGCCGACGCCGGGATCGCCGACATAGAGCGGGTTGTTCTTCGACCGGCGGCAGAGGATCTGGATCGTGCGATCCACCTCCGGCCCGCGGCCGATCAGCGGATCGACCTTGCCGATCTTCGCCTTCTCGTTGAGGTCGACGGTGAACTGCTTGAGCGCGCTTTCGCCCTTGCCCTTTTCCTGCGGCTTGGCGGGCTTTTCCTCTTCGGCCGCGCCCTTGGGCGGGGTCGCCTCCGCCGCGCCGCCCTTGCCGACGCCGTGGCTGATGAAGCTGACCGCATCCAGCCGGCTCATGTCCTGCTGCTGCAGGAAATAGACGGCGAAGCTTTCGCGCTCGCTGAACAGGGCGACGAGCACGTTCGCGCCCGTCACCTCGTCCCGGCCGGACGACTGGACGTGCAGGATCGCGCGCTGCACCACGCGCTGGAAGCCGCTGGTGGGCGACGGATCGGTCTGCGCATCCACCTTCAGCGCATCGAGTTCCGTATCGAGATAGCGGGCGACGGTGGTTTTCAGCTCGCCGAGGTCCACGTTGCACGCGGTCATCACCTTGGCGGCGTGATCGTCGTCGATCAGCGCCAGCAGCAGATGTTCCAGCGTCGCATATTCGTGGCGGCGGGCGGAGGCCGCCTCCAGCGCCTTGTGCAGCGTGGTTTCCAGCGCGGGAGCGAAAGAAGGCATTCAGGATACTCCGATCGGGCCCGGCAACGGGCCCTCAGTGCCTATGTCGGGACGACGGCCCCCTGCATCAAGCGTCACGCGTCGCGCTGGTTCCGGCACCCGTGCGATGGGCGCCCGGCGGGTCATCGGCGGAACAGCGCGTCGGCGGACAGCCGGTCCTGCCCGGCGCGATCCATGCGGGCCCGGCTGCGGGCGATCTCCGCCTCCAGCGCGGCGATCCGCTCGGCCAGTTCGCCCTGCGACAGCCGGTCCAGATCCTCGGCGGCGAGCGCCGCGAGGAGGTCGTTGCGGCGCCGGGGTGCGTCATCGAACTCCATGCGATGCAGCGTTGACCGGGGGAAAGGCGTTGTCAATATTGCCGACAGCAACGGGGGCAATCGATGACATCAATACCGGCCATGATGAAGGCAGTGGATCCCGACGCACCCGGTGGGCCGGAGGTGCTGGCGCCGGTGGACCGCCCGGTGCCCTCGCCCGGCGCGGGCGAGGTGCTGATCCGGGTCGCCGCCGCCGGGGTCAACCGGCCCGACGTGATGCAGCGGCTGGGTAAATATCCGCCGCCGCCGGGCGCGCCCTCCACGCTGGGCCTCGAGCTCTCCGGCACGATCGTCGCGATGGGCGAGGGGGTGGAGCCGGAGCGGATCGGCGCCCGCGTCTGCGCGCTGGTCGCGGGCGGCGCCTATGCCGAATATGCCGTCGCGCCCGTCGGCCAGTGCCTGCCCGTGCCCGACGCACTGTCGATGGAAGAGGCCGCGGCGCTGCCGGAAACGCTGTTCACCGTCTGGACCAACCTGTTCGAGCGCGCCTGGGCGGCGGAGGCGGACACGGTGCTGGTCCATGGCGGCACCAGCGGCATCGGCACGATGGCGATCATGCTGGGCAAGCTGTTCGGTCTGACGGTGATCGTCACCTGCGGCTCGGCGGACAAGTGCGATGCCGCGCGGCGGATCGGCGCGGATCATGCGATCGACTACAAGGCGCACGATTTCGTGGAAGAGGTGCTGCGGCTGACCGACGGCAAGGGCGTGCAGGTGGTGCTGGACATGGTGGGCGGCGACTATCTGCCGCGCAACCTGAAATGCCTGGCGGACGATGGTCGCCACGTCTCGATCGCGACGCAGCGTGGCGCGACGGCGGAGATCCCGATCTTCGAGATCATGCGCCGCCGCCTGACGCTGACCGGATCGACGCTGCGCGCGCGGCCGGTGGGCTTCAAGTCGCTGGTGGCGGAGGAAATCCGCCGCTCCGTCTGGCCGCATGTCGAGGCCGGGGCCTTGAAGCCCGTGATCGACCGCTCGTTTCCGCTGGCGGACGCCGCCGACGCGCATCGCCGGATGGAGGCGGGCGACCATGTCGGCAAGATCGTGCTGGTGATGGACGCGGCGGGGTAGAGGCGTGGCGCTCTCCGCCTTGCCAGAAAGGGCCGGAATGCGTACATCATGGGCATGGCGTGGCCGCTCCGTGAGGGGCGGCCCTTATTGTTTGTGCCCCATTGCTTGACGGAGTGCCCCCTTGTCCCAGCCGCTGATGCCCCATGCGACCGCTTCCTGGCTCGTCGACAATACCGCGCTATCGTTCGAACAGATCGCGGCATTCTGCGGCCTGCACGTGCTGGAGGTGCAGGCGATCGCGGACGATACCGCCGCGACGAAGCTGACCGGCCGCGACCCCGTCCGCGCACATGAACTGACGCAGGACGAGATCGACAAGGGGCAGGCGAACCCCGACTATCGCCTGCAGATCACCAAGGGTCCCGAGCAGGTGCGCCGCACCAAGGGGCCGCGCTACACGCCGGTGTCGAAGCGGCAGGACAAGCCGGACGGCATCGCGTGGATCATCCGCAACCACCCCGAAATCTCGGACGGGGCGATCAGCAACCTGATCGGCACGACGCGCACGACGATCGCCGCGATCCGCGACCGCAGCCACTGGAACATCGCCAACATCACGCCGAAGGACCCGGTGACGCTGGGCCTGACCAGCCAGCGCGAGCTGGACGCGGCGGTGGCGAAGGCGGCGAAGGCCGCCGGCACCGAGGCGCAGCCCGTCGACAACCGGCTGGAGGGCGATCGCGAGGCGCTGATCGCGCAGCTGCAGAAGGAGCGGACCCAGTCGAGCCGCGATGCCGAGGGCGGCGCGCATGGCGACGACCCCGCCGCGCAGGCCCGCGCGCTGTTCGACGATCCGTTCAAGCGCTGAACTGCCAAGGGGCGGGCGATGCGCCCGCCCGTATCACGTCCGGCGGTTGGGCCCGGCAGGCGTGTGCGCTGACGTAGCGGCTGCCGATATCGAGGCATGGCCGCCTGCCCCGTCATCGCCTCGACATGCTGGCAATGATGGCGCGGCCACAGGCTTCGGACGGCGCCGGCGACCGGGATTGCGGCCGCCGGTCGCGTCGGGGGCCTAGCGCCCGACCGCCGTGTAGCGGAAGCCCACGGCCTCGACCGCATCGCGCCGATACACGTTGCGCAGGTCGACCATGACGGGTGCGGCCATCGCGTCCTTCAGGCGCCTGAGGTCGAGCGCGCGGAACGCGTCCCACTCCGTCACGATCACCACCGCGTCCGCGCCCTGCGCGGCATCGTAGGGGTCGCTGCAATAGGTGAGGTCGGGCATGATCTTCTTCGCCTGCTCCGTCCCCTCCGGGTCGTGCGCGCGCACCATCACGCCGGCATCGGCCAGCGCCTGCGCGATCGCGATCGAGGGGGCGTCGCGCATGTCGTCGGTGTTGGGCTTGAACGTCAGGCCGAGCAGCGCGACCGTCTTGCCGCGATGATCCTCGCCGAGCGCGTGCAGCACCTTGCGGCCCATCTTGCGCTTCCTCGCGTCGTTCACCTTCACGACCGCGTCGACGATGTGGATCGGGCTCTCGAAATCGTCGGCGGTCTTCAGGAGCGCCAGCGTGTCCTTGGGGAAGCACGATCCGCCATAGCCGGGGCCCGCGTGGAGGAACTTGCGGCCGATCCGGTTGTCTAGGCCGATGCCGCGAGACACGTCCTTCACGTCGGCGCCCACCGCCTCGCACAGGTCGGCGATCTCGTTGATGAAGGTGATCTTGGTCGCGAGGAACGCGTTGGCGGCGTATTTGATGAGCTCCGACGTGCGCCGGCCGGTGAACATCACCGGATTGTCGTTGAGGTAGAGCGGCCGGTACACCTCCTGCATCACGCTCCGGGCGCGGGGATCGTCGGTGCCGATGACGACGCGGTCGGGCCGCTTG
Source organism: uncultured Sphingomonas sp. (assembly GCA_913775975.1). Classification (GTDB taxonomy): domain Bacteria; phylum Pseudomonadota; class Alphaproteobacteria; order Sphingomonadales; family Sphingomonadaceae; genus Sphingomonas. The sequence continues at coordinate 29,241 of CAJYLQ010000039.1, read as the reverse complement.
AAATCGCCGATCGCCGCGCCCTCGCGCCGGAATTCGGGGTTGGAGACGACCGCGACGTCGACGTCGGGGCGCTTCTCACGCAGGATCCGCTCCACCGCGTCGCCGGTGCCGACGGGCACGGTCGATTTGGTGACGACCACGGTCGGGCCGGTGATCGCGCCCGCGATCTCCTCGGTCGCGGCATAGACATAGCTGAGGTCGGCATGGCCGTCGCCGCGCCGCGCGGGCGTGCCGACCGCGATGAAGATCGCATCGGCGTTCGCGACCGAGGCGGTCAGGTCGGTCGTGAAGGTCAGCCGCCCCGCTGCGACGTTCGCCGCCACCAGCTGGTCGAGCCCGGGTTCGTAGATCGGCATCCGGCCGGCGTGCAGTGCCTCGATCTTCGATGCGTCCTTGTCGACGCAGGTCACGTCATGCCCGAAATCGGCGAAGCACGCCCCCGACACCAGGCCGACATAGCCCGAACCGATCATCACGATGCGCATGGAGAACCTTCATCCACTGGTCTGAAAGATTGCGCCTCCCCCTAGGGACGATTTCATGACCCGGCAATGACGCGGGCGAGGGAGGCGGGTAAGGAAGGCCATGCAGTCCCGGATTTTCGTGCGCCTGATCGCGCTGGCCGCCATCGTCCTGTTGCCGGGGGCGGCGCGGCCGCCCGCCGATTCCGATGCCGCGATCGGCGCGGCGGACGCGATGCTGGCGCGGATCGGCTGGCGGCTCGCCACCGCCAATGCGCCTTTATGCGACCAGCTGGCGCCGACGCCCGGCTGGATGATCCACACGGTCGATCAGTATCTGGCGCAGCCATTGCCGGCGGGAACGCGGGTCGATGGCTTCGCCGCGCCGGTCGCGATCGCGCTGGTCGTGCCGGGCGGCCCGGCGGAGGCGGCGGGGATCGCGGCGAACGATGCGCTGGTCGCGGTCGCCGGCCATGACATGCCGCAGCCCGTCGCGGGGCCGCCGAGCGTGCGGACGCGCGACGCGGCGCAGGCGCTGATCGCCGCCGAGCCGGCGGACCGGCCGCTGCCGGTGACGCTGATCCATGACGGCCGACGCGAGCAGCGGACGATCCCGGCGAGCCCCGGCTGCCGCGCCACGTTCGAGGTGGTGCCGGGCAGCGCGCTGACCGCCGATTCGGACGGCACGGTGGTGCGCATAGGCATCGGCTTCTTCAATCGCTATTCCGAGGCGGAGGTGGCGACGGTGGTCGCGCATGAGCTGGCGCATATCATGCTGCACCACCGTGCGCGGCTGGAGGCGGCGGGCGTCAAATGGGGGCTGTTGTCGGAACTGGGGCGCAACGGCCGGCTGTTCCGCCGCACGGAGGAGGAGGCGGACCTGCTCGGCCTCGCGCTGATGCGCAATGCCGGCTGGGACCCGGCGGCGGCGCCGCGCTTCTGGCGGAAGCATGGCGGCGAGGTGGATGGCGGCCTGTTCCGCAGCCGCACCCACCCCTCGTCCAAGGCGCGGGCGGCGGCGCTGGAGGCTGCGCTGGCGGGCGCGCCGGCGACCGGCCTGTGGCGGCCGCCCGTGCTGTCGACGAGCAATACGCCGCTGCAATAGCGGCGTGGCGTCCCTCGACTTCGCTCGGGATGAACGGAGTGGGAAGGCCCGCCTTATCGCAGCGGGTTCAGCCGATCCGCCAGTCCCAGCCGAGCGGGTCGCCGTCCATCACCTCCACCCCCGCCGCCGCCAGTTCGTCGCGGATCGCGTCGGACCGGCCGAAGTCCTTCGCCGCGCGTGCCTCGCGCCGTTCGGTCAGGCGCGCGGCGACGTCCTCCGCCGTGATCGTCGCGGTGGCGGGGCGGGTGCGCAGGTCCGCGCGGGTCAGCGTGGCAAGACCCAGCCCCAGCACGTCGTCGAACGCCGCCAGCGCGGCGAGGCGATCGGTGGGCGCGATGCGCTTGTCGGCGATCAGCTCGTCGAGCACGGGCAGCGCACGGGCGGTGTTGAGGTCGTCCGACACCGCCGCGTCGAGGCGCTCGTAATAGGCCGAGGGCAGGGCCGTGACGGGCGATTCGGGCCGCGCGCGCAGCGCCTCGACCGCCTGCACCAGTCGCTTCAGCCGGGTCTGCGCGGCGGCGAGCCCGTCCCACGAAAACTCCATTTCCGAGCGATAATGCGCCTGCAGGCACATCAGCCGATAGGAAAGGGGGTGGAAGCCGCGATCGACCAGCGTCTGGAGGCGCGTGAAGTCGCCCGACGACTTCGACATCTTGGCATCGCGCTCGACCAGGAAATTGTTGTGCAGCCAGTAATTGGCGCCGGTGTCGGCGGTGCCGCTCATCGCCTGGTTCTGCGCGATCTCGTTGGGGTGGTGGATCTCGCGGTGGTCGATGCCGCCGGTGTGGATGTCGAACCGCGCGCCGAGATAGGCGGACGCCATCACCGAACATTCGAGGTGCCAGCCCGGCGCGCCGCGGCCCCAGGGCGAATCCCACTCCATCTGCCGGTTCTCGCCGGGAGCGGAAGTGCGCCAGATCGCGAAGTCGGCGGCGTGGCGCTTGCCAGCGACCTCTTCGATCCGGCCCTCGCCGTCCTCTGCGGCATGACCCGCGAGGCGACCATAGTCGGGGACCGTCGACACGTCGAAATAGAGGCCGTCGGGCAGGCGATAGCAATGCTTCGCCTCGATCGCGCGGCCCCATTCGATCATCGCGGCGACATGATCCGTCGCCAGCGGGAAACGGGCGGGCGCGCGGATGTTGAGGTCGGCAAGGTTCTGCTTGAACGCTGCGGTATAATGCGCGGCGATCGCCCAGATATCGGAGCCCGCGCGCCTCGCCGCCGCCTCCATCTTGTCGTCGCCCGCATCGGCGTCGCTGGTCAGGTGGCCGACATCGGTGATGTTGATGATGTGCGTCAGCGGCCCCCAGCCCATCGCCGGCGCCTTCCACGTCAGGACGCGCGACAGCGTGTCGGTGAAGACATAGGCGCGCAGATTGCCGATATGCGCATAGTTGTAGACAGTCGGCCCGCACGAATAGACGCGCAGGGAGGCGGGGTCGATCGGCGCGAAGGTCTCCATCGCGCGGGTCAGGCTGTTGAAAAGGGTCAGCGGCTGCATCGCGCCGCCTTACCCGTGGCCGGGCGCGTCCGCCAAGGGGCGGGGCGCCGAATCAGTTATAGTCCTTGATCCCGCGCAGCCGCCGCCGCCGCGCCGCCCGGCGCCGGCTGAACACGGCGCCCGCAACAATAGCGGTGACGAGGAGAATGGTTATCAGCGTGTAGGCAATGATTTCCCGGTTTTCCAACGATCGATCCCGGTTGACGAAGTTCCCTCGCCCTTAGATTGGCGTCCGCCGCATGACAATATCGCCAGGGGTGTCGGGGCGCGGGGGCTGTGGCGACGAGGACACGCGCCGTGCGGGGCCGGGCCGATAATCGGGAGCCGGGGTTGATAAACAGGGGCATCGCTGATAGGCGGGCCTATCTCACGGCGCGAATGAGCTTCGCGCCGCCATAGCCATTTGAATGGAGCGTACCGGGTTTTATGCAGATCATCGTTCGCGACAATAACGTCGACCAGGCTCTCCGCGCGCTCAAGAAGAAGCTGCAGCGCGAGGGCGTGTATCGCGAGATGAAGCTGCGCCGCCACTACGAGAAGCCCTCGGAGAAGCGTGCGCGCGAGCGTGCCGCCGCCGTGCGCCGCGCCCGCAAGCTGGAGCGCAAGCGCGCCGAGCGCGACGGCGCCCGGTAAGCTGCCCCGGATCGTGGCGGGACCGTCCCGCCGCGATTCGCCAAGACCTATCGTTTCCTCCGGTGACGGCGACCGGGCCGGCATCGTGATCCAGCAGGATTGGATACTCCATGTCGACCGTGACCGCCGTGCCGCTCCGGCCCGTCAATCCGCGCTACCTCATCTATCTGTGGGTGGGGCTGGCGCTGGCCGTGATCGCCGCCGTCGCGCTGGCGACGCAGGGTGACGACTATCTGACGCGCAACGCCCGGGCGCGCGGCGTCGTCACCACCGCATCCGGCCTGCAGTACAAGGTGCTGACGCCGGGCGACGTGAAGACCCCGTCGCCGACCGATGCCGACATCGCGCTGGTCAATTACGAGGGCAAGCTGCTGGACGGCAAGACGTTCGACAAGTCGCAGCGGCCGACGCCGCTGCCGGTCACGGGCGTCGTCCCCGGTTTCTCCGAAGCGCTGAAGCTGATGCACAAGGGCGGCAAGTACCGCATCTGGCTGAAGCCGTCGCTGGGCTATGGCGAACAGGGCGCGGGGCCGATTCCGCCCAATTCCACGCTGACCTTCGACGTCGAGCTGGTCGACTTCCTGCCGGAGGCGCAGGTGCGCCAGATGCAGATGATGCAGCAGCAGATGATGGGCGGTGCGCCCGGCGGCGCCCCCGGCGGGATGCCGGGCGGCCAGTAAGCGGCCGGCCTTCGGGCAAGCAAAAGGGGCGCGATCCGGGAGCGGGTCGCGCCCTTTTGCTGTCCGGGGTGTCGGACGGGGCGTCGCCCGGCTGCGCGGCTGTCCGTCCTCGGCTCTACTCGCGACGGGGCTCCGAGGAAGGAGTATCGACGCGCTTCTGCGGAGGCGGGAGCCCCACAGCATCGGAGATACCGTGTTGTACTGTGGGCAACGCAGGGCCATGCCTTCGCGGGGGCATAAGTCCGTCAGATTGTTTCCTTGCGGAATCAGGATTGCGACGCTGCCTGCTGGTTCTGGTCAGACAATCCTTCGACACGAACCGAGCCTTGTATGTGAACCGGCGTCGCCCTCAGGGCCAGGTCGAAAACCACATCCACCGCATGAACGATCGCGGCCCGGCCAGTGGGGCGGCGGACAGGATCGGGTAGAAGTGGATGAACAGCGCGCCCGCCAGCATCACGAACGCCTCGTCCCAGAAGCGCAGGCGCGCCCGCCAATGATCCAGCGCGACGGCGATCGGCACCGCCAGCCAGATGCTCGGCAGGTAATAGTAATAGAAGAAACCGAGTGACTTGGGGATCGCCGGCCAGATCGCGAAGGCGCCGATCCACAGCCCCGCCGCGACGCCCAGCCGCACGTCGCGCGTGCGCAGCCAGCCGATCGCGCAGGCCGCCACCGCGATCAGCCCGCCCCACATCACCAGCGGATTGCCGACCAGCAGGATGCCGCGCTGCGCGCCGTCCACCTGCTCGTACAGATACCAGATCGGCCGCCGGTCGATCGGCCATGTCCACCAGGCCGACTGGTAGGTGTGGGCGGGCAGCACCTGCGTCTGCTGGTGGAACATGTCGACCTGGAACGGAATCAGCCGCGCCAGCGTCATCGGCTGGTCGATGTAGAAGAAGGCGGGGGCGAAGGTCGTGAAATAGGCCGCAACGCTCGCCAGCCCCAGCAGCGCGAGCGCCGGGATTGCGGGCAGGCCCGCCCAGCGATCGGGCCGCCCGCGCCGCAGCAGCAGGAAGGCGATGGCGGCGAACGCGACATAGGGCGCGGCCGTCCACTTGCAGGCCGTCGCCAGCCCCAGCAGCACCGCGCCCAGCGTCCAGCGCCGCCACACCGCGCCGCCCGTCCCGCGCATCGCCGACAGGATGCAAGCGGCGCCCGTGACGGTGAAGGCGGCCATGAACCCGTCCAGCATCGCGATCCGCGCCTGCACGTACACCGTGAAGGAGAACAGCACGGTCAGCGCGCCGATCACCGCCGGGCGCAGCCGGCGCGTGGCCATCCACAGGATCGCGTAGATGCCCACGATCACCGCCGTCGCCGCGAGCGTCGACAGGAACCGCCAGCCGAGCGGCCCGTCGCCCAGCAGCGCGATCCCGGCCGCGATCAGGATCTTGGCGAGCAGCGGATGCTCGGTATTGGCGGGCCCGTCCAGCGCCAGCAGCCGGCGGGCGGCGGGGACGTAGTGCACCTCGTCGAAGACCAGGATGTGCGGGATCGTCACCCGCCACAGGAACAGCGCCTCCGCGACCAGCGCGATCAGCAGGGCGACGGGCAGCGGGCGGCGGATGAGGGCGGGCACCGCGACGGCTTGTCGCGAATCACCCCGGCTTGCAAGGCCGCCTCCCGGGGGGCTAGGGCAAGCGCATGAAGCGCAAGACCGGACAGGACCGCTCGATCACCGCCACCTGGCGGCCCGCCACGCAGGCGATCCGTGGCGGCACCGCCCGTTCCGAATGGGGGGAGACGTCGGAGGCGTTGTTCCTGACGTCGGGCTATACCTATGACCGCGCGGCCGACGCCGCCGCCCGGTTCGCGGGTGAGCAGCAGGGGATGACCTATTCCCGATTGCAGAACCCGACCGTGGAGATGCTGGAACAGCGCATCGCCCTGCTGGAAGGGGCGGAGGCGTGCCGGACGATGGCGAGCGGCATGGCGGCGATGACCGCCGCGCTCCTCTGCCAGTTGCAGGCGGGCGATCATCTGGTCGGCGGCCGCGCGGCGTTCGGATCGTGCCGCTGGCTGACCGACACGCTGCTGCCCAAGTTCGGGATCGCCACGACGGTGGTCGACGCCCGCGACCCGCAGCAATTTCTGGACGCGGTGCGGCCCGAGACGAAGGTATTCTTCTTCGAAACGCCCGCCAATCCGACGATGGACGTGGTCGACCTGGCCGCCGTCTGCGGGCTGGCGCGGGAGCGGGGGATCACGACGGTCGTCGACAATGCCTTCGCCACGCCCGCGCTGCAGCGGCCGATGGAGTTCGGCGCGGACGTCGTCGCCTATTCCGCCACCAAGATGATGGACGGGCAGGGCCGCGTGCTGGCCGGCGCCGTGTGCGGGACGCAGGACTGGATCGACAATACGCTGCTGCCCTTCACGCGCAATACCGGGCCGACGCTGTCGCCGTTCAACGCCTGGGTGGTGCTGAAGGGGCTGGAGACGCTGGACCTGCGCATCCGCCGCCAGTCGGAAAATTCGGTGAAGGTCGGCACTTTCCTGGAAGGACGCGTGCCGCGCGTGCTGCATCCGGGGCTTGCCAGCCATCCACAGCACGAACTGGCGATGCGCCAGATGGCGGCGGCCGGCGCGATCTTCGCGATCGAGGTCGATGGCGGGCGCGAGCAGGCGCATGCGCTGCTCGATGCACTGGAGCTGATCGACATCAGCAACAATATCGGCGATTCGCGATCGCTGATGACGCATCCCGCCTCCACCACCCATGCCGGCGTGTCGGCCGAGGTGCGCGCGGGCATGGGCATCGGCGAAGGGATGCTCCGCCTGAACGTCGGGCTGGAGGATCCTGACGACCTGATCGAGGATCTGGACCGCGCGCTGACCCGCGCGGGCCTGTAAGCCGTTGATGAAGGCGCTGTTCCCCCATGCGGAGACGACCAATGGCGTCACCGTCCGCGTCTCGGTCAGCTATCTGGCCGAACAGTCGGAGCCGGGGCGCGGGCGCTGGTTCTGGGCGTATCACATCCGGCTGGAGAATGACGGCGACCAGACGGTGCAGCTGCTGACCCGCCACTGGGTCATCACCGACGGGCGCGGCGCGCGCCATTCGGTGGAGGGCGAGGGCGTGGTCGGCGAACAGCCGGTGATCGCGCCGGGCGGCAGCTACGATTACGTGTCCGGCTGCCCGCTCGCCACGTCCAGCGGCGCGATGCAGGGCAGTTTCCGCATGGTCGGGCAGGACGGCGCGACGTTCGACGTCGCCATCCCCCGCTTCGTGCTGAGCGCGCCGGCGGTGACGCAATGAAGCGGACGCACCTGCCCCTCAACGGCCTCCGCGTGCTCGACGCGGCGGCGCGGCACCTGTCCTTCACCCGCGCGGCGGACGAGCTGGCGGTGACGCCCGCCGCCGTCGGCCAGCAGATCCGCGCGCTGGAGGATACGTTGGGTGTCGTGCTGTTCCGCCGCACCACGCGCGGGCTAGAACTGACGCCGGAAGGCGAGGCGGGGCTTGCCCCCCTGCGCGAGGGGTTCCTGCAATTCGAGGAATCGGTGCGGGCGATGCGCGCGGGCCAGTCCTCCAAGTCGCTGACCATCGCCGCGCCGCGCGACCTGACCGAGAAATGGCTGATGCCGCGCCTCGCCCGGATCGCGGCGGCGGATGCGGACCTGCGCTTCGTCCTGCTGGCGGCGGACGGGCAGGGCGAGGGCGGAATCGACTTCACCCAGGCCAATCTGGACCTCGCGATCCGCTGGGGCGAGGGGCCGGGCGAGCATGAGGGCGAGGCGCTGGAATCGGACGGCTTCGTCACCGTCGCCGCGCCGGGCAGCGCCAGCGAGATCCTGATCGGCTGGCCGGGCGGGGCGGAGGATGCCGCCGCGACGATCCGCGTCGCGGATGCGGGCCTCGCGATCGATGCGGCGGCGGCGGGGCTTGGCCGGGCGATGGTGCCGGAACTGCTGGCGGCGGCCGATATCGCGGCCGGCCGGGTGGTCGCGCTGGGCGAGCCGACGCCCTCGCGCCTGGGCTATTGGCTGGTCGCGCCGACGCCGCAATGGCGCCAGCAGAAGGTGCGCGCGCTGGTCGAGGCGCTGGGGGAATAGCGCGCGCCTGCCTAGTTCTTCAGCCGCCAGCCGCGCCGCAGCAGCGCGTAGCAGGTGATCGCCAGCACGGCGTCGATGCCCAGCACCACCAGCGCGCCCAGCCAGATCGGCGAATCGGCGAGGCCCAGAAAGCCGTAGCGGAAGCCCGAGATGACGTAGAAGAACGGGTTGGCATGGCTGATCGCGTGCCAGGTCGGCGCCAGCGCATCGACGGAATAAAAGGTGCCCGACAGCAGCGACAGCGGCGCGACGACGAAATTGGTGACGGCGGCGGCGTGGTCGAACTTTTCCGCCCAGATCGACGTCAGCACGCCGAGCAGCGCGAGGAACACCGACCCGCCGAGGCCGAATACGAGGATGGCGAGAGGCGCGTGCGGCGTCACGTGGACGCCCGGCCACAGCGCCATGGCCAGCCACACCGTCAGTCCCACCAGCACCGCGCGCGTGACCGCGCCGCCGACCAGCGCGGCCAGCAGCTCCGCGGTGGACAGGGGGGGCATCAGATAGTCGACGATCGTGCCCTGGATCTTGCCGACCAGCAGCGAGAAGCTGGCATTGGCGAACGCATTCTGCAGCATCCCCATGACGATGAGACCCGGCGCGATGAAGTCCGCGAAGGGAATCTGTTGCCCCGCGACCGGCACGGCGTGGCGGCTGCCCAGCGCGACGGTGAATATTACGAGGAACAGCAGCGTCGTGATCGCCGGCGCCCAGATGGTCTGGAGCTGCACCTTGAAGAAGCGGCGCACCTCCTTGATATAGAGCGTGCGAAGGCCGCCCCAGTTGATGTTCCGGATGACGGGCACGCCGGGTTCGCGGTCGAAAGACCGGATCTGGCCGATTGGGGGTTGGCTGTTCATCGCCACAGCGCGTAACCGCTGCCGGCGTTGCCCGCAATCGGCGAGCTGTTTGAGGAAGACTGATGTCCTGGACCGAAGAGCGAATCGGAACGCTCAAGACCATGTGGGAGGCGGGCCAGACGGCCAGCCAGATCGCCGAGGCGCTGGGCGAGGGCGTCAGCCGCAATGCCGTGATCGGGAAGGCGCACCGCCTGGGCCTGCAATCCCGCCCCTCTCCGGTGAAGACCAGCGAGCCGGAACCGGCGCCGGCTCCCGCGCCGGTGCCGGCGCCGGTAGAGGCGGCACCGCCACCCCCGCCGCCGCCGCCGCCTCCACCACCACCGCCGCCTGCGGCCCCCGTTGCCGAGATCGAAGCCGAACCGGCGCCCGCCGCCGAGTCGCAGCCGGCCGCGCCACCGCAGCCGATCCTGCGCTCGGTCGGGCCGGGCGGGTTCCTGCGCCAGTCGCCCGGTGAACAGCAGCCGCCGATCGCGCCCGCGCCGCCGCGCCGGCTGGTGCCCGCCAAGCCGTCGGCCGAGATCGCCGGCAAGACGAGCCTGCTCGATCTGAACGACCGCATCTGCAAATGGCCGCTGGGCCATCCGGGTGAGCCGGACTTTCATTTCTGCGGGGACAAGGTGAACCCCGGCTTCCCCTATTGCGTGGAACATTGCGGCCACGCCTATCAGGCGCAGCTGCCCCGCCGCGACCGCCGCCCGCCCCCGCCGCTGCCGTTCGGCGGGCCGAGAGTTCGCTGACGGCCGAAGGCCGCGCGGTTTCTCGGCCCGCCCGGCTGGCGCCGCTAACGCGGCGTCCAACGTCATGGGATTTACTCCCATGACGGGCCTGCGGCCAAGGCGTACCGGTCTGTCAGGTCGGAACACGAAAACACCCGCCGGAGGGGCTTCCCCGGCGGGTGTTTTCGTTTCTGGCCCGACGCGGCAAAGCCGCGTCGTCAGACATAGCGTGCGCTATGCTGGCCGGGCTTGGGCGAGTCCTGCGACAGGATGCCGCAGGCCGCCCTTCGCCGTCGTCAGACGTGGCTTTCGCCACGCTGGCCGGGCTTGGGCGAGTCCTGCGGCAGGATGCCGCAGGCCGCCCTGCGCCTCAGAACCGGAACGCCGCCGTGGCGCGCAGGCTGTGCCAGCGGAACTTGTCGTCCGAGCGGCGGAAGTCGGTGCCCGACGCGGTGCCGCCATTGGCGGCGTTGGTGAAGGGGGTGCCGGCGGGGCCGGTCACGCGGACGCGATAGTCGTTGTCCTGATACTGGTGGTACATGTATTCCATGCCCACCGAGAAGTTGCGGCCCAGCTTCTGCTCGATGCCGCCGCCGCCCAGGAAGCCCCACTGATTGCGCTTGCCGCTGCCGGTGAAGGTGTTGACCGTGTTGGTCGTGGCGAACTGGCGATCGATCCGCGCGTAGCCCGCGCCGAACGTGCCGTAGAACAACGTGGTGTTGGCGGCATAGCCAGCGCGGCCACGGATCGAGGCCTCCCAGTCGATGTTTCGGCTCATGACGTAGCTGGCGGGCGTGCCCGAGAAGGCGGTGACGCTGTCGCGGATCTCGCTCTTGCCGAACTCACCGACCGCGCCGACGACGATGTTGCCGCGCTGCGTATCCATGCCGACCCGGCCGTAATAGGCCCAGCCGTCCTTGTCGTTGCGGCACGAGCCGCCATTGGCGGGCGAGAACTGCGTGCGGGCGGAGCCGTTGCAGAAACCGGGGCCAAAGGCGTTGCCGCCCGCGCCGGTCAGCACGGTATCGTTGAAATTCCCGTCGAGGTTGCGGTCGAACAGGATGCGCGAGCCGATATCGTTGGGCTGCACGTCATAACCGCCCGCGCCGCCGACGTAGATGCCGGAAAACGGACGGTCTTCGGTCATGTCCTGCGCCTGGGCGGGGACGGCGGAGGCGGCCGCGATGGCGGCGCCGAGGAACAGGATGGTGCGCATGAACTCTCCCGGAACGTTCACAGATTGGTGCGACAGAAACGGGCCGTGGACGCAAATTTATCCACACTGATCTGGGTTTAGGCGATCCTGTTGCGCAATGGACACACCCCGGCTGGCGTTTGGCGCCGTTTTGTTCCATAAGCGGGCCATGTCCTCTGACCTGTTCGCGGCATCCACCCCGCAAGCCGCCGCCTATGACGCGTCGTCGATCGAGGTGCTGGAGGGGCTGGAGCCCGTCCGGCGGCGGCCGGGCATGTATATCGGTGGCACCGACGAACGTGCGCTGCACCACCTCGCCGCCGAAGTGCTCGACAATGCGATGGACGAGGCGGTGGCCGGCCACGCGACCCGGATCGAGGTGACGCTGGAGCCGGGCAACCGGCTGACCATCACCGACAACGGTCGCGGCATCCCGGTCGACCCGCACCCGAAGTTTCCCGACAAGTCGGCGCTGGAGGTAATCCTGTCGACGCTGCATTCGGGCGGCAAGTTTACGGGGAAGGCCTATGCCACCTCGGGCGGGCTGCACGGCGTCGGCGTGTCGGTGGTCAATGCGCTGTCGTCGGACACGGTGGTGGAGGTCGCGCGCGACCGGCAGCTGTATCGCCAGCGCTTTTCGCGCGGCGTGACGCAGGGGGCGCTGGAGCATGTCGGCGCGGCGCCCAACCGGCGCGGCACTTCCGTCGCCTTCACGCCCGATACCGAGATTTTCGGGCCGGAGCTGAACTTCAAGCCGGCGCGCCTCTATCGGCTGGCGCGGTCGAAGGCGTATCTGTTCGCGGGCGTCGAGATCCGCTGGCATTGCGACCCCGCGCTGATCGAGGGCGATACGCCGGCGGAGGCGGTGTTCCAGTTCCCCGGCGGCCTCGCCGATCACCTGAAGGAGCAGATCGGCGGGCGCGAATGCGCGACGGCCGATTTCTTCGCGGGGACGCAGGATTTCCCCGGCAGCCAGGGCCGCGTCGAATGGGCGGTGGCCTGGCCGCTGTGGAGCGACGGCAGCTATAGCTGGTATTGCAACACCATCCCGACGCCGGACGGCGGCACGCATGAACAGGGGCTGCGCCAGGCGCTGGTGCGCGGCCTGCGCCAGTTCGGCGATCTCGTGAACAACAAGAAGGCGAAGGACATCACGGCGGACGACGTGGCGGTCGGCGCCGAGCTGATGCTGTCCGTCTTCATCCGCGAGCCGCAGTTCCAGAGCCAGACCAAGGACCGGCTGACCAGCCCGGAGGCGGCGGGCCTCGTCGAAAAGGCGATGCGCGACCATTTCGACCATTGGCTGAGCAACAACATGGACCGGGGCAAGGCGCTGCTCGGCTATGTGCTCGACCGGATGGACGAGCGGCTGCGGCGCAAGGCGGAGCGCGAGGTCAAGCGCAAGACCGCGACCAGCGCGCGCAAGCTGCGCCTGCCCGGCAAGCTGACCGACTGTTCGGCCGATGCCCCGGCGGGGACGGAGTTGTTCATCGTCGAGGGCGATTCGGCCGGCGGCAGCGCGAAGCAGGCGCGCGACCGCAAGACGCAGGCGATCCTCCCGATTCGCGGCAAGATCCTGAACGTGGCGTCGGCGACGTCGGCGAAGATCCTCGCCAATCAGGAGATCGCCGACCTGATCCAGGCGCTGGGCTGCGGCACGCGCAAGGAATGCCAGCCCGATCACCTGCGCTACGAGCGCATCGTCATCATGACCGACGCCGATGTCGACGGCGCGCATATCGCGACGCTGCTAATGACGTTCTTCTTTCAGGAGATGCCGGACCTCGTGCGGCGCGGACACCTGTATCTCGCGCAGCCGCCGCTCTATCGCCTGACGGCGGGGACGAAGAGCCTGTATGCCCGCGACGACGCCCATCGCGCCGAGCTGGAGCGGACCGCTTTCAAGGGCAAGAAGGTGGAGGTCGCGCGCTTCAAGGGGCTGGGCGAGATGAACCCGATCCAGCTGCGCGAGACGACGATGGATCCGGCCAAACGCTCGATGATCCGCATCACCCTGCCGCAGGAATATGAGGCGCGGGCGGGGGTGAAGGATCTGGTCGACCGGCTGATGGGGACGAACCCCGCCCACCGCTTCGCCTTCATCCAGGAAAACGCCGCGCGGCTGGACGAGGAAGCGCTGGACGCGTGAGCGGGGTGGCGGGCACGGGCTCGCGCAGGGGGGATCGGCGTCGCTGGCTGCTCGCCATCCTGCTGGCGATGCTGGCCGGATATGTCGATGCGATCGGGTTCCTGACGATCAGCGGCTTCTTCGTGTCGTTCATGAGCGGCAACACGACGCGGATGGCGGTGGCGGCGGCGGGCCCGCATCCTACCGCGCTGCCGCTGGCGGTGATCGGGTCTTTCGTGCTGGGCGTCGTGCTGGCGTCATTGCTGGCAGAGCGCGCGGGGATGCGGCGCAAGCCGGCGGTGCTGGCGCTGGTCGCGATCCTGCTGGCCGGTGCGGCGCTGGCGCGGCCCCATGCGACCGCGACCGCGACCGCGATCGCGCTTCTGCTGGCGATGGCGATGGGGGCGGAGAACGGCACCTTCCAGCGCGACGGGGAGGTCAGCATCGGCGTGACCTACATGACCGGCACGCTGGTGAAGCTGGGCCAGCGGATCGCCGCCGCACTGGTCGGCGGGGCGCGCTGGGGGTGGCTGCCCTTCCTGATGCTGTGGACGGGGCTGGCGACAGGCGCATGGCTGGGCGCCCATGCCTATCCCTATGGCTGGAGCCTGTGGCTGGCGGCGGGCGCGGCGGCAATGCTGGCGGCGTTCGCGGCGACGATCGTGCCGGCTTCGGAGCACGGGCAGGGGTAAAGACGATCGCCGTTTCTCGCCCCTCCCTTTAAGAGGAACGTTGCGAAATTCTCTCCGCCGGGGTGGCGGGTGAGAGGCGTGAGAGACCGAGGTTCGCAACAATCCCCTAAGGGAGAGGGATGCGCGGTGCTTGCGGCACGGCACCTTTGGCACCGATGCAGCCTTCGCGGGCCGTGCAGCGTTCTCCCCGACATGTTCGTCGGTGATTACAGCCAATGGCTGCCGCCCCCGCCCGAGGAGCCGCCACCCCGTCCGCGCCTGACGCCCCGTCAGGAGCGGCTGCTGATGCGCATCCTGGCATTCAACATCGTGCTGCTGGTCGTCGCGCCGATCGGTGGCGCGACGGTATTGCAGGCTATCGCGGCATGGCTGCAGGCGCGGTGAGGGACCGGCGCGTCAGTTATTCCCCTCCACCCAGTCGCCGAAGCCGCCGAGGATCGAACCCTCGCCGCGATTCTGCCCGCCCCGGCTGCCCGCCGCCGCCAGCATCCGCCCGGCGAGGCGGCTGAAGGGGAGGGACTGGATCCACACGCGCCCCGGCCCGCGCAGCCGTGCGAAGAACGCGCCCTCGCCGCCGGTGAACATCGTCTTGATCCCGCCGACCGTGACGAGGTCGAACTCCACCCCCGGCGTCATCGCGGCGAGGCAGCCGGTATCGACATGCAGTTCCTCGCCCGGCGCCAGATCGCGCGCGACCACGGTGCCGCCCATCTGCACGAAGACCCAGCCGTCGCCCGTCAGCTGCTGCATGATGAAGCCCTCGCCGCCGAACAGGCCGGTCAGGATGCGGCGCTGGAAGAAGATGCCGATCGACACGCCCTTCGCCGCCGCCAGGAAGGCGTCCTTCTGGCAGATCAGCGTGCCGCCCAGATCGCGCAGGTTGATCGGCAGGATCGAGCCCGGCGTCGGCGAGGCGAAGGCGACGCGCGCCTTGCCATGGCCGTGATGCGTGAAGACGGTGGTGAACAGGCTTTCCCCCGTCACCAGCCGCTTGCCCGCGCCAAGCAGCTTGCCCATGAACCCGCCCGACTGGCCGGAGCCGTCGCCGAACACGGTCGTCATCTCGATACTGGCGTCCTTCCAAACCATCGCGCCCGCCTCCGCCACCGCGCTTTCACCGGGGTCCAGTTCGATCTCAAGGAACTGAAGCTCCTGCCCCTTGATCTCGAAATCGATGTCGTCGGACAGGTCGGGGCGACGGGTGTGGGACCAGGGCGAAGTGCTCACGGGCGGCGATCCTTGGTGTGTTGACAGGATAATACAGATGGCTACCCTGCCGATCGATTGCGGGCAAGGGGGTAGGACGGATGAAGCGACTGGCGATACTGGCGGCGGGATTGATCGCGGCGGGAGCAGCGGTGGGGGCGGCTGCGCAGACGGGCGTGTTCGATCCGCGCCCGCTGAAGTCGGCGCATCCGGCCGAGGTAATGGTGTTCGGCACCGCGCACCTGTCGCAACTGCCCAAGACGTTCCGCGTCGCCGATCTGGCGCCGCTGCTCGACCGGCTGGCGGCATGGAAACCGCAGGCGATCACGATCGAAAGCCTGTCGGGGCGGCAATGCGAGTATCTGCGCCGCTACGCCAAGCTGCACGACAATGCGGCCGACGGCTATTGCTGGGACGAAAGCCCGGCGCGCGCGGCGACCGGGCTGGATATGCTGGCCGCGACGCTGGAGATGGAGCGGTTGCTCGCGGCGCTGCCCGCCGATGCTTCGCCCGCCCAGCGGCGGCGGCTGGCGGCGGTGATGCTGGCGGCGAGCGATCAGGCGTCGGCGCTGGTCCAGTGGCTGCGTCTGCCAGCGTCCGAACGGCATATCGGCGATGGCCTGGATCAGGTTCTGGTCGATCGGCTGGTCAAGCTCGAGACGTACAAGAACGAGGACTATCAGATCGCCGCAGCGCTGGCGGTGCGGCTGGGCCTGGACCGCATCTATCCGACCGACGACCACACCGCGAGCGACGACGTCAGCGCCGATCCCGGCTATGGCGCGGCGGTCGAGGCGGCGTGGAAGGCGGCGCCGGCCAATGCGATCCGCAGGAAGCGCATAGCCCGGGAAGAGGCGGGGTTGGGCACGCCCGACGGCACGCTCGCCATGTTCCGCAGCATGAACCGGCGCGATCAGGCGCGGCTGATCTACGACAGCGACTTCGGCGCGGCGCTGAAGGATCCGTCGCCGCAAGGGTTCGGCCGCAACTATGTCGGCAACTGGGAGACGCGGAACCTGCGCATGGTCGCCAACATCCGTGCGGTGCTGGCGAAGCATCCCGGCATCCGGCTGCTGACGATCGTCGGCGCCTCGCACAAAGCCTATTTCGAGGCGTATCTGGCGATGATGCACGATGTCCGGCTGGTCGATAGCAGCACCGTGTTGCGCTGATGTTGACGCTGCCCCCGCTTGGCCGGTAATTGAGCGTTCCGGGCGGCCTCATCGCGGGGTCGCCCTTTCCCGTTTGGAGGAGGCTTACCCGTGACCATCACGCCGCTCATGCCCGTTTACCCACGGTGCGGGGTGCGTCCGGTCCGAGGCGAGGGCGTCTATCTCTATGGAGAGGACGGGCAGCAGTATCTGGATTTCGCCAGCGGCATCGCGGTCAACGCGCTGGGCCATGGCCATCCGCATCTGGTGAAGGCGATCGCCGACCAGGCGGCGACGCTGATGCACGTGTCCAACCTGTACGGCAGCCCGCAGGGCGAGCATCTGGCGCAGCGGCTGGTCGATACGACCTTCGCCGACACGGTGTTCTTCACCAATTCGGGCGCGGAGGCGGTGGAGTGCGCGATCAAGACCGCGCGCCGCTATCACCATGCCAACGGCAATCCGCAGCGGCATACGCTCATCACCTTCAACAACGCCTTTCATGGGCGGACGCTGGGCACGATCTCCGCGACCAACCAGGCGAAGATGCGCGACGGGTTCGAGCCGCTGCTGCCGGGCTTCGCCTACGCCCCGTTCAACGATCTGGACGCCGCGCTGGCGCTGATCGACGACAGCACGGCCGGCTTCCTGGTCGAGCCGATTCAGGGCGAGGGCGGGCTGATGGCCGGCACCGACGCGTTCCTGCAGGGCTTGCGCAAGGCATGCGACGAACACGGCCTGCTGCTGGTGCTGGACGAGGTGCAGTGCGGCTACGGCCGCACCGGCAAGTTCTTCGCGCATGAACTCTATGGCATCACGCCCGACATCATGTCGGTGGCGAAGGGCATCGGCGGCGGCTTCCCGCTCGGCGCGTGTCTTGCGACCGAAGAGGCGGCCAAGGGCATGGTCGCGGGGACGCACGGTTCGACCTATGGCGGCAACCCGCTGGCGATGGCGGCGGGCGAGGCGGTGATGGACGTCGTGCTGGGCGACGGTTTCCTCGATCACGTCGCGCAGATGGGCGAGCGGTTGCGCGCCTCGCTGGAGCAGATGATCCCCAATCACGACCATCTGTTCCAGGAAGTGCGCGGGCGCGGGCTGATGCTGGGCCTGAAGCTGAAGAGCGACAGCCGCCGCTTCGTCGCGCATTGCCGCGACCATCACGGGCTGCTGACGGTCGCGGCGGGCGACAATGTCGTGCGCATCCTGCCGCCGCTGGTGATCGACGAGAGCCATGTGGCGGAGTTCACGCAGAAACTGTCCGAGGCGGCGCGGGTGTACGTGCCCGTCGCGGACGATTGATCGATCCTCCCCGAAAACGGGGAGGGGACCAGCCGCAGGCTGGCGGAGGGGGATAGCCGCAGACGGAGCGTTGGGTGGGGGCGCCCCTCCACCCCTTGCTTTGCGAACGATCCCCCTCCCCGCGATGCGGGGAGGAGCTAGAACGATGCGTCATTTCCTGAACCTGTCGGATGCCGGCGCCGATGGTGTCGCCGCGATCCTGGCGGATGCGCTCGATCGCAAGGCGGCGCGCGCCGGCTGGCCCAAGGGTCGTGCGGACGCCGATGCGCCGCTTGCCGGCCATGTGCTGGCCTGCGTGTTCGAGAAGAACTCCACCCGCACGCGCGTGTCGTTCGACATGGCGATCCGCCAGCTTGGCGGCACATCGATCGTGATGGACGCGGGCTCGATGCAGCTGGGCCGGGGCGAGAGCATCGCCGATACCGCGCGCGTCCTGTCCGGCTATGTCGACGCGATCATGATCCGGACAGACGATCACGCCAAGGTCGAGGAGATGGCGCGCCACGCGACGGTTCCCGTCATCAACGGCCTGACCGACGCCTCTCACCCCTGCCAGATCATGGCGGACCTGCTGACGATCATCGAGAGCGGGCGCAGCCTGCCGGGGCTGAAGGTCGCGTGGCTGGGCGACGGCAACAACGTGCTCGCCTCGATCGTCGAGGCGGCTGGGCTGATGCGGTTCGACGTCGTCGCCGCCTGCCCGCAGGGGTTCGCGCCGGAAGAGGAGGCGATCGTCGCCGCGTCCGGCCGCGCCCGCGTCGTCGCGGACCCGCGTGAAGCGGTGGAGGGCGCGGACATCGTCGTCACCGATACCTGGATCTCGATGGGGCAGGCCCATGCCGAAACGAAGCTGGCGGCGCTCGCTCCCTATCAGGTGACGCGCGACCTGATGGCGCTGGCGAAGCCCGATGCGAAGTTCCTCCACTGCCTGCCCGCGCATCGCGGCGAGGAAGTGACCGAAGAGGTGATCGATGGTCCGCAGTCGCTGATCTGGCCGGAGGCGGAGAACCGCCTGCATGCGCAGAAAAGCGTGCTGCGCTGGTGCTTCGGCCAGATCGGTTGATCGCGAGGGGGCGGGTGCCCATCTTGCCGGCTTGAACGCCATCCCCCATCCGCCCCGCCGGGCTCGTTCCGGCATCCACATCACCGCGAGGATTTCGCCCGCGGGGGAAGTGGATGCCGCGACGGGCACGGCACGACGTTCGCGGGTGGCGATGGCGCATCCAGAAGGCTGACCGATGACCGACACCGATATCCCCGCCACCGACCTAGACCGGGCGCTGGGCTTCACCATCACGGAGCGGAACGCGCGCGGGCGCGTCGTGCGACTGGGGCCGGCGATGCAGGCGATCCTGTCCGCCCATGCCTATCCCCCCGCGATCGAGGCGCTGCTGGCGGAGGCACTGACGCTGTGCGCGCTGATGGGATCGACGCTGAAGGATTCGGCCGGCCAGCTGACGATGCAGAGCCGCAGCGATACCGGCGTCGTCGAGCTGCTGGTCTGCGATTACCGTGCGGGCGAGGTGCGCGGCTATATCCAGTATGACGCGGAGCGGCTGGCGGAGATGCCCGAGCGGCCCAGCCTGTTCGCGCTGTTCGGGCAGGCCTATCTGGCGATCACCTTCGACCTCGCCACCAGCGGCGAGCGATATCAGGGGATCGTGCCGCTGGACGGCGCGACGCTGGCCGATGCGGCGCAAAGCTATTTCATCCAGTCAGAGCAGATCCCGACGCTCGTTCGCGTCGGTCTGGGTCGCGATGCCGCCGGGCGGCCGGTGGCGGGCGGGCTGCTGCTCCAGCATCTGCCGGCGGGCGAGGTGGGGCGAGAGCGGCTGCACACCCGGCTCGACCACCCCGAATGGGAGCATGTCGCGGCGCTGGGCGAGACGATGGGCGCGGACGAGCTGGCCGACCCGGCGCTGCCGCTGGAGACGCTGGTCTGGCGCCTGTTCAACGAGGAGAGCGAGGTTCGCGTCATGGCCGCCGTGCCGCTGGTGCGCGGGTGTCGCTGCACGCCCGAGCATATCCTGGGCGTGCTCGCCAAGTTCGGGGTGGAGGAACGGCGCGAGATGGCGGACGATGCCGGCGTGATCGCGGTCGACTGCGCCTTTTGCGCGACGAGTTTTCCCGTGCGGGCGGATGATCTGGTGCCGATCCGCTGAATCTTAACCCGATAGTAAGGATGTCTGCCGTATCGAAGGGGGGTGCCTCGACTGGCACGCTTATCTCCCTTGATGGCCCCTCCGGGCCTCAGCACCCCTACAAGGGCCGCGCCACCCTCGCGGCCCTTTCTTTTTGGGCCGGTTTGCACTAGCGGGCGCGGGATCATGACACATCAGCCCATTGCGGTCGCGCTGCTGTCCGGCGGCCTCGATTCCATGGTCGCCGCGGCCCGCGCGCGGGAGGCGGGCTTCCGCCTGCTCGCGCTTTCGATCGACTACAACCAGCGCCATCAGGTGGAGCTGGCCGCCGCCCGGCGCATCGCGCGCCATCTGGGCGCCGAGCGGCACGTGGTGCTGCCGATGGACCTGTCCGCGTTCGGCGGATCGGCGCTGACCGCCGATATCGCGGTGCCGAAGGACGGGGTGGGGCCGGGGATCCCGGTGACGTACGTCCCCGCGCGCAACACGATCTTCCTGTCGCTCGCGCTCGGCTGGGCGGAAGCGGCGGGCGCGCGCGATCTGTTCATCGGCGTCAATGCGCTCGATTATTCGGGCTATCCCGACTGCCGGCCGGAATTCATCGCCGCGTTCGAGGGGATGGCGGAACTGGCGACGCGCGCGGGGGTGGAGGGCGATCCCTTCCGCATCCAGGCGCCGCTCCAGTCGATGACGAAGGCGCAGATCGTCGCGGAGGGTGCACGGCTGGGGCTGGATATGGGCGAAAGCTGGTCCTGCTACGACCCGGCGCCGGGCGGGCAGCATTGCGGCCTGTGCGACAGCTGCCGCCTGCGGTCGAAGGGCTTCGTCGAGGCGGGCATAGCCGATCCCACCCGCTACGCGACCACGCCGCCCATCGCATGAGCTATGCCGTCAAGGAGATGTTCCTGACCCTTCAAGGGGAGGGCGGGCAGGCGGGGCGCCGCGCGGTGTTCGTGCGCTTTGCCGGCTGCAACCTGTGGTCGGGGCGCGAGCAGGACCGGGCGAGCGCGATCTGCCGGTTCTGCGATACCGATTTCGTCGGCATGGACGGCGCGGGCGGTGGCCGGTTCGACGATGCGGCGGCGCTGGTCGCGGCGGTCGAGGCCTTTTGGGGCACGGGGCGCGATCGCCGCTTCGTCGTCCTGACCGGCGGCGAGCCGATGCTGCAGGTGGATGACGCGCTGGTCGGCGCGCTGCACGATGCGGGCTTCTTCATCGCGATCGAGAGCAACGGGACGTTGCCCGTGAACCCCGGCATCGACTGGATCTGCATCAGCCCCAAGGCGGGCAGCGAGGTGGTGCAGCGGCGTGGCGACGAGCTGAAGCTGGTCTGGCCGCAGGCGGGGATCGACCCGGCAGCGCTGGAGGCATGGGACTTCCCGTCGCGCCTCGCACAGCCGCTGGACGATCCGAACGCGGCGGCGAACCAGGCGGCGTGCATCGATCTGGTGATGGCCCGTCCGGCCTGGCAGCTGTCGCTCCAGACGCACAAGCTGCTGGGCTTGCGGTAGCGGATGATCCCCCCGGCCATGTGAAAGGGCCGGGGGGATATGCCGCCAGCGGGAGCGTGAGAGGCGGCGCGTCACCGCGAACCCCTCCCTGGCCGGGGAGGGGAGGCGTTACGGTATCAGCGCGTCGTGGCGGCGACCTGTGCCGGCGTCGGGCCCCAGGCGATCGGACCGCACTTCTTCTCGACCCATTCGCCCTTCTTGCTCCAGCAGATCGGGTCGAGGCGCGGCAGGCTGAGCGGCGTCGCGTTGATGTAGCGCGAGAAGCGCTGTTCGCCATAGGGCGTCAGGCTGTTGCGCAGCTCGCGCATCCGCGACGACGCGATCGTCGCCAGCGATCCGCGCGGCGCGAACAGCGCATCACGCGCGATCGACCCCGCCGTGCGGCAGAAGCCATATTGCGACGCGACGGCGGAAAAGCTGGAATAGGTTCGCGTGCCATACTGATCCAGCGCGTCCGACCCGGCCTTCTTCGTCTTGGCGGTGCGCGTGAAATACTTGCCCAGCGTATCCCAGGCGGACTTCAGCTCGTCGCGGTGATCCAGCAGGATCGCGTTGTAGCTGTCGCGCGTCAGCAGCGTCGGTTCGAACTGGCATTGCAGCGCCGCTACGTTGAGCGCGGAGCGCATCGTCCAGACCAGCCCCGCGCGCCGCTCCTCGGGCGTTGCGCCCGGCAGCGTCTGCGCGATCCCGGGCTCGTCCCCCATCACCGGCGTACCGGAATAATCATAATGGCGCAGATAGAACTGGGCCGTCGCCGGCGTGGCCGGAATCGCCATCGCCGCCATGGCCGCCACCGCAAGCCATCGCGTATCACGCATCGTCTTCACCTGAACCTGATCCTCCCACGGAATACGGGCCGTTCATCAACCCTAAAGCATGTTGGCCGCGCCGCCCAGCCGCTTTCGGGCGGCACCTCCGCCAAACCGTTCGCCGCGCACGGTAAACCGTCCGTCGCACGCGTAACGATGCGCCGTGCCGAGCGTGGCTGCGGCCGCGAAATGAATCCTCGGTCGTATGGGGTAGCTTGAAGCGGCGACCCATCACGCGTGTGGCGCGGCCTCTTGATCGGGCCATCGTCCTAGCCACGCATGGGCACATCTTCCCCTCGATGCAGCCGCCGGTGCCTGAATCGAAAGGGGCCGCCCGGTCGCCCGGACGGCCCCTTCGCTGATGAAGTTCCCGAAGGAATTACATCATGTTGTTCGAGGTCATGCTCTCGTTCGACATCATGGTGTCGTTCGCCATCATGGTGTCGTTGGCCATCATGCCACCGTTCATGGTGCCGTCGACGGCAGTCATGTTGTCGGTCATGGTGTCCATGCCCTCGGTGGTGTTCATGTCAGTGACCATCGTGTTGTCGGTGGTGGTCTCGGTCTTCGGGCCGCAGGCCGCAACGGCGAGCGCGGCGCCGGCGATCATCGAGCCGGTCAGAACCTTGGAAATGACTGCACGCATTGGAAGCTCCCTAATATCAAGGATTTGGCAGGCTTTGATCGCCCTAGAAACCCAAATCGCCTTCGACGTTAACCGGATAACGCGGGGCCCTCAAGTCTCGTTTTGTCATGGACAAGAAAGAGTTTGCAGGAAGCCCGGAAGTGTCAACGCCAGGGCCGCGTCGAAGGTTTCCATGTCCGTCGGATTTCCCAGCGCCGACAGGCTGGTAACGGGATAATCGGGCAGCCCGCACGGCACGATGCCGGCAAAATGCGACAGGTCCGGCGCGATGTTGACCGAAAAGCCGTGCAACGTCACCCAGCGGCGGACGCGCACGCCGATCGCGCCGATCTTCGCCTCCCGCCCGGCGGGGTCGATCGTCCAGATGCCGACACGACCCGGCGCGCGGAACGCGGTGACGCCGACTTGGCCCAGCGCGGCGATCACCCAGCCCTCCACGCCATGGACGAAGCAGCGCACGTCGCGGCCGCGGCGATTGAGGTCGAGCATCAGATAGCCGATCCGCTGGCCCGGTCCGTGATAGGTGTACCGCCCGCCGCGCCCCGCCGGCACCACAGGAAAGCGCGGCGCGAGCAGTTCGGCCGGATCGGCGCTGGTCCCGGCGGTGTAGACGGGCGGGTGCTGGAGCAGCCAGACCAGTTCCGGCTCGTCGCCGGTCGCGACGCGTGCGGCGCGTGCCTCCATCGCCGAAAGCGCGGTGTCATAGGGGGTCAGGCCCGGCGTCACGCGCCATTCGGGCGGGGCGATTTCGTTCCTGAGGTCCGGGTCGTTCCCGGGGGCTGGCACTGGGTCTGTCACGCGCCGTATCTGGCGGTTCGGGGGCGGCGGGGCAACAGGCGCGTCGCCCGCATTTGGCGTTCGCCACGCCACCGGCTATCGGATGGATCAGCCGGGTCGGCGATCCGGGCACGACGAAGGGGGCAAGAATGGTGAAGATCGGCACGGTCTGGGATCGGACGACCGATGTGCTGCGGGGGCGCGGCGCGATCCTGGGCTCGATCGCGGCGATCGCGATATTCCTGCCGGCGGTCGTCAACGGCGCCGCCGCACTGACGCTGCCGGGCGGTACGCCGACGACCGCCCTCGTCATGATGGTCATCGCGCTGGGCGTGCTGGCGGCCAATGTCTGGGGCCAGATGGCGATGGTCGCGCTGGCGAGCGATCCCGCCACGACCCGGGCGGAGGCGATGCGCCGGGCGCGCGAACGCGTGTTGCCGATGATCGGCGTGCTGCTGCTCTTGGGCGTGATCCTCGCGCTGGGTCTGGTGCCGATCGTGCTGATGCTGGTGCGGCAGGGGATCAATTTGGGGCAGCAAAGCCAGATCGCCGGCGCCGCCGCGAAGATGCCGGGCGGCTTCGCCCTCTACATCCTGATCCTGTCCGTGGTGCTGCTGGTCGTGGCGGCGCGATTGCTGCTGCTGAACGCGGTGGTGCTGCACGAGCGGCGCGGCGTCGGCGCGCTGGCCCGTTCGTGGCGGCTGACGCGCGGCCTGACGTTCCGCCTGATCGCGCTGCTGCTGCTGTTCGGCACCGTCATGCTGGTGCCGACGCTGGCCGCGCAATGGGTCGTCGGCGGTGTCGCCCGGCTGTTGCTGGGCGAGGCGGGCGCGGCGGGTGCGCTGCTGCTCGCGACGATCGCGGGGGCGGCGGTGCAGACGGTCTTCACCGTCATCGCCACCGCCTTCACCGGGCAGCTCTATGTCGCGACGGTCCGCGCCACCGACGGCGACGTGGCGGCCTGAGACGGCACGGCGGCGAGCAGCGGAATCTGCGGCGCCGCCTCCGCCGGCAGCACGCCCAGCACGCGCGGGTCGGGGAACGTCTCCACCGTCCGCCCGATCGCGACGAAGCCGTGCGCGCGGTAGAAGCCCAGCGCCGCCGGATGATCCAGCGTGCAGGTGTGGACGTGGACACGCGCCACGCCCGGCCGCCACGCGCGCATCAATGCTTCAGCCATCAGCCAGCGGCCATGGCCCTTGCCCGCCAGTTCCGGCACCAGCCCCAGATAGGCCAGCGCGCATTCGCCGGGGGCGCGGAAATCCAGTTCCAGCATCCCCACCTCGATCCCGGCGGGGTCGAGCACGGCGTGGACGTGGACCGCGTCGTCGTGGATGATCGCGGCCAGCGCCGGATCGCGCATCACCAGCCGCGAAAACCACAGCCACGGCGCGCCGACGCGGCGGAACAGCGCGCGATAGCGCTCCGTATCGGCCCTCTCCCACCGCGCGAGGCGGAGGGGGGAGGGGGGCAGCGGCCGCAGCGGCGGGCGGTGCCGCATCTCCAGCGTCGTGACGATCGTGGCGACCTGATCGTCCGGTACGGGGCGCAGGCCGTCCGCCGTCACGACCAGGTCGCCACGGGCGGCAGGCTCATCAGGATCGCGTCGACGTTCCCGCCCGTCTTCAGCCCGAACAGCGTGCCGCGGTCATGGACGAGGTTGAATTCGGCATAGCGCCCGCGCCATTCGCGCTGGACGGCGACGTCCGCATCGGTGAACGGCATGTCCATCCGCCGCCGCACGATCGTGGGATAGATCGACAGGAATGCCTCGCCCACCGCGCGGGTGAAGGCGAAGCCGGCGTCGAAATCGCCCTCCAGATGGTCGTAGAAGATGCCACCCACGCCGCGATGGACGCCGCGATGGGGGATGAAGAAATAGTCCTCCGCCCATTGCCGGAAGCGGGGATAGTCGCCGACGCCCGGATGCGCCTCGCACGCCGCGCGCAAGGCCGCGTGGAAATCCTCCGTATCCTCCGCGATCGGCAGCGGCGGGTTCAGGTCCGCGCCGCCGCCGAACCAGCGCTTCGTCGTGACGAGGAAGCGGGTGTTCATGTGAACGGCGGGCACGTGCGGATTGGCCATGTGCGCGACGAGGCTGATGCCGGTCGCGAAGAAGCGCGGGTCCTCCCCGGCGCCGTTGATCGTCTGCGCGAAGCCCGGCTCGAACGTGCCGGCGACGGTGGAGACGTTGACGCCCACCTTCTCGAACACGCGCCCCTTCATCACCCCGCGCACGCCGCCGCCGCCCGGCGCGCCGGACGGATCGGCGCGGTCCCATGGGATGAAGTCGAACGCCGCATCCGATCCCGCCTCGCGCTCGATCGCGACGAAGGCGTCGCAGATCCGGGTGCGCAGGGTTTCGAACCAGTGGCGGGCGGCGGCCTGTTGGTCGTCAAGCGTCAGCATTGCCGGGACGTAGCGGGGATCGGCGGCAAAAGTCGATGGCGACGACGCGTCAGCCCGGCCAGCCGCCCGTCTGGCGCAGCGCCTCCGCCAGCACGATCGCGGCGGAGACGGACAGGTTCAGCGAGCGCAGCGGCGGCGCCATCGGGATGAAGACGCGCGCATCCGCCCGGGCATGGACCGCATCCGGCACGCCCGCACTCTCCCGCCCGAACAAGAGCACGTCGCCGCGCGCGAAGGCGAAGTCGTGCAGCGGCGTCGCTCCCTTCGTCGTCAGCAGCACGAGGCGGCCGGTCGCCTGACCGGCGAACGCGTCCCAGTCGACATGGCGCGTGACCGAGACATGGTCGAAATAGTCCATCGCGGCGCGCGCCACCCGCTTGTCGTCCCACTGAAAGCCCATCGGCTCGATCAGGTCGAGCGGCGTGCCGAGGCAGGCGCAGGTGCGCATGACGGCACCGACATTGCCGGCGATTTCGGGTTCGTAGAGGGCAAGGCGCAGGCCGCTGGTCATGCCGCCGTCCCTAGCGGGCGGCCGGGTCCGCGTAAAATGCTGTTGGCAAAGCCGGGCGGCCAAGGCTAACAGATGAACAAATGCCCGCCGCTGGGGACGGCTATCGGGCGGCGGGCCAACGCGAAACCAGACGCGCAGCGGCAACCGCATACAGGTGAGGGTATAGTGAATGGCGACTGACGATCAGCTTCCCCCGGGGGAGAACCCGGCGCTTCTGACCGAAGAGGTGCATGATCCGCGCCGCCGCGATTTCATCAATATCGCCGCCGTTTCCTTTGCGGGCGTGGGCGCCGTCGCGATCGTGCTGCCGCTCGTCAACCAGATGAACCCGTCGGCCGACGTGCTGGCGCAGTCGACCACCGAGGTCGACATTTCCAAGATCGAGCCGGGGCAGGCGATCGTCGCCAGCTTCCGCAAGCAGCCGCTGTTCGTGCGCAACCTGACGCCGAAGGAGATCGCGGAGGCGAACGCGGTGCCGGTCAACACGCTGCGCGATCCGCAGACGCTGGCCGAGCGGACGAAGGCGGGCAAGAGCAACTGGCTCATCACGCTGGGCGTCTGCACGCATCTGGGCTGCGTGCCGCTGGGCGCGCGCGAGGGCGAGAATCGCGGGCCGTTCGGCGGCTATTTCTGCCCTTGCCACGGCTCGGCCTATGACACGGCGGGGCGCATCCGGCAGGGGCCGGCGCCCAAGAACCTGTTCGTGCCCGAATATGCATTCAATTCCGACACCGTCGTCACGGTCGGCTGAGGGGAGACGAGAAGATGAGCTTTCCCTGGGCCCGGCATTATGAGCCGAAGCAGCCGCTGATGCGCTGGCTGGACGAGAAGCTGCCGCTGCCGCGCCTCGTCTACAACGCCGTCGGTGCCGGATATCCGGTGCCGCGCAACCTCAACTATTTCTGGAACTTTGGCGTCCTGGCCGGCGCCGCGCTGGCGATCCAGATCATCACCGGCGTCGTGCTGGCGATGCACTATGCCGCCAATGCCGGTGTCGCGTTCGGCTCGGTCGAAAGCATCATGCGCGACGTCAACGCGGGCTGGTTCCTGCGCTACGCGCACGCCAACGGCGCGTCGATGTTCCTGCTGGTCGTCTACATCCATATCGGGCGCGGCCTGTATTACGGATCGTACAAGGCGCCGCGCGAGATGGTGTGGCTGCTCGGCGTGGTCATCTTCCTGCTGATGATGGCGACCGCCTTCATGGGCTATGTGCTCCCCTGGGGGCAGATGAGCTTCTGGGGTGCGCAGGTCATCACCGGCTTCTTCTCGGCGATCCCGCTGGTCGGCGACACCATCCGCATCTGGCTGCTGGGCGGCTTCGCGCCGGACAATGCCGCGCTGAACCGCTTCTTCTCGCTCCACTATCTGCTGCCCTTCGTGATCGCGGGCGTCATCATCCTGCATATCTGGGCGCTGCATATCCCCGGCTCGAACAACCCGACCGGCGTGGACGTGAAGGGCGAGCAGGATACCGTGCCCTTCCACCCCTATTACACCGCCAAGGATGCGGTGGGCTTGGGCGTCTTCCTGCTGGTCTTCGCCAGCCTGCTGTTCTTCTTCCCCAACTATCTGGGCCACCCGGACAATTACATCCCGGCCAACCCGCTCTCGACGCCGGCGCATATCGTGCCCGAATGGTATTTCTGGCCCTTCTACGCGATCCTGCGCGCCTTCACCGCCGACTTCATCCTGCCCGCCAAGCTGTGGGGCGTGCTGGCGATGTTCGGGTCGATCCTGCTGCTGTTCTTCCTCCCCTGGTTGGACAGCTCGCCGGTGCGCTCGAACAACTTCCGGCCCAAGGCGCGGATCGCCTTCTGGGTGCTGGTCGTCGACGTGCTGCTGCTCGGCTGGTGCGGGGGCTCGCCTGCGACGCCCTTCTTCATCATCCTCAGCCAGCTGACCGCGGCCTATTATTTCCTCCACTTCCTGGTGATCCTGCCCTGGATCGCCCGGACGGAGCGCCCCGCGCCGCTGCCCCATTCGATCACCGAAGCCGTGCTGTCCAAGCATGGCGGGACCGCACCCACCAAGTCGGCCCTGGCCTGACCCGAACCGAAAGAGGATAGCTGAACATGGTTCGTGGCATCGCATTCCTGGTCGGGGCGGCCTTCACCTTCGTCCTCGCCATCGCGCTGTGGGGCAGCGTCTCGGGGCTCGTCTCCGAGCCGCCCGTTCCCACCGCCGAGGAGGAGTTCCACCTCCACCCCAAGGAGGCGCATCTGGCGTCGGACGGCATTTTCGGCCGCTTCGACCGTCGCCAGCTCCAGCGCGGGTTCCAGGTCTATAAGGAGGTCTGCGCGGCCTGCCACTCGCTGCGGCTGGTGGCGTTCCGCGACCTGAAGGATCTGGGCTATACCGACCCCGAGGTGAAGGCGATCGCCAACCAGTGGGTGATCGAACAGCCGAGCATCAACCCGGAGACGGGCGAGGCTACGACTCGCAAGAACGTGCCCGCCGACCGCTTCCCCTCGCCCTTCGCCAACGAGGTCGCGGCGCGCGCGGCGAACAACAATGCCCTGCCACCCGACCTGTCACTGATGACCAAGGCGCGGCATGAGGGCACGAATTACATCTATTCGCTGGTCGGCCCCGATGCCTATCGCCCGCAGCCCGCCGAGCTGCTGCGCAAGTTCCCCGACGCCAAGACGCCGACCGGCCTGCACTACAACCCGTATTTCGCGAACCTCAACATCGCGATGCCGCCGCCGCTGACCTCGGACGGTCAGGTCCAATATGCCG
>CAJYLQ010000038.1 GCA_913775975.1 uncultured Sphingomonas sp. | reverse complement strand
TACGCAGCTGACGATGCGCACCTTCCACATCGGCGGCGCGGCGCAGCTGAACGAGCAGTCGAACCTGGAGGCGCCGGTCGACGGCACCGCGGTGTTCAAGGACCTGCGCCTGATCGTCGACCAGCGTGGTCGCCGCGTGGTGCTGTCGCGTTCGGGCGAGATCGTGATCGTCGACATGGACGGTCGCGAGCTCTCGACGCACCGTATCCCCTACGGCGCGTACGTGATGTTCGACGATGGTCACATGCTGACCAAGGGCGACCGGATGGCCGAATGGGATCCGTTCACCATGCCGGTCATCACCGAGAACTCGGGCATCGTGAAGTATGTCGACCTGACCGAAGGCAAGACGCTGGTCGAGCAGACGGACGAGGCGACCGGCATCGCGCAGCGCGTGGTGATCGAATACCGCACCTCCACCAAGTCGAAGGAGGATCTGCGTCCGCGCCTGACCCTGACCGGGGCCGGCGGCGATGCGGAGGCCGCGCGCTACATGCTGGCGCCGGGCGCGGTGCTGTCGGTCGACGACAATGCCGAGGTGCAGGCCGGTGACGTTCTGGCCCGTGTCAGCCGCGAATCCGCCAAGACGCGCGACATCACCGGCGGTCTGCCGCGTGTCGCGGAGCTGTTCGAGGCGCGTCTGCCCAAGGAAGCGGCGATCATCGCCAAGGTCTCGGGCCGTGTCGTGTTCGGCAAGGATTACAAGGCGAAGCGCAAGATCGGCATCCAGCCCGAGGATGGCGGCGAGGTCGTCGAGTATCTGGTGCCCAAGTCGAAGGTGATCGACGTTCAGGAAGGCGACTACGTCAAGCGTGGCGACAACCTGATCGGCGGCTCGCCCGATCCGCACGACATTCTGGAAGTGCTCGGCATCGAGCCGCTGGCCGAATATCTGGTCAGCGAAATCCAGGAAGTGTATCGCTTGCAGGGCGTGAAGATCAACGACAAGCACATCGAGGTGATCGTTCGCCAGATGCTGCAGAAGGTCGAGATCACCGACGGCGGCGACACCACGCTGCTGAAGGGCGAGCAGGTCGATCGCGAGGAAATGGACGCGATCAACGACAAGCTGGAGGCGAACCAGGCGCGTGCGCAGGGCAAGCCGATCTTGCTGGGCATCACCAAGGCGTCGCTGCAGACCCGCAGCTTCATCTCGGCCGCCTCGTTCCAGGAGACCACCCGCGTCCTCACCGAGGCGGCCGTCCAGGGCAAGCAGGACACGCTGATGGGCCTGAAGGAGAACGTCATCGTCGGCCGCCTGATCCCGGCGGGCACTGGCGCGGGCATGAACCGCCTGCGCGTTGCGGCCACCAGCCGCGATGCGGCGCTGCGGGCCCAGCAGCGCGCGCTGCAGGCGGCGATCGTCGCTCCCGCCTCGGCCGCGGAACTCCGCGCCGCGGAGGAGCAGCGCTCGCGCCGCGACGACGTGGGCACGGGTGACGATCCGCTCGCGGCGGTCGTCCCCTCGGGCAGCGGCACCGATGCGGATGCCGGCGAGTATCTGAACGACTGATCCCATCGGTCCTTCAGCGCCGGTCCCGCCCGGACCTGACAGACACGGCCCGTCGGAGCGATCCGGCGGGCCGTTGTCGTTGGGGCGGCACGGATCGCGCCGACGAGCCGGCCACGACCTGTGTTTCCGAAACCGTTCCGTTGCATCGGCTGGAAAGTGGCGCGCCGTGCGGGTAACGGCCGGCGCTACGCATCCGGGGAGTGCATCCGATCCACGTCTTCCGCCTCGTCCTTGCCGGCGCCCAGTGGCCCGAGCGGCTGATCGCCTGCGCCGGGGCGCTGCTGGGCATCACTCTGACCATGATCGCCTGCGCCGCGCTGCCGCTGGAATGGGCGGACCTTCCCGTGATCGTGGCGCCACTGGGTGCGTCCGCCGTGCTCGTCTTCGCGGTGCCCGCCAGTCCGCTGGCCCAGCCCTGGTCGGTCGTGGGTGGCAACGGCCTGTCGACGCTCGTCGGCGTGGCGGTGTTTCAGGCGATCCCGCAGCCCGCGATCGCGGCGGGGGTAGCGGTGGGGGCCGCGATCCTCGTCATGTCGCTGGCGCGGTGCCTGCATCCCCCGGGCGGCGCGGCGGCGCTGACGGCGGTGATCGGCAGCGCGGGTATCCATCAGGCCGGATTTGGCTTCGCGCTGCTGCCGGTCGGCCTCAACTCCGTCGCGCTCGTCGCGATCGGCATCGCGTTCCACCGCTTGACCGGCCGTTGCTATCCCCACCGCCCCGCCGCCGCTCCGCAGACCGTTCGCGCCGCGCAGGTCGAGGCAGGGTTGCTGGACGCCGATATCGATGCCGCGCTGGCCGACATGCACGAAAGCTTCGACATCGACCGGGCAGATCTGGCGTTGCTGCTAACCCGCGCGCGGCTGCATGCGCTGGCGCGGCAGGGCGGCGGCGCCGGTCAGCGCTGAGCGGCGCGGCCGCGGCCGCCAAGTAGCAACGCCACCGCGACGACCAGCAAGCCAGCGTCGATAGCCATCACCGCCACCGCATCGGTGGAGAGCCAGGCGGCGTGGACCAGCGCGGTCAGCACAATGCCGACCGCCAGTCCCCGCCGCGCGTTGTCGGCGTCCGCCAGCCGGGGTCGCAGCATCGCGATCAGGCACAGCGCCGCCATCAGCCCCCAGAACGCGCCCGCCATCGGCGCGTCCGGTCCCAGCGTGGCGCGTAGCCACAGCGTTGCCAGGATGGCGATCGGCGTGCCCCAGACGATCGCGGTCCAGAACCCCTCAAGCCGGGGCGCGGCCATGCCCTTGCGCCGCCGTTTCTGCAGCCACAGCGACATGCCCGTGGCGGTCACCACGCACAGGGCCAGGCCGAAGGCGATATAGGCCAATTCAACGGCGGCCCCGCCGAAGTTGCCGAAATGCAGCTTATAGGTGGAGGCGGCGACCTGCTGCCCAACCGCGCCATCGGACAGGCCGACGCGGCCATGCAAGCGGCCCGCGCCGTCGAATTCGAACGTCTCGCCATAGATCAGCCGGCGGGGCATGTCGGCGAGCACCTGGATATGCTGCCCCGCCGTGCCGGGATCGTGGATCGTGACATAGGTGGGCGTCGCGTCCGGCGCGCGCGCCGCCATCGTCCGCAGCGCCGCCGCCGCATCGGCCAGCGGCGCCGGCGCGGGATCGGGCTTCCCCTCACCGCCGAAGATCGGCGCGTAGACGGCCAGGATATCGCCGCCATGATAGGCCTTTGCGATCGGTGTCGCGTTCAGCGCGGCAAGGCCGATGAACGCGCCCGTCAGCGCCAGCGCCAGCGCGAACGGCAGCGTCCACACGCCGAGCCGGTTATGCCAGTCCGCCTGCGCCAGTTGCCGGTTGCCCTTCGCCCGCAGGCGAAAGGCATCGCGCAGGATGCGCGGATGCGCGAGCACGCCCGTGACCACCAGCACCGCCAGCATCACGCCGAACGCGCCGACCACGATCAGCCCCAGTGTCGTCGGCAGGTGGAGATATTCGTGCAGGGCGACCAGAAACTGCGTCCAGCCCGGCGCCTCCGGCCCCAGCGGCCGCCCGCCCGCATCGACATAGGTCGCGCGATAGTCGCTGAACACGACGGTGCGCGGCAGGCCCGGTGTCGGCAACCGCGCATAGAGGTGCGTCGTGGGCGGCTTGTCCGGATCCGCCTTTGCCAGAGTCGCAAAGGCGCGTTGCAGCGCGTCGGGCGCGATCGTCGTCATCTCCGCGACGGCCGGCTGCTCCCAGCGCTGCCACCGCTCGTGGATCACCACCAGCGTGCCGGACAGGGCGATGATGTAGAGGATCGCCCCCGCCAGCAGGCCGATCGCGGCATGGCCACCGAGCGCGCGCTGGACGAGCGTGTCCGGCTCGGCAGGCGGCGCGGGCGGATGGATCGGCTGATGCTTCATAGCGGCCACCACAGGATGAGGCCGGCGACGGCGCAGACCAGCGTCGGCGGGATCATCGCCGCCATGCGCGGCCGTGTCATCTGGATACAGGTTACCACGGTCCAGGCGACCGGCTGCAGCGCCAGCGCCAGCGCCACCGCGTCCGCCGCGCCCCAGCCATGGCGGCGGGCCAGCGCCTGCGCGCCGAAGGCCAGCAGCGTCGCGGCAAGGCCGCCGACGGGCACCACCAGCAGGAATATCGCGACACGTCGCCCGATCGCGCGCCATGACGGCCGGGGCAGCGCGACGAAGGATGCCGCTCGCACGGGGGCCGCGCGGCCACGCGGCGTCCGCCACGCCTCCCACATCAGGATGGCGAGCGCGCAGGCCATGGCGGCGCTGCCGCCCACCGCCAGCCCCCAGGCGCCCGCCAGCAGCGCCAGCATCAGGCAGGCCCCGGCGACGATCGCCCAGCCGCCGATCACCGCGGCACGCGGCCCGCCCCAGCCCAACCGGACCAGGCCGATCCCCGCCGCCGTCGCGAGGGCCGGCGCCAGAACCGCCGCCTCCTCCATCAGAACCGCCAGCCCAGCGTCGCCATCACGGTGCGCGGCGGGCCGTACAACCCCTGCTCCCACATCAGGCTGGTTACATATTTGCGATCGGTGAGGTTGCGGACATTGCCGCTGAGCGACCAGTGCTGGTCGAAATCATAGCGCGCCATCAGGTCGACCAGCGCATAGCCGCTCTGGCGAGTAACGATGGGCGTGCCGTCGGAGCCCTCCACGATCCCCGCCTCGCGATAGATACGGCTCTGATACTGGACGGCGGCGCCCAGTTTCAGCCCCGGCGCCGAAGCTACGGCATAGGTCAGGTTCAGCCGCCCGGTCTGGCGCGGGACGTAGGTGCGCACCGCCTGCCCGTCATCGCCGCGGATGCGCATCAGCGTGTAGCCGCCCGTCAGTTGCAGGCCGGGCGCCAGCTGGCCGCCCACATCCAGCTCGATCCCCTCCGACGTGGCATCGACGCCGCGATAGACGCTCTGGCCGATCGTCGTATCGAAACCCGCCACCTCGGCGGTATTGTCCTGCCGGTTGCGGAACACGGCGATGCTGGCGTTCAGGCGGTTGTCGTACCATGCGCCCTTCAACCCCGCTTCCAGCGTGTTGCCCTCGATCGGCGGCAGGACGCGGCGGCTGGCGTCGATCTCCACCTGCGGATTGAAGATGCTGGAATAGCTGGCATAGGCGCTGATCGCGCTGCCCAGATCCACCGTCGCGCCGACGAACGGCAGCGCCCGCGTCCGGTCGAAATCATTGGCCAGGCCGTAGGAATACCCCTCCCGCCGCGTCCGCGTGACGTTCAGGCCCAGCATCACCTTCACTGCATCCGCCGGGTTCAGGCGAAGGAGGCCGTAGGCGCTTTCGCGCAGGCTGTGGAAATCGGACCGCAGGGTGAAGGCGGGAAAGTTCGGGCGCGGGAAGCTGCCGTCGAACGCGGAACGCAGCGTCAGCGGCAGATTGAGCGCGTTATCGTCATAGCTTGCCGACTGCTGGAACCGCTCGGCCCCGCGATTGAGGCCGACCACCACCTGATGCGCGCGCCCGAACAGCGAGATGTCGCCCGCCGCATACAGGTCCAGCGTCAAATTGCGCGTCGGCCCGACGAACGCGCCCGGATAGCTGGCGATGCCCAGCCCCGTCTGCCGGTTGGGAAGGCCGTAGATGTAAAAGAGCCGCTCATCCTCATCGATCGCGCGGCGCTGCGCGGATGCCTTCACCACCCAGCCATTGGCGAGCGTGTGCGTGATGTCGCCGAAGATCTGCTGGTCCAGGATGTTCCAGCGCACCCAGTCCGTGCCGGTGTTCGTGCGGCGCGGCAGGTCGAGCGGCGTGCCGTCGCTATAGGTCAGCGGCAGACCGCCCCACATCCCTGCGCGCGTGCGGCTGTCCTGCCGCTGATAGCCGACGCTGGCGACGGTCGACGGGCCCAGATCCGCCTCGACGATACCGTAGACGATCGAGCGCTTGCCCCGATAGCGATCGAGATAGGAATCGGTGTCGAGGAACGCGCCCACCGCCCGCGCGCGGATCGCGCCATTGCCGGTCAGCGGCACGGAAATGTCTGCGTCCACCCGCTTCTGGTCGAACGACCCGTACAGGAAGCTGGCCGAGGCGGCGAGATCGCGGGTCGGCCGCTTGCGGATGAAGTTGATCGTCGCGGACGGGTTGCCGGTCGACGACAGCAGCCCCGCCGCGCCGCGCACCACCTCGATCCGCTCATAGGTGGCGGTGTCGAGCGCGCCGTTCTGGATGCCGTTGGCGAAGGGCAGACCGATACCGTCGATCTGGAAGTTGGTGATGTCGAAGCCGCGCGCGGTGTAATAGACGCGATCAGTCTCGGTCTGCTGCACGTTGATGCCGGTCGCGGTGGCGAGCAGCGCATTGACGTCGTTCAGCCGGAAATCTTCGATCTGGGCGCGAGTGATGACGCTGACCGACTGCGGGGTTTCACGCTGGCTGAGCGGCAGGCGGGTCGCGGTGCTGCTCGCCTTCGCGCCGTAATCGTCGCCATTTTCCACGATCCGCTGGCCGTTGACGACGATCTCCACGTCACGATCCGCGCGCTGCGGTTCCTCGGCGGGAGCGGCGAGGGCGGCGGGAGCGGTGGCGGCGAGAAGAAGCGGAATGAGGGACATGAAGACGGCCTGTTATGATGACAGCGCCCTCATAACCGACATTTTCGATAATGCAACTGGCTCGCAATAGCGAAGATCAATCTTGATCGAACAGGGACGCCAGCTGCTCCATGATCGTGCCGCCCAGCTGCTCGGCATCCATGATCGTCACCGCGCGGGCATAATAGCGGGTGACGTCATGGCCGATGCCGATCGCGATCAGTTCGACCGGACTCTTCGATTCGATCCAGCCGATCACCTGCCGCAAATGCCGCTCAAGATAGCTGCCGGAGTTCACCGACAGCGTCGAATCGTCGACCGGTGCGCCGTCGCTGATGACCATCAGGATGCGCCGATCCTCGCCGCGCGCGATCAGTCGGTTATGCGCCCAGAGCAGCGCCTCGCCGTCGATATTCTCCTTCAGCAGTCCCTCGCGCATCATCAGCCCGAGATTCTGCCGCGCGCGCCGCCACGGCTCGTCCGCCTGCTTGTAGATGATGTGGCGAACGTCGTTCAGCCGGCCCGGCTGGGGCGGACGACCGGCGGCAAGCCACGCCTCGCGGCTCTGCCCGCCCTTCCAGGCGCGGGTGGTGAAGCCCAGAATTTCCGTCTTCACCCCGCACCGTTCCAGCGTGCGCGCCAGAATGTCCGCGCTGATCGCCGCGATGGAAATCGGCCGACCGCGCATCGAACCGGAATTGTCGATCAGCAGCGTGACGACCGTGTCGCGGAAGTCGGTATCCCGCTCCACCTTGTACGACAGCGACTGGCCCGGGCTGACGATCACGCGGGCGAGCCGCGCGGCATCCAGCAGCCCCTCTTCCTGGTCGAAATCCCACGACCGGTTCTGCTGCGCCATCAGCCGCCGCTGCAGGCGATTCGCCAGCTTCGACACCGCCGATTGCAGATGCGCCAGCTGCTGGTCGAGATAGCCGCGCAGCCGGATCAGCTCGTCCATGTCGCACAGGTCGGTCGCGGTCACGACCTCGTCGAACTTCGTCGTCCAGGGCTTGTAGTCGAACTGCGGCGACATGTCGTCGCGCGGGCGCGGCGGGCGGACGGGCTGCATCCCCTCCTCGCCCTCGTCGCCCGGCTCACCGTCGCGATCGCTTTCGCCGTCCTGCTCGGCCTCCTCGCTCTCGCCCTGCTGATCGTCGGCGGGACGCTCCTCGCCGCGCGCCTGCATCTCACCCTCGGCGGCGCCGCTGTTCGAATCGTCCTCGCTCTCGCCCTCCTGCCCGTCGTCGTCGGCGGCATCCTCCTCGCCGCCCTCGTCGGTTTCGTCGGGCTGCTGCTCGCCCTCGACCAGCTCCAGATCGGCGAGCATCTTCGCGGCCAGCGTCTGGAAGGCGCGCTGGTCGTCCAGCGCCAGCGCCAGCGCGGCAAGGTCCGTCCGGCTCGCCACCCAGTCGCGCACCTCGACGAGGCCCGGCTCGGCCGCAGGCGGAGAGGCACGGCCTGTCAGCGCCTCGCGGACGAGCAGGCCGAGCGCGGTCGACAGCGGCACTTCCGCCCGGCTGCGCGCGCGCGCGATCTGATCAGCCTTGATCCGCACGTCGAGCGCATGGGCCAGATTGTCGCCGATCCCCTCATAGCCGCGACTGCCCAGCGCTTCGATCCGCGCCGATTCGACCGCGTCATAAACCGCGCGCGCGGTCGGATCGGTGGGCGCGCCGCGCTGGTGGAGCGCGGTATCGTGCAACCGCAGCCGCAGCGCGAAGCCGTCGGCGAACCCGCGCGCCTCCGCCACCTGCTCGGCGGGCAGCGTGCGCGGGGGCATCGGCACCTTCAGATGCTTGCCCGACTGGGCCGGCGTATCGGCGCTATAGGCCAGCTCCACCTCCGGCTCGTCCGCCAGAGCGCGCGCGGCGCCGCCGAGCACGGCCTTGAACCGGTCGAGGGGCGAATCCTGTGCCACTTATGCCTTCGCCACGACGCTTTCAGGCAGATCCTTGCCGAACACGCGCTGGTAATATTCCGCCACCAGCGGCCGCTCCGCCTCGTCGCACTTGTTTAGGAACGACAGGCGGAAGGCGAAGCCGACATCGCCGAAGATCAGCGTGTTCTGTGCCCAGGTGATGACGGTGCGCGGGCTCATGACGGTCGAGATATCGCCGTTGATGAAGCCCTTGCGCGTCAGGTCGGCGACGCGGACCATCGCGTCGACCGTCTTCTTGCCATCGGGCTTGTCGTATTCGCCGGACTTCGCCAGCACGATCCGCGCCTCGACCGCGGCGGGCAGGTAGTTGAGCGTGACGACGATGTTCCAGCGGTCCATCTGGCCCTGGTTGATCTGCTGCGTGCCGTGATAGAGCCCGCTGGTGTCGCCCAGGCCGACCGTGTTGGCGGTGGCGAACAGGCGGAACCAGGGGCTGGGCCGGATGACGCGGTTCTGGTCGAGCAGCGTCAGCTTGCCCTCCGTCTCCAGCACGCGCTGGATCACGAACATCACGTCGGGACGACCCGCGTCATATTCGTCGAAGACGAGCGCGGTCGGCGTCTGCAGCGCCCAGGGCAGCAGCCCCTCGCGGAACTCCGTCACCTGTTGGCCGTCGCGCAGCACGATGGCGTCGCGGCCGATCAGGTCGATACGGCTGATATGCGCGTCGAGATTGATGCGGATGCACGGCCAGTTGAGGCGCGCGGCGACCTGTTCGATATGCGTCGACTTGCCGGTGCCGTGATAGCCCTGCACCATCACGCGGCGGTTGTGCGCAAAGCCCGCCAGCACCGCCAGCGTCGTGTCGCGATCGAAGACATAGGCGGGGTCGAGATCCGGCACCCGCTCGTCCGCTTCGGAAAAGGCGGGCACCTGCATGTCGAGGTCGATATCGAACAGCTCGCGCACGCTGACCATCTTGTCGGGCGCATCGAGGATCGTGGAGTCCCGGCTGTCGGGCTGCGTGTTTGGGATATCGGTCATCGCGTCAGGGCACCGTCCGAGGATAGGCAGGATAGAGGCAGCCCCTCCCAACGCACGAAGCGAGCGAAGGGCGCATCCATCGTCCAGTGGAAACGGAATGGCCCGCCGTCAACCCGCACCGGTCGCCTTCCGACCCAGGGGATGGCGCCGATGACCCTCCCCGCCCCGTCCAGCAGCC
The DNA here is from genome assembly GCA_913775975.1 of uncultured Sphingomonas sp. Classification (GTDB taxonomy): domain Bacteria; phylum Pseudomonadota; class Alphaproteobacteria; order Sphingomonadales; family Sphingomonadaceae; genus Sphingomonas. Next base: position 21,832 of record CAJYLQ010000038.1, on the reverse strand, counting down.
ATGCCGAGGCCATCAGGCGAAGGCGGGGGCGCCGCGCAGCGCCTGATAAGCGGCGATCACCTGTTGCAGCCGCGCCTCGTGGCTGCGGTCGCCGCCGTTGCGATCGGGATGGTAGCGCCGCACCAGTTCCGAGTAGCGCTTGCGCAGCGCCGACCGGTCGGCATCCGCCGCCAGCCCCAGCAGCTTCAGGTTGGCGCGATCCTGCCCCGACAAAGGCTTGCCGTCGGGCCGGTCGGCCGCCGGTTCGCGCCGGAAGCGCGCGGCGATCGCGTCGAGCGGATCGGCGAAGTCCGCCCAGCGCGGCGACTGGCCGCCGCCACCGGCGCGAGCGAAGGCGCGCGTCTCCTGCTCCCACCCAGCCATCGGCCGCTGCGCGTGATGGATCTCCTCCGCCGTCATCCCGTCGAAGAAATTATAGCCGGCGTTGAAGGCGCGGACGTGATCCAGGCACATCCAGCGGAAATTGGGCGGCCCGCCATGCGACGCCCCCTCCAGCGGCGGCGCGCGAAATTCGCCCGGCTCCTCGCAATCGGGGTGCGCGCAAACGCGGCCATTGGCTTCCATGCGGCCATGGAAGCGCGCGGCGGGCCGCTCCTTCCGTTCCGTATTCCGTGTCACGCTGTTCCCTGCACCGGACCAAACCGCCTATATAGGCGCGATGCACGACCCCGCCACCGGCCCGCTCGACGCGGTCATCGCCGCGCGTCTTCAGGATGCGCTGTCCCCCTCCCGCCTGATCGTGTCGAACGACAGCGCGCAGCATCGCGGCCATATGGGCGATGACGGTACGGGCGAGACGCATTTTTCCGTCGATGTCGAAAGCGCGGCCTTTGCCGGCCTATCGCGTGTGGCCCGGCAGCGGCTGGTAAACACCGCGCTGGCCGATCTGCTGGCGCAGCGCATCCATGCGCTCGCCATCCGTGCCCGCGCGCCGGGCGAGGCCTGACATGGGCGTCACCGCGGCGGCGGCCAGCCTGCGCGTCCCTCGCCCGGCGGCGCGCATCCTGATGGTCGATCGCGTGGGCCGGGTGCTGCTGATGCGCTTCACCCCCGGCGACCGGCCGCCGCTATGGTGCACGCCGGGCGGCGCGGTCGATCCGGGCGAAACATACGAGCAGGCCGCCGCGCGCGAGCTGTGGGAGGAGACGGGACTGCGCCTCGACTGCGGCCCGCAGGTCGCACGCCGGCAGGTCCAGTTCCTGACGTTCGAAGGCGTGGAGGTGGACGCCGACGAACGCTATTTCCGCATTGATCTTGATACGTGCGAGATCGCGGCGGGGGCGCTGACCGATCTGGAACTGCGCGTCCTGCACAGCTGGCGCTGGTTCGCGCCGGAGGAACTGGCGGACTGGCCGGAGGCGATCTTCCCCGGCGACCTTGCGCAGATGCTGGAGGATACGCGATGCCGCTGACCCGGATCGCCCTTTCGACGGGGGTCGAGCTCGATGTGCAACTGGCGGGCGAGGAAGATGCGCCGCCGGTGATCCTGCTGCACGGCTTTCCCGAATCGCACCGGACGTGGCGACACATCGTCCCCGATCTGGCGCGCGACCACCGGGTGATCGCACCCGACCAGCGCGGCTATGCCCGCTCGTCCAAGCCGGGCGCCGTTGCGGACTATGCACCCGACCGGATCGTCGCGGATCTGATCGCGCTCGCCGATGCGCTGGGGATCGGACGGTTCACGCTGGTCGGCCATGACTGGGGCGGCGCGATCGCGTGGAAAGCGGCGCTGACGCGGGCTGACCGGGTGGCGCGGCTGGTGATCGTCAACGCGCCGCATCCGCTGGTCTTCCAGCGGTCGCTGTTCGACGATCCGGCCCAGCGCGCGGCAAGCCAGTATATCACCCGGGTGCGCGGGACATCGACCAATACGAACTGGACCGACCAGGGCCTCGAACGTATGTTCGATGCGACCTTCGCGCTGCACGCCCCACCTGGGATGGGCGAGGCTGAAAAAGCCGCCTATCTCGACGAATGGGCCCAGTCGGGGGCGATGACGGCGATGCTCAACTGGTACCGCGCCAGCCCGATCATCGTCCCCGCCCCCGGCGAAGCGCCGCCGCGCCCCGCCTTTCTCGACGCCCCCTTCCCGCCCGTGACCCAGCCGACGCTGGTCGTGTGGGGGACGCAGGACCGGGCGCTGCTGCCGGTGCAACTGGACGGGCTGGAGGCGCTGGTGCCGGACCTGACCGTGGAGCGCGTCGCGGGCGGCCATTTCATCCCGTGGCAGGCGCCCGACGCCGTGCTGGCGGCGATGCGGCGCTGGGGGATCTAGGCGTCGGACCGCGCTGCATCGGGCAGGTCGATCCGGTCGTCGCTTCCCGCCGGCGCCCCTCCCTCCACCCAGGCGGCATGGGCATGGGCGCTGGCGACCACCGTCTCGTCCCCGCCCGGCCAGTGGCGAACGCGGACGAGCTGACGCGCGGTGGCGCGATCCGGCTCCATCATCACCCAGGCGAGCGGCCGCTCCGCCGTGGCGCGTTCACCCGCCGCCATCATCGCCGCCCGGATACGCGCGGCACCGGCGGCGGGGAGATACTGCCAGACGACCGAATGCATCAGCACCCGCGCCACGCCCGCAGGCTGCGCCTCGGCAAGGCGCGCCTCCACCCAGTCGGCGGCGTCCGCCCGGTCCAGCCGCACGCCGCGCCCCCGCAGCATCGCGATCGCCGCGCCGAGGCGCGCCTGCCGTTCCGGCGCCTCGGCCCAGACATAGGCGGCCAGACGCGCCGCCACCACCGGATCGGTCGCGTCCAGCGGCTGGATATCGCAGCCGCGCACGCTCACGATCTCCAGCGGCACAGGCGCCGGGGGCGATCCGCGCCAGTCGGGCCGGATCGTGACGGGCGCGTCCGCCGGCCCGATCATCGTGCCGCCCAGATCGAAGCGATACCGGCCGATCAACAGGTTCAGCCCCGCGCTCGACCCGATCTCCAGCAGCTCCAGTCGGGGGCCTAGTGCCTGCGCAACCGCGAGCAGGCCGACCATCAGTGCCGCCGAGCGGCCCGGCTCGTTCGTCTGCGGCGGCCCGTCAAGCCAAGGGAGCAGCCATGCGTCGTGCCGGGCAAGGGTGCGGGACAGGATCGTGGCGATCGCATCGTCCTCCACGACCGCGCCCGAAAACACGCTGGCGAGGTCCGCGTCCAGGCCCGCCCGCACCAGCGCGTGCAGCCCGCCGATCAGCCGCAGCGGCGCCGCATCGCGCGTCGGCTCGCCCGGCCAGCCCAGCACGCGACGCCCGACCGCGCTATCGGGTTGCAGCCGGTCGGCTATCACCATGCAAAGATGCGCGTAGATGGGCGCGGCCATGCGGCTGCAATAGAAGGACTGAATCCGAAACGCCTGCCGGTTGTCCGCCTCGTCCGCCATGCCCGTGCCTCCTTCGACCCGCGCGTCATTGCACCCGCCGCCCGCCGTCAGTAAAGCGCCGGGCGTGTCCGCGCCGCTCATCATCGCCGTGCCCAAGGGGCGTATCCTGTCCGAGGCCCTGCCCCTGCTCGCCGCGGCGGGCATCCGGCCGGAGGCGGCGTTCGCCGACGAGGACAGCCGCGCGCTGCGCTTCGCCACCGACGTGCCGTCGATCGAGCTGATCCGGGTGCGCGCGTTCGACGTCGCGACCTTCGTCGCGCATGGCGCCGCGCAGATGGGGATCGTGGGATCGGACGTGCTGGCCGAGTTCGCCTATTCCGAACTCTACGCGCCCGTCGATCTCGCCATCGGCCATTGCCGCCTGTCCGTGGCGGAGCCGGTGGCGCTGGCGCAGCGGGACGATCCGCGCGGCTGGAGCCATGTGCGCGTCGCGACCAAATATCCGCACGTCACCGCCGCCCATTTCGCGCGGCGCGGGGTGCAGGCGGAGTGCGTGAAGCTGAACGGCGCGATGGAGCTGGCGCCGACGCTGGGGCTGGCGCCACGCATCGTCGACCTCGTCTCCTCCGGCCGCACGCTGAAGGAAAACGGGCTGGTCGAGGTGGAGCGGATAATGGACGTGACGAGCCGCCTCGTCGTCAATCGCGCCGCGATGAAGACGCGCGCCGACGTCGTGCCGCTCGTCGAGGCGTTCCGCCGCGCGGTCGCGGACCGGCAGGTGGCGGCATGATCCGGCTGGATGCGGCGGCGCCCCAGTTTGAGGCCGCCTTCGCCGCGCTGGTCGATGCGCGCCGGGAGTCCTCCGCCGACGTGACACGCGATGTCGCCGCGATCATCGCGGATGTGCGAGCGCGCGGCGACGCGGCGGTGGCCGAACTGACGCGGCGGCTGGACCGCCACGATCTCGCCACCACGGGCTGGGCGATCGACAAGGCGGAATGCGCCGCCGCCCATGACGCGCTGGAGCCGGGGCTGCGCGCCGCGCTGGACCTCGCCGCCGCGCGCATCCGTTCCTATCACGAGAAGCAGAAGCCCGCCGACAGCGACTGGCATGATGACGCGGGCGTGCGCCTTGGCGCACGGTGGCGGCCGGTGGACGCGGCGGGCCTGTACGTGCCCGGCGGCCGCGCGGCCTATCCGTCTTCGCTGCTGATGAACGCGATCCCCGCCAAGGTGGCGGGCGTGGAGCGGCTGGCGATGGTGACGCCGACGCCGGACGGACAGATCAATCCGCTGGTCCTCGCCGCCGCGCATCTGGCGGGCGTCGATGAGGTCTGGCGGATCGGCGGCGCACAGGCGATCGCTGCGCTCGCCTATGGCGCCGGGCCGATCGCGCCGGTCGATGTCGTCACCGGCCCGGGCAACGCCTGGGTCGCGGAGGCGAAGCGGCAGCTGTACGGCGTCGTCGGCATCGACATGGTCGCCGGCCCGTCCGAAATCGTCGTGGTGGCGGATGCCGCGAACGATCCCGAATGGACCGCCGCCGACCTGCTGAGCCAGGCCGAGCACGACACCGTCACGCAATCGATCCTGTTCACCGACGATGCGGCCTTTGCCGATGCGGTTGCCGCGGCGGTGGAACGCCAGCTCGATACGCTCGCCACCGGCGCGGTCGCGCGGGTCGCGTGGGAAGCCAATGGCGCGATCATCGTGGTGCCGGCGCTGGCCGACGCGATGCCGTTGGTCGATCGGCTGGCGGCGGAGCATCTGCAGCTCGCGGTCGACGACCCGGATGCCCTCTTCGCCGGCGTCCGCCACGCCGGCAGCGTGTTCCTGGGCCGGCACACGCCAGAGGCGATCGGCGATTATGTCGCTGGGCCCAACCACGTCCTGCCCACCGGCCGCCGCGCCCGCTTCGCCAGCGGCCTGTCGGTGCTGGACTTCATGAAGCGGACGAGCTTCCTCGGTCTGACCGAAACGGCACTGGCCGAGCTGGGCCCCGCCACCATCGCGCTGGCCGAGGCGGAGGGGTTGCCCGCCCACGCCCGATCGGTCGCGCTGCGGCTGCGGACGAACCGCTGAGCGGTGGCATCACCGCCCCGCCCGGCGGCTTTGCCGGGCCGGTGAAGCGATCGATCACGATCGCCGGACACCAGACGTCGATCAGTCTCGAACCCGTCTTCTGGCAGGCGCTGGAACAGGCGGCCGTTGGCCGGTCGCTACCGCTGTCCGCCCTCGTTGCGCAGATCGACGCCTTGCGGATTACCGCTGACGCCCCGCCGAACCTCGCCAGCGCCTTGCGGTGCTGGCTTTTCGCGAACACGCATTAAGACGATGATGCGAATGTGTCGCAATAACGTTGACTGTGCGAACGATACGCAATAGCCGCACCCCACAAAGCAAAGGGGTTGCAATGTCTACATCGTCCGCGTCTTTCCTAGCCCTGTCGTGCGTCGGGTTCATCGCGTCCGTGCCCGCCCATGCCGCCGGTACCGCGCCCGTATCCGATCGCACCGCGCCGGTTGAGGACAGCCAGGACGGCCGCGCCGCGACGGCGCGTGACGAGATCATCGTAACCGCCGCCGCCGAGGCCGCGCCCGCGACGGTCGAAAGCCCGAAGGCGACGTCGGCGCTGATCGACACGCCGCAGACGATCACCGTCATTTCCGACCAGGTGCTGCGCAAGCAGAACCTCCAGACGTTGCGCGACGCCCTCCAGACGATCCCCGGCATCACCTTCGGCGCGGGCGAGGGCGGCGGAGGCTATGGCGACAGCATCAACCTGCGCGGCTATTCGGCCAACACCGACATCACGATCGACGGCATCCGCGACAGCGCGCAGTACAGCCGCACCGATCCGTTCAATCTGCAGCAGATCGAGGTCTATAATGGCGCCAATTCGGTCTTCAACGGATCGGGCAGCGTCGGCGGCACGATCAACCTCGTCACCAAGGAACCGCGGCCTGAAGACCTGACGATCGTGCAGGGATCGGTCGGCACCGACAATTACTGGCGGGGCACGGTAGATGCCAATCATCGCGTCGGCGACGATGTCGCGGTGCGCCTGAACGCGGTGTACCATCATAACGACGTGCCGGGCCGGGACGTCGAGAAGTATGAGCGCTGGGGCGTCGCGCCTGCGGTCACGATCGGGATCGGCGGGCCGACCAGCCTGACGCTCGCCTATGTCCACCAGCGCGACGACAACACACCGCTGTACGGCGTGCCCTATTTCAACAACGCGCTGGTCGGCGGCCTGATCACCGGTGCGGATCGCAGCGACTATTACGGGTACAGCAACCTCGATCGCCAGCAGATCACGGTCGACCGCTTCACCGCCACCTTCCGGCATCAGGCGGATGCGCATGTCTCGATCCGCAACCTCACCCGCTGGCAGCGCGTCGGCCAGTATAGCGTGACGAGCGCGCCGCAGGGCACCTTCTGCCTCGCCGGTACGGGCCGCCAGCCGGTGGCGACCAGTGCGACCAATCCGGTCGGCGCGGCGTGCCCGACGGGGTTGCAGCCCGGCCAATGGATCCCGTCCGGCCCGCGCGGGCTGGTGCGCGACCAGGAGAACCAGCTGCTCGCCAACCAGACCGACCTGCGGCTGGAGCATGGGGAAAAGGGTGGCCTGCGCAACGTCGCCAACATCGGCATGTCCGCGATCGTCGAGGATTACCGGATCACCAGCGGATCGCTGCTGCGCAATGCGGACGGATCGGCGGTGTCGCCGCTGCCGACGCTGTCGATCAGCAACCCGGACAGCGTCTATCGCGGGCCGATCAATTACGTCACCACGGCGCAGTCGCGGTCGACCCAGACCAACGTCGCGGTCTATGCCTTCGACACGCTGGAACTGAACCGCTTCTTCGAACTGAACGGTGGCGTGCGCTGGGAAATGCAGCGCAGCAACTTCCGCGCGCTGCCGCTCCGGACGCTGGCGCCGGGGGTGACGCAGCCGGTCGCCGCGTTGCAGACGCCGCAGATCAACAACGAACGGCTGTTCTCGTACCGCGTCGGCGCGGTGTTCCACCCGGTGCGCGACGTCAGCGTCTATGCCGGCTACGGCAACGCCAAGACGCCCTCGTCGCCGAGCGTGCGCGCCGGCTGCGTCAGCGTGTCGAACAACATCGTCACCAACACCTGCGGCGTCGCGCCCGAAACCGCGCGCAATTACGAGGCGGGCGTGAAGGCCGGGCTGTTCAACCGCCGGTTGGAACTAACCGCGGCGGTGTTCCGCAACGAGCGCACCAATTACCGCGTACCCTCGAACGACCCCGCCTTGCCAACGGTGCAGGTGCTGGGCGGCAAGAGCCGCGTCGACGGCATCGCGCTGGGTGCATCGGGCAACATCACCAAGGCGTGGACGATCTTCGCCAACTACACCTATCTCGACAGCAAGGTGTTGCAGTCGGTGTCCAATTTCTGCCTGCGCAATCCAGGTAGCACCGGTTGCAACAATTCGGCCGCCAACCCCGATCCGCAGCGCGGCAGCCCACTGGTGCAGACGCCGACACATTCGGGCAGCCTGTTCACCACCTACAAGCTGCCGTTCGGGCTCGAGCTGGGCTATGGCGTGACCTATCAGGGGTCGTTCACCACCTATGTCCCGGTGCTGACCAACGGCGTGCAGCTGCGCGCGCCCGACTATCTGATCCACCGCGCCTATCTGGCCTACAGCTTCGGCAACGGCTGGACCGCGCAGCTCAACATCCAGAACCTCACGGATGAGAAGTACCTGACCAACGTCCGCAACAACATCAACGCGACCAGCGGCGTCGTGACCGGCGGCTGGGCGATGCCCGGTGATCGGCGCCAGACGGTGCTCAGTCTGTTCCGCAGCTTCTGACCCTCTGCTAACGCACGCCTGCCCCCTGCACGGGGCAGGCGAAAGACGGGAATGCCATGCTTATCGCGATACCCGATGTGCTGGACGCCGAGACGCTGGCCCGCGTGCGCGGCCTGATCGACGCGGCGGAGTGGGTCGATGGCAACGTCACGTCCGGTCCGCAGGCCGCGCTCGCCAAGCGTAACCGGCAACTGCCCGAAGACGGCGCGGCGGCGCGGGAGGCGGGCGGGATCGTCCTCGACGCGCTCGGCCGGACCCCCCTGTTCATCGCGGCGGCCCTGCCGCTGAAGGTCTATCCACCGCTGTTCAACCGCTATGCCGGCGGTGACGATTTCGGCCTGCATGTCGACAACGCCATCCGCATGAAGCGCGGCACCGATTTCCGCATCCGGTCGGATCTGTCGGCGACGCTGTTCCTGGAGGATCCGGCCGCCTATGACGGCGGCGAGCTGGTGATCGAGGATCAGTTTGGCCCGCAGGTGGTGAAGCTGCCCGCGGGGCACATGATCCTCTACCCCGCCTCCAGCCTGCACCGCGTCACACCCGTTACGCGCGGCGTGCGCACCGCCAGCTTCATGTGGCTCCAGTCAATGGTCCGCGACGATGGCGAGCGGCGGACGCTGTTCGAGCTGGATCGCGCGATCCAGTCGCTGGTCCCCGATCGCGGTCAGAGCGATGCGGCGGTCGTGCAGCTGACGGGCATCTACCACAATCTGCTGCGCCGCTGGGCGGACGCCTGATCCGCGATTGACGCCGCCGCGTGGTCGCGGCAGGCGCGGCGACGCTATGAAGCGGCTGGCGCTCGCGCTCCTGATCCTGACCGTCACCGCCGCGCTGTGGTGGACGGATGCGGCCGACCGGCTGGTCCATCCGGCGCGCCATCGCCTGTCGGGGGCGACGCTTGCCTCGCTTGACGATTATGTCGCGGCGGCCAACCGCGCGCTGGGGCCGGCCACGCGGATCGCACGGCTGACGCTGCCGGACGGCGACGGGCCGGTCGTTGCCACGGCGGAGACGGGGGCGACGGCCTATCTCGATCCCCCGAGCGCGCGGGTGCTGGACACGGCGCCCGCAACCCGCCCGACTCCGGAGCTGGTCCATCGCCCGCTGGCCGCGCCCGCGCTGTCGCTTGCGGTGGTGGCGCAGGCCGCGCAGCCCCTCGCGAACGGCGCGCCGCTGCGCGTTGTAGAATGGCCGGGCGAGCGGAATCCCGACTGGACCGTCCGTTTCGTCGGCAAGCTGGGCTCGGCGACGATAAAGGTCGCGGACGATATCGGCACCGCGACCCCGGCGCGGGGGCCGGGCGGAACGGCAGCGGCGGCTGGCGACCTCGTCCCGGCGCTGACGATCGGCGGCGGCGTGCTGCTCGCCCTGCTGGTGCTGCTGTGGCCACGCCGGGGGAAGCGCGGCAAGGCCGGGCGGAAGCGCTGACGGCGGCGCCGCGCGTCGAAAGCGCGGCAAGGCCGGGCGTCGCTTTCGTGGAGAGGCCCCTACCGTGAAGGGGAGGGGCTTCGGTCGACCGCCGGGGCGCTTACCGGCCCAGCAACACCCGCGCCTGACCGGCGATCTGCGCCAGCATCGCCGCGCTCGGCTGCGTCGCCTGGCGCGCGCGGTCGATGATCGCGGTGAACTGGGCGATGCGCGGGCCATTTTCGGCGAGCCACGCCTCGACCGCCGCGCGCGGATCCGCTTCCGCCCGGCGGGCGAGGAAGGACAGGCGCAGCTGCTCGAACTCGCGGACCAGCCCTGCGACGAGCAACCGTTCCCACGGATCGACCGGCGCCAGCCGCGCCGCGGCCCCCTGCGCCCAGTCGAGCCCCAGCGCCTGACCCAGCCGGGTATAGGCGCGGGTCAGTGGCTCCGCCTCGACGCCCAGCGTCACGCCCAGATCGGCCAGGCCGACCACGCCGTCCAGGTCGAACAGCCGGACGACGCGCGCCGCCAGATCGTCCGGCGCCCCCGCCGCGCGCAGCACCTCCGCATTGCGCGCACTGCCGGCCCGCGCCTCTTCGAGCAGGAGGGAGTCGGTCTGCCGGTCGAGCGTCTCGATCCCCGGACCGACGCGCGCGACCAGTGCCGCCGGGCCGCCGTCCGGCCGGCTGATGCGGGCAAGATCGGCGACATGCGTGCGCACCGCCATCGCCGCCTTGTCGAACAGCGCGAGGCGCGCAGGTTCCGGCATCGGCGTCGTCTCGATCGCGCGCCACAGCGCCTGCAGGTCGAACAGCCGCTCCGCCACCACGAACATCGCGGCGACATCGGCCAGATCGACACCCTCCTCCTCCGCCAGCTCGAACGGCAGCAGGATACCGAGCCGGTTGACCAGCCGGTTCGCCAGCTTGGTCGCGACGATCTGGCCGCGCAGGCGATGCTGATCGATCGCATCGGCGAACCGCTCGCGCATCGCGGCCGGGAAGGCGGCGTGCAGGTCCGGCCGCAGCGCGGGATCGAGGCCGAGGCCACTCTGCTCGATCGCGTCCTGCAGCGCCAGCTTGGCGGTCGCCAGCAGCACGGCGAGTTCGGGCCGGGTCAGCCCCCGCCCCTCCTGCCCGCGCCGCAGCAGTTCCTGGTTGCCCGCCAGCCCCTCGACGCGCCGGTCGAGCCGGCCCGCCGTCTCGAACATCTCGATCGCGCGGACATAGCGGGGCATCGCCGCCGCGCCGCCGCGCTCCGCGATCGACAGGGCCAGCGTCTGGAGGCGATTGTCCTCCAGCACCAGACCGGCGACATCGTCGGTCATCGCCGCGAGCAGCGTGTTGCGATCCGCCTCCGCCAGCCGTCCCTCGTTCATCTCGCGGTTGAGCGCGATTTTGATGTTCACCTCATTGTCCGAGCAATCGACGCCCGCCGAATTGTCTATGAAGTCGGTATTGCTGCGCCCGCCCGCCGCGCCGAACGCGATTCGCGCGGCCTGCGTGACGCCGAGGTTCGCCCCCTCGCCGATCGCAGTGACGCGCAGTTCCTCCGCGTCGACGCGCAGCCGGTCGTTGGCGGGGTCGCCCACCGCCGCGTTGTTCTCCGCCGCCGCCTTCACATAGGTGCCGATGCCGCCGAACCAGAGCAGGTCGACCGGCGCCTTCAGGATCGCGGAGATCAGCGCGTTGGGCTCCATCTGCCCGGTTTCGATGCCCAGCACCGCCGCGACCTCCGGCGTGACGGTGACGGACTTCGCCTGACGGCTGTGGACGCCGCCCCCCGCCGACAGCGGCGCCGCATAGTCCGCCCAGGACGAACGCGGCAGCGCGAACAGCCGGGTACGCTCCTCATAGGACGCGGCCGGATCGGGATCGGGATCGAGGAAGATGTGGCGATGGTCGAACGCCGCGATCAGCCGGATCGAACGCGACAGCAACATGCCGTTGCCGAACACGTCGCCCGACATGTCGCCGCAGCCGACGACGGTGACGGGGTCGGTCTGAACATCCACGCCGCGCTCGGCGAAGTGGCGCTGCACGGATACCCAGGCGCCCTTGGCGGTGATGCCCATCGCCTTGTGGTCATAGCCCTGGCTGCCACCGCTGGCGAAGGCATCGCCCAGCCAGAAGCCACGTTCCAGCGCCAGCGCATTGGCCACGTCGCTGAACGTCGCGGTGCCCTTGTCGGCGGCGACGACGAAATAGGGATCGTCGCCATCCGGCGCGCGCACGCCCTCGGGATGCACCACCGCGCCCTCGACGATATTGTCGGTGATCGACAAGAGCGCGCGGATGAAGATGCGATAGCTCTCCGTCCCCTCCGCCAGCCATGCGTCGCGATCGGTCGCGGACGAGGGCAGCAGCTTGGGATAGAAGCCGCCCTTGGCGCCGGTCGGCACGATCACCGCGTTTTTGACGCGCTGCGCCTTCATCAGGCCCAGGATCTCGGTGCGGAAGTCGTCGCGCCGGTCGGACCAGCGCAGCCCGCCGCGCGCGACCGGGCCTGCTCGCAGGTGGATGCCCTCCACGCGCGGCGAATAGACCCACACCTCGCGCCATGGCAGCGGCGCGGGCAGGCCGGGGATCAGATGGCTGTCGAGCTTGAACGCCAGCGCCTCCGCACCGCCGGGGGCAAAGGCGTTCGTCCGCAAGGTCGCGACGACGACGCTGCGCAACGCGCGCAGGATGCGGTCGTCGTCGATCGCGGACACCGCGTCCAGCCCGCTGGCGAGCGCCGCGTCGGCGGCTTCGACATCGCCGCCATGCGGGCCATGCGCCGCCTCGAACCGCGCGATCAGCGCGCGGGCCACGTCGGGCGCGCGGCGCAGGGCGTCGACGACCGTGGTCAGGCCATAGGTCAGCCCCGCCTGCCGCAGATAGCGGAACCACGCGCGCAGCAGCACGACCGCATCGGGTCGCAGCCCGACATCGACGATCAGCCGGTTGAACGCGTCGTTCTCCGCCTGCCCCTCGAGCACGGCGGCGATCGCACCCTCCAGCACGGCGGGATCGCCCGCGTCATGGCCGCCCTCGACGATGAAGTCGTGGACGAAGGGGTCGCTCGGCTCCTTCAGCCGGGTCGGCAGTTCACCGATCACGCGGAAGCCGAAATTCTCCAGCACCGGCACCGCGTCGGACAACGCCAGCGCGCCACCGAGGCGATAGATCTTGAGCTGCCGGTCCTCGCCCGCCACCGCCGCGGGGATGCGCACGCCGCGCGCCTCCGGCGTTTCCAGCGCCGCAAGCCGCAGGACGTCGGCGGCGGCATCGGCGGCATCGTGGACGTTGCGGTAATTCTGCGGGAAGGCATCGGCCCAGCGCAGCGCCAGCCGCGCCGCGCGCGGGGCGGGCACCGATTCGGCCAGAGCGGCTTCGACGTCGGGCACCCAGCCGCGCACCATCCGCTCCAGCCGCTCGGCCAGCGCCGCCGTGTCCGGCAGCGCCGCGCCGCGCTTGGGATCGAGCATGTAGCGGATCAGCGCGATCTGCCCATCCTCCAGCGCGATCGACCAGTTGAGCAGTTCACCGTCCGCCGCGTCCGCCAGCATCTCCGCGATCGCGGCGCGGCGGCCCGCCGTCACCTCGTCGCGCGGTAGCCAGACAAAGGCGAACAGGTGCCGGCCCAGCGGCGACGGCACGACCACCAGCGCCGGGCGCGGCCGGTCCGCGATCGACATGGCGGTCAGCGCCAGTTCCTCCAGCCGGTCGGGCTGCAGCGCGGCGACGATATCGTGCGGCAGCGCGGTCAGCGCATGGGTCAGCGCCTTGCCGGCATGGCCGCGCGGGTCGAACCCGAACTTGCCTTCCAGCGCCGCAAGCCGCGAGCGCAGCACCGGCACGGATCGCGGATCGGCGGCCAGCGCGGCGGACGTCCACAGGCCCATATGGATCGACAGGCCGGTCACCACTCCCGCGTCGCGCACCGGCATCACCACCAGGTCCACGGGGACGGAGCGATGCACGCGCGAGACGAGATTGGATTTCAGCAACAGCGGCGGCTGGCCGCCCTCCGCGAACCATTGCAGGGCCCGCTGGCGCGATCCGTCCGCCAGGATCGGACGGGGCTGCGGGTTGCGGGCGATGCCCAGCTGCTCGATCGCCCCGCCGTCGGCGGTCCAGCGTTCATGGCCCAGCAGCGTCAGCTTGCCGTCCAGGAACCAGCGGAGCAGCGCCGCGCCCTCGCCCGACCACAGCGCATCCGCGTCCGCCGCAAGCGCCTGTTTCAGCGCCTCCCAGTCGCCGACCGCGGCACGCACGTCGGCCAGCGCCGCGGCGAGGTCCGCGACCAGATCGCGCCGCTCCCGCGCGTCCGCGCGCTCCATCTCCAGATAGATCATCGATTCGGGGGCACCCGCCTCCCCGACCGACAGCAACGTCCCGTCGGCGTCGCGCATGACAGGTACGACGGGATGGATGATGCGATGGATCGCGATCCCGTGGCCGGTGATCGCATTGGCGACCGAATCGACCAGGAACGGCATGTCGTCATTGACGATCGCGACGCGCATCCGTCGCCGCACATCGTCGGCGGCGATCGGCTCCAGCACGATCGCGGGCTGTCCGGCATCACGCCGCGCGGCGGCGGCGGCGACGAAACGTGCGGCGACCTCCGCCTCGGCCGGGCCGAAGTCGCGCAGTTCTCCGGGAAGCGCGCCGGCCGTCAGACGGGCGGCAAGCGCAGCGGCAATGTTATCCTTCTCCATGGCGCCGGCCTATGCTTCCCGACGGGGCTTGCCAACCCCGTGCGCGCGTTCGAACGCTGTTCGAAAACGCGGACAAATGCAGGGTTCGAGGCGGTCAGCCCGCGCGCATCACGCGGGCGGCAAGGCCCTCGTCCGTCACGCCGCCGACGATGTCGAGCACTCCGTCCGCCCCCATGCGCGCGACGAGCACCACCGCCTCACCCTCCAGCGCCTCGATCGCCAGTGGCAGTCGGGCGAGCACCGGGCGCTCGGCCAGCGCGGTGGCGACCGTGGGAGGCGCCGCGGCCGGACGACGGGCCTGACGCTCCGCCGCGACGATCGCCTTGATCCCGCCCTCGAACCCGTCGAGGAACGGCGGCAGCCGCCCTTCGGCGATGCCGTGGCGGCGGGCATGCGCCAGCACCGTCGCGAATTCGGTCAGGCGAGTCTTGTCGTAATCGATGCCGAAAACCAGCTTCACGACCGGCGTCAGCGGCGCGCGCGGCTGAATCGTGATCCCCGCCTCCGCGACCAGCGCCTGATAGGCTTCGGGCTCCGCATCCGCCGCCAGCGCGAAATCATGCGCGCGGCCCAGCGCCCGGTACAGCGCGGAGCGGCTGCGCGTATCGGCGGCGCGCACCGCCGCCGCCGTCTCCCGCGCGATCATCAGCGAATCGGCCAGCGATCCGGGCGCGTAGGGTGCCGGCTCCGCCGCCGCGTCGGCGCCCGGGCCATCGGCCCAGATCGGCACCTCCGCCGGGCAGGCGGGCGAAAGGGGCGCGGCGGTCGACAGCGCCGGCGCCGGCGCGGTGGCGGACGCCGGGGCCGCGAGCATCGCCGCAGCCAGCTCGGCGTTCAGCCCTTCCTGCGTGGCGGGATCGGCCAGTTCCTTCCAGTTGATGACCCCGTACATGAAGTCGATCGAACTGCCGTCCGCGCCCGAAAACGGCATCAGGATGCCGCGATATAGCGTCGTGCGCCCCCGCGCGTTGACGAACTCCGCCTCGAAACCCACCGGCGCGCAATTGGCCAGGATCTGCAGGTAATGGTCGGTCAGGCGGGACAATAGCGAGCGGCTCGGCACCTCCGCCACGCGCGCGATCGGCCCCTCCAGCCCACATTCGTCGGCCAGCTTCGGGCCGAGATAGGCGATCGCGGGATCGTCCACCCCGCCCCCGCCCGCGAAGTCGAGCAGCACGCCGTTCGCACCGAAATCGGCAACCGTCGCGGGATCCAGATCGACGACCGATGGGTAGGGCCGCTCCTTCAGCAGCGATACCCAGTAGTTATAGGCGCGCACATGCATCCGCCGCTCGTCGCCGCCCAGCTCGAACAGCGGCGCCTCGCGGGCGGGTTCAATTGCATATGCGGCGTCGAGCACCAGCACCTCGCCGTCAAGCTGCGCGTCCATCGGTCGGGTTCCTTGCTTCGATCGACGACGACCTTGCCGCAGCTGTGGTAAACGGCCGGTAAATCCGCAAACCGCTTGCCAGCGCCTCCCACCGCTGATAAGCGCCCCCTCCGACCGGCAAACGCCGGACCGGCGCGCCGCTTTAGCTCAGCTGGTAGAGCATCGCATTCGTAATGCGGGGGTCACAGGTTCGAGTCCTGTAAGCGGCACCATTTCCGGTCAAAAATGGGCACCATGGATATGGCGGCATCGCCGTCCCGCACGACCGCGCTTTCCAACGCCGCTTTGCTGCCCTGGATGTTGATGGTTTGGTTGTCCACGCGGACATTGTCGATCAGCAGCCGGACATAGGCTTTTCGCAGCGCCGGGTTTCCTCCCTTCAGTTGCTCGCTGATCAGCTTGCCGAAGTTGGCGATCGTCTCCTCACTGATGCGCTGCGGCCCTCGTTCGAGCTGAAGCGTCAGGCTGCGAGCGCTGGCGTCCAACTGCGCAACGTTCTGACGGTGCTGGGTGAGCCGCTCGGCGAACAGCGGGTCCTTGGCCGACATCACTCCCTTTTCAAGCGCTTTCTACCGTTCCGAAGCTCGGAACGCTCAGGAAAGGCTCAGCCGCTATCGCGGCACAACTGGCGGCGGCGCGTAGCGCGCGCAACCGTGCGACGCGGGCGGCCCATATCGAGGCGGCGGAAGAGCGTGTCTCGGCCCGGCGCTACAAGCGTGCCCGCGCCCGCGAGGATCGGGAGCGGGCGATGAACAAGGGCATCCGGGTCGCTATCGCCGAGCACGAACGACCGCGCACCAAAGGACGCGCGCACAAGCTGTTCTATCGGCTCGGCGGCAAAGCGATCCGTAGCCGGCTACTGACGGGCGGCGCGACCCCGGGCACGCGTTCGGTGCATTTCGCGCAGACCGCGCGCGGCTTTGCGTCGAAGACCGGGCGTCGCTGGAGGACCGGCGAAGGCGAGCGCGCCGCCCAATACATCACGCGCGAAGAGACGCTCGAGGCCGGCGAGGCCGGCTGGTGGTCGACGATCGCGCAGGACCGTAACGAACTCGTCGCGTTCCACCGGGCCAGCGAGGCGCTGGAGAGGCACGACCGTACCAATGCCAATGTCTATGTGACCGAGATCGTCGCGCTGCCTGCCTCGGCCAACGCACGCCAGCGTCGTCATATAATCCGTCGCTATTGCCGGTATCTCCCGCCAGTCAACTTTCAGGATCTGGTCCCGCGGCAACCCCCGCGTGTTGCTGCCGCATGACCCGCCCACGGAAGGTCTTCCGCGTTCCCGTCAGCTTTTACGATCCGTATGTTGCGACGCCCACCCGCGAGCGACGGCGCGTTACATATCCCACCAGCCCGAACCCTGCGAGCATCAGCGCCCAAGTCGCCGGTTCGGGGACGGCGGACGCCAGCGTGAAGCGAGCGAACGTCTGAGCCCGATTGGTGGAAGTGTTGCTAAACGCATCGAACGTGGGGGGGGCGTCGGTGACCTGATCCTGCGTGGGGTCGTTGGCGTCCCTGTTGATGGCAGCAACGGACTGAAATGTCAGCAACGGGGTATCATCGCCAAATCCTGCTGCGTAGGCGATTAAGACCTCGCAGCCGCTTTCATCGTTGCAACCCGCCGTCAGGGTTGAGTCGCTATCGAATTGGCCCGCTGTTCCGTCCACGAAAACCTGATCGAGCAAGGCTTGTGCTGCCAGCGTCGCGCCGGTCTTGCTATTGAACGCAAAATTGATGGCATCGCATTTGCCGTAAACGGTGGTGCAGGTGCCATCGACGAACGACACGTCATACTTCTTGCCTTCGACCAGGACGCCGCTGGCGCCCGTCAGCTTGCCGCCCTGAATGTTATAGGTCACCGCGGCATGCGCCGTTGCCGACAGCGCGCACAGCATTCCGGTCGCCAGCAGGCGCGTGATCGCTTTCATGGAAATTCCCCCGATACGGCCGGCCTGATTGCGCGGTCGAGTTCGATGAACAGTGGGTTAATGTGCTGCAGTACTTCTGTCGCGCCGCCTGCTACCCAAAGCGGATAACACCGTACCCTTGTCCCAAAGTGGCACATAACTTTAGGGCGCCAGTGCCCGCGGGGAGCGGCCGTGAATGTCGGGGGCTTTCGATCCCACACGTTGCGGCCCCGCGATCAGCGGGGCCATAGGCAATGGGCAATGGGGCACGGAGGCGGCGACATGCTCTTCATCGCATCAGCGCAGACGCTGCAAGGTACTTGCGCCGCCAACTTGTGTCGACGGTGCTGTAGTCGTAGAAAAACCGCCAGCACTTCGGCTGGCGGCCGTGCTTACGAAGTCGAGGATTCCTGACGTTGCGGAATGGCAGGCCGCGGCGAAAAAACCGACTGATCGTAGGGATCGAACCCCTCCGCAATCAGCTTCCGCAGGACATGCCGCAGGTAGCGAAAGTAATCCTCACTGGCGCGGTAAAGTTCTTCCTGATGCAGATCGTTCATGCAAACGGCCCATCCCCTGTTGCCCATCCGGGTTACCAGGCCATCCGCCATCAGCTTGTGGGCATGACGCCACACCGTCGCGTAGGCCATATTGAACCGTTCAGCGACGAAGCGTAGTGAAACCGGCTGGCGTAGTTCGTCGGGCGTGCGATGAAAGCGATAGCGTGCTGACAGGATGGGATCTGCCTGGACTGCCTGCGTACCAGCCATCGCAATTGCCGAATACACTGTCGTTTGCTCCAGATTGGCAAGCAACGCGCGATTGGCCTCGAACGGAACGAGGTCGAGGTCGAGCGCAGCAGTCAGGACCCGGATCGGCGGAACTGGTCGCGCCTCGGAAGGGAGAGGCCCGGGCAACATATCCTCTGCCGATACGAGATCGGCGATAAAGCGCAGAAAACTGTCGTGGCGGCCCCGTACATAGTCGGTCAGCATGTCACGACGCGGTCCCGCACTTGCCAGCGCTACCCCCTCGGGCAAGCGCCTGACGAATCCCTCTTCGCCGAGCCATTGGACATGTCGGCGAATGGTTTCGAACGGCCGCGTCAGTGAGGCCGCGATACTGTTGACCGACATGGGTCGAGAAACCTTCAAGGGCGGCGTAATCGCGCCATCTGGCCCCATCCAGTCCGGCGCAGAACCCCGCGCAAGCGTGAGAATGATCGCTCCTGCCTGAAGGT
Source organism: uncultured Sphingomonas sp. (assembly GCA_913775975.1). Taxonomy (GTDB): domain Bacteria; phylum Pseudomonadota; class Alphaproteobacteria; order Sphingomonadales; family Sphingomonadaceae; genus Sphingomonas. The sequence goes on along the minus strand of CAJYLQ010000038.1, from coordinate 3,013 downwards.
TCGAGGGCACCATGCGCGACAAGGCTTCCAACGCCCCGGCGCCATATTCAACGCGCGAGCGTACCGATTGCCAGTTGGGTACGAGGGGATCGAGAATGCTGCTGATGTCGTCCCCTCCTGTCCTTGTCCCGCCCGCAGGAAGACCTGACCGGAACCGCTATGACTTAATGATATGTCCGCCGTCGACCGCCTGACCTAAAAGCTAGATCGGCAATTGACGATGGATTGCCCCTATTGGCGGATCTTATCGCCAACCATGTCTCGTATTACTCAAATTGGATAACGATCAGCGATTTACGGGTCGCGAAACAGCCCAGTCCTCTGAATGCGCGTACGGGGCTCGTTACGGGTATACAGACCTGAAGAAGCGGATGAAGGAGATCGCCGAGACGCGGGTGCGTTACGGCTATCGCCGCATCCATGTGCTGCTCCGGCGGGAGGGCTGGGACGTGAACGAGAAGCGGATATACCGGCTTTACAAAGAGATGGGGCCGCAGCTGCGGTACAAACCGCCGAAGCGCCGGGTGAAAGCGAAGCTGAGGGAAGGCCGCTGCGCGGCGTCTTGTTCGAATGTGGTATGGGCCATGGACTTCGTCCACGACCAACTTGCGACGGGGCCGAAGCTGCGTATCCTGACGGTGGTCGACACTTTCAGCCGGTTCTCGCCGGCGGTAGTACCGCGGTTCCGCTTCCGGGCGGCCGACGTTGTGGAGGTGCTCGAACGGGTATGTGGCGAGGTGGGCTATCAGAGGTCCATCCGCGTCGACCAGGGCAGTGAGTTCCATCTCGCGCGACTTGGATCTTTGGGCTTACACCCGCGGCGTCACGCTCGATTTCAGCCGACCTGGTAAGCCGACGGACAATGCGTTCATCGAGTCTTTCAACGGGAAGTTCCGGGTGGAGTGCCTGAACCAGCACTGGTTTATGAGCCTCGACGACGCGGTCCGAAAATGCGAAGCTTGGCGCAGAGACTACAACGAGGTGCGACCGCATAGCGCCATCGGCAACAAGACGCCGATATCGCTGGTGAACCAGTCAGCGGCGCATGGCCCGCCGCTGCCGGTAGATGCTGGATGGCGACCAGCAGAGTGGTCCAAGAACGGGTAGCAGCTCAGGGACGGTCGCTCATCGACAGGCAGCGGTAGCCTCTGGCATTACGCCGCCATCCCTCTCACGGCCAGATGCCACACCCTCGTTGTAACAAATCATTAACTGCGATGCCGCGCGTCTGTCTTTCACCAGGTCTATCCGCCGCCTGATCGTCGCCACAGCGGCAACAGGGGGAAGGCCATCGTGAAAACCTTGATGCCGCTCGTCGGCGCGTCCGCGGTTGCGCTTTCGATGGCGGTGCCCGCCAGCGCGCAGACTGACCCGGCGGCCTCCCCGCCCGTAGATGGGGAAACGCAGGCCGATATCGTTGTGATCGGCACAGCGCAGGGCGAGAAGAAGGCGATCGAGGCCAAGCGCCAGGCGGACAACGTCGTCGAGGCGCTCTATGCCAATGACGTTGGCAAGCTGCCCGACCAAAATGTCGCGGAGGCGGTTCGCCGCCTGCCGGGCGTGTCGGTGGCGAACGATCAGGGCGAGGGCCGCTACGTCATTATCCGCGGCGTCAATCCGAACCTGGTCAATGTCGTCCTCAACGGCCTGACCATGCCCGCGCCCGAGCCGGACGGGCGGCAGGTCAAGCTGGACGATATCCCCTCGGCGCTCATCAATTCGGTGATCGTGACCAAGTCGCTGACCCCCGATCAGGACGCCAACGCGATCGGTGGTGAGGTCAATATCCGCACCCTGACCGCCTTCGACCGCAAGGCGCCGCTGTTCGCCGATGCGCGGCTGCAATATGGTGCGTATCACCTCAACGGGAAGCATCCCTATGAGGGGGATATCCAGGTCGGCGGACGCTTCGGCCGCGACCAGCAGTTCGGCGCGGTTCTGTCGGTCAATTATTCGCAGCGGCCGATCGAGTCCGAGAATTTCCAGGGCTCGACCAATTGGCGATCGGTGACGGCGGGTGGGCAGACCGTCACGCTCCCCGATCAGGCGGGCCTGCGCGACTATAACCTCGTGCGCACCCGCGAGGGCGTCGTGCTCAACCTTGACTGGCGGCCGACCGACGCGGTCAAGCTGTTCCTGCGCGGCACGCTGTCGCGCTTCGATGACAATGAAACGCGCGACCAGTTCATTATCGACAACCAGTCGGCGATCACCCCGGCCAGCGCCACCGCCGGGACCTTCCGGGCGCGCGGCAGCGTTCGCGTGCGGCGGCGCGAGGAGGCCGACAATACCGGTTCGGTGCAGGGCGGCGGCAGCATCCGGCTGGGCGATGCGACGCTCGACCTGGCGGGGGCGTGGACCCGCGCGCAGAAGCGCGATCCGCTGCGTTCGGAATATAATTTCCGCACCGGGGGCAGTGCGCTGACCGTCAATTACGACGTGTCCGACACGCCATACACCTTCATCCCGACGGTCCAGCCCAACGCCAACCAGACCGCCTATTCGCTGAACAGCGTCAATTACGATAATCGCAACGCGGTCGAAACGCTGTGGCAGGGGCGCGCCGACCTGACGCTGCCGATTGCGATCGGCCAGGACAGCACGGTCAAGTTCGGCGTCAAATATCTGGACCGCAGCAAGACCAATGCGCGCGACTATCTGACCTATGGCCTGACCAACGGGCGCAGCTTCACGCTCGCCAACGTCTCCTATCTGGGAGACGGAAGCTTCTACGACGGTCGCTACGTTTTTCCGGTACGGATCGACTATGATCGCGCGCAGGTGTTCCTGGCGGCAAATCCGGGAACGATCACCGCCAATATCGGCTCGAGCCGCGTCAACAGCCTGACCAACGACTATGACGTCGCCGAGCAGATCACGGCGGGCTATGCGATGGCGACGCTGCATCTGGGGCCGCTGACCCTGACCCCGGGTGTCCGCGTGGAGCACACCCGCGATCGGACCAAGGCCAAGGTCATCACGGCGACCGCGGCGCTGAATGAGGATTACAACA
>CAJYLQ010000037.1 GCA_913775975.1 uncultured Sphingomonas sp. | reverse complement strand
CATGTGATCCTCATATTGATACTCTAACGGTAAGTTCGACGTTTGATAGGTCCCATTCGCAAGCGATCTAAGCCATTCCAATAGAGTCACTAAACGGGTGATTGTCGAATATGAAAGAATAGCAGCTCGTAGGACAGCGATAACGAGTAGTGAATGTCCGAGGTTAGGGTACCTTCCTGCCGCCGGCTAACAACCGTCGAACGACCGGTTCCGGCGTGAGCAGACATTCCTGTCCCCGCATCGGAACGACGTATGTTGGTCGGAAGCTGCCGCTCTTCCCTTCTTTCCTGGCGGCCAAGTGCAGATGTTGGCCGTCCCATTTTCGCAGGCGCGGTTTCTGCCGTTCGATCATCCCACGATGGCGCAGTTTCCTGGTGTCACAACCGCTGGGTTTTGACACTGCCCGAACGTGTCAGTTAAGCGCTTACCGGCGTCGATGACCGTGCCCTGCGGATTGAGCAGCCGGGCCCTTTCAAATATGCGAGCGACGCGGCAGGATAGGCCGGAGCTGGGGGGGCTTTCTTTTTGTATGGCTACGAGAATCGCTGCCGTTCCAGCCGGGACAGACGTTCCTTCCGTTGATGAAATCTCCCCAATATCAAAGGAACTGGTCATTGGTCTGGTCGGCCACGCTGGTGCGGGAACATCAACAGCCGGTGATCGAATCTACGTCCTGCTTGAGCAAGCAGGTTACACCGTCGTGCGAATTAAGCTTAGCGACCTGATCCGTCAGATCGACACCCGCGAAGTGCCTCAGATCGAGGAAGGTGCGAGGAAGGGTCTGTCTCGTTTCGCGATTGCGACCATGATGCAAGACCGCGGAGACACGATCCGCAAGACGCACGGCGATCATGCGTTGGCTGTTGCGGCGATTGCCCGTCTAAAGGCCAAACGAGGGGACTCAGCTCCTGGCGAACGGAAGCTAGCCTTCATCCTCGATTCTCTTAAGCATCCGGCCGAGGTCACCTTGCTTCGCAAGGTCTATGACCACTCCTTCCGCTTGGTCGCGGTCCACTGCGACGTATCGAAACGCGAAGAGCGCCTGATCGGAGATGTGACATCAACAGCCAAGTATAGCGGCGCCGCGAGGGAGGAAGTCCGAAAATTCATGGATCGCGATTCTAAGGACGACATTCACGCCCATGGTCAGCGCGTTCGCGATGCATTCCATCTTGCTGATTTTTTCCTCGACAACACCGCCAATTCTCAGAGCGGATCGGCTATGAACGCCGATATCTCGCGCTTTGTGAACCTGCTGCTCGACCGAGACCTGGTCCGACCAACGAAGGGGGAGAGGGCCATCTACCACGCCTCTGCCGCAGCTCTGCAGTCGGCCTGCCTGTCGCGACAGGTCGGTGCCGCTTTAGTCGCGAAGGATGGAAGCGTCATCGCGACCGGAACGAACGATCCACCTCGTTTCGGCGGTGGGATATACGACGAAGATTCAAAGCCCGACAACCGCTGCTTCGCTTGGGAGTTTGACACCAAGACAGGAAAATTCAAGGGTTGCCATAACGACCGCAAAAAGCACGAGCTTTACGACACAATTGCTAATTGGATGTCGAAGCGTCTCGCCGATCCAATCGCGGAGAAGTTGTTCCCCAAAGACCACTTTATGGGCGAGGACTTGCACGCCGATAAGCGCAAGGAAGCAAGCGATCGAGCAGCGAAGGCCCTGCTGGAGGCCGCCTCGGCCCTTGGAACGATGCCCGGAATAAAGGATGCTATCGAGTACAGCCGCGCGATACATGCCGAAATGAGTGCGCTGATGACAGCTGCGCGTAACGGCACCACTACCGTCGGTACCGCGCTCTACGTTACCACTTATCCGTGCCATAACTGTGCCAGGCATCTTGTCGCGGCTGGTGTTTCCGAGGTCTATTTTATAGAGCCATACGTGAAAAGTTTGGCATATGAACTTCATTCCGACGCTATCACCGGAGAAAAGCCTGCTGCGGCAGGGGGAAATTACACACATATGCTAGTAGCACCGTTCACCGGAGTCGGGCCGCGCATGTATGAGGATTTCTTCGCAAAAAGAACCACTCTTAAAGGTAGCAAAGGCGCCTATGAACCCAGTTCTGGCGGTCAGCCCTACTATGCCGTGCGGCTACGAGAACTCGATTTGGTTGAGCAGGAAGCCATGAAGCTTGTCCCAGCCGTACTGACCGCAGGTGTTGTTGATGCGTGACAGTAACGTACATCATCTTCCTCTCGGATGGCGCTTGGCCCAAAGGGAGGGGAAATCGTTTCTCAGCGAGCCTGAACAATTAGAATTGTTCGATCATGCATATACTTCAATACCAACGATTTCGTACCTCGATATTGCCGTACTGGATCAAGACAGGTTCATTCGTTCCGTCATAATGAATGCGGTGACCACGATCATTGACTTGCGCGGCGTACCGGTATTTCCGAAGCCGCGCTTTGACCACCGCTTTTTAATGTCTTACTTCTATGAAAGGTCAGTCAATTATATTGAATGCGCTATGATTAGAAAGCTGCCTGTGGAGCGCATTTGTGCAGGCGAGTCGCTGAACCAGTGGTTTAGTGCGACGTTAACTTCCGGGATGACTGCTTGCATCATAGACGACGATGCAGTTCGTGCAGGTGCAGTCGCATCCTTCCGCAAGAGCGTCGCTAAATCGGCTACCGGATACGTTGAGATCCATCCAAGCGCGTTAATCTGAGATCGATGCGGATTTCGTTGCCACACGCGGCGATCGCCGATCCCGTCGGTTGAGAGAGGGTGAGCTGTCTTTGACGCCCCACTTGACGCGGAATGAAAAACCCGGGAATATGCTTGCCGTGATCGGAATGGATGTGCACGATGGAATCGTATCAGGAGCTGCTAGACGAGGCGTTCCCGGCTGACACTGACCTGATGTTGATGCGCTCGGTGTCCCAAGCGATCCGTTTGGCCGGCGACGTGATGGATAATGAGCTCTTCCTAAAATCCCTGATCGGGGGGGACATCAGGGGGCACATTCGACGAGCAGCGATTTTGTTCAGCGTGCATGAGAGTTGTAAAACCGGCGATCTGCCTTTCGCATCCGAGATGACGAGGATGCCGCTTGGCGGAGGTCATTGGGTTGAGGTGCGATCGGGACGATTCCGCGCCCATATCTGCCGGACAGACGGAGCTGTTGCGTTTCCCGAGGAGACCCCGACCCGTCAGGATCAACGCCTGAGCAATCAACTTGAACTATTCGAGACCGATCCTGTCGTAGTGCCGCTGCATCCTTCCGCTCAGCCTGAGTTGTATGCGTGGCTGACGTTTGGGGCGAGCGGTCACGACCTCTCGCACCTTTGCTGGGGAATGCCGGAGGCGGGCCGCAATAGCTGGCTCGCCCGGACTAACGTACTGAGCCGCCTCGGTCCCCTTGTAGAGGTGGTGCCAGAGGCGACCGCCCCGGCGGTTGTGCTCCGCTTTCGTGATCATATCGAGGAGGCGCTGCGCAAGGACACTGACGAGTCGAATTTCGACCACAAAGCCTGATTACAGGTAGCGATATGGACACCGATCGTACCGCTCCGGCCTCGGCCGGAGCTAAGCCGATTCCAGAACGAATTAGAGAGGCGCGTGAGGCTCGCGGGTTTTCCGGCGAGGCGTTTGCCGACGCGATCGGCGTTACCCGGCAAGCGGTGGCGCAGTTCGAGACCGGCCAAGCGTCGCCCAGCGGTGAAACGATGAGTAAGATTATCGCGGAGACGGGACAGCCGATCTCGTTTTTTACCTGCACGCCGCCACGGGCAGGCGAGCCGCGGGCGCCGTTCTTCCGCAGCCTGAAACGCATGGAGCAGCATCACCGTCGGCGCATTGTTCGCCGGATGCAGTGGGCGGGCGATATCGGCACGCTGTTGGAGCGCTTCATCGACTTGCCTACGGTGAATTTCCCCAGCTTCGAGTTCGAGGCGGAGCGCGGCGATAATGACGACATTGAGTGCGCCGCCGAGCGGTTGCGAGACCACTGGGGTCTAGGCCGCGGTCCGATCCGTAATCTTGCCGCGAACATGGAGGCGAATGGCATCTTGTTGGTCCGTGAGCCAGTGCGATGCCAGGACATGGACGCGGTCAGTTGCTGGATCGGAGGACGCCCGATCGTGCTCTTGTCGGAGGAGGTCACTGGCGGTCCACGCGACTTGTTCAATCTCGCACACGAGCTCGCCCATCTCATCCTTCATCCGGACGTTGAGGTGAGTAGCTCGAACCTCGACATGATCGAGAAGCAGGCTAACCGCTTCGCCAGCGCGTTTCTGCTGCCGCGGGAAACCTTCAGCCGGGAGGTGCTCGGCAGCTCGATCGCCTACTTCAAAACGCTCAAGGCGCGTTGGGGAGTGTCGATCGCATCGATGGCCTATCGTAGCCGGGATCTTGGCATCCTCTCGGAAAACCAGTTCTCGTATTTATTCCGTCAAATGAACAGTCAGCGCATCCGCAAGGTCGAGCCACTGGACGATGCGTTTCCGGTTAATCGGCCGACGGTGTTAGCCGAGGGACTCCGCATGCTTGTCGAACACGGCGTGTACACGCGCGCGCAGATCGAGGCGTCCTTGGGATTGAACCTCCGCGATGTCGAAGGAATAGCTGGGCTGACTGAGGGCTACCTAGACCAGCGGGTGGTTCCTATCCGCTTGCGAAGCAGCTTCCCTCCCGCCAGCATGGGCTAAGCAGGTAGGACTGCGACGATTGGTCTCAGTCTCTTAGACTAAGCACTAATGTCACAATCGGTCGGTTGTGACACCTAACTGGTAGGATTAGCACGTCCGCTTTGGGGTAGTAAAGCGATATAGCTGGAAAAATGTTATTCGTCATTCCTTTTATTGGGATGCATAAATGACAAGTTAGAAGCTTAACGTAACTTGATGTGACTCATATGTTCCCAAAAATGACAGGGAGGGTGAGCGAATGCCGTCACGTTTTCCTTGGAAGGGCAACTACCAGAAAGTCCCGCCGAGCGTCCAAGCTTCGCTTGATGCCATCAACGGCAACCTGATCGCCGTTGCGGCGACAAAGAAAGTGTCCCGCGACGATATCGCCGCTGGCGTGTACGCTCACGTTGGCTTGCGGATCGAGGACGGCGAGGTCGCTACATCCGGCCCTGTTTCCCCTCCTGCTGACGCCGGCAAGTGGTCGGAACGAAACGCTTTCGGCTGGGATCGCAAGCGCCAAGACTGGCCGATGGTTTAGAAGACATGGACCTTTGAGTCACCGAACTTCGGTAATGGCCCGCGCAACGGGTGGACGATGCGTTCTTGGACAAAGGACGTTTACCAACATCAGATCTTTGAACCACAGGGAATGACGGTGGAGCCGCACGTCCTTGAAGATCGCGGCGGCAACGTGGTCCTGGTGAAATTCGCTTTGTCTCCGATGCTCGAACGAGGGATGCCCGAGTTCGACCTGATGTTACTCTGGTCGATCAATATGCTCCAAGAAAACACCGGGGTCACCGGCGTCTTCGCGAGCAATGCTAGCAGAGAGGAGTACATCTCCACAGTCACACTCGATTGGCAGATATTCCCGCCGGGTACTGCTGATGAGGTCGTGACGCGGCTGGTAGGATCGGCGCACCCCGCGAATGCACCAGATTTCAAGAAGCACGTGCGAGAGCGGGTGCAATTGTTCGAGGGTTTTCAGCCAAAGGCGTACATCCGTGGCCAAGGCGGCTTCGGATCGTATTTCGGAGCTCAATTTTCTGACGATTTGGTTGTGTTCGAGAACTTGAAGTACGGCAACGCGGTTTATCTACTCTACCAAGATTGGAGCGCGGTATCGCAACGATCGCGTCTTGATCTTCTCCGAGACCAAGACGCCCACTTCGACCGGGTAGTGCATACGGACGGATGGCAGGCGAGGCTGACTGCGTTGCTCCACGATAAGCTGTTCGAGCGTGGATTGCGGCGACGACGGAACGGCTATCGTCCAAAGCGTCGCGGTCGATGATGATAGAAATCACCAAATCGGATGTAAAATCCGCGTTGAACGGTCAACTCTATGTAACCATCTCAGTGCCGGCTTAGATCAATAAGAAAGGGGGAGGTCGCCGTGGCCAGATGTACTGCACCGACTAGGGGACATCGTTCGGCGGCAGCGGCAGCCGATTGTCCTGCCTGTGGTGGTCGGTCGAGAGGCTACGGTGGATACGGCGGTTACGGCGGTTACAGCGGCTACGGAGGCTATAGCCCTACCCCGTCCCCCTCTTCATCGGGAGGCACCGGGCGGCGCAGCTCAAAGCCGCGCTGGTCCCCGTCAGGTTCCGGGGTGTGGTACACGCCCGAAGAGGTACGGGCGCTGACACCGGTTCGAGAAGAGGTCGAAAGCCTCGCCGTTTCACAGCCTGACCTTCGAGACGTTTTCCTGTGCCACGCTTGGGATGATCGTCAGGGGTCAGCGAAAGACCTCCATGACCTGCTGGAAGCGCGCGGCGTTCGGGTGTGGTTTAGCGAGAAAGACCTTGGCCTTGGCGTGCCGATGATGCGGGCGATCGACAAGGGCCTGGTGAACTCTCGTGTCGGGATCGTGCTGGTGACGCCCGCGATGTTACGCCGGCTTCCGGCAGAGGGTGTCGCTGACAAGGAGCTTTCGGCTCTGCTGCGGCGGGAGCGCCTTGTTCCAGTCGTGCATGGGACGACCTACGAGGAACTCGAAAAGGTCAGCCTCCTGCTTGCGTCGCGGGCCGGGCTAAGCACCTCCGAAGAGTCGATGGCGGCGATCGCGACTAAGATCGCTGAATTAGTCGCAGCTTAGCCGGGTCGAATAAATGAGCGTTCGCCTCTAAAAAGTAGAAAAGCAGTCCGAATGGCGAATGCGGGTTCTGGTGTCACAACCGGTCGGTTGTGATCCGTCCAGCTGACGCACGGGTTCGTGCCGGTTTCAAAGTGTCAGAAGGGCACGTCAGAAGTCCGCTCACGGTTCGAGGGAACGCCCCGTTCACGCCCCTAGCCCTGCTGGTTAACAAATGGCTGCTTATTGCGATTGGTCGCCCGAAAGCGGATAGGCCGCTTCCCACCATAAATGTCCGCTCGCTGTATACGCCCAACTCCGCCTGCGGGCCACTGCTCCACCTGCGCTGGGTTGGCGGCTCCGAGATGATGTATGCCGCCGCTTCAAGCTGAAGCGGCGGCATTAAGCGCGCAGTCCGACACGATGACCGTAGCGCGCGAACCTCAGTCCGAGGTGTTGTCGCTTGGCGAAACGTCAATTGGCAGCCGGAAAACATAAAGGCGGGTGTCGTTGCCGGTAATCTTTCGCTTTTTAATCGTTTGGTGCCGGCCGTCACGCTGTAGCAACTCAACCACCTCACGATCATTCAGCCGCCGGTGACCATTCTTGATGTATCTGCCAAGGTAGTTTTTGCGAATGACAACATCTACCCCGTGCCGCCCGTGATCGACGAAGAGGCATCCCGCGTCGAGAGCGCTCTTGCTGAGTTTCGGCTTCCCCTGCCCAACGTGCAGGGCGTCAGGATGATTGACGAGCGCCTTTACCTCACCAAGAAACGGGACAATTGGCCCAGGGGCAGCGTAATAGTTCTGGAATACGCTTTTCAGCAGCGGGCCGACCTTCCAATTGGACGGGAGTAAGCTCCAGTTTTCCGCCAGATAGCCTGCGGCATAGACAAGTCCCAAGAAGCGTATCGTTCTTACAACCGCTGAATCCCGCGAGTCATGCGGAACCTTAGAAGCGAAAAGATCCATGCGATGTTCGATTATCGCTAGCAGATTGCGCGAATCATCGGCGCGCTTCTCAACGAGGCAGCGAATGAAGCGTCGATGAGCTACGCCACGGTTCGTTTTCATCTCTTTTTCGAGCTGGTTCGCCCATTGGTATGGGTGCCGCACACCCTTTGGCAGGCGTTCGAATATGCCAAAGGGTCGCCCCGGAGGTATTCGAAACGTATGCATGCGACCGGACGACAGCAGGCGTCCCATGTCGCTATCCTCGCCGACAAGCCCCGCCAAGGGCGTTTCGTCGACCAGCAGGATCATACGGGACGGCGAGTGCGGCTCGCTAACCGCTCGCAGCTGCCGCGATAGCAGCTGGCGTGCATCATTTGCGCGCATCGCTGCCCCCCTGGACGCGAAAAAAAGACTTGCGTCGTTCAGAACAAGAAGTTGGTCAACATGAGCCTCGACCTCGGGACTGCGCCCCAGCGCCTCAAGGAAAGTCACCGCCTGATAGGCTACGCCGTCTCTCAAACCGCCGGTCACTGATGCGACAGCATGATGAATGGGCAGCATGTCGTACGTTGGCACGATGATTTCCAAGAGGGTATCCTCGATCGGATCGATCAAGCGCTTAAGCGCTGAGGCGAACGGGAGCAGCATCGCGAAGATCAGGAGCGGCTGGTCGTGCAAGGTCGCCGCCGTCGACAGCCAACCCTTCAGTGTACCGTGACGGGGGAACATATGGCTGATGGGCTGGAAAATGGTCACAGGCTCAGGATGCCCTTTGGGCACGACCACAGCGCCGTCGGGCCACGCGAAAGCATTGCCTGAGGAGCCCGGTCGATCGAGCGGGGGCACGCCATTATAGGGTTTGCGCAATTCCCAGCGCGCCTGAAGAGCCTTTGCTGGCTCTTTGTCGCTGATTGGCATACCCGCCCGCGCTAAGGCGCGCAGTAGTTTGATCGGGTCGGTTGCGGTTTCTTTATTGACCCAAATGCTGTATTCTCCACCGGTCACCAAGTACCATTCGACGCCGCTAGCGGCGACGGCTTCAAAGATGTAAATGTTATATGCTTGCATGATCGTGTCCTCGGATGATTGAGGTCATCCCCACAATCCCCACTATCCCCACATATTTTGGCGCATGTGGGCAAATGGCGGACGCGACGGGTCATTACCGCGCCACGAGAGGTGAGCGATTGTAGGGTGACATTTAGTTAGCAGTGGTGTAGTAGGGCGTTGATGGCCCTGTCAGATATCTTGCTGGCCCAACCGGGCACTTACACGCATTTCAGCCCAGTTATTCGAATACGCGAGTTACGCTATTTCGAGAGAGCTAAGCCTTCACGCCCCACATACACGCCCATCATAAGCGTGATGTCTGACAGACTGTGCTGGTCACGCCACAGCAGACTGTAGGCTTCCGGAATACAGGGCATCGGCCTCGCCTTGGCCTCGAACGACGACCATCGCCCGTCCGCCGCAGTGACATCGACCGGCCGTGCCCACCACCGTTGCTTCAGGCAATACAAGATCGGGCGCGGCAGGCCGAACAATGGGCCCCGGAGCCGTATCGGGTCGATGACAGGATCGCCGAGGTTGGGCCGATAGCGCGGTCGTAATGTGCTCGCCTTAGAGCTGAGGAACTTGTCGGTTTCCATGAGTCGTTCCATCACCCCCACCATCCCGCCGCCGACAAGCCCGTGCCAGTGGGCCTGCCCATTTCGTGTGAGTGGATGATAGTCGCCCTCCAGCCACAGCATCAGAAAGCCATCGGCATCGCGAGCCCCACAGCGGTTCATCGCAGACTGCAGTGAGCCCTTCAGCCGACGGGGGTCGAACGGGATGGGTTCGTTCCCCCGGTACTGAGCATCGCGCTGGATGATGGTCACGAACCGGGCAGTCTTGCCGATGGTAGTCTGATCCAGCAACCGCCATACGCCGCTACCGACTGCCCGGCGGGCCTCGTGCATGTACAGCGGATCGGCCATCGTGCGGTGGACTTTGCGCCCTGAAAGCCTGCGAGCCAGGCACAAGAACTGCCCTGCCGCGTGGCCATCATCGACGTTGGCGGCGGCACTGCGGAGGATCGGCACTCGCTCATCCCGCAGTGCGTATAGGGCGTCTGTCGACTCGAATGCCATGGCGGTAGCTGGCGCTGTCGCTGGGTCATACTCTGGATCGAAAGCAAGCTGCTCGACGCTGAGGCGGGGCATATCAGCGGCCCTCCTCGACGCGAGCGGCTTCAATCAGCTTGTCGATACTTTCAGCAAGAACCAGGCGGCGGCGGCCAATGCGGATGCTCGTTAACTTCTGCGCGTGCAGCAACTCGTAGAGCTTGGTTCTGCCAATACCGAGCGTCCGGGCAGCCCCGTTGACGCTGAAGGTCTTTTTCATCTCTCATTCTCCTCACCCGCTGCTCGAGTGCCTGGTAGGCAGCGGGTGAGGACGGTTTGAGGCGAACGGCCGCGAACAAGGTATCAGCAACTCCCACTAACTCAGGTCGAGGCGCTCCTTGATCGATTCGCGAGCTGCGCGCTTAACTAGGTGCTTCCATGCCAACTCGACGGCAAAATCGATGTTACTATCTGCAAACATAGTCTTTTTGCCACGTGCACCAGGCTCGTTTGCGGCATCCTCGTTGGCACTGAGGAAGGCTTGCTTCAGCTCGTACGGGCTTCCGAATTGCGTCCAATCAAAGCCGTCGCTGAAGTCCCAGAGCACGTTGATCCAAAACATAGCCCAGCGCTCACGATCAGACTTTGGCCCTCCACCTCGTTTAGAGCGGCCCACCAGACTCAGAACCTCTTCGCGATAAAATGCGACATCTTTCATGTAGATACGGTGGAAACGCCCCCAACCTTCCAGATCCTCCTCAAGAAAAATGACGAATTCTCCCTTCTCCCAACGCCAGTGGTTTGTCTCTTCCGGCCACCGGGGGCTCTCACGAAAATTCGATGATTCGACGAGGGCATTCTCTTGATACGGAAAGTCACCGTGTTGGCGTGGCACCCATTCATCACGGACATCACCGGTATTTGTCACCCATGCATGTCGAGCAGTCAGATTAAGCTTGCCGCTTCGTAGCCCGTCGATGAGGATTTGTTTGGCTGCGACTTCACTCCCTGCGTAGTGAATGATTTCAGCGATTGCCTTATCAGGTCGCAGAAGCTGGATCACTTTAAGATCAGGCATGTTCATCCCCAGATTGCACGTAATTTGCCGCATTTGCCGAAAATCGATCAGTCGTTGCGCAAGCGAGCTAATCTTAGGAATGCTTTGAAAGAAGGGAAGCCGCAGCGCAAGATCGGCGACCGCGAACTGACCGATGTCGAACACGATCGCTATCAGGAAGCGACGGGGCGGATCGCCAACCCGCGGCTAGACGAGCTGGTGCAGACTGGTGACTGGCGCGCGATGTCGCGCGAGGATCGGCAGGAAGCTGTCGGGGATCTGATGAAGGATGCGCGCAAGGAAGCTCCAACTGCCCTGTTCGGCGCGCCGGCCAAGCCTTCGCGTCGCGGCCGGGGATCGCTCCCGCCGCTACCGCCCGGCTTCAAGGTGGATGACCTGCCGCCGCTACGCCGTCGATGATATGATCGCAGGATCCCTGCAAATCGCGGCATCTCGATTGCTGGGGCAGCGAACACATATCTCGGCGGGAGAGACGCAGCTCTCGCGCGGCGCAGCCGATTGGGAAGAGGGTTGGGAACTGGAGCGCGCTCGATTCCGCAGCGAGAGAGCGCGCAAAAATGGACAGGCTAAGAAAAAGCGAAAGGTGCCGTGAACAGAATGACCTGAAGCTCGCAGCGTGGCACGAGCTCAGGCCTACAAGTCATATTGCGTCCAAGTAGTTCGCCATCAACTCCTTCCCCCGCCTCGTCAGCTTGACCATCCGGCGGCGGGCATCTTTCGAATCGGAGCTACTCTCGACGAGCCCGTCACGGCTAAGCTGCTCCAGATGCCGCAGCGCCGTTGTCGGCGGTGAGAAAGACGCCCAGCATGCGCTGCTGACCGACACATACTTTCCGGCAGTGGATGCGACATAGAGATCAAGCAACATGTACCAGCCCGCTTCGCCGATGTAATTCACGCTTTCCGCGAATACCTTCGTACGCAGCTGACGCTGTGCGATAAGGTTCATTGCCTTCGCCTGCTGGGCGCCGGCACCGGGTTCAAGAACCTGGGTCATACCGCTCCCCACGACCAGTCCTTATCCTTACCGTATCGAGCAATCCGTGCCGTATGCCGGTACACGCCGGCAGCCAGGATCATCAGGAGCCCGTATTGCGATTTGCCGATTGCGGCGGCGTAGATCGTGGGCAGTAAATCAGGCTCGTACCCCTTCACGCCATGGATGCCGACGCTAACGAGGTGCAGTGCTGCAAGCCATGTTGGCCAGAAGCGATTGGCGAAAGCCGAGATCGCGACGAACGCGAGCAGTAGCGCTAAGTCGATCAGCAACTCCGCGACTTCAACAGATCTGAAGCTGCCGCTCGGATCAAACGGCAGGAAGTATGTCGCCACGACAGCAATCGCCAACGCGATGGAGGCCAGCCGCTCAGGCTGACCTCCGGCCGCTAGTGAGTACCCGCACGTGAGCGCCAACAGCACGAAATACACGATGATGTGGATCACGCGGCGTCCCGTTGCTCGACGCTGGCAATGAGCAGCTCTGCTGACGTGAAAGGATCCGTCGGCTTCGGCCGAACATCGCCGGCCGCGTGCTCAATGCCATAATGCTTCGCCACCTTTTCCAGCTGCTTATGCACGCCCGCAATGCGCGCCATTGCCGTACTGACGGCAAGGCCGGCCTCCGTGGTCGCTGTGATAACCGAGTGGCCGACGACCTGCGGAATGTCTGCCTCTGCGCGAGCTCGCGGCAGGGCGCCAGCGAGATCTCCGAACGCAGCATATGCGTGCGCCAGCTTCTGCTCGAATTCGCGAAGAAGCGAGGGAATGACGTTGATGTGGTTGCTATCGTTCGCAGTCGTCATGTCGAACCGTCCGCCCCTTTGGGCGCCCCTGATCGGTCAGTGTGATAGGAGCTTTGTCGACCCGATCAGATCGACAGCCACCTTAAGCCCGCTTGTCAGCATTCCGAAACCGATGGCGAGCCCAACCGCGAGCATCGGTATCCAGAGCAATCGGGTCGCTATGCCGAGTTCATTGTTCACCTCATCCCGGCGCCGAAAGGGAAGCAGGAAGCGCATGCCCTGGTTCGGCGTTGAGGTGGGTGCTGGCGGTGGTGGGGGTTCTCGGTCTGCCCCCTTCGGCTGGACCCCCAGCCATTGGGGGGCAGTGTTCTCCGTTTCCATGAGGATGCGCGCTGCATCACGGCGCCGGCTGACACCCAGCTTGCGCATGGCGGACTTTATGTAGCCGTCGACAGTATCCGGCGTCGGCCGCCTTGGCGGATCGCCTGCTTCACCGCCGCCTACGGTCAGGGTCGCCGCGATCTGCTTCGTCTCGAGCCCCTGGGCAACGAGCCTGAGGCAGTCCTTTTCTCGTGGCGTCAGAGAATCGTAGGCAGAACGTTCCATTCCGGATGTTTAATACAGGTTTAAAGCTGTGCGCATCCCCGGTAGGTGCCTCTGTAATGAGCAACAGTCTGAGGCATGGTCCGGAAGGCCCCGCCCTGGAGGCGGCCATCATCGACGCTCTTGCGATGGCGGATCGGATCGGCGCCCATGTCGCCTCCATCCACCTCTCTGCCGCGCTAGACGCTGTCCAAGGCAATCAGGGGCCTTGGACGGAGGACGACGTGCTGGCCGCGATCGAGAAGCACAGCGGCACAATCTGATATTGAACCGGCAGGAGGTGGTCTCTGGCGCGCACCACCTGCTGCCGTCTTAGTTTAAGCGGGCTTGGCTCCGGGCGTCCCACATTTAGCAAACTTGCCCTTCGCATCCTTGCACCGCACCGGCTTGGCTGGTGCCTTGTCCGGACACTTGATGAACTTGCCAGTCTTGGCGTCCTTGCAGGGGGCCGCTCCAGCTACAGACGGCACGCCCGCCAGCATGAGTAGAGCGCACCCTGCCGTAACGAATCCACGCATCCTTCATCCTCCTTGGCGATCGTCAGGAGTCTGAAGGCTATGCCATCTTCAGCGGCGGTCAAATGGCAACTTGTTCATGACAACTCGGCATCGACGTGACCGCCTGGTGAGCTTCAACGGGGAGAAGCCGAAAACGCAGAAAGCCGCAGCTATCGTGATGAAAATACCGGACGCCCCCAGAGGCAGCCCAACCATTTCGGATACGTTGGCGACTGCGCTGTCGGACGTTTCACACTAGACGATCGAAAAACCGGGGGATTACATGAAGCTATTTCTTGCCAGCGCCATCGCGACAATATTGCTGGGCTCCGTCGCTCCCGATTCCGCTGATGCGCGGGGGCGTGGTGGCCGTTCGTATCGGTCCGCTAGAAGCTTGTTCGCGAAGCCGGCGCGTCGGGCGTCCTATCCACGGAGCTATTACGGAAGCCGCGGGACTAGCGACAGTGGCGAGTGTCCTTGCAACGGCGGCAATGTCTGCGTTGGGCCGCGCGGCGGCCGGTATTGCATCACCAGCGGCGGCAAAAAACGCTACGGCGTGTAAAAGGTTGGCCTAATCGACCCGCATTAGTTGTGATGGATATGGCGTGGCGAGCGTCAGGGCCTCCTCAACCGGAGCGTGTAACCAGCGATCCTGATCCTCGTCGTGGGGGATGACGGGAATAGCCTTCGGATGGACGGCGCCGACGAGATGCGCGGCGGGGTTGCCTTCATACCCCGTGGTCAGAAACGCATAGGCTGGCCCTGTCTCTGTAGGGCGCCATACGCCAGCGAATGAGAAGATCGGCCGCGACGGCACCGAAAACCAATGTGGCCGCTTCTTGCCCGTGAAGGGATCTGGGTCGGCGCTCCACTCCTGAAAGCTCGTTACCAGCACCAAGCAACGACGTTCCGGATTCTTCAACGCCGATCGCCAGAATGGGCTGGCATAGTTCCGCACGTTGACCACGGGACTGCGGACATTCGCGGGAGGAGGGAAGCCCCAGCGCATCGTTCGAAGTTGGCGTCCCGTGTCGGTACTGGTGACCGTGAAACCAGGACGGCCGGGTGACACATAATCCTTTGCGAGATCGGTGCCGGCTTCATCCGCGGCGTCAAACGCGGCTGCAAGCTCCCATCTATCTGTCGGCAGGCGGTAGAGGTTGCACATGCCTCTGAAATGTCACCGAAGAGGGGCATCCACAATGGTGGGAATCGTCCGCTTGCGGACAATCTGGATCGGCCGCACATTTCCGTCCATGACCGATGCCGTAAACGTATCTACCGTCGACCACACAGGCTTCGCTGTTTCGTCTTTGGACGCAGCCATCCAATTTTGGACGGAAGCGCTCGGTTTCACGCTGGAGCGTCAATCGGAGATGGGTGGCGACTTCCTGCATCAGGTGACTGGCGCCGTTGATCCGAGTGTCAAGACGGCAATCGTCGTGGCACCCGACGGCTACATGGTCGAACTGTTACAGTATTCGAACGGCTTCCAGAACGGGAGCGTACCCGATAGCGCGGGATCGATCGGAGCCGCCCACCTAGCTCTGACCGTGAAGGACATGAACGCCGCCATTGCCCGCGTCGAGGCGGCAGGATGGAAAGCAAAGGGCAGGCCGCTACCTATTACGGGGGGTCCAAGGAAGGGGACCTTCGTGGCCTACGTTTCAGGGCCCGATCATGTCACGATAGAGCTTATGCAGCCGCCAGCCTGTTGATGGTCGTCGACTGCCTTCCACCAACCCCGGACATTCTCGATGGCGGGTCGAGCCTAAGGCAACCATCACGATCGATAGCGCGACACCAAGCGCCGCCATGTCGCCTGATCTGGGTACGGTGGCTGGTCATCATCGGGCGCGTCGCGAGTGATCTTTCCCCGCGGCCTCACCTTCCGTCCTGACGCCATGCAGGCAGCGCAATGGAACCGAAGATATGCTGCCGGCAGCCGATCATCCCAGCGTTTGCGCTCGAACATCCACCACAGCGCGACGGCATCGTAACGCCGTTCCTTTCGGCAAGCGGGGCACGTCAGCTTGATCGTTCGCCTGTGTAGGGCACAATGCTGAAGGCAGCGGAGTCGTTCGCCGATGTGCGTGCGATCGTCCTCGGCCACCTTAATCTTCGATCAGTGCGGGATCGCCGATGGAGCGCTCCAGATCACCGGCCGTCGTGCTCCAAGCCCGTGCCAATGCATCAAGTTCGGCGCGCGAAATGGGCTCGCCATGATGGATGGTGTACAGACGGGCGGCAGGTATACCGGTCAGCTTGGAAAGCCGCGCGACTGGCGTTGCTTTCTAGACCATCCAGGCTCTGAACCACTGGTCACCAGTTGTCATCATATCTGCCACCGGGTGCGAATCGCTGAAACGATCGAGGTGAACCCGCACAGGCTGCTCGCCCTTGCGATAGGTCACGATGCACCCGGAAAGGCGAGCTGCTCGTGCAATGGCATCGACAGCGCACGCCGCGCTTCCTGCGCTGCGCCCACGGCCTGCCTATAGTGGACCGTGCCGTAGCGTTCTGCCTCCTCAAAGCGGCACGGCGCCCAATCCTCTGACGGATAGCAGGCGTCATAAATCGCGCGCGAAGCCGCACGTAGCTGGAGATCGTGCTCCATCAGAAACCTCATAATCGTCGAAGCGCTATCGCTTGGCGGCTGTTAGCCTATTCTCCGCCCACAATGATTCGCAAGAACATTGTGAGAACATAGATTTGGTGGCAGGGCGCTAGGATGCCCGCCGCCCTGCCCCGCCCTTCGTATGCATTGTCACCCATGTGCACGATGGCGACGGTCCCCTATGGTGCAGATCGGGGCAGCGCGTCCGGGTCGCTGGCGTGCAAGCACCAGACTTCGAAAGGGCCGAGCCATGTCGTCGGTCGGCTGCACGTCGCGTCGAATATCGCTGCGACGATAGTGCTGCCGATCGGAGCCGCCGTATCGTGTCAGGTCTTACGCTGGGCAAGCGGCTGACATGCGAGCCTACCGGACGTAGCTACAGCCGGGTCGTAGCGCGATGCACTTTGCCTGACGGACGGTCACTGTCCTGCGCGGTGATTGCGGCTGGCGCGGCAGTACGGTGGGACCGATATTGGCGTCGGTATCGCATGGGGGAGTGCCAATGAAGGATCATTCCTGTTCGGCGATCCATTTCTCGACATCGGCCCTGTACGCTTGCTCGTGTTCGACCCGCTCATTGTCCAGCTTACGGATCTGCCGATCGTGTGCAGCTTCCAACGCACTACGTTCCTTCGCCAACGCCGCCTCTCGCACAGCTAGTTCACGGCGCTCCTCGTCGAACCGCTGATCGGCATCCCTGATAGCCGTCTCCGCTTCATCCAGAGCCGACCTGCTCGGCCGCGGCTTCGGTTTATGGCTTGGTGCGCTCTTGACGGAGCGAGACGGCTTTACGTCGACAGCGGATGCAGATTGCTTCGGCTTCGGAGCATCGGGAAGTGCTGCAAGATGCTCCTCCATGGTGCCGCGGACTTTGCGGATCACCCGACCCGGTTGTGCTAGGGGCTCCTCCATCAAACCCGGATCGGTGACCTGCTCGGCTGCACCGCGAGCAAATAGATCCACGTCGGCTCCCCAAGCTTCCAGCGCAGCCTTCCGGCTCGACGCCGCAACGTACGCATCATGAAAGCCGATCGGTGTGCGGAAGACCTTCAGTTGACGG
The DNA here is from genome assembly GCA_913775975.1 of uncultured Sphingomonas sp. Classification (GTDB taxonomy): domain Bacteria; phylum Pseudomonadota; class Alphaproteobacteria; order Sphingomonadales; family Sphingomonadaceae; genus Sphingomonas. Next base: position 109,376 of record CAJYLQ010000037.1, on the reverse strand, counting down.
GCCATGAGGCGACAACTCTGATCCGCGGCAGATAGCTCAAACAAGATGCCGCCTCACGGCGGAGACAGTCCACACCGGAGCAGATAGCGCATCGTAGCCCGCTCACGACCGTGGCGAGGCTTCGCGGGTTGACCGGGCGGGAATATACACACCGAACGCAAGCTTCGCGTGCGAAAAATGGCGCTTTTCCGCGCTTCGGCATCCCGATCCCAAGCGACTAGTTTTTTGATCCCAGCCGATCACATTGGCTAAGCCGTTGATGAGGTGGAGAAAATTTGTAGTCGATCGGGATCAAGTAGCCTCCGATTGTAGGCCTCAAAGCTACTTGTTCTTCGTGGTCGAACCCCCGTACGTTGCAGGTGTCGAAGAGCCCACCAGCCTCCCTGCTAGGAGTCTGGTTTATGAAGAGCATCCGGGAGCCGGCTGGCACCCATTCCATATCGCACCCTCTCACTGTTACGGTGAAGGAGGCGCTCGCCATGATTGGCATTGGTCGCACGTCCTTCTACGAGCTGGTCGCGGGCGGCGAGATCACAACCGTGAAGATCGGCCGGCGCCGGCTGGTGCACGCGGAGTCGCTGCGCCGTTTGGCAGCCGAGGGCTATGTCGTGGCACCTCGGTACGTTCGGCCCGAGCAGATAGATTTCAACCTTTGACCTACCGTGAAAGGCTCTTTCTACAGATCATTTGACCGGCGTTGTTCGCCTGCATTCGGCTGTAGCCGCGATCGGATGTGGGAGTAGGAGAGGGAGCGGTCAGCCGCAGCAAGACAAAAAACCCGTAAATACAGGCGTTTACTTGATTGTTGCTGGCGCACCCGACAGGATTCGAACCTGTGGCCTCTGCCTTCGGAGGGCAGCGCTCTATCCAGCTGAGCTACGGGTGCGTGGCCCGTGCGGTTAGCAAAGCGCGGGGCGGTGCGCCAGTGTTATATGCGCACCACCCGCGCCGACGTCACGCCCGTGCGCGCAGGGCACTCGCCGCGCGGCGGCCGTAGGCGAAATAGACGGCCAGACCGATCAGGTTCCAGATGCAGAATCGGATCAGCGTCGTCGCCGGCAGGCTCCAGAGCAGGTACAGGCACCCCAGGATCGCCGCCGTGCCGACCACATAGGGCGCCGGGCAGCGGAACAGCCGTTCGACCTGCGGGGCGGTACGGCGCAGCACCATCAGGCACGCACCCACGGAAACGAAGGCGATCAGCGTCCCCGCATTCGCCAGCTCCGCGATCTCGTCGAGCCGGAAGAAGCCGGCCACCAGTGCGATCGACAGGCCGGTCAGCACGGTGATGCGCGTCGGTGCGCCGGTACGCGCACTGACCTTCGCCAGCTTCGCGGGCAGCAGGCCGTCGCGCGCCATCACGAAGAAGATGCGGCTCTGCCCGTACATCATCACCAGGATGACGGACGGCAGCGCGATCACGGCGGCCAGCGCGATCAGCCACGCGGCGGTCGGCTGGTTCAGCGACCGCAGCACCAGCGCAAGCGGCTCCGCCGAATCGGCCAGCTGGCGGAAGGGCAGCGCGCCGATCGCCGTGACCGCGACCGCCATGTAGATGGCGGTACACAGCAGCATCGAGCCGACGATGCCGATCGTCAGGTCGCGGCCGGGATTCTTCGCCTCCTCCGCCGAGGTCGCGACCGCGTCGAAGCCGTAAAAGGCGAAGAACACGATCGCCGCCGCCGCCATCACGCCGCGCTGCGTGCCGCCGATCTGCTCCGATCCGAAGCCATAGGGCATGAACGGATGCAGGTTCGCGCCGTCGAAGGCGGGCAACGCGAAGGCGACGAAGATCGTCAGCGCCACCAGCTTGATGATGACGAGGATGATGTTCAGCGTCGCACTTTCGCGCGTGCCGGCGACCAGCATCCCCATCACCGCCAGCGCGACGAGCACGGCGGGCAGGTTGATGATCCCGCCACCATGCGGGCCGGACAGCAATGCGGCGGGCAGATGGACGCCCGCGGCCTGGATCCAGCCGACCAGATAGCCGGACCAGCCGACCGCGACGGTCGAACAGGCGAGCGAATATTCGAGGATCAGCGACCAGCCGACCACCCAGGCGATCGTCTCCCCCAGCGCTGTATAGCTAAAGGTATAGGCGCTGCCCGCCGCCGGGATCATCGTCGCAAGCTCGGCATAGGCGAGCGCCGCGCAGGCGCAGACCGCGCCGGCGATCGCGAAGGCGAGGATCACGGCGGGCCCCGCGCGGTCCGCGCCGACGCCGGTCAGCGTATAGATGCCGGTGCCGACGATCGCGCCGACGCCTAGCGCGATCAGGTGCGGCCAGCTGAGCGTCTTGGCGAGCGCCTGTCCCTCTGGCGCATGGCTGCCCAGCGCCTTGCGTGGTCCGATGATCGACATGGCGTACTCCCCTTTACCCAAGTGTCGCCGCCACGTTTGTGGTCAGCGGTCTGCGCCGGCGGCAAATTGCGCGCGCAGGTCCAGCAGCGTCGCCTCTATATGGCGATGCAGCAGCGATTCCAGTGCCGCCTCGTCGCGCGCCATCCATGCGTCGATCATCTCGCGATGTTCGAGATGTGCGCGCGCGTCGCGGCCAGCGGGCGCCAGATGCGCGATGACGTAGCGTTCGGACAAGACCGCGAGCCGTTCCACCAGCTGCGTCGTCAGGATGCGCCCGGCGGGACGGACGAGCGCGGTGTGGAAATGCCGGTTGCGAATGGCGACCTGCGCCAGATCGGTATTCGCCGCCTCGTCCAGCGCATGGAAGGCGGCGACCGCCTCCTCCCTCGCGGGTTCGCTGGCGACGGCGGCGGCACGGGCGGCGGCGGCAGGCTCGATGACGAGCCGCAGCGCATAGACCTCGTCCGCTTCCTCGGCGGACATGGGACGGACGGTGTAGCCGCGGTTCGCCTGGCTGACGAGCAGCCCTTCCTGCTCCAGCCGGGCCAGCGCCTCGCGCAGCGGGATCTTGCTGACCCCCAGTTCCGTCGCCAGCGCATCCTGCCGGATCGGGGCGTCGTCGCGCAGGCGGCCGGTGACGATACGCTCCCGAACGATCTCAAACACCTGATCGGACAGGGTACGGACGACGATGGCCCTTGGCACGATCACGGTTTCTCCGGGATGAGGACGCGGGACTGCGTCATCGAACGGCGAAACCTTCCCAGAACGGATCGGCGCGATCAATCCATATCGTGTTGAAACCGGTGGCAATCGCCGATCCCTCGATCGAGGGGACGATCGCCGGCACGTCGCCCAGCGTCGTCGCCTGCTCCACCCGGCCGATAAAGCGGCTGCCGATATAGCTTTCGTGGACGAAGCGATCGCCCGGCTTCAGCACGCCGCGATCGGCCAGATGCGCCAGCCGTGCGGAGGTGCCGGTGCCGCACGGGCTGCGATCGATCGCACCCTCGCCATAGAATACGGCGTTGCGACCGTCCGCCCCCGCCCCGCGCGGATCGTCCGCCCACAGGACGTGGCTGACGCCGCGGATCGTCGGGTCGAGCGGATGGACGGGCTCGATCGCCGCCTGCATCGCGGCGCGGACGCGGCGACCCATTTCGACCAGCCATTCCGCGCCCATCGCGTCGAGGCCCTTGTACGCGCCCTGCGGCTCGACGATCGCGTAATAATTGCCGCCATAGGCCAGGTCGACGGTGAGCGGGCCGATACCGTCCACCTCGATGCGGATGCCGCGCGCCGCGACATAGGCGGGCACATTGGTGATGCGGACCGCCGTGACCTTGTCGCCATCGGCTTCATAGGCGATGTCGATGACGCCGGCGGGCACCTCCACCTTCAGTCGGCCGGGTTCGCGCGGGGTGATAAGGCCGTGCTCCAGCCCGAAGGTAATCATGCCGATCGTGCCATGCCCGCACATCGGCAGGCAGCCCGACGTCTCGATGAACAGGATGCCGATATCGGTATCGTCGCGCGTCGGCGGATAGAGGAACCCGCCCGACATCATCGCATGGCCGCGCGGCTCGAAGCACAGGCCGGTGCGGATCCAGTCGAACCGCTGCAGGAAGTCCTGCCGCCGCTCCGACATCGATGCCCCGCGCAGCAGCGGCGCGCCGCCCGCCACCAGGCGCACGGGGTTCCCGGCGGTGTGGCCATCGATGCAGAAGAAGGTGTGGCGCATGGGATCGTCTCGCGGTGTCCATAACCCCCTCCCCCTTCGGGGGGAGGGGCCGGGGGTGGGCCTTGCCGCAAACACGGCGCGTGTGGAAGCGCCCCACCCCAAGCCCTCCCCCCGGACGGGGAAGGGCGCATCCTGCTTTTACGCGGCCTTGGCGACCGGGGTCAGCGTCGGCCGCGTCGCCGCCGCCTTCTCGACCATCGCGATCACCTCGGCCCGGCGCGCACCCTCAAGCACATAGCGCGGCGGCAGCACGCGCTCGGAGCCGCGACCCATAACCTGCTCGGCCAGCTTGATCGACTGGACCAGGTCATGCTCCGCATCGAGGTGGAGGAGCGGCATGAACCAGCGATAGATTTCCATCGCCTTGGCATGGTCGCCGCGCTGGAAGGCATTGACCAGTTCGACCGATTCCTTCGGGAAGGCGTTGGTCAGGCCCGAGACCCAGCCCTGCGCGCCGAGGTACAGGCCTTCCAGCGCGACGTCGTCCAGACCGGCGAACAGCACGAAACGGTCGCCGAACGCGGTCTTCACATCGGTGAAGCGACGCGTGTCGGGGGCCGATTCCTTGATCGCGACGATGTTCTTCACATCCGCGATCAGGCTCAGCACCTCGTTGTCGATCTGCGTGCGATACGCGGGCGGGTTGTTGTAGAGCATGATCGGCAGCGCCGTCTTCTCCGCCACGCCGCGGAAATGCGCCGCCAGCTCCTTGGCCTTGGGCACGTAGACCATCGGCGGCAGCAGCATGAGGCCGGTCGCCCCCGCATTCTCGGCGGCCTGCGCGTAGGTCGCGGCGCGGCGGGTGTCGTATTCCGACACGCCCGTCACCACCGGCACGCGGCCGTCGACCGCCTCGACGATCGCGGTGAGCACCTCGACCTTTTCCTCGAAGGTCAGCGAGTTGTTCTCGCCCACCGTGCCGAGCGCGATCACGCCGGTCACGCCGTCGCGAATCAGGTCATCGACAACCCGCTGCGTGTCGGGAATATCGATCGACAGATCTTCGCGAACCTGGGTCGTCACGGCGGGAAAAACGCCAGTCCAGTTGATGCTCATAGTGGTTCCTGCGACTTGTTTATGAATACCGTATACGATAGTAGCGCTCGACAATCAAGTGATATGCAGATGAGGATATGACGGCATGACCATCGCGATCATCGGGGCCGGCGTCGTCGGCCGTGCGATCGCCCTCGCGCTGGCCCGGCGGGGGGAAAAGGTCATGCTGGTGGATCCGGCGTCCGATCGTTCCGCCGCATCGTGGGGCAATGCCGGGCATATCGCAACCGAACAGGTCGCCCCCCTTGCCTCCCCCGCCACCATCCGCAGCCTGCCGCGCCGGCTGTTCGCGCTGGGCGGCCCGCTCGATCTACCGCTGTCGCAGGCGGGTGCGTGGCTCCCCTTCGCGCCAAAGCTGCTGCGCGCCAGTACGCCGGCCCGTTTCGCGAAGGGGTCGGCGGCGCTCGGCGCGCTGCTGACGGAGGCGATGCCGGCCTGGCGGCGGCTGGTGGATGCCCTCGGCACTGGCGATCTGCTGCGGGAGGACGGGCATCTTGTCGCCTGGGAAAGCGCCGCCAGCGCGCGCGCTGGTGCCGCGCATTGGGCCGCCGCCGATACCGGCACCGCCCACAGCGCGCAGGCCGATGCCGCCGACCTCGCCCGGCTTCACACCCTGTCCCCCCATGTCGCGGGCGCGATCCGGTTCGCGGGGAGCGGGCAGGTAGCGGACCTGGATGCGCTGGCCGCCGCCTTCGACGCGGCGCTGGATGCGGCTGGGGTGGAGCGGATCGCCAGGGCGGCAACGCTGTCGCGGGAGGGCGGACGCGTCGTCATTCCCGGAATCGCCGCCGACCGGATCGTCGTGGCCGCCGGCATCGGCTCTACCGCGCCGATGGCGGCCGCGGGGCATCGCGTGCCGCTGATCGCCGAGCGCGGCTACCATGTCCGGGCCGCTGCCGATCGCTGGCCCGCCGACCTGCCGCCGGTGGTGTTCGAGGACCGTTCGATCATCGTCACCCGCTATGCCGACGCCGTCCAGGTCGCCGGTTTCGTGGAACTGGGCCGCGCAAACGCGCCGGCCGATCCGCGAAAATGGGAGCGGCTGGAGCGGCATGTCGCGCAGCTGGGCCTGCCGATCGCGGGCCCCTATCGCCGCTGGATGGGCGCGCGCCCGACGCTGCCGGACTATCTGCCGGCGATCGGCCGGTCGGGTCGCGCGGACAATCTGTTCTACGCCTTCGGCCACCAGCATCTGGGGCTGACGCTGGCCCCCGTAACCGGGGAGCTGGTCGCCGACCTGTTGACGGGGGCCACCCCGCCTGTCGACCTGTCCCCTTTCACCCTCGACCGTTTCTGAAGGATTGCGCCCGCCCATGACCATCGGCACCTCAGACGCCGCGACGCAGCTCGCCGCGATCCGCCCGCCCGCCACCCGCGTGCCGCCGATCGCCGCTGCCGAATATGCCGCGCGGATCGACAAGGCCCGCGCGCTGGCCGACGCGATGGGGGCTGGCGCGCTGCTGGTCCATGCGGGCGCGTCCCTTCGATATTTCACCGGCGTGCCCTGGGGCGCGACCGAGCGGATGGTGGCGCTGCTGCTGCCGGTGCGCGGCGATCCGGTGATGATCTGTCCGCATTTCGAGCGCGGATCGCTGGAGGCGGACCTGACGATCGCGGCGGACCTGCGCCTGTGGGAAGAGGATGAGGATCCCGTCGCCCTCGCCGCCGACGCCGCCCGCGCGCTGGGCACCGTGGCGGTCGATCCGCTGATGCCGTTCGCCTGGATGGAGCGGTTGCGTGCCGCCGGCATCCCGCTGGTCGATGGCGCGTCGGTGATCGACGGCTGCCGGATGGTGAAATCCGCCGCCGAACTGGCCTGCCTTGCGGAAGCGAAGGCGATGACGCTGGAGGTGCAGGCCCGCGCGGCGGCGATCCTGGCGCCGGGCATCCGCGCCAGCGAGGTCATCCGCTTCATCGACGCGGCGCATCACGCGATCGGCGGCGGGGGATCGTTCTTTTGCGCGGTGCAGTTCGGCCGCGCCACCGCCTTCCCCCACGGCCTGCCCGGCGACCAGATGCTGGAGGAGGACCAGCTCGTCCTGATCGACACCGGATGCCGCGTGCATGGCTATCATTCGGACATCACCCGCACCTACGCCTTCGGACAGGTCGGGCAGGATATTCGCGATATCTGGGACGTCGAGCACGCGGCGCAGGCCGCCGCCTTCGCCGCCGCCGCGCCGGGCGTGCCATGCGAGGCGGTGGACACCGCCGCGCGTCAGGTGCTGGAAGCAGCGGGCCTTGGCCCCGACTATCGCCTGCCCGGCCTGCCGCACCGCACCGGCCATGGCATCGGCCTGTCGATCCACGAACCGTGCAATCTGGTGCGCGGCGACCGGACGCCGCTGATGCCGGGCATGTGCTTTTCGAACGAACCGATGATCGTCGTGCCCGATCGCTTCGGGGTGCGGCTGGAGGATCACTTCCACGTCACCGATACCGGCGCAGCCTGGTTCACGCAGCCGCAGCCCTCGATCGACCGGCCGTTCGGATAACGGGCGGGCCGACGCATGGCCGGCGCCCGGGGGCTGACCGGGCACCGGCTGTCGCGGATCAGGCGGGATTGTACCGGTCGAGGAACGCCTTCATCCGCTTCAGGAATTCCAGCCTGTCCTCGGTCCGGCTGAAATGATGGTCGGCAAGCGGCTGTTCGAGATATTCGTACGGCTTGCCCGCCGCCTTCAGCGCGTCCGCCATGAGGCGGGACTGGGCGACCGGCACGCGCTTGTCCGCCTTGCCATGCACCAGCAGGATCGGCATCGCGAAGCTGGCGGCCCCGAAACGGGGCGACACCGACTTGAAATCGGGCGCCTGTTTCCTCAGCCATTCGCCGCGCGTCTTCCCGAACAGGAACTGCCCGTCATATTTGCGCATCGCCTGCAGGTCCGACACCCCGGCGAACGAGACCGCGCAGCGATACAGCGCGCCGCGCTGCGCCGCCCGCATCGCCGCATAGCCGCCATAGGACGCGCCGATCATGCACATCCGCTTCGGGTCGGCGGTGCCGTCCTTCACCATCTGCTGGGCGGCATCGTCCAGATCGTCCTGCATCTTCAGGCCCCACTGCCCCTCGCCCAGCTTGGCGAAGGCGGTCCCATAGCCTGAAGAGCCGCGATAATTGGGCTGGATCACCGCATAGCCGCTTTCGGCGAGATACTGGGTCCACCAGTCCCATTCCTCCGAATCGCGGGCGAAGGGGCCGCCATGCGGCATCACGATCAGGGGCAGGCCCTTGGCCGGGCGACCGCGCGGCAATGTCAGCACCGCCTCAATCTTCGTACCGTCGCGCGCGGTGTAGTGGATCGTGCTGACCGGGGAGAGCGTGCGTCCCTTCAGCGCGTCGTTCTGCCAGGCGAGGCGCTGCATCTTCCCGTCCGCCAGACCGTAATAGTACAGGGCACCGGGTTGGGACGGGCTGCCGACCGACACCAGCAGACGCGTGCGATCGCGGTTCCAGGAGATGATCGAGGCACGACGCGGCGCAACCGACTTGTCGAGCGCGTCCTGCACCTCGCGCATCGTCGCATCGAGCCAGACGGTGTGCGAGGTCCGGTCCGTCACGCTCACACCCGCCAGATCGTCGCCCTTCTCGCCCGCGATGACGCCATCGACGTCATAGCCATCGATCCCGAACAGCTTCGCGCCGAGCGCGAGGTCGGGCAGCGTCTGGGCATAGACGGCGTCGCGACCGTCATCGTCGGCGATCGTCACGGCGCTGCCGTCGGCGCGAAAGATCAGCGGCGCGGCAAACGATGCCGCATCGCTCTTGCGCCGCTGCGCGACGATGTGAAACCTGTCGTCGGCGTTGGCGCGATACAGCAGCGCCCGGCTGCCGGTTTCGTCACTCATCCGGTATCCCGCGCGCACGATGCCCCCGGCATCGGCATACCAGTCATACACGTCCCGCTGGCCGGCGACGATGCGCTTCATTCTGCCGGTCGACAGGTCCGCCTCGAATACGGAAGGGTAGAACTGGTCCGTTTGTTCGATCCCCGTCTGCATCGACAGCAGGACGCGCGGCGATCCGTCGCGCGCCGTCCAGACGACGTCATCAGCCCGCAGGCCGGCCTCGTACTGGCCGATCGTCCGCTTCGTCTTCATGTCGGCCGAAACGCCCAGCGTGCGCGTGATATAGTAATCGTCACCGTACAGAGTCTGCGTGCCACCGAGGCCGACCGCCAGCCACTGGTCGCTGACCCAGCGCCACCAGTTGATGTCATCGTCCCCGGCCGCGACCAACGCGACCGGCGGGTCGTTCGTGAACAGCGACCGGATGACGAGGTACTGCTTGCCCTTGATCGCCACCTTGGCGGCGATATGCGTCCCCTCGGGCGACAGTTTGGGCGAGTCGAGCGCGGGCAGCATCGCAAAGGCCTCGACCGGCACCGGATCGGCGGCCGGCGCGCCCGCTCCGGTCAAAGCGGGCGGTGCGCCGGGGGCGGGCACCTGCGCCGCCAGCGTGCCCGACACCCCGGCCAGCACCGCCACGATGGCGGCGCCGGCCATCCATCCATTCTTCCGCATGTACCCCCCCCGGATCATCCTCGAACGCCGCCCCCCGGCAGCGTCTTTCCCACAGCGGATGATCGCGGTCCGCGGCCACGGGCGCAAGCCCCCGTGCCGGGCCAATTCAGGACTATCCGGCCGCCAGCGCGGCCAGCAGCAGCAGAGCGACGATGTTGGTGATCTTTATCATCGGATTGACCGCCGGGCCGGCCGTGTCCTTGTACGGGTCGCCGACCGTGTCGCCGGTGACGGCGGCCTTGTGCGCCTCCGATCCCTTGCCGCCATGATTGCCGTCCTCGATGAATTTCTTGGCGTTGTCCCACGCGCCGCCGCCCGACGTCATCGAGATCGCGACGAACAGCCCCGACACGATCACCCCGAGCAGCATCGCGCCCAACGCCGCGAAGCCAGACGCCTGCCCCGCCACCGCCGTGATGACGAAATAGAGGACGATGGGTGAGGCAACGGGCAGTAGCGAGGGTACGATCATCTCGCGGATCGCGGCGCGGGTGACGAGGTCGACGGTACGGCCGTAATTGGGTCGGCTGGTCCCCTCCATGATGCCGGGATTGTCGCGGAACTGGCCGCGCACCTCCTCCACCACCGCGCCCGCCGCGCGGCCGACGGCGGTCATGCCGAACGCGCCGAACAGATAGGGCAACAGCGCCCCCAGCAGCAGCCCGACGATGACATACGGGTTGGACAGGCTGAAATCGACCGTGATGCGCGGGAAGTAGGTCGCGAGGTCGGTCGTGTACGCGCCGAACAGCACCAGCGCGGCGAGCGCGGCGGAGCCGATCGCATAGCCCTTCGTCACCGCCTTGGTCGTGTTGCCGACCGCGTCCAGCGCATCGGTCCGCTGGCGCACGTCGTCGGGCAGGCCCGCCATCTCGGCGATGCCGCCGGCATTGTCGGTGACCGGGCCATAGGCGTCGAGCGCCACCACCATCCCCGCCAGCGCCAGCATCGCGGTCGCGGCGAAGGCGATGCCGATGATGCCCGCCAACTGATAGGTGGCGATGACCGCGATGACGATCACCAAAGTCGGCAGCGCGGTCGATTCCAGGCTGATGGCCAGGCCCTGGATCACGTTGGTGCCGTGACCCGTCTCGCTCGCCTTCGCGATCGACTTGACCGGGCGATAGGCGGTGCCGGTGTAATATTCGGTGATCCAAACGATCAGGCCCGTGACGGCCAGCCCGATCAGCGCACACCAGAACAGGTCGGTGCCGTTGAAGACGAGTGACGCCGAACGCGTCGCCTGTGTCGGCAAATCGAAATTGTTCGGATCGCCCACAGGCGGGATCATATCCGCGTTGAGCAAACCCGACTCGTCCAGGTTCCGGCGCATGTCGCCCAGCGTCCACTGCATGACCAGCCAGATCGCCGGCACGGACAGGATCGCGGACGTCCAGAACCCTTTGTACAACGCGCCCATGATGCTGCCGCGTCCCAGCCGCACGGCATAGGTGCCGATGATAGAGGCGACGATGCATACGCCGCCGATCGTCAGGGGCAGGCTCATCAGCCGCATCATATCGGCGGCGTCGGCGCGGATCAGCAGCGCGATGGAGATCATCGTCACGCCCAGCGTCACGACGTACGTCTCGAACAGGTCGGCCGCCATGCCGGCGCAGTCGCCGACGTTGTCGCCGACATTGTCCGCGATCACGGCGGGGTTGCGGGGGTCGTCCTCCGGGATCCCCGCCTCGACCTTGCCGACGAGGTCCGCACCGACGTCCGCCGCCTTGGTGAAGATGCCGCCGCCCAGCCGCGCGAAGATGGAGATCAGCGACGCGCCGAACGCCAGCGCGGTCAGCGCCTCGACGATCTCGCGATCATTGGGCGCACGGCCCTGCGGCCCCGTCAGATACCAGAAGAAGCCCGCGATCGCGAGCAGCCCGAGCCCCGCGACCAGCATCCCCGTCACCGCGCCCGAGCGGAAGGCGGTGGTCAGGCCGCCCTGCAGCGACGTGCGCGCCGCCTCCGCCGTGCGCACGTTCGCGCGGACGGAGATGGTCATGCCGACATAGCCCGCCACGCCCGACAGCACGGCGCCGATCAGGAAGCCGACCGTCGACAGCCACCCCAGCGTCGCCGCCAGCACGGCCGCTACGACGACACCGACGATCGCGATGGTGGTATATTGCCGCCCCAGATAGGCCTTCGCCCCTTCCTGGATCGCCGCCGCTATATCCTGCATCCGGGCGTCGCCCGGCGACTGGCGCAACACCTGCGCGCTGGTGAGGACGCCATAGAGAACGGCGAGCACGCCGCAGACCATGGCGAGGTAGACTGCCGTCATCCCGTCGCTCCTTCTCCTGACCCCGCGCGCCGCCATCGTGGGCGGTCGCGTCGGACGGGATCGAAGCTACGCCTTTCGGGGCCGCTGGCAAGTCACCTCGGTCAACCGTGTTGCCAGCCGAGCCGGGCGGGAAGCGCCACGCGCGCGCCGCCGTCGCTCAGCGCCAGCCCGGCACCCGCCGCGAAGCCGCCGATCCGCGTCGCGGGGACGGGCGGCGTCCAGCCGGCGGGCGCGGCGAAGAGCAGCTCGTAATCGTCCCCGGCGGTCACCGCCGCCATCCGGTCGCCGCTCCATGCGGCATAGTCCATCGACAGCGGCACCGCGTCGAGCGCGACCGTCACCGCGAGCCCACTCGCCATCGCCATCCGCGCCGCGTCGATCAGCAGCCCGTCGGACACATCCATCATCGCATGGACGTGGCGCGCAAGCGCCCGCCCCTCCGCCAGCCGTGGCATCGGCCGGCGATAGCGGGCGAGCAGCGCCGCCGGCCCCGCCGCGCCTTGCGCGATGGCGAGGCCCGCGCCCGCATCGCCGATCGTCCCCGTCACCCACAGCGCATCGCCCGCCCGGGCGCCGCCGCGCACCGGCGCCGCCGCGTCACGGCCGAAAGCGGTGACGGTCAGCACGCGCGGCGCGCCGACGGGCAGGCTAACCGTATCCCCGCCGATCAGCCGCGCGTCATAAGCCGCCAGCACGGTCGCCAGCCCGTCTAGAAATAGGGCATCCCAGGCGAGGTCGGTCAGCGGGTAGTTGAGCATCACCCCCTCGACCAGCGCGCCCTTGGCGGCGAGATCGGACAGGTTGGTCGCCACCAATTTCCACGCGACATCGCCCGGCGGGTCGTCGGGCAGGAAATGCACGCCCTCGACCAGCGTGTCGCTGGTCACGACCAGCCCCGCCACGGTTGCCGCATCATCGCGCAGTCCGTGGGCACCGGGATGGAGCGGCAGTGCGCACAGGCGTTCGAGGAATTCGGCTTCCGTCACCCCCGGATCGTCGCTCGTTGCGAGAGGGGAACCACCGCGCTGCGCGCGCTCACTCTTCGCGCTTCGCGCCGTCGAGCAACGCCTCGCGTCGCGCCGCGGCCTGCGCGTCGGCGGCCTTTTCCGCCTTCGTCCGGCCGAACGCTACGCGATTCGCCTCCGCCTGCACGGCGCGGTCAGCCTTTGCCTTCGCCTTGCGGGCGCGGTTCAGGCTGACGACGTCGCCCATCAGCCCCGCACATCCTTGGCGATCGCGTCGAGCAGGCCGTTGACGAAGCCGGCCTCGCGCTTTTCGTAGAATGCATGGGCGACATCGACATATTCGCTGATCGCCGCGCCGACCGGCACGTCCGCCCGCGCCATCAGCTCATAGGTGCCCGCGCGCAGGATCGCCTTCATCGGCTTGTCGAGCCGGCCCAGCGTCCAGCCGGAAGCCAGCTTCTTCTCGATGGCGAGGTCGATCTCGCCGGCGCGCGCCGTCGCGCCCTTCACCACGTCGTCGAAGAAATCGACCTCCGCCTCGGCATAGTCGGCGTCCTCGATCGTCGCGCCCAGCCGGTGGTTATGGAATTCGTGGAGCAGCGCGGGGATCGGCGTCCCCTCCATCTCATGCTGATAGAGCGCCTGGACGGCGGCGAGGCGGGCGGCGGCGCGCGCCTTGCCGCGCTGCGCCTGGGGGGATGGGGATTTCTGGGACATGGCCCGCCCAATAGGCGCTTGCGGCCCGCGCGTCATCCCTCCGCCAGCCGCCGCGCGACGGGCACGTCGGCGGGCAGCAGATCGAGCGCCGGCAAATCGGCCGGCGCGACCCAGCGCACCGCGTCATGCACGGTCGGTGCGATCTCGCCCGATATCAGCGCCGCACGGATAGCGATCAGCTCGATCGCGCCGCCGGGATAGCGATGGACGACGCGCATCAGCTCATCCCCGGCGCTGACGGTGATGCCCAGTTCCTCGTGCAGCTCGCGCACCATGCAGGCCGCGGGCGTTTCGCCGGGTTCCAGCTTGCCGCCGGGGAACTCCCACGCGCCCGCCATCGCCTGTCCCGGCGCACGGCGCGCGACGAGCACCCGCCCGTCCCGCTCCAGTATCGCCGCCGCCACCTGTCTCATCGCGCCGCGCTGCCGGGCCCGGATGGCTTTGTCAAAGCGACGCGCTATCGTGGCGGTCATGGTCGACAGCATCGTCATCCTCACCGGCGCGGGCATTTCGGCCGAATCGGGCATCGCCACCTTTCGCGGGCCGGGCGGCCTGTGGGAGGGGCACCGCGTCGAGGATGTCTGCACCCCGCAGGCGCTGGTGCGCGATCCCGATCTCGTCCACCGCTTCTACGATCTTCGACGCGCGGCGCTGGCGGATGTGCGACCCAATGCCGCGCATGACGCGCTCGCGCGGCTGGATCGCGACTGGCCGGGCGACCTCCTCCTCGTCACCCAGAATGTCGATGATCTGCACGAGCGCGCCGGCAGCCGGCGGCTGATCCACATGCATGGCGAATTGCGGTCGGCCCTGTGCGCCGCCTGCGGGGGGCGCACCCCTCATCCAGGAGCCCTTCCGCCAGGCAGTGTTTGTGCGACATGCGGTGCGCCGATGCTGCGCCCCGACATCGTCTTCTTCGGCGAGATGCCGTACGCGATGGAGCGGATCGAGGCCGCGATCGCGGCGGCCGACCTGTTCGTGTCGATCGGCACGTCGGGCGCGGTCTATCCGGCGGCGGGCTTTGTCGGGCTGGCATCCACCTGCGGCGCGCGGACGCTGGAGCTGAACCTGGAACCCTCCGCTGGCAGCGCGCTGTTTGACGAGACGCGGATCGGACCGGCGGGCCTGCTCGTCCCCGCTTTCGTAGAGGAAGTCCTGCGGCCAGCGACTTGAACCGAAACGATTGTGCGCGCGTTCTGCCCGGCACCCCCTAGAGGAGCCTGCCCCATGAAAAACGCCCTGATCGCCGCATTGATGGTCGCGACCGTCGCAACCCCCGTCGCGCTGCCGACCGCCGCCGTGGCGCAGGACCGCGGCTATGATCGCGACCGCCCCGATTATCGCTGGCATGGCGACGACGACAATTGGGATCCGCGCCGCGACTATCGCCGCAGCAACGCGCGCGAGCGGCGCCTGAGCCGCGAGGACCGTATCTATCGCGGGCAGGACGGGCGCGCCTATTGCCAGCGCAACGATGGCACGACGGGCCTCGTCGTCGGCGGCGTCGGCGGTGCGGTGCTGGGCAATGTGATCGGCGGCGGCCTGCTGGGTACGCTGGCCGGCGGCGCTGCCGGTGGCCTGCTCGGCCGTTCGATCGATCGCGGCAAGGTGCGCTGCCGCTGAGGTCGGATCCGGCCCCTTCCCGACCGAGGGAGGGGCCGCGCCGATCGCGCCTTCAACCAGTCACTCGACCCAGTCGAGTCCGATATCCCGGTACAGCGTCCGGTCCTCGTCCCAGCCGGGACGAACCTTCACATGCAGATAGAGATGAACCGGCCGGTCGAGGATCGCCGCCAGTTCCACCCGCGCCTTCGCTCCGATCTCGCGGATTCGCGCGCCCCCCTTGCCCAGCACGATCGCGCGCTGCGTCGGCCGCTCGACCAGGATCTGCTGGTGGATCTCGACCGATCCGTCCTCGCGCTCCTTGAACGCCTCCGTCTCGATCGCGCTGGCATAGGGCAGTTCGGCGTGCAGCTGCAGATACAGCTGCTCACGCGTCACCTCCGCCGCCAGCGCGCGCTCGGTCGCGTCGGACACCTGATCTTCGGGGTAGTGCCACGGGCCTGCCGGCATCGTCTTCGCCAGCGCCCGCTTAAGTTCCGGCAGCCCGTCGCCCGTCTGGGCGGACACGAACCAGGTTTCGGCGAAGGGCACCAGCGCGTTCAGCCGCTCGGCATGGATCAGCAACTTGGCCTTGTCGGCCAGATCGACCTTGTTGAGGATCAGGTGGCGGGGTTCCGGCCGGTCCTTCAGCGCCTCCGCGATATCCGTCACCTTGGGGCCTAGGCCCCCCTTCGCATCGACGACAAGCGCCAGCACGTCGGCCCCCTCCGTCCCGCCCCAGGCGGCGGACACCATCGCGCGGTCCAGCCGGCGCTTCGGCTCGAAAATGCCGGGCGTGTCGACCAGCAGGATCTGCGCATCGCCCTCGATCGCGACACCGAGCAGCCGGGTGCGCGTCGTCTGCGCCTTGGGGCTGACGATCGCGACCTTCTGGCCGACCAGCGCATTGACCAGCGTCGACTTGCCGGCATTGGGCGCGCCGACCACGGCGACGAGGCCGCACCGCTGCGTTTCGGGAGTGTCGTTCATAGAAAAGCGACCTAGGGCGGTTTTGAACGACAGGGAAGCGCCGCGCCGCTATGCCGCCAGCGCCTCCGCCCGATACCGCGCCTTCAGCCCCACCTTGTCGATCTTCTCGGTCCCCAGCCGGGGCAGCGGCTCCGGCGACAGCCAGATGCGTGCGGGGATCTTGAAGGCGGCGATATGGTCCGCGAGGAAGGCGCACAGCGCCTCCACCGTCACCGGCGTCGCGGGATCGCAATGGACGACCGCGGCCGGCACCTCGCCCAGCCGTTCGTCGGCCAGGCCGAACACCGCCGCCTCGCGCACCGCCGGATGGAGATAGAGCGCGGCCTCCACCTCCTGACAGCTGATGTTCTCGCCGCCGCGGATGATGATGTCCTTCTTGCGATCGACGATGAACAGATAGCCGTCCTCGTCCAGGTAGCCGATGTCGCCGCTGCGGAAATAGCCGTCGGCGGTGAAGGCCGCCGCCGTCTCCGCCGGGCGATTCCAGTAGCTGCGGATGTTGGCGACCGAGCGGATGCCGATCTCTCCGCGCGCGCCCTGCGGCACCGCCCGGCCGGCATCATCGATGATCGCCACCTCCACCAGAGGGCGGGACGCGCGGCCGCAAGAGGCCGGCTTGTTGACGTAATTGGATCGCCAGTTGCCGGTGCCGACCGCGTTCGTCTCAGTCAGGCCATAGCCGATCAGCGGGGCGCCACCGCCCATTTCCTTGTCCAGCCGGCGGACATGGTCGACCGGGCGCGGCGCGCCGCCCGCGCCGAAATCGGTGACGGTCGACAGGTCGAACCGCGCCCGATCGGGATGGACCAGCATCTCGTAGCTCATCAGCGGCACGCCGATGAAATAGGTCACCTTCTCCCGCTCGATCAGGCGCATAGCCTCCACCACGTCCCATTTGGGCATCAGCACCAGCCGCCGCCCCATCGCGAAGCTCTGGAGGAAGACGGGCACCTCCGCCGTCACATGGAACAACGGGATGGTCAGCAGCGTCGCGGGCGGATTCTTCGGCGGGTTGCCGTCCGCCGTGACGATGTTGAGCATCGTCAGCGTCTGGGCGAGGAAGCTGAACGTCCCCGCCACCACGGCACGATGATCGGACAGCGCGCCCTTGGACTGGCCGGTCGATCCCGAAGTGAACAAAATGGTGGCGAGATCGTCGCCGGTCAGTTCGGGCAGGTCGCCCGTCGGCCCCGCCGTCAGCGGCGCGATCGCGTCGGGGAGCGGGGCGGTATCGTCGACCACGATGACGGGCGGGGCGAGGCCGGGGATCTTCGCCAGCCGCTGCGCGCGCGGGCCGTCCGCGACGATCAGCGCGCAGTCGACATCGGCGATCGCGGCCTGCAACTCCTCCGCCTGCCACCAGCCGTTCAGCAGGGTGGCCACGCCGCCCGCGATCAGCGTGCCCATATAGGTCGCGATCCAGGCGGGCGAATTGCGCGCGGCGATGCCGACCCGGTCCCCCCGACCGATGCCGCGTCCCGCAAGGCTGCGCGCCACCGAAAGCGCCGCATCATACACCGCGCCATAGGTCAGCCGCTCCGCACCGGAAACGACGAACTCGGCATCGCGATGGACCGTGCAGTAATGCGCGAAATAGTGCGCCAGCGTCGGCGGCGCGGCGGCGATCACCGTACGCTCCGCCGCGCCGCAAGCGCCCGGCACCGTCCGCGTCGCCGTCTCCAGCATCGCGCCCGGCGCGGTCAGCGCTTCGATCGTCGCGTCCATCCGCCGGTCAAGCTCGGTCGGCATCCATCTCTCTCCACTTGGTTCTATCGTTGCCCGCCACTATGCAGACGCCAATGACCGGGGAAAAGCCTTGATCCATCTCCTGACCCTTGCCGGCGACCATATCCGTTTCGAGGATCTGGGCCTTCACCCGGACGTGTTTCGCATCGGCTGGTTCACGCTGCGCTGGTACAGCCTGGCCTATATCGCGGGCATCGTGCTGGGCTGGTGGTATCTCCTGCGCCTGCTTGACCAGCCGGGGGCGCCGATGGCGCGCCGCCATGCCGACGATCTGGTCTTCTATGCGACGCTGGGCATCATCCTGGGCGGCCGGATCGGCTATGTGCTGTTCTACGCCCCCGAAATGCTGCTGCACCCGCTGATGATCCTGCGCCTTTGGGACGGGGGGATGAGTTTTCACGGCGGCGTGATCGGCACGTCGCTGGGGATCATCGTCTTTGCGCGCAAAAACGGGCTCCACTGGCTGCGCATCCACGATTACGTCGCCTGCTGCGTGCCGTTCGGCCTGTTCTTCGGCCGGCTCGCCAATTTCGTGAACGGCGAATTGTGGGGCAAGCCGGCGGACGTGCCGTGGGCGATCGTCTTTCCGCATACCGTGCCCTTCCCGTTGCCCGATTCCGCGCGCCACCCCAGCCAGCTGTACGAGGCGGCGCTGGAGGGGCTAGTGCTGGCGCTGGTCATGGCCGTCGCGTTCTGGCGGACGCGCGCGCGCTACGAGCCGGGGCGGCTGACGGGCATTTTCCTGCTCGGCTATGGCCTGGCGCGCTTCACCGTCGAATTCTTCCGGGAGCCGGACAGCCAGCTTCGGGCCTTCGCGGAGGCGACGGGACTGCACATGGGCCAGTGGCTGTGCCTGCCGATGGTCGCGGGCGGCCTGTACCTGATCCTGAGCGCGCCGAAGCGCCGCGTCCGCGTGGAGCCGATCGCGGGGACGGAGAGCGTCGCCTGACCGGCCCGTCCGCTTCCGCCGCCGCTGACGGTTCCGCCGACGGCCCGCTGCCCGAGCGGCTGGCGCGCGCCATCGCGCTCGCGGGGCCGATTTCGCTGTCGCACTATATGGCGGCGGCGAACGCGCACTATTACGCGACGCGCGACCCGCTGGGCGCGGCGGGCGACTTCGTGACCGCGCCCGAGATCAGCCAGATGTTCGGTGAACTGGCCGGCCTGTGGTGCGCGGACCTGTGGGACCGGGCGGGGCACCCCGCCTGCCACTGGGTGGAGCTGGGCCCGGGGCGCGGCACGCTGGCGGCCGACGCGCGGCGCGCGATGGAAAGGGCTGGTTTCACCCCGTCCGTCCATTTCGTGGAGACGAGCCCCGTGCTGCGCGCCGCGCAGGCCGAACGGGTGCCGCATGCGACCTTCCATGATTCGGTCGACACGCTGCCCACGGATGCGCCGTTGATCGTCGTCGCCAACGAATTCTTCGACGCGCTGCCGATCCGGCAACTCGTGCGCCGTGCGGACGGATGGCACGAGCGGCTGGTGGCCTGCCAGGATACGCTGTTCCTGCCGATCGCGGGCCGGCCCGTGCCCGACGACGTAATCCCCGCGCCGTTGCGCGATGCGGCGCCCGGATCCGTGCTGGAGGTATCGCCCGCGCAGGTCGCGGTGATGCGTAGCCTGGCCGCGCGAATCGCGGCGCAGGGCGGCGCGCTGGTCGCGATCGATTATGGCCATGAGGGGCCGGCGTGTGGCGACACGCTGCAAGCCGTCCGCGCGCATGGGGCCGCCAACCCCTTCGAGGCGCCGGGCGAGCATGACCTGACCGCGCATGTCGACTTTACCACGCTGGCCGCCGCCGCGCAGAGCGCCGGTGCGACCGCATGGGGTCCGATCGAGCAGGCCGAATGGCTGGTGAAGCTGGGCATCGACGCCCGCGCCGCCGCGCTCGCCCGCGCCGCGCCCGACCGGGCGGAGGCGATCGTCGCGGACCGGCAGCGGCTGGTGCAGGGGATGGGCGCGCTGTTCAAGGTGCTGGCCGTCACCGCGCCCGGCTGGCCGCAACCGGCGGCCTTCGCATGATCGTCTGGCGCGATGCCGGTTTGGCGGACGCCGCCGCCCTCGCCCGCCTGGGGCGGGACAGCTTCACCGAGACGTTCGGGCACCTGTATCGGCCCGACGACCTCGCCGCCTTCCTCGAAAACCATAGCGAGACGGCCTGGGCCGGGCAGCTCGCCGATCCCGCCTATCGCGTACGGATCGGCGAGGTGCGGGAAGCGGACGCCCCGCGCGCGGTCGCATACGCGAAGCTGGGACCGCCATCGCTGCCCTTCGAGCCGCGCGGCCGCTCGGCGGAGTTGCGCCAGCTCTATGTGCTCGCGCCGTGGCACGGCACGGGGGCGGGTCAGACGCTGATGGACTGGGCGATCGCGACCGCGCGGGAAACCGGCGCGCGGGACCTGTACCTGTCGGTCTTCACCGAGAATCACCGCGCCCGTCGCTTCTACGAACGGCAGGGGTTCGAGCGGGTCGGCACCTACGCCTTCATGGTCGGCAGCCATGCCGACGAGGATCATGTGATGAGGCTGACGCTGTGACCGAACCCGTAGAGGCGATCCGCGCAGCCAGCCTGGGCGATGTGCCGCACGGCTTTCTGGGCCGGCGCGGCGGCGTATCGACGGGCGTCACCGCCGGGCTCGACATGGGCCGGCGCGGCGCGGAGACGATCCCGCCCGACCTTGCGGAGAATCGCGCCCGCGCCATCGCCGCCGTGCTGCCGGGTGCGTCGCTGGCGACGCTCTACCAGATCCACTCCGCCGACGTGGTGCGCGTGCTGACCGCGATGCGCGACGAGGATCGGCCGCGCGGCGATGCGCTCGTCACCGATCGGCCGAATATCCTGCTCGGCATCCTGACCGCCGATTGCGCGCCAGTGCTGTTCGCGGATTCTCAGGCCGGCGTGATCGGCGCCGCCCATGCCGGGTGGAAGGGGGCGCTGGCCGGCGTCACCGACGCGACGATCGAGAAGATGGTGGGGCTTGGCGCCGATCGCGGCCGGATCGCCGCCGCCATCGGCCCGTGCATCGCCCGCCGAAGCTATGAGGTGGACGAGGCGTTCCTGATCCGCTTCTGTACCGCCGACTCCGAAAACGAGCGATTCTTCGCGCCCGCGCGGGAAGGGCATCACCATTTCGACCTCGAATCCTATGTCGCGCACAGGCTGGCCGTGGCGGGGATCGGGCGGATCGAGGCGCTGGGGCTAGACACCTATGCCGATCCCGGGCGTTTCTACAGCTATCGCCGTGCGACGCATCGGGGCGAACCCGATTACGGGCGGCAGATTGCGCTGATCGGGCTGAAGACCTGACGGCGCGCCACAGGAGACGATGATGACCGAACCGACCGAAGCCGAACTGACCGGCGTGCCGCCCACCGAAACCCCGCGCCCCGGCACGGACCGGATCGGCGACCGCAAGCTGAAGCCGTCGACGCTGATGATGGGCCATGGCTATGACCCGACGCTGTCGGAGGGTTCGCTGAAGCCGCCGATCTTCCTCACCTCCACCTTCGTCTTCCCCAACGCCGCCGCCGGCAAGCGCCATTTCGAGGGCGTGACGGGCAAGCGGCCGGGCGGCGCGGAGGGCCTGGTCTATTCGCGCTTCAACGGGCCCAATCAGGAAATCCTGGAGGACCGGTTGGCGATCTGGGAAGAGGCGGAGGACGCGCTCGCCTTTTCCAGCGGCATGTCGGCGATCGCGACGCTGTTCCTGTCGACGGTGAAGCCGGGCGACACGATCGTCCATTCCGGCCCGCTCTATGCCGCGACGGAGACGCTGATCGCCCGCGTGCTGGGCCGGTTCGGCGTCCACTGGCTCGACTTCCCCGCCGGCGCGACGCGTGAGGAGATCGACGCCGTGCTGTCGAAGGCGGCATCGGGGCGCGTCGCGCTGATCTATCTCGAATCGCCCGCCAATCCGACCAATGCGCTGGTCGATGTGGAGGCGGTCGCCGCCAGCCGCGATGCGATCTTCGCCAATGCCGCCGAAAAGCCGCCGATCGCGATCGACAACACGTTCCTGGGCCCGCTGTGGCAGCAGCCGCTGAAGCACGGCGCGGACATCGTTGTCTATTCGCTGACCAAATATGCCGGCGGCCATTCGGACCTCGTCGCGGGCGGGCTGCTCGGCAAGAAGGCGGTGATCGACACGGTGCGCGCGATGCGCAACACGATCGGCACGATCTGCGATCCCAACACCGCCTGGATGCTGCTCCGCTCGCTGGAGACGCTGGAACTCCGGATGAGCCGCGCGGGCGACAATGCGGCGAAGGTTTGTGCCTTCCTCCGCGATCATCCCAAGGTCGAGCGGATGGGCTATCTGGGCTTTATCGAGGATGCCCGGCAGAAGGATATATACGACCGTCACTGCACCGGCGCCGGCTCCACCTTCTCCCTCTACCTGAAGGGCGGCGAGGCGGAGGCGTTCCGCTTCCTCGATGCGCTGACGATCGCCAAGCTCGCCGTGTCGCTGGGCGGCACGGAGACGCTGGCGAGCCATCCGGCCGGCATGACGCACCTGTCCGTTCCCGACGCGCGCAAGGCGGCGCTGGGGATCACCGACAATCTGGTGCGCATCTCGATCGGGGTCGAGGATGCCGATGACCTGATCGCCGATTTCGACCAGGCGCTGGCCGCGATCTGATGCCGGTTTTCACCCCGATCCCGCACGACGCGTTCGTCGCCGCGATCCACGATCTCGCCGCCCGGTTGGCCGCCGATCCGTGGCGTGCGGACGCGCTGGTCGGGATCGGGCGCGGCGGGCTGGTGCCGGCGGTTTATCTGAGCCACGCGACCGGCCTGCCGATGATATCGATCGACTATTCGGGGGCGGAGAGCGACGGCATCGCCGCCGCGCTCATCGCCCTCGCGACGCGCACGCGCGGTGGCGAGCGGCTGGTGATCGTCGACGACATCAACGATTCGGGGCGTACCATCGCCCGCCTGCGCGCCGGACTGATCGCGGCAGGCGCGGCGATGGACGCGATCCGGTTCGCCACGCTGATCGACAATCACGGCTCGGCCGAGCGCGTCGACTATGCGCATCGCACGATCGACCGGGCGGTGGTGAAGGACTGGTTCGTCTTCCCGTGGGAGGCGGTCGCCCCGCAATCCGCGATCGATGCCGACGCCGCCGAGGTGCCCGACCGGATCGCCTGACGCGCTACCGCGCCGTGCGGTCGGCGATGCGCCCCGTCTGGGGCGGTGTCAGCGGTGAATGCGCAACGACATAGTCGCGCAGCGCGTCGACATCGACCGGGCCGCCCGCGACCAGTTCCCCCGCCGCCAGCGTCGAGAAGCCATCGCCGCCAAAGGCCAGGAAATCACTCAAGGCGACGCGATAGCTCGCCCGGTCGTCCAGCGGGACGCCGCCGACGCGCACGTCGAGGATGCGCGAGCCGGCCGGACGCGCGGCATCATAGGCATAGGTCATGCCCGCGACGCTCAGGATGATCCTGCGGTCGAATTGTTGCTCCAGCACCGCGCGCAGCTGCGCCCCCGTATAGCGGCGGACCTGCAGCATGTTGCCGAACGGCGTGACGCGATAGATATCCTCGAACGTTACTGTCCCATCGGGCTTGGGCGTCAGCCCTGCGCGGATGCCGAACGGGTTCATGAAGGCGATCACCGCCCCGTCCCGCCGGGTCGCCGCCAGTTCGGAATCGGCGATCAGGTTCCCCAGCCGCGTCTCCGCCATTCCCGCGCCATCCGCCGGCCGGGGCAGCGCCTCGGTCAGTCGGCCGGACGGACGCGCGGCGAGCGGCGCGGCGGCGGCGGCGTAGCGGGCGACCAGCGCCGCCACCTTCGCATCGCCGGCGACGTCGCGATCGCGGACGGTGACGTTGCGCGCGCGCTTCGCCACCACGCGATGCTTCACCGGGTCGATCGCGAGCACCGCATCGGTGACGAGCGTGCCGTACTTGCCGGCGCTGGTCAGCAGGAAGGGCTTGCCCGGCAGATACTGCGCATAGTCGCAGATGTAGGATCGGTGCGTGTGCCCCGACACGATCAGGTCGACGCGGGGGTCGAGCCGATCGAGGATCGGCCGGATCGCGCCCGACAGACCCCGACAGTCGTTCGGCCCGGCCAGTTGCGCGCCGCCCTCATGGATCAGCACGACGATCGCGTCCGCGCCCGCCGCCTTCAGCTTCGCCACCGCCGCGTTGGCCGTGTCCGCCTCGTCGCCAAAGCGAATGCCGTGAAGGCCGGCGGGATTGACCAGCGTCTGCGTCGTACGCGTCGTCAGCCCGATAAAGCCGATCCGCACGCGGCGACCACCCTCCCGGAACTCACGGATCGCGGTGCCGGGGAACAGCGTGCTACCGTCCGCCTTGACGGTGTTGCCCGCCAGATAGGTGAACTTCGCGCCCTTGAACGGCTCCAGCCGGCAGGGGATGGCGGTGCCGCTGATGATCGCCTGCTTGCCACAACCGCCATGCTGCAGGCGGAGCAGCTCGTCGGCGCCGCGATCGAATTCGTGATTGCCCGCCGCGTTCAGGTCGATGCCGATCAGGTTCATCGCCGCGACCGTCGGCTCGTCCAGGAATTGCGAGGAGACGAACGGGCTCGCCCCGGTCAGGTCGCCGGCCGACACGGTGATCGTATGCCGCGCCTGTTGCCGCAGCCCCGCGATCGTCGCGGCCAGCCACGCCGCGCCGCCGGCGGGCGTCTCCACCGTCGCGCCATCCGCGCCCGTTTCGGGAACGGTCAGGCCGGGTGGCTCCAGATTGCCGTGGAAATCGTTGAAGGCGAGGACATGGACCTCGATGGGCGTCCCCGCCGCTTGCGCGCGGAGCGCAGGCGTCCGCCCGGCGCAGCCGGCGAGCGCCAGCGCGGCGAGGGTCGCAGCCAGGATGCCGGTCGCGCGATGCATCAGCCGTCGCCGACCCGCTCGATATCCGCGCCGACCGCCGACAGCTTCTCCTCCAGCCGCTCATAGCCGCGATCGAGGTGATAGACGCGGCTGACCTGCGTCTCCCCTTCCGCCGCCAGCCCTGCAAGGATCAGGCTCATCGAGGCACGCAGGTCGGTCGCCATCACGGGCGCGCCGACCAGCCGGTCGACGCCGCGCACCACCGCGGTGCGGCCGGATACGGTGATGTCCGCACCCATCCGCGCCAGTTCGGGCACGTGCATGTAGCGGTTCTCGAAGATCGTCTCGGTCAGCACGCTCGATCCCTGCGCCATGCACAGCATCGCCATGAACTGCGCCTGCATGTCGGTGGCGAAGCCCGGGAACGGCGCGGTCGTCAGCGTCAGCGGCTTCAGCGGACCGTCCGCCGCGATGCGCACCGCGTCGCGCCCCACCGCCTCCACCGTCACGCCCGCATCGGTCAGCGCCGCCAGCGTCGCGCCCATGTCGTCGACCGCGACGTTGGTCAGCGTCAGGTCGCCGCCGGTGATCGCGGCCGCGCAGGCATAGCTGCCCGCCTCGATCCGATCGGGCATCACGGCATAGGTCGCGCCGTGCAGCCGGTCGACGCCCTCGATCTCCAGCGTTTCCGTCCCGATCCCCTCGATCCGCGCGCCCATCGCGACGAGGCAGCGGCACAGGTCGACGATCTCCGGCTCGCGCGCGGCGTTCTCGATCCGCGTCGCGCCCTTCGCCAGCACGGCGGCCATCACGACATTCTCCGTCGCGCCGACCGATACGACCGGGAAACGATAGCGCCCGCCCGTCAGCCGGCCGCCGGGTGCCGTCGCCCGGACATACCCCGCCGCCATCTCCAGCTCCGCGCCGATCGCCTCCAGCGCCTTCAGGTGCAGGTCGATCGGACGGTTGCCGATCGCGCAGCCGCCGGGCAGCGACACCCGCGCCTCGCCCGCCCGCGCCAGCACCGGTCCCAGCACCAGGATCGACGCGCGCATCTTACGGACGATGTCGTAGGGCGCCTCGGTCGAGGTCAGCTTGCCGGTGCGGATCGTCATGACCCGGCCGAAATCCTCCGGCCGCGTTCCTTCGATCGCGGTCGACGCGCCCAGCTGGTTGAGCAGATGGCCAAAGCCGTCCACGTCTGCGAGCCGTGGCAGGTTGCGCAGCGTCAGCGGTTCGTCCGTCAGCAGCGCGCAGGGCATGAGCGTCAGCGCCGCGTTCTTCGCGCCGGAGATGGGCAGGCGTCCCGACAGGCGGCGGCCGCCGCGAATGATGATGCGATCCATGGCCCCACCCCTATCGCGACGGCGGCAAGGTGCAAGCACCCTCGCACGGCCGCACGCGGGTCAGGCGCGACGACGTTGCCGATGCGTGGGTGCCACCGCCGCCCCACGACGCGCCACCGTGTTGATCGACTTTAATGCGCCTCGTGGCCCGTACCGCCTAATCGGCGTCGTTTAACGGGAGATATGTCACATCGTGCCGGATAGTTGGCTGGCCACGCGGCTGAACGGGCTGATCGCGTTGACCGCACAGGAGCGCGACATGCTGCGGCGATTGGAAGAGCGCGAGCGCAGGCTGCGCCGTGGCGCCGCGCTGTTCAGCGAGAATGATCGCGTCAGCGATCTGTTCGTCCTGCGCGAGGGGACGATGATGAGCTATGTGCTGCTGGACGACGGCAGCCGGCAGATTCTGCGATTCCTGTTCCCGGGCGATATCATCGCGACGGCGACGCTGGTCTACGCGACCGCGCCGGAAACCGTGATGGCGATCACCGACTGTACCGTCAGCCCGTTCGACCGGCAGGTCTTGGCGGAGCTGGTATCGTCATGCCCGCGCCTCGCCATGGCGCTGATGGCGAGCGAGCAGCGCGTGCGCGTCGCGATGACGGACCGGCTGGCGGCGGTCGGCCGCACCTCCGCCCGCGCGCGGGTCGCGGCGCTGCTGCTGGAGCTGCGCGACCGGATGCGCGAACTCGATCCGTCGATCGGCACCGTCTTCGCGCTGGGGATCACACAGGAGGAGATCGGCGACGCGATCGGGCTGACCGCCGTCCATGTGAACCGGATGCTCCGCCAGCTGGAGGAGCAGGGCCTGATCGCCCGGGCCGCCGGGCGCCTGACGCTGGTGGACGAGGCGAAGCTGATGCGCGCCGCCAATTATGTCGACCGGAACGCGAAGTTCGATCTGGAGTGGCTGCAGGTCGCCGAGTGAC
The DNA here is from genome assembly GCA_913775975.1 of uncultured Sphingomonas sp. Classification (GTDB taxonomy): domain Bacteria; phylum Pseudomonadota; class Alphaproteobacteria; order Sphingomonadales; family Sphingomonadaceae; genus Sphingomonas. The sequence goes on along the minus strand of CAJYLQ010000037.1, from coordinate 82,300 downwards.
GCGCGCCGACGAGCGGGCCTGCGTTCAGGCCTTCTCCAGCGTGCATTGCAGCGGATGCTGGTGCTGGCGGGCGAAATCGATCACCTGCCCCACCTTCGTTTCCGCGACCTCATAGGAAAAGACGCCGCACACGCCGACGCCGCGCTGGTGGACGTGCAGCATCACGCGCGTCGCCTGCTCCATGTCCATGCGGAAGAAGCGCTGCAGGCACAGCACTACGAACTCCATCGGCGTGTAGTCGTCATTCAGCATCAGCACGCGATAGGGCGTGGGTTGCTTGGTGCGGGTCCGCGTCTTGGTGGCCAGGTCGATGCCCGTGCCGCCATTGTCGCCGCCGCCATCACCCTCACGGTGATCGGCCATGGTGTGATCCAGCCTGTCCATGCGTCGCCAGAATATGGCATCCGACGCGGCTGCGGCAAGACCCGCCACATGGGAAAAGCGCGCCACGCAAAAGGGGCGGCGCACACCCGTCGGTGCCCGCCGCCCCCGATCGATCCGGATATCCGCCACCGGGCGGATATCCCGCCGGATCAGGCGTTGACCTTCAGCTTCTCGGCCGCGACCGCGACGCGGTTCGAGATCGGCTGCGCGACCTCACCGGCCAGCTTCAGCGAAGCCTCGGTCCCGCGCGAGGTCTGGGCGACCATCGCGTCGAACGCCGAGCGCATATAGTCGGCCTGGAACTTCATCAGCTCGGTCGGCGACTTGATCGACGACAGCGTGCGCAGCGCCTGGCTGGCTTCCTCGAACGAGGTCTTCAGGTACGCGGCGGCGTCCTGGCCCATCGTCTCGAAACCGCGCGCGGCGATCTTCGACGATTCGACGACGGCCTCGACGTTGCCCTTGCCAAACTCGGTCATTTCCTGGAACAGCTTCGCGCCCTTCTCCATCGCGCCCTTGGTGCGCTCATTGGCGTCGGCGAAGAAAGCCTGGGTCTTCTCGGCGGTGTTCTGAACCGTATCCATGATCGTCGTCTCCTGTTTGGCAAGCGCGGCGCGGGCCACGTTTTCGGTCTTGCGGCTCGCCTCGACGGCGAGGTCGGTGGTCTTCGCGATCGGCGCCTGAACGGCATCGGCCGTGTCATGCGCTGCGGTCGCGAGGGATTGGGTGGCGGTTTCCACCGCCTGTTCGGCCTGCTCCGTCACCGTCTCGACAGCTTCGGCAACGGCGGGCGCCGTGGGGGCGAGAGAAGCGATCGGCACGGGCGCTGCCACGACCGGGGTCGCAACCGCCTCGATCGGAGCGGCCGGCGCGGGGGCCTCAATCGGCGCGGCGGGCGTCGCGACCTTTGCCGGCGTCGCCTTCGCGACGGTACGACGCACGGGGCGGGCGGGAACGCTTGCACCCGGCAGGCCGGGCAGCGGCGGGGCCGATTCGGCGGACGCCGTATCGACATGCGGGATCGTTACCGACGCAGCCGCCGGCTTGCGCCGCGTACGCTTGTCCTCTGATGCAGCCATCGCACCCGTCTCCCAATCTGCTGCGACGCAACATAATCGAGTGACGGAGGTGTTTCAAGTAAATTTGTGCAGTGCAACAAACCTGACAAATCAACGCGTGCGAACATAGTCTCCCGGCGCTGGGCACAAGGCGGGCAAGGCGCCCTCCCCCGGCTGGCGCGCCCCGTCGGCGGCTATGCGCTCGCCTGACCGGGCGGCAATCCAGGCCAGCCAATCCGGCCACCAGCTGCCCTTCGTCTCGGTCGCGCCCGCGATGAATTCCGCGAGCGAACCGGCACCCGATTCGTTCGTCCAATACTGGTATTTGCCCAGCGACGGCGGATTGACGACGCCGGCGATGTGCCCCGATCCCGCCAGTATGAAGCGCAGCGGGCCGGTGAATTGGCCGGTCACCTTCCACACGCTTTCCGCCGGCGCGATATGATCCTCGCGCCCGGCCTGGACATAGGCGGGGGTGGTGACACGCGTCAGGTCGAGCGGCGTACCGTCGATGCTGAGCGCGCCCGGCCGGACCAGCAGATTGTCGCGATACAGGTCGGTCAGGTACGACAGGTGCCATTTCGACGGCAGGTTCGTCGTGTCGCCGTTCCAGTGGAGCAGATCGAACGGCGCATAATCCTTGCCCAGCAGGTAGTTGTTGGTGACGTAGTTCCAGATCAGGTCGCGCCCGCGCAGCAGGTTGAACGTCGCGGCCATGTACCGCCCGTCCAGGAACCCCTCCGGCGACAGCGTGGCTAGCATCTTCAGCTGTTCGTCATCGACGAAATGCTTGAGGTCGCCGGCATCGGCGAAATCGACCTGCGCGGTGAAGAAGGTCGCGCTGGCCACCGCCTCGGCCCGATCCTGCGCGGCGAGCACCGCCAGCGTCGCCGCCAGCGTCGTCCCCGCGACGCAATAACCGATGGTATGGACGGACGGTACGTCGAGCAGCGCGCGCACCGTCTCCACCGCGTCGATCTGCGCGCGGACATAATCGTCCCACGTCACATCCTTCATCGACGCATCCGCCGATCGCCACGAGACCATGAATACGGTCAGGCCCTGCTCCACCGCCCAGCGGATGAAGCTCTTTTCCGGCGTCAGGTCGAGGATGTAGAAGCGGTTGATCCAGGGCGGGAAGATCACCAGCGGCGTGGCGAACACCGTTTCCGTGGCGGGCGCGTACTGGATCAGTTCGTACAGCTCGGTCCGCTTGACGACCTGGCCCGGCGTGGTGGCGAGGTTGCGGCCGACCTCGAACACGTTGCCATCGGTATGCGTCAGCTGGCCCCGGCCCATGTCGGCCATCATGTGCTGAAGGCCCTTCATCAGGTTCTCGCCGCGCGTTTCGACGGTGCGGGCGATCACTTCCGGGTTGGTCCAGGGGAAGTTCGTGGGGCTCATCGCATCGACGAGCGTCTGGGTGGCGAAGCGCAGCTGCTCCTTCTGCTTCGGATCGATCCCCTCAACCGCGTCGACGCCGCGCAGCATATGATCGGCGATCATCACGTAGCTCTGGCGGATCATGTCGAACGCCGGTTCACGCCACGCATCCGCGCGGAACCGGCGGTCGGGCGGCGGCGAAGCGGGGGCCGCCTCCCCGTCCCCCGCCGGGGTCAGGAAGCGCTGCCACAGGTTCAGGCTGTCGGTCCAGAAATCGTCCAGCCGCTCCAGCGTCGCGGGATCGTTGATGCCGGGCACGGTCGGCAGTGCGGCCAGGCCCTGCTGCATCATCATCTGCTGCATCCGGCCCATCACCCAGGTCCAGTGCTGCATCTCCTCGAGGCTGGGCATGGCGGCCGCCGGATCACTGCCGGCATCAGGGGCTGGCGCGTCGGTGTCGGGCGCTGAAGCGGCCATGTCACTCTCCTCGGATCGATAGCGCCAGCCTAGCGGAGCGTGGCCGTCAGCGGAAGCGCCGGGATGGACTGGCCTGTCCGCGCCGGACGGCGTACATGGGCGACGCGACAGCGAAGAGGAAGCCATGTCCGACGAATTCTACCGCATGAAGCGTCTGCCGCCCTATGTCATCGCGGAGGTCAACGCGATGCGGGCACAGGCGCGCAGCGGTGGCGAGGACATCATCGACCTTGGCATGGGCAATCCCGACCTGCCGCCGCCGCCGCACGTCATCGAGAAGCTGGTCGAGGTCGCCAGCAAGCCCTCCGCGCACGGCTATTCCCAGTCGAAGGGGATTCCCGGCCTGCGGCGTGCGCAGGCGAACTATTACGGCCGCCGCTTCGGCGTCGACGTCGATCCGGAGACGGAGGTCGTCGTGACCATGGGGTCGAAGGAGGGGCTGGCCAGCCTCGCCACCGCGATCACCGCGCCGGGCGACGTCGTGCTGGCGCCGAACCCGTCCTATCCCATCCACACCTTCGGCTTCATCATCGCCGGCGCGACGATCCGCGCGGTGCCGACGACGCCGGATGAGCATTATTTCGAAAGCCTGCAGCGCGCGATGGAATTCACCATCCCGCGCCCGTCGGTGCTGGTGGTCAACTATCCCTCGAACCCGACCGCCGAGACGGTCGACCTCGCCTTCTACGAACGGCTGGTCGCCTGGGCGAAGGAGAACGAGGTCTGGATCATCTCCGACCTCGCCTATTCGGAGCTGTATTTCGACGGCAAGCCGACCGTCTCGATCCTGCAGGTGCCCGGCGCCAAGGACGTCGCGATCGAATTCACCAGCCTGTCCAAGACCTATTCGATGGCCGGCTGGCGGATCGGCTTCGCGGTCGGCAACAAGCGGCTGATCGCGGCGATGACGCGGGTGAAGTCGTATCTCGACTATGGCGCCTTCACGCCGATCCAGGCCGCCGCCTGCGCCGCGCTGAACGGCCCACAGGATATCGTCGAGCAGAACCGCCAGCTCTATCACAAGCGCCGCGACGTGCTGGTCGAAAGCTTCGGCCGCGCCGGCTGGGATATACCCGCCCCGCCCGCCAGCATGTTCGCCTGGGCGCCGCTGCCGCCGGCGCTGCGTCATCTGGGCAGCCTGGAATTCTCCAAGCAATTGCTGACGGAGGCGAAGGTCGCGGTCGCGCCGGGCGTCGGGTACGGCGAGAATGGCGAGGGGTACGTCCGCATCGCGATGGTGGAGAACGAACAGCGGCTGCGGCAGGCGGCGCGCAACGTGAAGCGCTACCTGCAGTCGATGGGCGTCAACACGCCGTCAGGCAAGGCGACCGACTGATTCCGTGGGCGGCGGGTCGACCGCCGCCCACCCCTTCCGACACCGCCAATGGGGATTGACGCCGCACCCGCGTTCCGACAGTTGCGACGATACATCATAACAGGATCGTCATCCGTGCTTCATCGTCATCCGGTGCTGTCCGCCCCGCTGTTGCTGCTCGCCCTGCCCTTGACCGCCGCTGCGGAGCCGGCCGACACCACCGAACCGCGTGACGGCGAAACCGAGATCGTCGTGCTGGGCACGCGCCGCGCGAGCGCGGATGCAACCATCTCCTCCGACATCGCGACCGAGACGATGTCGCAGTCGAGCCGCTCGATCGAACGGGATATCCTGACCGCCGCCGGCGCCTATCGCCTGTCGGATGCGCTGGAACTGGTCAGCGGGGTCAGCAATCAGAACAATCGCGGCGGCGTGATGGACAATTTCGCCATCCGCGGGTTCCTGGGCACGCCCGATGGCGGCGCGGAATATTATGTCGACGGCTTCCTTGCCAATCGCGGCATGGCGCCCCCGCGTGATCCCGCCACGACCGAGCGGATCGAGCTGCTGAAGGGCCCGGCAGGCGCGTTGTTCGGCGATATCGACCCGGCCGGCCGGGTGAATCTGGTCAGCAAGACGCCCGGCTTCGTCCCGGCCGCCAGCGCGACCTTCCTCTACGGGTCGTTCAACACGCGCCGGATGGAGCTGGACGGCACGGTTCCGCTGTCGCGCACGATCGCGGGCCGCATCGTCGTGGCGGCGGAGGATTCGGATGGCTGGCGCGACTTCGTCGGCCTGCAACGCCGCGTCGTCGCGCCATCGCTGACATGGCGACCCAGCGATGCCGTGCGCATCACCTATGTCGGCGAGATCACGCGCTTCGACACGCTGTTTGACCGGGGCGTGCCGGCGCTCAACGGCGATGCCAACGCCGTGCCGCGCAACCGCTACGTCGGTGAGCCCAATGACGGTACGACGCGGTTCCGCAACGAACGCCATCAACTGACCGGCCTGTTCGACCTTGGCGGGTCATGGCGGCTGGACGGCGGCGTCGCGTGGCGGACGGGATCGCTGAAGGGCTTTTCGTCGGATCAGTCGCGGCTGGTCGGCGGCACGACGCTGTGGCGGCAGCGGCGCTCGCGCGACTTCCTGGTCGACGACCTTTCGGCACGGCTGGAGCTGTCCGGCCAGCTGGGCCGGCACCGGCCCGCGATCGGGATCAAGGGGTACACGCTCGACTATGCAGAGCGGTGGATGCGTCGCAATCCCAGCGCCGCCGCGCCCTATGCGATCGATGTGCTGAACCCGGTCTATGGCCAGACGCCGCCGACGCTGCTGCCCTTCACCAACAATCGAGAAAAGCGCTGGGCCGGCACACTCTACGCACAGGATCTGTGGGAGGCGACCGACCGGCTGACGCTGTCGGGCGGCGTGCGGCTGGACGCCTATCGCCAGCGCATCCTGAACAACCGGACCGGCCAGACCGGCCGCCGGGTCGACCAGCCCGTCAAGTTCCGCGCCGCCGCCCGCTATGCCGTGACCGAAACGGTCGCGCTGCACGGCAGCTGGGGGGAAAGCTTCATCCTCAACTCGGGCACCGACCGGCAGGGCCAGGGCTTCGCACCCGAGGAGGGCAAGGGATATGAACTGGGCGTTGCGGGCCGCTGGCCGCGCATCGACCTTGCCGTGACGTGGTTCGGGGTGAAGAAGCAGGGCATCCTGACCAACGACCCGGTCGATCCCAACTTCCTCGCCCCGATCGGCAGCCTGAAAAGTCATGGGATCGAGGCGGATGCGGCGGTGACGGTCGCTCCACACTGGCAGATCGTCGCCAACTATGCGTGGACGCACGCCCGCGCCGACGACACGAAATTCGCCACGAACCGCGTTCTGAACGTCCCCGCGCATAGCGGCACGCTTTTCGCGCTTGGCCGGTTCCTCGATGCCGGCGGGCGGGGCCTGTCGGTCAGCGGCGGCCTCAATTATGTCGGCGACCGGGCCGGCGCGGTCGATGCCAGCGGATTGGTCCTGCCCGCCTATGTCAAGGTGAAGGCGGCGGTGGAATATGCGCTGTCGCCACGACTGACGTTGCGGGCGGAGGCGGACAACCTGTTCGACGCGCGATATGCGCTCAGCTCCTACAGCCCCCTCTGGATCTATCCCGGCGCCCCGCGCACGGTGCGTGTATCGGTCCGGGTGACGGGCTGAGGGGCGATCACGGCCGGCTCAGGCGGAACCAGTCGACGTCCATCCGCCCGCCGGTGCCGGCCGGATTGTAGCAGAACAGCGCATATTGCGGCCCCTGAAACGTGCCCGTGCGCCAGTCATAGGCGATGGGGAACTCGCCGCCCATGCCGGCCCAGCTGCGTCCGTCCACGCTATAGGCGACCCGGCCCATACCGGCGCGAAAGTCCATGTCGGTGCGCAGGAACAGGCGCGATCCCGCCACCGGCCGCGCGGCGATGCGGACATCCTCGGTCCGCCGCGTCGTCTTGCCGTCCGCCACATCGGTGACGACGCGCATCGTCAGCGTCAGCCGGCCCCCCGCGTCGCGCCCGATCGCGATATGGCCATTATGCTTGCCGAACGTGCCGAAGCCGCACTGGTCGCCCGGCCGGATGCCGGCGGCGTCGATCGATACCTCTCCACGGCTGGCGGGGCCCTGCCCCTTCTGGATCAGCGTGTTGCGCGCCGTCCAGATATCCGCCCCCGGCGCCGCGTTCAGCCGCAGGAAGCCGGGCCGGGCGGTCAGCGACCAGCGATCGGGCAGCGGATTGTGGTTCCACTGCCACTGCATCCCCAGCTCCCGCGCAGCAAAGTCGTCGGAGGCGGGGAGCAGCGTCACCGGCTTGCCCTGGATCGGCTTCAACGCGAGCGTCGGCACCCGGCCGGGCGCATCGGGCGTCCCCCAGACGGGCCAGCCGTCCCGCCAGTGGATCGGGCTGATATTGGTCATCCGACCGACCGCCCCGGCATCGACCATGACGAAGCCGAAGTCGCGTCCGTCGGGCAGGTCGACGATCGCACCCTGATGGCCGCCGCTGGTATCGTCGATCTGCGGCCGCGTTTCCCATGGCCCCGTCAGCGCCTTGGCACGGGATACGGTGAGCGCCAGCTTCGACGGAATGGCATTGAACAGGTAGTAATAGTCGCCCCGCCGGACGAGCTTCGATCCCTCGGCACCTTTGTTGAAATAGATGACGCGCTTGTCGGTGATACGCCGCAGGTCCGCGCTGAGGCTGAGCAGCGTGATCGTGCCGTCCGACCCGATCGAGGTCGCGATATAGCCACGGCCATCGGTGTCGAAAAACAGGCCGGGGTCGAAGGCCGGCTCCGTCAGGCGGTTCATCGTCCAGGGGCCGTGTGGATCGCGCGCGCGGTAAATGCGCGTATTCTCCCCGACGGGCGTCACCGCGACATAGAACATGCCGTCATGATGACGCAGGCTGGGCGCGAAGATGCCGCTGCGATACGCGCCGCCATCCTTCAGATCGTATTGCGGCCGCCCCTCCAGCCGGTCGATCACATGGCCGACGAACCGCCAGTTCACCAGGTCCTTCGACGTCATCAGCGTCAGGCCGGGGACATTGGCGAAGGTGGTGGTGATGAAATAGAAATCCGCCCCCACCCGGATGATGTCCGGGTCCGGATAATCGGCGTAGAGAGGCGGGTTGGCGTAGCGGCCATCCCCCTGGTCCGATTGCCAGGGCGGGGCCGGCGCCGCCGCGCCGAGCGCGAGGACCAGCGGCAGGATCGCCAGCCGCATCATCGCGGCGTGTAGCTATAGGGGCCGACGACCGTGCCCACGAAGCCGCCCGCCGCCTTCGTGCTGAGCAGCGTCGCGTCGAAGCCCGCCTTCAGCGTCCGCACCGGCGTGCCGGGCGTGGCATAATCGAACGCCATCGTGCCGCCCGTCGCGCGGATCGTCAACGTGACGGGGCCGGACGGGTCGATCGGCGCGCTGGCGACCAGCGTTTCCGCCGGCGCCTTGTCGCGAGCGTAGAGTGCTACCATCGGTCGCCCGGCGATGCGGGTGATGCCGAAGAACAGGTTCGATTCGTCGCTCTGCACCGCCGCCAGCCCGGCGCGCGCACCATCCTTGCCCGGCACGAAGCGCACGGTGGTGGAGATGGTCGCGACATGATGCTGCTGGCGCCGGCCGACAAAGGCGGGCGTCCCCTGCCGATCGCCGAGCGGCGCGGCGGAGGTCAGGCGCAAGACGCCCCCGCCCACCGTCGCGAACGGCTGGCCGGGCGCGCGCAGGCCGATCCACGCCATCCCCAGCCGGTCGCCATCGAACTCGTCGACATAGGCGAAATCGCCGCTGGTCGGCAGCTTCGGCGCGGGCCCGGCAGGCAGGTCGGGCCGCTTCGCCACGAAGGGGATCGCCTGCCCACGCGGCAGGATGTGCGGCCAGCCATCCGCCCACGTGACCGGCAGCAGGAAGGTTTCGCGGCCGATATTATACTGGCCCTCGGCATAGGGCCGCGTCGCGAGGAAGGTCGCCCACCAGTCCCCCTTTTGCGTCTGCACCAATGTGGCATGACCCGCGGAGGTGATCGGGTTGGCGCGCCCCGCCGGCAGGTCGCGCTGCGTCAGGATGGGATTGTCGGCATAGGAAACATAGGGGCCGCGCAGCGCCTTCGACCGGAACACGACCTGCGAATGATTGTCGCTCGTCCCGCCCTCCGCCGCGGTCAGATAATACCAGCCATCGTGGCGGAAGATGTGCGGCCCCTCGATCCAGACGGGCTTCTTCGTGATGTCGACGCCGCCATTGATCAGCTGCGTGCTCTCACCGACCATCTTGCCGGCGCGCCAGTCATATTCCTGGATCCAGATCGCGCGATGCCCCTCGTACCGGGGCGGCTCGGCGGGCGCGCGGTTGTTGACGATATAGGCGCGGTCGCCTTCCCAGTAGATGGACGGGTCGATCCCCTCGAACGGCAGCAGGATCGGTTTCGACCAGGGGCCGGCCGGATCCTTCGCGGTGATGACGAAGTTGCCCTCGCAGCGGACGCAGGTGTTGACGATGTAGAAGGTGCCCGCGTGCCACGAGATGTCCGGCGCGAATACCGCCTCCGACGCCCCCCGCCCCGCCAGCGTCAGCTGGTCCGGCCGGTCGATCGCATTGCCGATCTGCGTCCAGTTGACGAGGTCGGTCGAGCGGAACACCGGCAGGCCCGGATAATGGGCGAAGCTGGAATTGACGAGGTAGTAGGTGTCGCCCACCCGCGTCACCGACGGATCGGGATAATAGCCGGACAGGATCGGGTTGCGATATTCGCCGGGTCCCGCCGCCACCCGCTCCTGCGCGTGGCCGTCATAGGTGAAGCGCTCGAAGGTTGCCGTCTGGGCCGCCGCCGGCAGCGTGACACCCAGCGAGAGGCCCAGTGCCGCCAGCCGCAGCCGCGCCCACGCCGCTCCCAATCCCTCGCCAGCCATCATTCTCTCCCGTTTTGCGCATGTTATCGTTAGCGCTAACGGGCAAGTCAACGCATCTGGATCAGCCCGGCGTGGTGACGCGCCCGGTGCGGTCCAGCTGCCCCCAGCCGACGACCCAGCCGCCGATCGCCGAGGCGATCGCGCGCAGCACGACCCAGTACATGATCTGGCGATAGACCAGCCGCTGCGCGACAAGCAGATGCGCCGGATAACGCGCACGGCCCCCGTCGAGGCGGTATGCCACCCAGCCGCACACGACGTCCACGGCGGTGAAAATCGCCCAGTACAGCGCCATCAGGCTGACGTCCCCCTGCGTCTGCGCCCAGCCATGCTGGGTGATGCGCAGCACGGTCGTGATCGTCGAGACGACCAGCGCCAGATCGATGATCGGCGAGACGGCGGCGAACAGGATCTGGAATACCCAGGCCTGCGGCAGGCCAACCAGCGCCAGCCCGGCGGGTTTGCGGGTGCGCAGGATGGCGCGATGCTTCCACAGGCATTGTAGCGTGCCGAACGCCCAGCGATAGCGCTGCTTTGCTAGCGCCTTGAAGCTTTCCGGCGCCTCCGTCCACGCGGTCGCGCGCGGGTCGTAGGTGACGCGCCAGCCCGCGCGCTGGACGGCGATGGTCAGGTCCTGATCCTCCGCCAGCGTATCCTCGGGATAGCCGCCGACCGCATCCAGTGCCGCGCGCCGCCATGCGCCGACCGCGCCCGGCACCACGGTGATCGCGTCGAACCCGGCGAAGGCGCGCCGCTCCAGATTCTGCGAGGTAATGTATTCGATGGCCTGCCAGCGCGTGACGATGTTCACGCGGTTGCCGACCCGGGCGTCGCCCGCCACCGCGCCGATGCGCGGATCGGCGAACCAGCGCGCGAGCCGGCGGATCGTCAGCGGTTCGAACTGGGTGTCGGCGTCCAGCGCGATCACCACCTCGCCCGTCGCCTGGAGGAGCGCGCGGTTCAGCGCCGCCGCCTTGCCACCATTGACCAGCGTCAGCAGCGTCACGCGCGGATCGTTCGCGAACTGCTCCGTCACGATCGCGCTGGTCCGGTCGCGCGAGCCGTCGTCGGCGACGATCACCTGCAGGTCGGGATAATCGCTCGCCAGCACGCGGGCGACCGAGGCGGCGATCACCCGTTCCTCGTTCCACGCCGGGATGATGACCGAGACGGACGGGGTGAAGGTCGGCGGTTCCGGGCGGACGCGGCGGCTCTGCCACCAGGCGAGCGCGGCGATGATGACCGCGCGCGCCACGCCCAGCACGATCGCGACATAGAAGATCCAGCCGATCGCCATCACGATGCCGGCCAGCACGATGAAGGTCGCGACGTCGATCCGGACCGCCAGCAGATCCTCGCCCGTCACGCGCGGCATCGCCTGATCCATCGGCAGGCCGACAAGCTGCGAGGCGGTGACGAAGTGATAGCCCTCCGCCCGCAGCGCCGCGATGATCCGGGGCAGCGCCTCTACGGTTTCGGATCGATCGCCGCCTCCGTCGTGCAGCAGCACGATATTGCCCGTGTTTTCCGGCGTGGCGCGATGCACCTGATCCAGCACCTGCCGGACGATCGCGTCGGCGCCCGGCCGCTGCCAGTCGTTGGGATCGACGTGCAGGCCGACGACCGTGTAGCCCGCCTGCTGCGCGGTCAGCGCGGGCAACAGCTCGTCCGTCGTGGTCGGCTCCGCGTCACCGAAATAGGGCGCGCGGAACAGCGTCATCGCCCGGCCGGTATAGGCCTCCACCAGACGCTGTGTCGCATTCAGCTCCAGCCGGGTCGCCCCGGGCGAGGAATTGGCCATATTGGGGTGGGTGTAGCTGTGGTTGCCGATCTCCCCGCCCGACGCGATGATGCGGTTGAGCAGCGCGGGATGCTCCAGCGCGTTCTCGCCGACGACGAAGAACGTCGCAGGGACGCGGTTCGCCTCCAGCACGTCCAGGATCTTCGGCGTCCAGTCGCCATCGGGTCCGTCGTCGAATGTCAGCGCGATCCGCTTCGGATCGGCCCCGCCCGCGCGGCGGACGACATAGGGGGTGGGCAGCTGATCATATACCTCCGCCCGGACCAGTCCGTGCGGGTCGATCGACAGGCGGCGGCGGCCGTCGACCGGCGACGCGGTGATGCGCAGGATCTCGCCCGATCCCTCGACATCCGTGTTGAGCAGCGCGGGAACGTGCGACAGATCGGGCAGGCCGCCGGTGCGGAAGGCGCGCAGGTCTTCCCAGAAACCGGGATCCTCGCTGCCCAGCCGCCAGAGCGCGACGTCGTCGATCCCCAGATGCTTCAGCGCCTGCATCTCGTTCCAGCTGCTGGCGGCGTCCAGCATCCAGACGCTGTGATGCTGGCCGTCATCCTCGAACGCGAATCCGGCATTGCCGCTGACCGGATCGAACACGACCTTGGCGCTGCTGTCGTGTGCGTCCAGCCACGCCTCCTCGATCGTCAGCGCGTCGGTTTCGCCGCCATGCCAGTCATAGGCATAGCTGCCCAGCGCCACGACCAGCTTGTCCGGCCCGATCGCGCGGCGCGCGGCGGCGACCTCTTTCACGAACCAGTCCTGCGCGGCGATCGGGCCGGGCGATCCGCCCTGCCAATGCTGGTCGTACGCCATGAAGATCACGCGATCGGCGACCCGCGAAAAGGCGGCGAGCGGCCAGCTGGCGTCGCCGGCCGGCACGGTCAGCGCGATCTGCGATCCGACCGGCAGCGCGGCGCGCAGGTCGCGCAGGAACAGGAGATAGCCGCGCATCGCGGAGGGCGGCAGCGACTCGAAATCCATCACCAATCCGGCATCGTGACCGTCGCGGACCATCGCACCCAGGCGCGTCGCGAAGGCCCGGCTGGCCGCCCGGTCGCGCAGCAGTGCCGCCGCGCCCGCACCGTCCCAATTGTCGTTGCCGTAATTCTGCACCATCGGCAGGATCTTGGGCATCCGCTTCGACGCCTTCAGCGCGGCGATCATCCGTGCGAAGCGCGGATCGTCCTCGACGCTGACGGCGTGATTCGGGCCGGCGACGCTGATCGTCGCGGGCACCACCCAGTCGAGCGAGCCGATATGCCGACGCAGCGAGGCGATGCTGGTATCGTTGCCCGGCACGTAGAAGCCCACAGACAGCGGCGTGTGCGGGCTCGCCGACTGCTTGCGCGGTAGCCACGCGTTCAATCCGCGCCGGGGCGGCGAGCCGCGCAGTGCGGCGGCGCGGGGCTGGCGCAGCGGCAGCGCCAGATCCTTGCCGGGCGGGACCAGCAACACCGTCGTCGCAAAGGCGAGCGCGGCGACCACCACCAGCCCGATCAGCACCGCGACGATACGCTTCGACCAGCGCCCGCGCCGGCCGGTCGGATCGAAGAAAACGGGTGCGCGCATGACGTGAGATGCCCTATCGACGCGACGCCGCCGCCGCGAACCGGATCGTCGCCTTAGCGCCTAAGCCCTGCGGGCGCGATGGGGGGCCGATTACGCTTTCGTCATCTACTGCAGGCGCGTTGCCGAGGGTGCGGTCACGGCAACAGCGTAGGGTCGATCGCGTGCAGCTGTTCGACCAGCGCGCCGATCAGCCGGTCCTCGTCATGATCCAGGTAATGGCCGCCGGGCAGCGGGATCAGCCGGGCGGGGCTGCCGGCCAACAGCGGGCACTGGCTGTCATCTTCCTTCACGCCATAGACGCAGATCACCGGCGTCCAATCGACGGTGCGCATCCCCGCCGCCGGCTCCGCATCCGGCTTGCCGCGATAGGCGAAGCCGAGTGCGTCGGCACGGAAGAAGGCGGTCTTGCCCGGCACCACCAGCACGATCGCCGCGATCCGGCTTTTGAGATCCGCAGGCAGATCGGGCGCCGCGACCGAAACCATGTCGGCGCCATAGGACTGGCCCATCAGCACGATCCGTTTCGCCTCCGTCGTGGCAAGCGCGGCACGGATCGCATCCGCGACGATGGCGACGACCTCGTCATGCGTCTTGCGCGTGCGGAAGACGGCGGGGGAGCTGACGCCGAACACCGGCAGGCCGCGCGCGGACAGGGCGCGCGTCACCGGCTTGCCCATGCCGAACTTCAACCCCGCATCACCCGACACGAACACCGCGACGGTCTGCGCATGGCCGGGCGGCGGGCCGATGATCTGAAGGTTCCCCCCCGCCATCAGCGCCGCCACCCCCGCCGCCGTGGCGGTGGCCGCGAGCGTCACGATCGCCGCGACCAGTGCCAAGACCTGCCAGCGGGACGGCGGGCGGCTTCCGGCAGTGGGGACGGCAGTGTGACGCGGCTCTGCGGCGGGAAGGGTCAGGGACGACATGTCACAGCACCATCGCAAGAGGGGGGCGGCCGATCCCGCGCTTGATCGGCGGCGGCACGGTATCGGATAAGGACGGATCGGGGACCCGCGGCGGCATCGGCGGCGGTACGGACGCGTGGCGCAACCGGCGCACCCGCCCGCCGATCAGCCGCGACAGATCGTGCATCGCCCCCGCCAGCGCCAGTCCGCGCGGGCCCGCGATATAGCGCGCCTCCCACGACGGCGCATATTTTTCCTTGTAGGTGCGCAGGCCGCGAAATCCGTACAACCGCTCGCCGTGGCGGAAGACGAAGGCGCTCATCCGCGCCCAGGCCGGGGCGAGGCGCCGGTCCGCGATGCCCGACAGCGGCGCCATCCCCAGCGAAAAGCGCCGATAGCCCTCCGCCTGCGCCCACAGCATGATCTGGGTGAACAGGAAATCCATCGTCCCCGGCGGCACGTCGGCGCGCTGACGCATCAGGTCGACCGATGCCTCGTTGCGGTTGGCGGTCAGCCACAGATTGGCGAAGGCGATCACCTCGTCGCCCAGCATCACCAGCGCGATGTCGAAATTGACCAGATAATCCCGGTCGAACCGCCCTAGGCTGAAGCCCTTCTCCCGGCGGCCCTTCTCGCCCATCCAGCTGTCGGACACCGCCTGCAGCGTGTCGAGCATCGCCGGCACCTCGGCGGCGGGCAGGATGCGGAAGGTCGCACCCTTGTTCGCCGCCGCCTGCGCCGCGCGCCGGACCGATCGCCGCTGCGGCGTCGCGAGCGTGAAGTCGGTAAGGTCGACGATCGCCTCCTCGCCGTACTTGATGATCTGCAAGCCCATGCCGATCGCCAGCTCCAGCGCGGGGGCGGACAGTTCGTACAACAAGAGCCGTCCCTGCGCCGCGTCCGCCTTTTCCCGCAGCTGCCACAACAGGTCAGGCCAAGCGTCGCGCGGGCCGACCGGGTCGCCCATCACCACCCAGCTACTCCCGGCGATCTGGTACATGACGAAGGCGGTGCCGTCGTCCGACCACAGGAAGCGCTTGTCCCCCGTCAGCGCCAGCATCGCGTCGGTCCGGTCGGCGCAGGCCAGCGCGGCGTCCAGCGCCTCGCGCCCCGGCGACCGGACCGGCACGGCGGAGGACGGCGCAGGGGCGAAGGCGCGCCATACCGCGATCGCGGCCAGCATCACCGCCACCGCCAGCATCGCCCGCAGGAATCGCGGCGCGTCGTCATGGACCGCGAACTGCCACCACAGCGCATCCGAATAGGGGATGCGGCGAAAGGCGAAGAAGCCGGTCCAGGCCGCCACCGCCAGCGCGATCGCCACACACGCGCTCCAGCTGGCCGGCAGCGGCGCGGCGGTCAGCGCGGTCTTCCGGTAGAAGGCGCCGCGCGTCCAGTGGAGCAGCCCCGCGATCGTAAGGCAGACGATCGCCTCCTCGTAATCGATGCCCTTCACCAGCGAGAAGACGGCGCCCGCCAGCAGCAGCACCCGCGCCGCCAGGTTCGCCGCATCCAGCCGGCGGTAGAGGCCAGGCACCAGCAGCAGCAGCGCGGTGCCGACCAGGCTGGCGGCGATATGGCTCGCCTCGATGAACGGCAGCGGCATGAACCGCGCCAGCACGCGCGTGCGATAGCCGAGCGCCGGCAGCGCATCGGACAGGAGCAGCACGACACCGCCGCAAAAGGTGGCTGTGCCCAGTACGACCGGCGCAACCTGGGAGATGATCGCGGGCGCGTGCGACAGGCGGCGCACCGCCGTCCGCTCGCGGAACCCCTCCTTCACGGCCAGCAGCAGGATCGCCGCCGCCAGCGGCAGCACGTAATAGACGATGCGATAGACGACCAGCGCCGCCAGCAGCACCGCCGGATCGCCGGGCAGCACGCTCATCACGATCGCCTCGAAGATGCCGATGCCGCCGGGCACATGCGTGACCGCGGACGCGACGATCCCCAGCGCATAGGCGAGGACGAAGGCGGGCAGCAGCGTCGGCGCGGCGGCGGGGATCAGGACGAACAGCGCGGCGCTGGCGGTGACGAGATCGAGGATGGAGATGACGAGCATCCCCATAGCGTGGTTGAGGCGCGGCAACGGCAGCGTCATCCCCGCGAGGCGCAGCGGCCCCCGCACTCGTACGGAGGCGGCGATCAGGCCCCCGACCACGAGCAGCGTCGCGAGGCCCAAGCCATGGGACAGGGATTCGGACAGGGTCAAGGCAGGCAGCACCAGCGCGCCCTCGTGCAGCAGCAGCGCCGCACCCGCGACGGTGGCGACGCCAGCCCAGAACGCGGCGCTGGCGATACCGATGATCCGCGCGATGTCAGGCCCGTCCAGCCCCGCCGCCGAATAGACGCGGTAGCGGGCAGAGCCGCCGGTCAACAGCGCGAGGCCCAGATTGTGGCTGAGCGTGTAGCTGGTGAACGAGGCGAGCGCCGCCGTCCGCCAGGGTAGCGGGCGCCCGATGATGCGCAGCGCCAGCACGTCGTAAAAGGTCAGCGCGAGATAACTCAGCGCGGTAAAGCCCAGCGCCAGCGCCAGCCGCCATGACGGCAGGCCGTGGATGACCGCGCGAACGTCGGCATAATGGATCTCCCGCGTCAGGCGATCCAGCGCCGCCAGTCCCAGCGCGACGAGGAACACGGCGACCAGCGCCGTGATCGCTCCGCGATAGCGGGACAGGCGAGCGAGGCGTTCAGCCACGCGGCAACTCCGTCACGCGCGTCCATATCTGCGACTTGCAGAACAGGCCGCCAAGGATGCACCCCTTCACCTTCATCTCGTTGGGAGAGATCAGCGTGATCTCCGACGAGAAGCGGCTGTCCATGTCGGGGACATACAGCGTGCCCCGCCACGTTATCGCGCCGCTGGGGCGATAGTTCTCCAGCAGCATCGTGCCGACCAGCCGCTCGATCTTGTGCTCGCGCGCGTCCGCCTCCGCCTTGGCATTGGCCCAGGCGACCCAGCCGCACAGCCGCTCGCCGCACGGGCCGGTCCGCACGACGACGCTTCGAAAGGGGTTGAGCCACAGGGCGTCGGGAATCGCCGGCGCGGCCGCCGCAGCGCCAGTGGTCGCGGCCAGCCCCATCGTCGCCATTGCGGCAAGGGCCCCGTGGCGTGCGAGGGCGCGCGCAGAACGTCCCCTGCCCTTCCCAATGAACTTGCGCGGCGCCGCGCTTTCCCTTTTAAACATACGCACTTCCTTTACGCAGCGGCGCGATGCCGGACGGCCGGCGTCGGCTGGATGATCGGAGCGGCAGATGCCGCGCCCCCATGCGGGGTCCGACTTTCCATATAGGCGCGTAACAGCACCGCCGCGACAAGCGCCGAATCCCGGCGCAGCAGATGCGCCCCCGGCAGGCCGATCGAGGCCACATTGGCTTGATGCCACTCCGGGCACAGGCTGCCCGTTTCCTGATTGCCGTGGATGCACAGCACCGGCGTATTGCGCACCGCGCGAGCATAGGGCAGCGCCGCGCCGTCGCTGCCGCTGAACAACCCGGCCGGCGTCGCGCGAAACGCGATGGTGTCGGTCGGCACGACCAGCTCGATCAGCGTGATCCGTGCCGCGACGTCACGCGGCAGGTGCGGCACGCCCGCCAGGATGATGTTGGCGCCGAACGACTGGCCGATCAGCAGCACATGATCGATCCCGGGCCGCCCGGTGGCACGACGCACCGCCTGCGACAGCAGCTGCGCCGCCTGTTCGGGCGACCCCCGCCCGGCAAAGGCCGCCAGCGAGTTGATCGCGACGACCGGCATCCCCTGCCGCGCCAGCCGTTCGGCGATGCGCGGCCCCATGCCGGTGTTGAACCCCAGGTCGCCCGACAGGAACACCGCCGCCGTATGCGTCGCGCCGCCAGAGGCGGGCGCCCCGGCCGGCACGTCGCTGAACACCGGACCATAGGGGTAGCCGAGCCGCCAGCATTCCAGGAGCGGAGCACACAGCAGCAACAGCACGACCGCGACGCCCAAGACCCGGCCACGTCGGGCGCGGCGCGGCGCGGCCCGATCCGGCAGGGTCGTCGGGGATGGGGTCATGGTCACTCCTTCAGCCGCTATCCCCTTGGCAGGGCACAGGCTGCGGGGGCATGGCCGGATCATGACGGATCGGTCATGATCGTGGGATCCCGGGCGACAGGCCCTTGGGCTGGCAGTGCGGAACGTGCTAGCCCCGGCTCCTCGCCGCTGACCGGAGGCCGCTTCTTTTGGGCAAGATCCTGCTGATCGAGGACGATCGCGCCACTGCCGACTTCATCGCGAAAAGCCTGGAAGAGCATGGCTTCGTCGTCGATCGCGCCGATACGGGCCGCGACGGGCTGTTCCATGCGACGGACGGCAGCCACGACTGCATCATTCTCGACCGGATGCTGCCGGGAATGGATGGGATGGCGGTGCTGGCGGCGCTGCGCGGCGCGGGCATCGCGACGCCCGTCATCCTGCTGTCCGCCCTGGGCGCGCCGGAGGATCGGGTGAAGGGGCTGACCAGCGGTGCCGACGACTATCTGGCCAAGCCCTTCACCTTCGCCGAGCTAATCGCGCGCATCCGCCTGTTGATGCGCCGCGCCGCCGCATCGGCCGCCGCGGCGGAAACCGTGCTGTCGTGCGACGATCTGGAGATGGACCTGCTGTCGCGCCGCGTGAAGCGCGCAGGTCAGAATGTCGAGCTTCAGCCGCGCGAGTTCCGGCTGCTCGAATTCCTTCTCCGCCATGCCGGGCAGGTCGTGACGCGCACGATGCTGCTGGAAGGCGTGTGGGACTATCATTTCGATCCCGGCACGAACGTGATCGACGTCCATGTCAGCCGGTTGCGCAAGAAGGTGGATGAGGGGTTCTCCCGGCCGCTGCTGCATACGGTGCGCGGCGTCGGCTATCGTCTGGGCGCAGAACGGTAGGACGCAGGCAGCCGATGCGGGTCGCATCCACTACGTTGCGCCTCGCGGGCCTCGTCTTCGCCTTTCAGATCACGGCGGCGACGGTGCTGATGGTCGGCATCGGCGTGTATCTACGCTGGGAGATGACGCAGCAGACTGCGCGGATGGCGGACGTGCTGCGCGACGACCTGCTCGCCGTATATGGCCGTGACGGGACGGCGGGGCTGGAGCGAACGGTGCTGACCCGTTCCACCACCACGATCACGCGCGGCGCGGTGATGCTGCTGCGCGCGCCGGACGGGCGGATCACGGGCAATCTGGCCCACTGGCCCGCCGGCCTCGACCAGGAGGCGGACACCGCGATCATCCCGGTGCAGCGCACGAACCACATCGCGCCGGACATGACGCGCGTGCGCATCACGCCGCTGCCCGACGGCGCGCGCCTGCTGACCGGCGTCGTCGATCAGGGGGAGGAGCGCGCGACGCAGGTGTTCGGCGATGCCAGCCTCGTCGCGCTGTTGCTGGCGATCCTGTTCGCGGGTGCGACGGCATGGCTGTCCGCCCGGATCTTCACCGACCGGCTGCGCGAGGTGGTGGACACGCTGTCCCACGCCCGCGCCGGTGACCTGTCGCGCCGCGTGCCCCCCGATCCCGGCCGCGACGCCTTTGCCGCGCTCGGCCGGGCGGTGAACCTGACGCTGGACCAGATCGCCGGCCTGGTCGACGGACTGCGACTGGCGACGGACGCGCTGGCGCACGACCTGAAGTCGCCGATCACGCGGATGCGGTCCTCGCTGGAACGCGCGCGCGCCACGCTGGCGGCGCCCGATGCGGACCCCATGCTGGCCGTCGGCGCGGTCGAGGCGGCCCATGCGGAGGGCGACCGGCTGTTGGCGATCGTGGAGACGGCGCTCAGCATCCGCCGGGCGGAGGCGGGGCTGGCGCGCGACAGCTTCCGCCGCGTCGACCTGCCCGACATGCTGGAGGCGCTGGCCGAGATCTACGGTCCGGTCGCGGAGGAGCGCGGCCGGACCGTCGCCGTCGCGATCACGGCGGCGCACGCCCACGCCGACATCCATCGGGAACTGCTGGGGCAGGCGATCGGCAACCTGATCGACAATTCGCTGAAATATGGCGCGGGGGCGATCACGCTGGCGCTCGATGACGGGCCGGAGGGGCTGATGCTGGCGGTGGCCGATCAGGGGCCGGGTATTCCGCCCAGCCAGCATGACGACGCGCTGCGCCGCTTCGGCCGGCTCGATTCGGCGCGCGGGGGCAATGGCGCGGGGCTGGGCCTGTCGCTGGTCGGTGCGGTCGCGACGCTGCACGGCGCCACGCTGACGCTGGCCGATGCGGCGCCGGGCCTGATCGTGACGATCGGGCCGCTGCCGATCGCCAAAGGCGACTGACCGTCAGTCGGCGGCGACGGGGCCGGCGGGCGCGCTGGGCCGGCGGGTGAACCACACGATCACGGTCATCGCGATGCACAGCCAGGCCGACAGGCGGAACAGGTCGGTCGAGGCGAGCAGATAGGCTTGCCCCACCATCTGCCGGGTGATCGCGGCCGCCGTCTGCACGTCGGTCAACCCCATCCGCTCCAGCCCCGCGCTCGCCATGCGATAGGGGACGCCGTTGCCGATCGCTTCCGCCAGCCGGCTCTGGTGCAGCCCCTCTCGCCGGTCCCAGGCGGTGGTAATGATGGAAGCGGCGAAGCTGCCCGCCGTGATCCGCGCGAAATTCGAAATGCCGGTCGCGGACGGCAGCCGTTCCTGCGGAATCCGGTCGAGCGAGATCGTCAGCATCGCCAGGAAGAAGGTGCTCATCGCGATGCCCTGCACCAGCAGCGGCAGCGTCAGGTCGGCGAAGCTCGCCGTCGTCGTGTAGCCGGACCTTAGATAGTAGGAGAGGCCGAACGCGGCGAAGGCGATCGTCGCCATGATCCGCGCGTCGATCCGGCTGCCGTATCGCGCGACGAGCGGCGTCAGGATCACCGCGACCGCGCCGGACGGCGCCGCCACCAGCCCCGCCCAGGTCGCGGTATAGCCCATCTGCGTCTGTAGCCACAGCGGCAGCAGCAGCGTGTTGGCGAAGAACACCGCATAGCCCAGGCAGAAGGCGATGGTCCCGATCGCGAAGTTGCGGCTGGCGAACAACGACAGGTTCACCGCCGGGTTCGCGTCCGTCAGCTCCCAGATCAGCCATGCCACGAAGCCGATGCCGGCGATCACGCTGGCGACGACGATCCGGTCGGAGGCGAACCAGTCGTCGTTCTTGCCCAGGTCCAGCACGATCTGCAGCGCGCCCACCCACAGGACGAGCAGGATCAGGCCGATCCGGTCGATCGGCAGCTTGCGCGTCGGCGTTTCCCGGCTGGACAGGCTGCGCCAGCAGATAAAGCCGCAGAACAGGCCGAACGGCACGTTGATGAGGAAGATCCAGCTCCAGTGATAATTGTCGGAGATGTAGCCGCCAAGGATCGGCCCCATGATCGGCGCGATCAGCGTCGTCATCGACCAGATGCCCAGCGCCGTCGCGCGCTTCTGCGGGGGGAAGATCGCGATCAGCAGCGCCTGGCTGCCCGGGATCATCGGCCCCGACACCGCACCCTGCAGGATGCGGAAACCGATCAGAGAGGGCAGGTTCCACGCGATCCCGCACAGAAAGGATGCGATGGTGAACAGGATGACGGACGTGCAGAAGGTGCGCACCACCCCGAACCGCCCCATCAGCCAGCCGGTCAGCGGCACCGCGACGCCGTTCGCCACGGCGAAGGCGGTGACGACCCAGGTCGAATTGTCGCTCGACACGCCCAGATTGCCCGCGATCGTCGGCAGCGAGACGTTGGCGATCGTGCCGTCCAGCACCTGCATGAAGGTGCCGAGCGCCAGCGCGAACGCGGTCAGCGCCAGCGCCCCGCCCTTCAGCGGCGCGGCGCCGCTATCGGCCGGCGGTCCGGCCATCAGCGGTTGGCCGCGATGATCCGGCGGATCGCCGCCTCGACCGCGGGATCGCGCGCGGCGTCGGGCAGCGCCGGATAGGCCGCGCTGGCCGGCTGGCCGATCCGCGCGCCCGACTGATCGCCGGTCAACACCGTCACCGCCACCGACAGGCCGACGCGCAGCGGATTGGCCGCGAGTTCCCTCCGGTCGAGCATGATGCGCACCGGCACGCGCTGCGTGATCTTGATCCAGTTGCCGCTGGCATTCTGCGGCGGCAACAGCGCGAAGGCGTTGCCCGATCCGGCACCAAGGCCGACGACGCGGCCGTGATAGACGATATCGTCGCCATACATGTCGGCGGTCACCGTGGCGGGCTGGCCGATGCGCAGGTCGCGCAGCTGCGTCTCGCGGAAATTTGCGTCCACCCACAGCCGGTCGATCGGCACCACCGCCATCAGCGGCGTGCCCGCCGCGACCTGCTGGCCGATCTGCACCGTCCGCTGCGCGACCACGCCCGCCACCGGCGCGGTGATGCGCATGTGCGACATCGTGATCGCGGCGCGGCGATAGGCGGCGATCGCGGCCTGGACGGCGGGGTTCGTCTCGACCGTCGTGCCTTCCACGGTATTGCGGGCCTGCACCCGGTGGCTGCGCGCGAGCGCCAGATTGGCGGTGGCGACCCGCACCTGATCCTGTGCGTGGCTCAGCTCCTCGCCGCTGATCGCGCCGGCGCTCGCCGCGCCCTGACGCCGCGCAAGGTCGCCGCGCGCCTCCGCCAGCCGTGCCTCGGCCTGCGCCACCTCCGCATCGTTGGCGCCGACGGCGGTGAAGCTGGACCGTGTGGCCCGTACCGCCTTCGCCAGATCGGCAGCGGCGGACGCCAGCGCGACGTCCGACGTGGCGGGGTCCAGCGCGATCAGCGGTTCGCCGGCGCGGACGGTCTGCGTGTTGTCC
Organism: uncultured Sphingomonas sp.; assembly: GCA_913775975.1. Classification (GTDB taxonomy): domain Bacteria; phylum Pseudomonadota; class Alphaproteobacteria; order Sphingomonadales; family Sphingomonadaceae; genus Sphingomonas. The sequence goes on along the minus strand of CAJYLQ010000037.1, from coordinate 59,204 downwards.
GCATGGATCGCCAGCACCGTGCCCGGATCGCGCGCCGTGATCGCGACCACGTCGCCCGCGACATAGGCGTCGTCCGTCTCTTCTTGCGGGGTCGCCAGCAGGAAATGGAACACCGCCCAGACGGCGACGCCCACGACCACGACGGCGGCGAGCAGCCACAGTCCGATGCGCCGGGCGCGAGGCTTGCCACCGTCCTTGGCGGCGGCGGGGGCGGCGGGGGCGGCCTGATCGGGCGCGGCCTCGGTCGTATCGGTCATCGGGGGGTATCCTGAGAAGCATCGAAGCCGCCGCCCAGCGCCAGCACCAGCCGGACGCGTGCCTGCGCGGCGTCATAGGCGAGGTCGGCATCGGCCTGTTCGGCGGCCAGCGTGCGAATGTCGTTGTCGATCAGGTCGAGCCGGCTATCGAGGCCGCTCGACACGCGGATCGCGTTGAGGTGCCCGGTTTCGCGATAGCCGCGCAGCACCTCCGCCTGGCGCGACCGCTCGGCGGAGAGCGCACCGACCTGCGCGATCCCGTCCGCCGCCTCGCGCACCGCGCCGACGACGCGGCCATTATAGTCGGCGACCGCCAGATCCAGCGCCGCCGCCGCGCCGGTCAGCTCCGCGCGCCGCCGCCCGCCATCGAAGATCGGCAGGCTCAGCGCCGGTCCCGCGCCGACCGTCGCCGCATCGGCTGTAAACAGGTTGCCGATCCCCACCGCCTGCAGGCCCGCCAGCGCAGCCAGATTGACGTTGGGGTAGAAGTTGCGCCGCGCAACCTCCTTTCCCGAAGTCGCCGCCGCGATTCGCGCGCGGGCGGCGGCGATATCCGCCCGCCGGCCGAGCAGGTCCGCCGGCACCGCCGCCGGGATCGCCAAGCCGCCGTCCAGCCGGATCGCCGGCGCGGTCAGTCCGGCACCATAGGCTCCGCCGCGCCCGGCCAGCGCCGCCAGCGCGTTGCGGGCCAGCGTGTCACGGGCCTGTACGCCAACCAGCGCCTGCCGCGCCTGCGCGAGCAAGGTCGCCGCCGCCTGCCGGTCCAGATCGCTCGCCAGCCGGTTGCGGATGCGCGCCTCGACCAGCCGCAGCGAATTCTCGCGTGCCGCGATCGTACGGCGCACGATCACCGCCTGCGCCTGTGCACGTGCCAGATCCAGATAGGTGGACACGATGCCGCCGGTCAGCGCCAGCCGCGCCGCCGCGCTATCCAGCAGCGCTGCCGTGGCGGAGGCGCGGGCACCCCGGATCGCCTCTCGCTGGCGGCCGAACAGATCCAGATCCCAGTTCAGATTGGCCAGACCCGTGCCGACGAACCGCGTCGATCCGCCGAAGGGCGGCGGAATGGTATAGCGGCCACTTAGCCGCGTGACCTGGCCTTGCGCGTCGAGAGTGACGTCGGGCGCGGTCGCCGCGTGGCGCGCCGACAGCACGGCCTCCGCCTGTGCGATGCGCGCGATCGCCGCGTCCAGCGTCGGGCTGCCCGCCACCGCGTCCGATATCAGACGGTCGAGCTGCGGATCGCCGAACCCGCGCCACCAGTCGGCGGCGATGGGCGCGATCCCCTGCCCCGTCATCGCTGGCGCCGCCTCGGGCGGGGTCAGGCCGAGCGACGCCGGCGGAATCGGCGTCACCGCCTGCCGCACCATCGGCGCGCCGCATCCGGCCAGCGCGCCGGTTAGCATCAGCGCGCCCGGCGCGCGCATGTGCCTCAACCGCATGGCTGCTCCACCTCCGTCAGCGTCGCGCGCAGCTTCTGCAACAACACGATCAGCGTCTCCACATCGTGATCCGGCCAGTCCGCCAGCCACGCGTTGTAGCATTGTACGACCCGCGTCTTGCAGCGCAGCGCGACCTCCGCTCCCGTCTCGGTTACGGACAGGGCGATGCAGCGACGATCCTCGGCGGTCCGCTCGCGCGTCATCCAGCCCTGCGCCTCCAGCTGATCGACCAGCCGGGTCATGGCGCCCTTGTCATAGCCCAGATCCCGCGCGAGGTCGGCGGCAGTGCCCACCCGGCCCGCCATGACGGAGATCAGAGCGGACCATTGGATCCCGGTCAGCCCCTCCGCCGCGAACACCGGCTCCAGCCCCGCCGCGCCCATCTGATGCGCACGCCGGATGAGATAGCCGATCGATCGGTCCGCACAGAAACTCGAGTCGTCGTAGACAGGCATATCGCAGCCTTGGCAACCATTGCCCAGGCAGTCAATATCACGATTGAAATGTCTCGCGCACGCGCCAACACGCCCGTTGCATGCGGGACGCGGCGTATTCGGGAGGCAAATGTCGGGGATCGCTGGCGGAGACGGAGGGATTCGAACCCTCGGTACGGTTTCCCGTACGACGCTTTAGCAAAGCGTTGGTTTCAGCCACTCACCCACGTCTCCGGATGCGGCAGAGGGGAGCGTATAGCGACGGGGCGGGCCGCGATCAACCGTCGGTTGCGGTGTTGTTCAGGGCACGGCAAGGGTGGGATTGCTCTACACCCGCAACGGAAATTGGGGTCATCGACATGAAACAGCGCTCGCGCGGCATTCTGGCGGGTATCGCCCTGTCGGTTTCACTGATTGCCGCACCGCTTTCGGCGCAGGTGAGGACGATCGATCCCGATCGCGCGATCGATTCGGACCTGAACGGCCAACCGACCGTGGCCGCCACGCCGGAGCCGGTGCCTGTTCAGGACACCACGCCCGAGGGACAGGCCGCCCCGCCCCCGGTATCGCCCCCTCCGCCGCCGCCGACGACGAATCCCGACGCGGCGGCCGACGCCCGTGCCGACCGGACGACTGCCGCCGCGAACACATTCGAGCGGGACGATCTGCTCGCCGCCGGCGAGGGCGTGTTCGGCAAGGGCGCGGAGGGCCTGGCCGGCATCCTCGAGAAGATCCTGAAGGATCAGGGCCGCCCCAACGCCTATATCGCGGGACGCGAGGCGTCGGGCGCGATCATCGTCGGCGTCCGCTACGGCTCGGGGATCATGACGCACAAGGTGGAGGGGCAGCAGCCCGTCTACTGGACCGGGCCCTCGGTCGGCTTCGATCTGGGCGGCGACGCGAACAAGGTCTTCGTCCTCGTCTACAACCTCTACGACACGGAGGATCTGTTCCACCGCTTTCCGGGCGCGGAAGGGCGGCTGTATTTCGTCGGCGGATTCGCGGCGACCTATCTGCGGCGCGGCAATGTGGTGTTGATCCCGATCCGGCTGGGCGTCGGCTGGCGGGCGGGCGTGAACGTCGGCTATATGAATTTCACGCACAAGAGCCGCTGGCTGCCGTTTTGACCCGCGCGGCTGGCGCTATGCCAGCCGCCAGTCCAGCGTCTCTCCGGCGAGGAAGGGCACCAGTGCCGTCTCCCCTTCGCCGATGACGGCGGGCACGGTTACGGGGCTTCGTGACAGCGTCACCGTGCCCTCATTGACCGGCAGCCCGTAAAAAGCGGGACCATGCAGCGAAGCGAACCCCTCCAGCCGATCCAGCGCGCCCTCCTCGTCGAAGACCTTCGCATAGGACTCCAGCGCGAAGGGCGCGTTGTAGATCCCCGCGCAGCCGCAGGCCGATTCCTTCGCGCCGATCGGGTGGGGCGCGGTATCGGTGCCGAGGAAGAAGCGCGGGCTGCCCGATACCGCCGCCTGGCGGACGGCCAGCCGGTGCCGTTCGCGCTTGGCGACGGGAAGGCAATAGGCGTGGGGCCGCAAGCCGCCGTCGAAGATCGCGTTGCGGTTGATGATGAGATGCTGCGGCGTGATCGTCGCGGCGATCGGATGCGCCGCCTCCGCGACGAAGCTGGCCGCCTCCTGCGTCGTGATATGCTCCATCACGATCTTCAGCGCGGGAAAATCGCGCAGCAACGGCTCGAGCACCCGCTCGATGAACACCGCCTCGCGATCGAAGATGTCGATCGCCCGGTCCGTCACCTCGCCATGGATCAGCAGCGGCATTCCGATCCGCTGCATCCTCTCCAGCACCGGAGACAAACGCCCCAGGTCGGTGACGCCGTGCGCGGAGTTCGTGGTGGCATGGGCGGGATAGAGCTTGCACGCGGTGAACACGCCCTCGGCATGGCCGCGTGCGATCTCGTCCGCATCCGCGCCATCGGTCAGATAGCAGGTCATCAGCGGCGTGAAGTCCGTCGTCCCGGCGCCCCCCGCCCTGGCCAGCGCCGCCAGGATCCGCTCGCGATAGGCGATCGCGGCGGCCACCGTCGTCACCGGCGGGGTCAGGTTCGGCATCACGATCGCCCGGGCGAACTGCCGTGCGGTATGCGCCACCACCGCCTCCAGCATCGCGCCGTCACGCAGATGCACATGCCAGTCGTCGGGGCGGCGGATCGTGATGCTGTCGGTCATGCTCCGCCCCTAGATCGCCGCGTCGCCGGAGGAAAGCGCCTCTCGCCTGCATTGTCGCGGTTGCTGGCGGCTCCTATCTCGTTGCCATGACGATGCTGGGCGACCGCGCGATCGTGCGCATTTCGGGTGAGGATGTTCGCGGGTTCCTGCAGGGGTTGGTCACGCAGGATCTGCACGGCCCCCTGCCGGCCTGGGCGGGCCTGCTGTCACCGCAGGGGAAGGCGCTGTTCGACTTCATCCTGTGGCCGGCCGGCGAAGATATCCTGATCGACTGCGAAGCGGCGCAGGCGGCAGCACTGGCGCGGCGACTGACCCTCTATCGCCTGCGCCGGCCAATCACGATCGCGGCCGATCCGACGCTTTCGGTGCACTGGTCGCTTTCGGACGCCCCGGCGGATGCGCCGCTCGATCCACGCCTCGCGGCGCTCGGTCGACGCTGGCTCGCTTCCCCCGACGACAGGACCGTCAACGCGGCGTGGCGCGCCCACCGGCTGGCGCTGGGCGTGACGGAGGGGGTCGGGGAGCTGGGCGACGGACAGACGCTGTGGCTGGAGTGCAATGCGCGGGAACTGAACGGCGTCAGCTTCACCAAGGGTTGCTATGTCGGGCAGGAGAATACCGCGCGGATGCATCATCGCAGCAAGGTGAACCGGCGGCTGTTCGTCGTGCCGATCGGCCCCGTCTCGGATCGGACACGGACGAGCTATCCGGAGTGCGGCCTGATGGTGGAACATCGGCGGGTGGAGGATCCGGGCGATGCGCTCCGCCCGGCCTGGCTGGAAGCTGCGCTCACCGGCTGACGCGCTGTCGCGCGGAGGCCTCGCTCCATCGGCGCTCATGATCATCGGAAGAACCCAGCCTGTCGCGCCGCCTTGTCCTGCCGATGCGTGCTATCGATCGACGCTACGCCGGCACGGCCTGGGAAATGTGTCCCAGCGAACGCGATGCTTGCCGCACGCTATTGCCCTTCGGTTTCATTGCGCGCCGTGAGCAGAGGCACCCTGAATCGTTGGCCGGAAGCCCGGGGATTCAACTTACCGCACCAGCGATTGGCACGTCGCAAGATCATGATGGCGAGTCACACCCTGAGGTTCCGTTGCCCAAACCGACAATGCGTCGATTTTGGGAAGTGGCAGGCAGGAGGGGTGAACCACAGCCACGTCAGCCGTGTCAGCCCCAAAGAAAAAGGGAGGCCGGCTTGCGCCGACCTCCCTCCATTCCTTCGCCGAAGCGTCAGAGATTACTGACCCGCGCCTGCGCCCGGACCGTAAGTGATCTCCACGCGACGGTTCTGCACTTCGCGAACGCCATCGGCGGTCTGAACGCGCAGGTTGGTCTCGCCATAGGCGGCCGTCTGGATGTTCGCATCCGGGATCGAACGCGACGTCATGTACGCCTTCACCGCGTCCGCACGACGCTGGGACAGACCCAGGTTGTACTTCGGCGTACCGGAGGTGTCGGTGTAACCGGCCAGCATGACCTGCGCGTTGCCGCAGTTCTGGTACTGGGTGACAGCGTTGTCGAGGATCGACGCGGCTTCCGGCGTTACGTCCGACTTGTTCCACTCGAAGAACACGATGAACGGACCCGGCGAGCAGACCACCGGCTCCGGCGCAGGCGGCGGGGGCGGCGGGGGAGGCGGCGGGGGCGGGGGCGGCGGCGGCGGAGGCGGCGGCGGAGCAGCCGGCTCACCGAAGTTGTAGATCAGGCCGCCCAGGATGCTGTGCGAACGATAACGGCCATCCAGCGACTGGTTGCCACCGTTGATCAGGCCAACGTTCTCGACGTTGAAGAAGCGATACTTGACGCTGACGTCCAGGTGATCGCTGAGCGGCGCGCGAACGCCCGCCAGAACCTGCCAGGCGAAGCCGGTGTCGCTGTCGTCGAGGAAGCTCGCGCCATTCAGCTTGTAGTTCGCCTTGACGCGGGCGACGCCGACGCCGCCGCCGACAAAGCCCTGGATGCCGTCATCCGGACCGAAGTCCAGCAGGCCGTTCAGCATGAAGCTGAGCGCCGAAGTGTTCCCGTAGGCACCGTTGTACGTACCGGCGACGTTGTTGCCGATCGCGGTGGTCGATGAGTAGGAGTCGACGCGGGCGCGGCGGTAGCCGACCTCGGTCTCGACCCGGAACCCACCGAAGTCATAGCCGACGATGCCATCGACATCATAGCCATAGTCGTGATCGGTGGTGCTGGTGCCAACGGCGGTGCCGGCGGCGTTCGTGATGTTCCAGTTGATATCCTCGACGATCATCGCGCCGCCTTCGATACCCACGTACCACGCCTTGTCACGGGCGAGAGCGGGCGAGGCGAGGGCGGTGGAGGCAAGTGCCAGAACGACGGCAAGCTTCCGCATATTAGTCCCCTTTCCTTCAGTGTCACTACGGACAGCGCAAACCCACTATAGAGGGGATGGTTTCCAGGCAAGCCGACAAACTTCCGCAGTGTTGCCCATGTGCCACAGGCTTTACCCCGTGATCAGGCCGTGCGTCTGCATTGCCGCGGTGAGGCGCGCGATCGCCGCTCGCGCCTCCGCGTCGACGGTCGTTCCGCCCGCCGGCGCGGCGGACGCCCCGCCGCCGACCCAGCCGCCGGCCCCCGCCCAGCGCAGCAGCGTGCCCGTGCCGGCGTCCCAGGCGGTCATGCCGGGCCGCGCCGCGACGAAGCGCCAGCCTCCGCCCGTCCAGCCCGCCAGGGCATGCGCATGGCCGACCCAGGCGCCGGTCGGGGCCGCGCCCGCGATCCAGCAGCGGCCCACTGACGGGGCGGTCGGTGGATCATTGCGCGGGGCGCCCTCCACCGCAGCATGAACGGCAAGGTCCAGCAGCGTCAGTGCCTCGTTGTGGGCAACTTCCTTTTGCGCCTGTCCCGGCGCGATCAGAGGCAGGGCAAGGCGGTCGGTCATCGTGTCCATCATGATCCTCCGTTCACAGGCGCGCCGTCGCCGGCGCCGATTCGGCCCAGGTGCCGCGCTGGCGCACGGTCACGATGGTTCCGGGCAAGACCGGGCCCGCCAGTTGGGCTGCGTCCACCGCGACGTCGCGGACGCTGCCGTCGGGCGCGGTCAGCGAGACGCGGTATCGCTCCGCCTCCTCGCCCAGCGGTGCGTCGCTACCGTCGTTCCAGGCCCAGCCGGCGCGGCTTCGCCGTGTCCAGCCGGCCGCGTCGCCCTGCCGTACGATCGCAACGGGGACGGGCGGGCGCAGTGACGCGCCGGTCAGCGTCAGCCGCGCTTCGGCCGGCACGCCATCGCCGGCGCCAGACGCCATCACGCGGATCGGCCGCCCCAGCAGCGCGAGCGGCAACGTGATGCCGCGCACGGCATCCGCGCTCAGCAACGCGAACGGCGCGCCGGCCGCTACCGTCGCCCCCTCGCTTCCCCGCCGCCCGCGCAACAGGCGTGACAGCCGCCACCGCCCCTCGCCCAACGGCTCGGCGCGACCGAACTGGATGATCTCATCCCCCACGACCGCCAGATTGCCGCCGCGATCCAGCGCCGCGTCATCGGCATCCGCCAGCACCATGTCGCCGCGCGCCAGCCGCACAACCGGCCGATTGATCATGTCGTACAGACACGACGTCGCGGCTGGCAGATCGGCCTCCACCGTTCCCAGCACCGCCGGTGCGGCGGTCACGCCCGCCTCTTCCCAGCTCGCCCCGTCGTCACCGCTCCACGACAGGCTCGCCCCGCGCCAGCCCGCGCCCGCGCCCGCCGCCGCCACGAGGATGCGCGGCGCGGTCGCCAGCGTATCGTCGAGCGCGGGCAGCTCCATGACCCGCAGCAGCGTCACGCCGATCCGCTGGTCGGGCGAGCCGGCGACCCGACCGCTCGTCGCGCCCGGCAGGGCGGGCGGCGCGCCCGGCAGCGGCGTCAGCGTCAGCCGCACGACCATCCCCTCCACCTCGCTCGCCAGCACGCGCCAGCGCCCCGCCTCGCCCGCCACCGTCACGACCGCGCCCGGCTTCACCGTCATGCCCGCAAGGCCCGGCACGACCACCCGCATCGTCCGCGCCGCCATCGCATTCGCCAGCAGCCGCGCCGCCAGATCGCGCGCGGCGTCTGCTGCCAGCGCGGCGGGCAGGTCGACGCGACCCGCTCCCCCGGTCGCCGCCGGGCCCGTCTCCGCGCCGACCCGGGCGACGCGCTGGACACCCGCCTGCCAGTCGCGCGCCGGGTCGTAATGCGCGACCGCCATGACGCGCGGCACCGTCGCGATGCCCGCAACCTGCCGGCCGCCGCCCTGGCCGTCATCGGCGATCGTGACCGGCGAATCGGCATCGGTCGCCAGGCGCAGCCCCGCCCCGTCCGGCCGCCACCAGCCGCCCCCCGCCTCCGCCAGCACCTCCAGCACGCCGCGCACGCTGCCGGTCGCGGCGAAGCCCGCGATCGCCGTCCCCATGCCGCCGGTCACCTCGGGCGCCAGTGCGGCGGCGATCGAGCCGGCCGCCACCGGGGCGGGATCGGCGATCACCTCCACGGTCAGCTGCGGGATGCGGTTGCCGAACGTGTCGAGCGCCAGCTCTTCCCACAAAAGATAGGCCATGCCGCGATAGGCGGGCGCCATCCCGGCCCCTTCGGCACTGGCGATCAGCGGGTCGACCGGCTGGTCCTCCGCGCCCCGATGCAGGCGCAGCGTCCCCTTCACCTTCAGGTCGCCCGCCGCACCCCGGATCAGCCGCCCGTCCGCCCAGATCCGCCCGATCGCGCGAACCGGTCGCCCCGACAGCAGCACCGCGAACGACGCGGCATAGCTGTATCCGCTCGCCTGCCCCTTGCCGCTGCCGCGCACCCGCGTCTCGATCAGGTCGGTCGACCAGATCACCGTGCCGGCGACACGCATCGTGCCGAACACGGCGGGGATCGGCGTGCCGTAAGACGACGTCTGCACCGACAGGTCGGACAGGCGCGGCCCTTCGCGCACCCGCCCCAGCAGCCGGTGGTCCAGCGCATTGCCCAGCATTGCCCCCAGCGCGCCGCCGATCGGCCCGCCCACCGCGCTGCCCACCGCCGTCAATACCAGTGTCGCCATGTCAGCCCTCCCCCCGCCAGATGCCGATCACCGGCCAGGGCGGTTCGCCCGGCCGCTCCACCACGCGACCCAGGCCCAGATCGGCATGGACCAGCCCCTCGCCGGTCCACACGCCCAGATGCACCTGCCCCGGCCCGGGCGTCGCCAGCACCAGATCGCCCGCCGCCGCGACCGCCACACGACGCCATCGCGCGTCCAGCCAGCCCCGCGCCGCCGCCGCGCCGCCGCGCAGCGGATAGCCGGTCGGCACCGTCGCCACGCCCATCGCGGCGGCGGCCAGCCCGACACAGTCGACCCCCGCCGGCCCGCGCCCGTGAAGCCGAAACGGCGTGCCGATCAGCGCTCGTGCCCGCCCGACGATCAGCCGCCGATCCAGCGCGTCACCAGATCCATCCCCGGCAAATGCGGCTCCCCGCGAAAGTTCGCCGCATTGCCGAACCGCCCCGCACAGGTCGCCAGCGTCCGGTCGCACCCCTCCACCAGTTCCACCAGCGTCCCCGCCACCACCGCGCGCGCCGGCGGGGCGGCCAGCGTCAGCAATGCCCCTGTCGACGTCGCGATCCCCTGCGTCCGTCCGCCATTCGCCCCGTCCAGCCATCGCAGCATCCCCCAGCCATAGATGTCCGCCGCCGCCACCCGGTCCAGCGTCAGCACCGCGCCCTCGGCGTCCAGCACCCGCGCCAGCCGCCGCCGCCCCGCCATCGGCACGCGGCAGCGCGCATCGCCCAGCGTCGCGCGGCAGGTCGGCGCCGTCTCTTCCACCACCGGCCGCTCCAGCGCCGCGCCCGCGCCGGCAAGCTCCGCCGAAAAGCGCCCGTCACGCAGCTCGACCGCGCCGATCACCCCCTCGCCCAGCGCCACGCGCGCCTCGTCCGCACCGCTCCAGTCGATCGCGAACAGCCGCACCCGCGCGCCGTCCCAGCGGCCATCGATCAGGTCGTCGCCCCGGATCGCGTCGGACACGATCGCGCCCGCCACCTCCATCGTGTCCGCCGCCAGCCCCGCCTCGCGCCGGATCGCGGACGGCGCCATGCCCGGCGCCGCGCGATGGACCAGCCCATCGACGGTCAGGTCGCGATCATGCGTGGTCAGCCCGATCGTCACGCCGTCGCGCCGCTCGATCCGCCAGCACAGCGCGACGGTGGCCAGTTCCTCCGCCAGCCAGCTCATGCCGCCGCCTCACGCAGCTCGATCAGCGGGACGGAGGCGGCGACGCCCGCCAGGAAGGTCGCGCGGCTGACGCTCAGCTGGTCCTCGGCAAAGCGCACCGGCACGTCGAAGTCGAAGCTGGCGCGCACCACCGCGCCCACCGCCGGGGCCGCATCCAGCGCCAGCCAGCCCCCCGCCTCCATCGCGAAACCGACGGCGCGGCCGTCCACGCTCACCCGTACGCTGCCCGACACGGGCCGGGTGATCCGCCGCACCGCCGCGCCGTAATGGCGGACCAGTGCGAAGCGGCGGGCGGTGCCGTCGCCCGTCCCGACCAGCTCGTCGCGCCCCCGCCAGTCGAACGGATCGCGCAGGCGAAAGCCGCGCGCCGGGCCCATCCGCGCGCGGAAGAATGCGAGCAGCGCGGCGATATCCTCTTCGGAGCGAACGCCCGGCCCGACGTCATAGCGGCATCGCGCCTCCGCCCAGCCCGCGACGCGCTGTTCCGCGCCGCCCGCCGCCGTCACGATCTGCGTCGAGAAACCCGGCGCCACCTCCGCCTCGCGGCCCAGCGCCAGCGGAAAGCTCACATCGTCGAACGCCTGCACCGCATCCCCCTCTCCCATGTCGAAATGGACGAAGCCGTCGCGCATCACCTGCGGCAGCGCCCAGATGATCGTCGCCGCGACGCCCCGCGCCGCCGCATCGTCCGCCGCGCGATCGATCGCATGCCACTGCGCCGCATCCTCGGGTCGCAGTACGAAGCCGCTGAAATAATGCTGCCGGTCCACCGGATAGCCGAGCCGCGCTGTCACGGCGGCGACGGCGCGGGCGGTGTCGGCGCGCTGCCCCGTCGCCGCCCAGTCGTAATCCTCCAGCTGCAGCACGTCGAAGGCGGGGCTGGCCCAGCCGACCGGCAGGTTCGCGCGCTTCGCCTCGGGTGCCAGCGGGTCGAGTATCGTCGGCAGATACGCCAGCAAGTGGACGACGCAGCCCGGCGCCGCCGCGCGCACCGCCGTCGTCAGCGCGGTGGTGGAGGCGGCCAGGCACGCGCCCGCCCGGTCCAGCGTCGCGCGCTGGTCCGCCGTCGTCACCGCGCGGGCGCTCGCGATCGGCACGGGGGCGAAGGCCGCGACCGCCGCCGCGTCGTACAGGCACGGCGCCTGGCTGGCGGGGTCGACCCACCACCACGGCTCGCCGATCTGGAAGCGCGGCGCCAGCCCCGCCGCCGCGCCGATCGCCAGAAACGCCCGCGCCACCTCCGCCAGATAGGCCATCGCCGCCGCATTGGCGGGGCTGAGCAGCGTGGAGGGCGGCGTCCACCCGGTCAGCGCGGGCGCCCCGTCGGCGCGGCGCTGCTTCCACGCCTCCGGGCAATGCGCGTCGAACAGTTCGTAGGACAGCGACCAGATCAGCTCGTATCCCAGCGCCTTCGCCCGGCCCGCGAAATCGCGATGCCATGCCGCGCATGCGACGTTCAGCACGCCGCCCGCCGCCGTCGCCATCAGCCCGGCATCCAGCCGGAAATAATGGCTCATGCCGACATAATGGACCAGCGGCCCGCGATAGCCGAGGTGCAGCGCGTTGCGCAGCAGCCGTGCCGGCGTCAGGTGGTAACTGTCGTCATAGCCGCCCGCGATGCCGCGCCCGTGCGGCGGCACGATCACGTCGCCGATCGTCAGCACGCTGCCCGGCCCGTCGCAGACTATGCCGGTCATCTCCGCCCAGCCCTCCACCGGCGCGGGCAGCGGCGCGGCCTGCCGGTCATAGCCGGGCGGAGCCAGCGACACGAACATCCGGTCGATATCGCCGGCGTAAACCGGGTCCGCCTCCGCCGGATGCGCGAACCCGCCCGCCAGGTCGGCGAAGTCGAGCGTGACCACCGCATCCCCGGGGGTGCCCTCGGCATAGTTCCACAGCCGGACGTACCAGCTGCGCGGGCGACCGGCGGCATCGCGGCCCTCGATCGTCAGCACCGGGCCGTTCACCGCATCGAGCGCGATCACCCCGCCAGACCGCCAGCGAAAGCGCAGCCGGCAGTCGCGAAAGTCCCGCCGCGTCTCGTAGGCGAGCAGCACATGATCGTGCCGGTCCTCCGCCTCCCAGATCAGCCCGGCCAGATCGTCGCGGCGGTGGAACGCGCAATCGACGCGCAGCCCGTCCGCCGCGATCGTCGTCACCGCCGCCATCATCGGGCGCGGGAAGTTGACCGTCCAGAAACGCGGGTCGAAGCGGGAGAGGACGCCCGTCTCCTGCACCGTGCGCGCGCTTGCGAGCCAGTGTCCCATGACCAGTTCTCCTTGCTGTTCCTGCGCCCCGGCAAGGGGGCGGGGCGGCCGCTATTCGGCCAGCGCGGCCTTCACCGCGCGCGCCACCTGCCGGGCGGAGCGGCCCATCATCGCTGGCACCTCCCCGGCGGGCGCGTTGACGGTGATCGCGACGCGCACCTCGCGCGCCATGCCGGTGCCCGCCGCCGGCTCGATCCGCCCGGCGGCGGCGGGGACGAACAGTTCCGGCCCGCGCTCGCCGACCATGTAGGGCCGCCCGCCCGTTACCGGCCCGCCCGTCGCCCGCCCCGGCGCGCCGAGCACGCCGCCCAGCACCGTCGACAGGATGCCGCCCAGCCCGCCGCCACCGCCGCCGCCGATCACCGCGTTCAGCCCGGCGCGCAGTGCCCCCGCCGCGATCGCGTCGAGCGCCTTCAGCGCGGTCGCCTGCAGTTCCTCGAACCCCAGCCGCCCGCCGCGCACCGCCGCCAGCAGCGACGTTTCGATCGCCCGCCCCGCCCGCGCCGCGCCGGGCACCAGCGCGCCCTCCAGCTCGGCGCGCATCGCCGCCACATCGCGCGCGAAAATGCCCGTGTCCGCGCGCACCGCCACCATCATCCGGTCGAACCCGTCATCCATCGGGAAACGCCTCCCTCAACCGCGCGACCGTCGCCGCGTCCGCCGGCGCGGGCGTATCGCCCGCCAGCGCCGTCACCACAGCCGCCAGCTCCGCCGGGGTGGCCGACCAGAAGCGGTCCGCGCTCCACCCCAGCACCGCCCCCGCAAAGCCCGCCAGCCGCCCCGCCCCCTCGGCGAACGTCACCGCCCGCCCAGGATCTGCGTCAGCAGCACGCGCAGCAGCGGCGTCGCGCGGGTCAGCCCGCCCTCCACCACCGCCTCGCCTACCGCCTCGCGCGTCGCCCAGTCGGGCCGATCGCGGATGCAGTGCCAGAACAGCGCGGCGATCTCCGCCAGCGCCAGCCGCCCCTCCCCCGCGCGCTCGACCAGCGCGAACAGCGGCCCCAGTTCAGCCTCCGCCGCGACCAGCGCGGTGAAGGTCGGCCGCAGCACCAGCGCCTCGCCATGGATGCGGAACGCCGCCTCGCCGCGCACGGGATTGGCCGGCGCCGTCATGCCGTCACCACCTGGCCGGAGCTTTCCAGCGACACGGTATAGGCGCGCTCGCCATTGAAATCGCCGGAGTAATCCAGCCGGGTGACGAGGAACCGTCCGGTCAGCGTCTCGCCGCCCTCGAAACTCAAGCGATAGTCGTCGATCGTCCCCGACAGCGCATTGCCGCGCATCCGCCCCTCTGACGCGGAGCCGGTGAACACGCCCGCCCCCGATACGCTGACGCTGCGGATTCCCGCGCCCGACAGCAATTGACGCCAGCCGCCCGAATCCTTGTTCGTCACCACCACCGCCTCGCCGTTGATCGACAGCTGCGTCGTGCGCAGCCCCGCCACGGTGGCGAAGGCGGGCGTCGCCTGCCCGTCGCCGATCTTCAGCAGGAACGCGCTTCCCTTCTCGATCATGCCCCGTCTCCTTTCATGCGTTCTCGCGGTACAGGCGCACCGCGAACTCGGCGGTCGCCCGCCATTGCCGGTCGGCGGCGACCAGCCGGCTGCGGACCAGCCGGATGCTCGCGACCCGCCAGCCTCGTCCCAGTGCGGGCCCGACCTGCCCCACCGCCTCCTCCGCCTGCGCCAGCAGCGCGCGCAGGCGCAGCGGCCGCTCGCCGCCATCGGCCAGCGTCACCGCGATCCGCCCCTCGCGCCCGGTCCAGCCGGTGCCGCTCCAGTCGGAAAGGTCGGGCTCCTGCACCACCGCATGGGGCAGGCCGCCGCGCACCGGCCCCGCGTCGAACACGGTCAGCGGCAGCGGCGCCAGCTTCGCGGCGACCGCCGCCACCAGCAGCTCGCGCGCGCTCATCCCGCCACCCCCGATCCCAGACCCAACCCCAGACCAAGCCGGCGGAACGGCCGCCACAGCGCGGCGATCGCGGCGGGTGGCGTCGCGTCCGCCAGCCGGTTCTCGAACAGGTGCACCGCCAGCAGCACCACGCCGTGCGCGATGCCGGCGGGCAGCGCGTTCCACCGCGTCGCCAGCCCCGCCTCCACCGTCACCGTCACGGGCATACCGGCGGGCAGGCGCACGCGGCCGACGCCCTCGACGATATCGATCGCGTAATCGCCCACCGCCAGCAGCGCCCCGCCCGCCGCCTCCACCGACCGGATCGCCGTCACCGGCCGCAGCGGCAGCGCCTGCCACGCGCCCGTCCCCCGCACCGCCAGCGCCTCGGTGCGGGTCATCAGCACCTGCCCGCAAAACGCCTCGCCGGCGGCGAACGCCGTCAGCACCAGCCGGGTCAGCAGCGCATCCTCCGCCGTCCCTTCGAGGCGCAGCATCGCCTTTGCCGCCGCGACCGCCGCGGCGACCACCGTCGCATCCACCATCACCGTCCCCCGCTCGGAAAAAAGGCCCCCTCCCGCCGCCATGCGAGAGGGGGCAGGCGGCTCAGTTCGCCGCGAACTTCATCAGCTTGATCGCCTCGCTGTTCGTCACGCAGCCGCCGACGCGCTTGGTCGCGTAGAAGCTGACGAACGGCTTGTTCGAATAGGGATCGCGCAGGATCGCCGTCTCGCTGCGCTCCGCGACCAGATAGCCCAGCTTGAAATTGCCGAACGCGATCGACGCGCTGTTCGCGGCGATATCGGGCATGTCCTCCGCCTCCACGACGGGATAACCGAGCAGCGTCGCCGGCTGACCCGCCGCCAGGCTCGCCTGCCACAGGAAGGCGCCGTCATTCGTCTTCAGCTTGCGGATGCGCGCCAGCGTGCTGGAATTCATCACGAAGCTGGCGCCCTGCCGGTACGGCGCCTTCAGCGACTGGACCAGATCGATCAGCCGGCCATCGGGATTGGCGCCAAAGTCCCCCGCCGCGCCGCTGGCCAGATATTGCAGCGTGCCGAACGCGCGCGCGCCGTCGCCCTCCGCCGTCATCGGCTGGCTTAGGAACCCCTTCGGCCGGTTGACGCCGTTGCCGCCGACGAAGGCCTGCCCCTCGGCCCGGGCGAACTCCGCCGCGATCTCGCCCGCCAGCCATTCCTCGACGTCGAAGGCGGCATCGTCCAGCATCGCCTGCGTCGCGGAGGGGTTGGCGTACAGCTCCCCGCTGGGCGGCGCGATCTCCTGGAAGACGGGCGTGTTGGTGCCCGCCCGCGCGCCCGTTTCGGCCGCCCAGCCGGACGGCGTGCCGCCCGTCGTCACCAGCTTGCGATAGCCCGCCGACCCGACCTTCACCACATTGGCGATGGCGCGGATCGGCGAGGTGTTGACGAGCAGCCGATCGATCGCCGCATCGATCTCCCGCGGGACGGCATAGCCCCCCGCATCGCCGCTCACGCCCGTGAACGCCTTCATCTCCAGCGTCGCGCCCGTCCGCACGAACTGCCCGAAGCCGCCATCCATGTCCTGCACCCGCGCGCCATCCAGCGCCGGCCGTTCGACCACCACGTCCATACACCACTCCTTCGTTGGAAACCGGAATTGATAGCCCCTCCCCTTCAGGGGAGGGGTTGGGGTGGGGCGCCGCCCCAAGCGCCGCGCTCGCGGAACGGCCCCACCCCCAGCCCCCCCCTTCAGGGGAGAGGAGCCAACCTCACATGACCCGCGTCACCCGCGCGAACGGCTGCATCGGCACCGCGACCAGGCTGACCTCGCCCAGATCGACCGCCAGCAGCTCGCGCCGCGCGCCCTGCCGCACCCGGCGCGGCCGGTATCCGACGGACAGGCCCGCGATCGCACCGGCCCGCACCAGCCGGGCGGGCTCCGCCGCATCGATCCGTCCGGTCACGAACAGGCCCGTCGCATCCTCGGAAATCCGCTCGATCGCCCCCACCGGCTCGCCGCGATGCCCCCACAGAAGCGGCACCGCGCCCGCGCCGGCGAAGGCACCCGCGCGGATCACGTCGCCCGCGCGGTCGACCCGGTCGAACACGGCGGCATAGCCCTCGAAGCGCAGGCTCATCGGACCCACTCCTGAAAGCCCAGCCGCACCGCGATCCCCGCCAGCACCACCACCGTCACCCAGCGCAGCGCCGCCCGCCAGACGGAGCGTTTCGCCTCGCGCCATGCCGCCAGCAGTTCGCGCATCTCGTCCAGGTCGGCGCGGGCGCGCTCGTCGCCCAGCCCCAGCCGCACCAGCGCGCGGCTGGCGCCCAGTTCCCCCGCCTCCTCCGCGATCGCGCGCAGCGTCGGCAGCCCCGCGCCCTCGCGCACGCCCTGCGCCATCAGCTCGGCCAGCACCGCGCCGCTCATGCCAGGCCGAGAAGCTGGCGCTTCTCCTCCTCGCTCAGGAAGTCTGCGGCGCCGACCGCGCGCCACTGCCGCTCGCGATCCTCCGCCAGCACGGGCACGCGGTCGAGGTCGATCCCCAGCATCGCCCCCTCGAACCAGCCCGCCAGCCCCTGCGCGATCCCCGTCAGCATTTCCGTGGCGAGCGGCAGCACCGTCATCCGCCACAGCGCACGGTTCGCCTCACGATAATTGGCGTGCGTCGAATCGCCCGGCAGGCCCAGCAGCATCGGCGGCACGCCGAACGCCAGCGCGATCTCCCGCGCCGCCGCCGCCTTCGTCCCCGCAAAGTCCAGTTCGGCGGGCGACAGGCTGAGCGCCTGCCATTTCAGCCCGCCCTCCAGCAGCATCGGCCGCCCGGCATTGCCCGCCCCCGAAAATGCGTCCAGCTCCGCCTTCAGCCGGTCGTACTGCGTCGCGGACAGCGCCGATCCGTCGCCCGGATCATAGACCAGCGCCCCCGACGGCCGCGCCGCATTGTCCAGCAGCGCGGTCCCCCAGCGTGCCGCCGCATTGTGCGTCGCCACCGCCGCCGCCGCCGCGCCCAGGCAGCCCGCGCCGTAATGATCGTCCAGCGGATGGAAGGTCTTCAGATGGATGACGTGCGGCCGCACCGGATCGGCCGCCAGCCGCACCACCCGCTCGCCGACGCGATAGCGGTACGCGGCGGGCCAGCCGCCCGCATCCGTCTCCACCGACACGCGCTCTGGCCGCAGCGCATACAGCTCCGCCGCCCCGCCCTCAGCATCGCGCAGGATCTGGATATAGGCGTTGCCGTGCAGCAGCAAATGCGCCGCCGCCGTCGCCAGCAGCGACTGGCCGGCGGATCGCGCTGCGACCAGCGCGATCAGCTCCGGGTCCGATCCCGTCACCGGCGCCCCCGCCAGCGCCTCCGTCACCAGCCTGACCGCGCGCTGGGCGACGGCATTGCCCAGATACGCCTCGCGTACCTGCGCCTCGTAGGAGCGGGGCCACCCGCCCGTCACCGGCACGCCCGATCGCGTGACGGCTCCCGATCCCGATAATGCCGGACGCGCCTCACCGCGCCCGGCCTTTCGACCGAACAGCTTCATGTCCGTTACTCCTGTAATGATTGCGGCACGAGGTGCCGAAAGGCTTGTGAACCGTTCGTGCTGAGGGGGGCATTGAGCGCAGGCGAAATGCCGTCTCGAAGCACCTGCCCTTCGAGACGAGGCTTCGGCTTCGCTCAGCCTCTCCTCAGAGCGAACGGAGAGCGTGGCGTCACACCACCCGCATTCCCGCTTCGGTCGCGCGCCCCAGCATCAGCGTCGCCGCCGCCCAGACCAGCGCGTCGGCGCGGTCGGGCGAGCGGCCCGGCCCCTCATATCCGGCCAGCGTCAGCCCACACATCTCGTCCTCCAGCGCCGGAAAGGCGCCGACATGGAACATCCGCCCCGCGCCATAGAGCGCCGCGACCGGCTCCGCCCGCGCGCCCTTCGACCGGACTGCATGGGCCAGCCTGAGCGGCATGGCGGCGGATACGGCGCGCAGCACGCTTTCGACCATGTCACCGCCCTGATTCTTCTCCACCACGACGCGATCGGCGCCGTGCCGCTCGGCACAGCCCGCCACCGCCCGCGCCCAGCCCTCGGGCGATCGGCCCTGCACGCTGGCATCCTCCACGACATAGCCATGGCCGTCGCGCCCCATCGCGACCGCGACGATCCCGCACGCATCGCCGTCCGCCCCCGCGGGCGGATCGACGCCCACCACGACGCGGACGAAGGGCGGCGGCATCGATACCCGCTGCCGATCGAGCAGCGCCCGCGTCCACAGCGCATCCGTCAGGTCGTCCACCATCTCGCCGTCCAGCTCCTGCCGGCCCAGCTTCGACCCGCCATATTGCGCGACGAACCGCGCGCGGACGCCCGCGGCCAGATGCGGATTGTCATTCGTGCCGCCGCGCGTCTCGATCAACCCCGGCTCCGCCATCACCCGCCGCATCAGCGGATTGGGTCGCGGCGTCGTCGTGACCAGCACCTGCGGCCGCTCGCCCAGCCGCATCCCCAGCATCAAATTGTCCCACGTCGCCTCGCCATGACGCCACTTCGCCAGCTCGTCGCACCATGCGGCGTGATGCTCGGGCCCGCGCAGCCCCTCCGGCGCGCCCGCCGAATAGACGAACGCCCGCGCGCCCGACGCGAAGCGGACCTCGCCCGTCGTCGGCCGCCACTCGATCCGCTCGCCGTGGCGGGCGGTCGCGATCAGGCCGGACGGCCCCTCGACCATCACCTGCCGCACATCGTCGCGGCTGGCGCCGACCAGCGCGATCCGCGCCGATACATGCGCGCGGGCATAGGCCTGCACCCACTCCGCCCCCGCCCGCGTCTTGCCGAAGCCGCGCCCTGCGCGGATCAGCCACAGTGTCCAGTCCTCCCGCCCCGGCAACTGGCCCGGATGCGCCCAGAGCGGCCAGCAATCGTGCAGCGTCCGCGCGACCGCCACCGGCAGCCTCCGCACCAGATCCGTCCGCGCCCCCTCCGGCAGCTGCGCGACGCGGCCGACGACCGCGCGGAGCGTCGCCACCCCCTCCCCGCCGTCCATCGCCGTCATCCTCCCTCCTGCCGCGCGATGTTCGACAGGCGGCGCAGCAGCGCGTCGATCACCACGCCGATCGGCACATGCGTCACGCCCCCGCCTGTCCGCGTCCCCGCCGGATCGGCGGGCCGCTCCGGCCGCCGCATCTTCAGCAGGTTGAGCGCCAGGGCGGGATCGAAGTTCTTCTTCCCGCCCTCGCCCTCGGCCCGCGCGAACAGCGCCTCCTCGATCCGGTCATAAGCCTCCGCCCGCGCCTGCCGCCATGCCGCCAGCCCGCCCGGCTGCGGCGCGGCGACCGCATCGCCATCCTCATCCCGTTCCGCTTCCGGCGACCCGCCGGCATCCCGGCCCCTATCCGCCATGCCCGCCTCCTTTCGCCCGCCCACGCGAAACGGGCCGGTCGACTGCCCGGAAGGCCGTAGCCCCCCGAGCCGCCCCGGCCCGTCACACCATCTCGATGTTCCTGTTTTGTACTCAAACAGCGTCACGCTGTCAAGGGGATTCGTCGCTTGACCCGCCCCGCATCCGCGCGGACACCGGCGGGCGATGCGTGCGCCCTTCCTCCTCGCCTGCCTCGCGGCGACCGTCGCGGCCGCCCCGCCCCCACCCACCGAAGAGGCGGCGATCCGCGCCGACGTCGCCGTGCTGGCCGACGACGCGATGCAGGGGCGCGAGGCGGGGACGAAGGCGTATGACCGCGCCGCCGCCCATGTCGCCGCCCGGATGCGCGCCGCCGGCCTGTCACCCGGCGCGGACGGCGGCTGGTATCAGCGTGTGCCGCTGACCGTCTCCCGCGCCACCGCGCCGCCCGCGCTCACGCTCGACCGCGACGGCGGTGTCGTGCCGCTGACGCTGGGCGAGGATTATGTCGCCGCCGCGCTGCCCGGCCGCGCCGGCCTGTCGCTGGCGGGGCGGATCGTCTTCGCGGGCGAAGGGATCGTCGACCCCGCGACGGGGCGCGACGATTATCGCGGGCTGGACGTCAGGGACGCGATCGTCCTGATCCTCGCGACCCGGCCCGCCGGCTTCGCGCCCGACGTCGCCGGCCATCTCGGCAACCCCCGCCAGCGCGCGCTGGCCGCCGCGGCGCACGGCGCCCGTGCGGTCGTCCTGCTCGCAGGCGGCGACCCCGCGTGGCAGACGCCGCGATTCGGCCGGGCGGACCGGGACGAGGGCGCGCCGATCATCGCGGCGCTCACCGCCACCGGCGCGGCGCGGCTGTTCGCGGGCACGCCGCTGTCGCTCGCGGCGATCGTCGGGGCGGCCAAGGCAGGGGCCCCCATCCCCACCGGCACCCTGCCCGGGACGCTCCGCTACACGCTCGCCGCGCACCGGCACCACGTATCGAGCGCCAATGTCGTTGGGCTGCTGCGCGGCAGCGATCCGGCGCTGGCGCGCGACTATGTCGTCGTCACCGCGCATCTCGACCATCTCGGTCTGGTCGATGCGCCCGCCGGGGCGGACCAGATCGCCAACGGCGCGCAGGACAATGCGGTCGGCGTCGCGATCATGCTGGAGGCCGCTCGCCAACTAACCGCGCAGACGCCGCCGCCCCGCCGCAGCATCCTGTTCGTCGCGCTGACCGGCGAGGAAAAGGGGCTGCTCGGCAGCGACGCCTTCGTCGCCCGCCCGCCTGTGCCGCGCGAGGCGCTGGTCGCGGACATCAATCTCGACATGCCGCTGCTGCTCGCGCCGCTGCGCGATATCGTCGTCCATGGCGGCCCGCGATCGACGCTGGGGCCGCTCGCCGCGCGCGCCGCCGCCTCGCTCGGCCTGCCCGTCGTGCCGGACTGGGAGCCCGAGCAGGGCCGCTTCGTCCGGTCGGACCAGTACAGCTTCGCGCGCGCCGGCATCCCCGCGATCGCGCTGAAGGCGGGGCCCGGCGGCGGTTCGGCGGAGCGGCAGCGCGACTTCGCGCGGACCCGCTACCACACGCCCGCCGACGATCTGGCGCATCCGATCGAATGGACCGCCGCCGCGCCCTTCGCCCGCGTCGCCGCCGCGATCATCCGCGCCGTCGCCGATGCGCCCGACCGTCCGCGCTGGAACGCCGGTGACCCCTTCGCCCCCGCGCCAGCCCCGGAAATCACGGGCGGCGCGGCGCGCTAGGGGCCTGCCCTACCCCCGCCGCGCCAGCGCGCGGGCCAGCGTCAGCACCGCCGCATCGGCCAGCACGCCGCCGGCATTGTTCGGCGCCATCACCGCCCGCTCCGCCGCGCGGACCCGCGCCAGCGCATCGGCCAGCATCGCCGGGTTCCAGCGCCTGAGCGCGCGGGCGGTCGCCGCCTCCTCGCGGAAGAAGACGCGGTGCCGCTTCATGATCGCATCGACCGGCTCGCCCGTCGCCATCTCCGCGCGCATCTCACCCAGCGCGACCAGCCGCCGCGCGATCTGCCGCAGCCAGGGGATGGGAGACGTGCCCGCTTCCGCCAGCCGCGCCAGCTCGCCCGCCAGCAGATCGGGCCTCCCCTCGACCAGCGCCTCGACCGCGCGCGTCGCCTCCGCCTCGTCCAGATCGGCGCCGACCGCATCGATCGCGTCATGCTCCAGCGCCATCGGCCGGTCGGGCGCGGCATCCAGATAGAGCGCCAGCTTGCCGATCTCCTGCGCCAGCACCGCGCGGTCGCCGCCACTCCCCGCCACCAGCCGCGCGGCCGTACCGGGGGCCAGCCGCAGCCCCTGCTCCCCCGCCAGCGTCGCCGCCAGCCGCTCCGCATCCTGCGCGGTCGGCGCGTAGCAGGCGAAGGCCATCGCCAGCGGCGAATCGATCGCCAGCTTCACGATCTTCGCGCTCGTCTTCACCGCCGGCGCGATCGCGACCACGGGATGCGCCACCGCGTCCGCCTCCAGCAGCGCGGTGCACGCCGCCAGGCTTTCCTCGCCCGCCGCCGTCACCCGCACCCAGCGCGGATCGCCGAACAGCGACAGCGCCGCCGCCTCGTCCACCAGCCGGGCGGGATCGCCGCGCAGCACGCTACCTTCCAGATCGACGCGCTCCGCCCGCTCGCCCATCGCCGTGCCGACCAGCGCGGCCAGCGCGGCGGCCCCGGCCTCGTCGGGGCCGTGCAGCAGATAGAGGCGGATCGGGGGGCGCGGCGCCGACAGCGCCTGGCGGATCTGGTTGGCGCTGGCCTTCACGGCTCGCCGACGGCCGGCGCAGGCTTCGGATCGGCCGGCACCGTCAGCGGCGGCGGCGTGGGGGAGCGGGCATAGAGCGCCAGCCGCGCGACGATCTGGTCGGCGACGATATCGGACAATCGCTCCAGCGCCGTCTCTTCCGCCGCGATCGTCGCATATTCGGACTGGACGACATCGATCCCGGCATCCGATCCGGCGGTCGCGTCGAACAGGATCTTCGCGCTGCCCGCCTCGACCAGCTGGTATCGCGCGCGCAGCGTCCGCCGCTCGCGCGTGACGCTGTCGTCGCGGCGCACGCCCAGCCCGGCGATCTGGTCGTCCAGCCGCACCACCAGCCGGTAACGCGGCGCGCCCGACTGTTGCAGCCGGTCGCGCAGCGCGTTGGCCATCAGCCAGCCCGCCTTGCCCTCGATCGGCGCGACCTCGATGCCCGACAGCGCGCTCGCCACCCCGCCCTCGCCGCCACCGGCATAGAGCGGCTTCAGCCCGCAGCCCGACAGCAGCAGCGCGGCGGCGAGCACGGGCCCGGCAAGGCGCAGGGACCGCATCACGCGACCAGATTCACGAGGCGATCGGGCACCACGATCACCTTGCGCGGGCTCTTGCCCTCCAGCGCGCGCACGACCTTCTCGCTCGCCAGCGCCGCGGCCTCCAGCGCCTCCTTCGACTGGCCCTTGGCCAGCGTCAGCGTGTCGCGCAGCTTGCCGTTGATCTGCACCGCCACCGTCACCTCGTCATCGACCAGCATCGCGGGGTCGACGACCGGCCACGCCGCATCGGCGATCAGTCCGTCATGGCCCTGCGCCGCCCATGCCTCTTCGGCGACGTGCGGCACCATCGGCGCGGTCAGCAGCAGCAGCGTGTGCGCGGCGGCGTGGCGATCGGCCGACGGGCCCGCCTTCTCGATCGCGGACGCCAGCGTATAGAGCCGCGCCACCGCCTTGTTGAACTGCAGCGCCTCGATATCCGCCGCCACGTCCCGCACGGTGCGATGCGACAGGCGGCGCAGCGTCAGGTCCTCGCCCTCGCCGGCCGCATCCGTGGTCACGATCCGCCACAGCCGCTGGACGAAGCGCCACGCACCCTCGATCCCCGCCTCCGACCAGGGCAGGTCGCGCTCGGGCGGGCTGTCGGACAGCATGAACCAGCGCACCGCGTCCGCCCCGTAGCGATCGACGATCGGTTCGGGATCGACCGTGTTCTTCTTCGACTTGGACATCTTCTCGACGCGGCCGACCGTCACCGGGATCAGCGCATCGTCGGGCATCTTGCAGAAGCGCTGGCCGTTCTCGCCGATCACCAGATCGGCGGGCGACACCCACAGTGCGCCCGGCGGCCCGTCATAGTCGGGTATCGCCAGCTGATACGTCTCGTGCGTCACCATGCCCTGCGTGAACAGGCCCGCGAACGGCTCGGCGATATCCAGCCGGCCGATATGCTTCAGCGCCCGCGTCCAGAACCGCGCATAGAGCAGATGCAGGATCGCATGCTCGACGCCGCCGATATACTGGCCGACCGGCAACCACTTTTCCGCCACCGCCGGATCGAACGCGCGGTCCTTGGGCTGGCTGGCGAAGCGGATGAAATACCAGCTGGAATCGACGAAGGTGTCGAGCGTATCGGTCTCCCGCCGCGCCGGCTTGCCGCATTGCGGGCAATCGACATGCTTCCACGTCGGATGCCGGTCCAGCGGGTTGCCCGGCACGTCGAACGTCACGTCCTCGGGCAGCACCACGGGCAGCTGGTCGCGCGGCACCGGCACCGCGCCGCACGCGTCGCAATGGATGATCGGGATCGGCGTGCCCCAATAGCGCTGGCGGCTGACGCCCCAGTCGCGCAGGCGATAGACGGTCGTGCCCGTCCCCCAGCCCTCGCCCTCGGCGCGCGCGATCACCGCGCGCTTGGCCTCGGCGACGCTCATGCCATCCAGAAAACGCGAATTCACGATCGCGCCGGGTCCCGTGTAGGCGGTGTCGCCTTCGAATGTCAGCGCGGTCTGATCGCCATCGGCGACGACGCGCGCCACCTCCAGCCCGTACTTCCGGGCGAAATCCAGGTCGCGCTGGTCGTGCGCGGGCACGCCCATCACCGCGCCCGTGCCGTAATCCATCAGCACGAAGTTCGCGATATAGACGGGCAGCGTCCAGCCCGAGTCGAACGGATGCAACACCTCGAACCCGGTGTCGAAGCCCAGCTTCTCCTGCGTTTCCAGCTCGGCGGCGGTGGTGCCGCCCTGCTTGCAGCGCTCGATAAAGGCCGCCGCCGCCTCGTTCGACGCCGCCACCGCCTGTGCGACCGGATGGTCGGCGGCGATCGCGACGAAGCTGGCGCCGAAGATCGTGTCGGGCCGCGTCGAATAGACCTCGATCGGCTGTTCCAGCGGCGTCAGCGGCGCGAAGCGGAACGTCAGCCCTTCCGACTTGCCGATCCAGTTCTCCTGCATCAGCCGGACCTTTTCCGGCCAGTCCTTCAGCTCCGAAAGGCCTTCCAGCAGGTCGTCGGCGAAGTCGGTGATCTTCAGGAACCACTGGTTCAGCTTGCGCTTCTCGACCAGCGCGCCCGATCGCCAGCCGCGCCCGTCGATCACCTGCTCGTTCGCCAGCACGGTCATATCGACCGGGTCCCAGTTGACCGACGATTCCTTGCGATAGACCAGCCCGCCCGCGACGAGGTCGAGGAACAGCGCCTGCTCGTGCCCGTAATAGTCTGGCTCGCACGTCGCCAGTTCGCGCGACCAGTCCAGCGCGAAGCCCAGCCGCTTCAGCTGCGCCTTCATCGTCGCGATGTTCGCGCGCGTCCAGCTGCCGGGGTGCGTGCCCTTTTCCATCGCCGCATTCTCGGCCGGCATGCCGAAGGCGTCCCAGCCCATCGGATGCAGCACCTCGTGCCCGGTCATCCGCCGATAGCGCGCCAGCACGTCGCCCATCGTATAGTTGCGGACGTGGCCCATATGGATGCGCCCCGACGGATAGGGAAACATCTCAAGCACATAGGATCGCGGCTTGGGGCTGGCGTCATCGGCGGCGAAGGTCTGCCGCGCATCCCACACGCCCTGCCAATGGGCGTCCGCCTTCAGCGCATTGTAACGGCTCATCGCTCGGTCCGGCCCTTCGTTCAGCCGACGACGGACGCGCGGCGCAGGTCGCGAGCGCGGGTCAGGATCAGATCTTCCAGCTTCTGCGTCGTCGCGGCGGTCATCGGCACGTTGACCCACTGGCCGCCGCGATTGACCTGCCGCAGCCCGGCGACGCGCACCGCGTCGGCGCGCAGGTCCTGGTCCAGGATCGTCACGGTGAACTTCACCCGCTCGGTGGGCACCTGCGGATTGGCGTACCAGTCGGTCACGATCACGCCGCCGTTCGAGTCGGTCTGCACCAGCGGCATGAACGACAGCGTATCCAGGCTGGCGCGCCACAGATAGGAATTGACGCCGATCGTCGTCACCTTCGACGCGGCGAGGTCGCTGGTCGGGCGGGCGGACTTGCTGGCGCAGGCGCCCAGCGACAGCGCGGCCGCCACTACGAGGACGGGCGCAAGACGGGAAGCGGTACGGCGGAACATGGCGAGAAATCCTGCGCGGTGTGGGCGACCCATCGCCTCTATCGCCCGCCGCCCCCACCGGCAAGCGGCACCGGCCGCCGCTCCCGTCACCGGGCCGGCCGCCTTTTAGGGCCGGACCGGAATTGTGTGCCCGGTGCAACACATCCGCAATAATACACAGACATAATGGTCTTGGGGGATGGAACGGTGTTATGACCGTTCCTAGGTCCGATGGGCCATCTTGGGAGGGCATTGGTGAGCAGTGGGCGGATCATGACCGGAGTTGCTCTGGCGGCGCTTTGCGCCGTTAGCGCTCTCGTCGCGCCCGCCTTCGGTGCGATCGACCGTCAGGCCGGTCGCCAGACGCCGCCACCCGTTCGCGCCAACCGCGACGCAGGGGACTTCACCCCCACCGCCGGTGATCCGCGACTCGCCGCCCTGCTCGCGCGCGGCGGCTTCAAGGATAGCGAGTTCCGCTTCACCCCCGCCGAATCGCGCCGCGACTCGCGCGCGGTGACGGTCGCGGTTCGCGCACGGTCGGCGCGCGGTGCGACGCCGCGTGACGGGATGGCGCTGGGCAGCAGCGCGGGCATCGCGCCGATCGCCTACAATCTGGGCGTCGCCGTCGGGTGGAAGCGGTTCGCGATCGCCAGCGACGTCAGCCGCGTCGATATGATGGGTCAGCCCGGTAGCCGCGAGTCGGCGGACGTCGCCGTCAGCTACACCGCCCCGCACTGGAGCGGCCGCGTGAAGGCGGAGGCCGATCGCCCCGCCACCGGCGCGCCGTTGCTCGTCTCCGACCTGCCCGGCTATTCGGTCGAGATGGGCGGCTCCTATCGCCTGACGCGCAACATCGACGTCACCGCCGGGGTCCGCTATCGCACCGATCGCGACCGGCTGACGCAGCTCGACCAGCGCCGTGACAGCCAGGCGGTCTATGTGGGCACCGCCTTCCGCTTCTGACGCGTCGGTCGACTCACGCGTTCGCCAAGCAGACAAGTAAATCAACGTCGTACACACGATGCCGCGCCGCATGCGTGGATCCGCCTGCGGCCCTCACCCGCCCCAGGCGTCGATCGCCGCCCAGCCGGCAAAGCCCAGCCCGCGCACCCGGCGGAACCGCCGCGCGGTCATTCCCCCCAGCGCGATCATCGGCAACCCGGTATCCCGCCCGATCCGCGCCAGCCGCGCCGCCCCCGCCGCCGCCGCGCCGGGATGCGAGCGCGTCGGAAAGACGGGCGACAGCATTAGCAGCCGCGCGCCCTTGCGCCGCGCCGCCAGCGCCTCCGCCCGGTCGTGCGCGGGCCAGCTGACCGCGCCCCGCACCCGCCCGTGCCGCCCGTCCGCCCCCGGTAGCGGCGCCCCCGCCACCAGCAGCATCAGCCCCCGCGCCCGCGCGATCCGCCGCACCCGCGCGAAGATCCGCCGCCGCTCCGCCGCCGGGGTGGCATGGTGGCGGAACACCACGCCCCCGCCCGGCGGCACGCGCATCAGCATCTGCCACAGCGCCTCGCCGACGCGTTCGTCGGTCATCAGCCAGCTCTCGGGGTATCGGCGCGCCACGCTGCGTCCTATAGCGCGCGCATGACCGACCAGGACAGTGCCGCCCGTCTCGCGGCGATCCACGCCCGCATCCGTGCCGCCGCCAAACAGGCGGATCGCGCGCCCGACAGCGTCACCCTCATCGCCGTCAGCAAGACGAAGCCCGCCGAGGCAATCGAACCGCTGCTCGCCGCCGGCCAGCGCGTCTTCGGGGAGAACCGCGTGCAGGAGGCGCAGGAGAAATGGCCCGCGCTGCGCACCCGTTTCCCCGACGTCGAACTCCATCTCGTCGGCCAGCTCCAGTCGAACAAGGCGGCTGACGCGGTCGATCTGTTCGATGCGATCCACGCGGTCGACCGCCCCTCGCTCGTCACCGCGCTCGCCGCCGCGATGGAGAAGAGCGGCCGCCGCCCCGCCTGCTACATCCAGGTCAATATCGGCGACGAGCCGCAAAAGGGCGGCTGCCCGGTCGCGGAGCTGCCCGCGCTGCTCACCGCCGCCCGCGCCGCCGGCCTGCCCGTCATCGGCCTGATGGCGGTGCCGCCGCTGGGCGTGGAGCCCGCCCCCTATTTCGCGCTTCTGGCCAAACTGGCGCGCGACCATGACCTGCCCGGCCTGTCGATGGGCATGTCGGACGATCTCGACACCGCCGTCACGCTCGGCGCCACGGCGGTGCGCGTCGGCACCGCGCTGTTCGGCGCGCGCGCATGACCGCGCGCTTCACCCCCGCCGCGCTGCTGTTCGATTTCGACGGGGTGCTGGTGGAAAGCGAATCGGCCGGCAACCGCCACGTCGCGGACTGGCTGACACAGGCCGGCCACCCCACCACCGCCGATGACGCGATGACGCATTTCATGGGCCTGTCGGGCGCGGGCTTCATCGCCGCGATCGAGCATCATATCGGCGCGCCCCTGCCCGAAGGGTTCGCCGCCGCGCGCGAGATCGAGAACGAACGCGCGCTGCGCGAGGGCGTGGGCGAGGTGGCGGGCGCGATCGCCTTCGTGCGTGCGCTGCCGCCCGGCCTGCCGCGCGCGATCGTCTCGTCCAGCACCGTCGCCTGGATCGACGCGCATCTGCGCCATATCGGGCTGCGCGAGGCGTTCGGCGCGCATCTCTATTCGGGCAAGGAGCATGTCGCGCGCGGCAAGCCCCATCCCGACCTCTACCTGCACGGCGCCGCCGCGCTCGGCATCCCGATCGAGGCTTGCGCGATCATCGAGGATTCGCCGATCGGCGTCACCGGCGCGGCGAAGACGGGCGCCTTCGTCATCGGCCTGTGCGCCGGGGAGCATTGCGCGGTCGATCACGCACAACGGCTGACCGATCTGGGGGCGGACGCGATCGCGACCGACTTCACGCAAGTGGCGGAATTGCTCGGATTTTCCCTAAAATAGCCCCTCCCCTTCAGGCGAGGGGTTGGGGTGGGGCGTCACCGCAAACGCCGCGCTTGGGTAAGCGCCCCACCCCCCGGCCCCACCCCGAAGGGGAGGGGTGAGCTAGGAAAGCCCCTACCCCGCCCCCTCCAGCGCCTCGCTCGCCGCCATCCAGCGCGTCTCGGCCGCCTCGATCCGGTCGGTCAGGTCGGCGCGGCGCTTCATCAGCTCGGTCATCGTCAGCTTCGCGAACTTCGCATCCGCCGTGGAGGGGTCGAACATCGCCCGGTCCACCGCCGCGCGCTCGGCGGTCAGCTTCGCCAGTTCCGCCTCGGCGTCGCGCGCTTCCTTCTTCAGCGCCTTGTCCAGCTCGCGCCGGTCGGCGGCGGCCTTGCGCCCGTCCTTGCCCTTTTCCTTCTTCGCCTTCTCGCCCTTGCCGTCGCCCGACAGGACCAGTGCGATATAATCGTCGAGGCTGCCGTCGAACTCGCGCGCCGTGCCCTGGTCGACCAGCACCAGCCGGTCCGCCGTCAGTTCCAGCATGTGCCGGTCGTGGCTGACCAGCAGCACCGCGCCGGTATAGGCGTTCAGCGCCTGCACCAGCGCCTCGCGCGCATCGACGTCGAGGTGGTTGGTCGGCTCGTCGAGGATCAGGAGGTGCGGCGCCTCGCGCGTCACCAGCGCCAGCGCCAGCCGCGCGCGCTCGCCGCCCGACATGGTGCCGACCCGCGCCGTCGCCCGGTCGCCCGAAAAGCCGAACCGCCCCAGCTGCGCGCGCACCGCCGCCGGAGAGGCATCGCGCATCACCCGCGTCATGTGCGCCAGCGGCGTATCGTCCGCCTCCAGCTCCTCGACCTGATACTGGGTGAAATAGCCGACCTTCATCTTGCCCGATGACGCCATGGCGCCATCCATCGTCGTCAGCTGCGCCGCCAGCAGCCGCGCCAGTGTCGTCTTGCCGTTGCCGTTGCGGCCCAGCAGCGCGATCCGGTCATCGGGATCGAGCCGCAGGTTCAGCCGCGACAGGATCGGCGTCTCGCCATAGCCGACCGACGCCATGTCCAGCGTGATGAGCGGCGGCCGCAGCTCGGACGGGTTTGGGAAGTCGAAGCTGAGCGACGGATCGTTCGCCAGCTCCGCGATCGGCTGCATCCGCGCCAGCATCTTCGCACGGCTCTGCGCCTGTTTCGCCGTGGAGGCGCGGGCGGAGTTGCGCGCGATATAATCCTGCAGCTTGGCGCGCTGCGCATCCTGGTTCGCGCGCGCGGCGGCGATCTGCGCCATCCGCTCCGCCCGCTGCCGCTCGAATGCGTCATAGCCGCCGGGGTAGAGCGTGATCTTGCCACCCTGCAGGTGCAGGATATGATCGACGACGTTGTTCAGGAAGTCGCGTTCATGGCTGACCACGACGATCGTCGCCGGATAAGATTTCAGGAAATCCTCCAGCCACATCACCGCTTCCAGATCGAGGTGGTTCGACGGCTCGTCGAGCAGCAGCAGGTCGGGTTGCGAGAACAGCAGCGCCGCCAGCGCGACGCGCATCTTCCATCCGCCCGAAAAGCTGTCGAGCGTGCGCTGCTGCATCTCTTCGTCGAACCCCAGCCCTACCAGGATCCGCGCGGCGCGCGCCGGCGCGGCATAGGCATCGATCGCGATCAGCCGCTCGTGCACATCGCCCAGCCGGTCCATGTCCTCGCAGGTCTCGGCCTCTTCCAGCAGCGCGGCGCGCTCCGTAGCGGCGGCCAGCACCGTGTCGAACGGCGTTGCGTCCCCGGCGGGTGCCTCCTGCGCGATATAGCCCAGCCGCGCGCCGCGCGGCATGTCGGCGGTGCCGTCATCGGGGTCGAGCATCCCCGCGATCACCTTCACCAGCGTCGATTTGCCCGCGCCGTTGCGACCGATCAGGCCGACGCGGCTGCCGGGCGGAAGCGCCGCCGACGCGCCGTCGAGGATCGTGCGGCCGCCAAGGCGCACGGTGATACCGTTCAGGGAAAGCATGGCGGCCCCCTAGCAGGCTTGTAAGCGTCGCGGGAGTGCCCAGCTTTACCGGATGTACGGCGATGCGATCCCCGTCCGCCAGCGGCTCGGCCCCGCCGCGCTCAGCGCCGCGCTGGCCGGGGCGATCGGCTGGGCGCTGCTGACGGGCTTGGGCATTGCGATGCCCGCCGCCGACCAGCCATCGCTCGCGCTCTTCGATATCGTCCCGCCCCGGCCGCCGGAGCCGCCGCGCGTCGTTGCCCAGCGCCAGCGCAGCCACCGGCCGGAGGGCCGCGCCGCGCCCGCCGGCCTGCGCGCGCAGGCGACGCAGATCGTCGCGCCGCCGCCGCCCGTCATCGTCCCCCCACCGCTCCTCGTCACCACGCCGGTAATCGGCACCGGCAATGCCCCGCGACAGGGCGCCGCCGACACACCCGGCCCGGGCCCAGGCGCGGGTGGGATCGGCGACGGGCGCGGCAGCGGCAATGGCGGGGATGGCGATGGCGGGCCCGGCTATGAAACCGAGCCGCATTGGCTGAAGGGAAGGATCCGCTTCCGCGATGTCGAGGACGCCGGCGGCGAGGAGAAGGGCGATGCCATTATCGGCCGTTCGCTCTCGGTCAGCTGCACACTTCTCGTCAACACCAGATTGACAAACTGCGTTGCCAGACGGTCAAGCGGCCTGCCCGCATTGGATCGCCGGGTGATCGACCTGATCGAGCAGCGCTTTCGCTACGCGCCGTGGCTGGACGAAAACGGCCAGCCGGTCGAATCGACGATCCTTATCGATCAATCCTGGTCCGAGGACACCGGCCGCTGAGATCGCCACGGTCCGCAACTGATCCTCCGCCATTTGAGCGTGAGGGCCGCGCCGCGATCATTCCGGCGTCGCCCCCGCCTAAATCCCCTCTCCCGTCAGCCGCTGGCACAGCATGTCGAGCTGATCGAGCGTCGCATAGCCCAGTGCCAGCGTACCGCCCTTCTCCCCATGCTGAATTGTCACAGACACACCCAGCAGATCGGCGAGTTGCTGCGTCAGCGCCGCGATATCCGCGTCGCCCTCGTGCGACGGGCCTCCCGTTGCCCGGCCGCCACGCGGCGGGGTGGGATCGCGGCGCGGTGCCTTCGTCTCGCGCGCCAGCTTCTCCGTCTCGCGCACCGACAGCCCACGCGAAACGACCTGATCGGCCAGCCCCTCCACATCGGGCGCACCCAACAGCGCCCGCGCATGGCCCATCGACAGGCGACCGTCGATCACCTGTGCCTGCACCGGATCGGGCAGTTCCAGCAGCCGCAACAGGTTGGCGACGTGGCTGCGCGATTTGTGGACGATCTTCGCCAGCGCATCCTGCGTATGGCCATATTCGCCGGCCAGCCGCTGATACGCCTGCGCCTCTTCGATCGCGTTCAGATCCTGGCGCTGGATATTCTCGACCAGCGCGATTTCCAGCGTCTCGCTGTCCGACAGGTCGCGGACAACGACGGGCACCTCGGCCAGCTTGGCCCGCTGCGCCGCGCGCCAGCGGCGCTCTCCCGCGACGATCTGATATTGATGACCATGCGGCCGGACGACGATCGGCTGGATCAGCCCCCGCGTCGCGATGGAGCCCGCCAGCTCCTCCAGCATCGCCTCGTCGAAATGGCGGCGGGGCTGATCCGGGTGCGGCGCCATCGCGCTGACAGGCAGCATCCGCACGCCCGATGGCTGCGGCGCGTCAGGGCTCACCGGCGCCTCGCGCGCCATTTCTCCCAGCAGCGCGTTCAGTCCGCGCCCCAGACCGCCGCGCGGTCGCCGCCCCAGATCGGTCATGCCGCCGCCTTCGCCGCGCGCGGCAGCCGGCCGATCATCTCGCGCGCCAGCGCCATATACGCCTCCGACCCGGAGCAGCGATGGTCATAGATCAGCGCCGGCAGGCCATGGCTGGGCGCCTCAGACAGGCGAACGTTGCGCGGGATCACCGTCTCGAACACCACCTTGCCCAGCACTGCGCGCACATCCGCTGACACCTGTTCGGTCAGCCGGTTGCGCCGATCGTACATCGTCAGCGCCACACCGATGATCGACAGGCCCGGATTGAAGCGAGAGCGGATACGCTCCACCGTGCTGAGCAGCTGCGACAAACCCTCCAGCGCGAAGAATTCGCATTGCAGCGGCACGAACAGCGCATCCGCCGCGACCATCGCATTGATCGTCAGCAGCCCAAGCGACGGCGGGCAATCGATCAGCACGATATCCCACTGCCCCTGCGCCGCATTCAGCGCCTGATCCAGCCTGTGCGTGCGAGCTTCGAACTCCACCAGTTCGATCTCCGCGCCCGACAGATCGACCGTCGCCGCGACCAGGTCCAGGCGCGGCACCTTCGTCGCGATCGTCGCCTCGACGACGCTCGCCTCGCCCATCAGCACGTCATAGCTCGACCGCTCACGCTGGGATTGGCCCACCCCCAGCCCGGTCGAGGCGTTGCCTTGCGGATCGAGGTCGATCAGCAGCACGCGCTGACCCGTCGCGGCCAGCGCGGTGCCGATGTTGATCGCGCTCGTCGTCTTGCCGACGCCGCCCTTCTGATTGGCGATCGCGATCGTAATCACCGGCCGCGCCCCTCCAGAACGAGGATGGCCGAGTCGCTTTGCGTGAGGCTTTGTTCCACGTGAAACACCAGCTGATGACGGGTTGCAAGCGCCCCCACCTCGGCCGCATCGACCGATCCGCGCGGAAGCAACCAGCGTGTCTCGCTTGTGGCGCAATGCGCCGCCGCAAGCAAAAGCTTTTCGATCGATGCCACTGCGCGCGCGGTGATCGTCGCCGCCTGCCACGTCACCTGCTCTACCTTGCGAGAGGCTACCTCTGCCCCAGCGATCCCCAGATCGGCGACGCAGTCCGCCAGGAACGTCGCGCGTTTCCGCCGGGGTTCGACCATCAGGATCGGCACCGCCCCGGCGATCGCCAGCACCATGCCGGGGAAGCCGCCACCCGTCCCGATATCCAGCCACGCCCCCTCACCCCGACCGAGCGGCAGCAGTTGCAGCGAATCCACCACATGCCGGCTCCACACGTGCGGGACGGTGGCTGGAGAGATCAGGTTCTGCCGCTCATTCTCCGCAACGACCGCCGCCACGAACCGCTCCATCCGCGCGAAGGCAGGAGCCTCGACCCGTGCCGCGACCCAATTACGTGCCTCGTCCTCGGTCATGCCGCCAACCGCTTCGTGTGCAACAACACCGCCGACAGCGCCGCCGGCGTCACCCCGCGCACTCGCGCCGCCGCCGCCAGCGAGCGTGGCCGGCTGGCCGACAGTCGCGAAACCATCTCGTTCGACAGACCAGGGATCGCCGCATAATCGATCGTATCGGGCAACAGCATCTCCTCATCCGCGCGCAGCTGCGCGACCTCCGCCGCTTGCCGCTCCAGATAGGGGGCGTAGCGAGCATCCTCGATCACCTCGGCGACGACTGCCGGACCGATACCGTCGGTGGCACCCGGCACCAGTCGATCCGGCTCGACCCCGGCAAAGCGCAACCAGGCAAAGGCCGATTGCCGCGTTCCGTCCTGGCTGACCACGCCCCCCGCGGCCTGCACCGCCGCCGCCGATCGCGGAACCGACAGCCGCTCCATCAGCGTCTCCCGCGCTGCCTGCCGCGCCGCCTGATGCGCTGCCCGCTCTACCGACAGGCATCCGGCTGCCATCCCGATCGGCCCCAACCGCGTCTCCGCATTATCGGCCCGAAGCGACAGTCGGAACTCCGCCCGCGCGGTCAGCATCCGATAGGGTTCGGTCACGCCTTGCAGGACGAGATCGTCGATCATAACGCCCAGATAGCTCGACGCACGGTCGAGGATCACTGGTGCCACATCCAGCGCATGCGCAGCGGCGTTCAGCCCCGCGACCAGCCCCTGCCCCGCCGCCTCTTCATAGCCGGTCGTGCCATTGATCTGCCCTGCACAGAACAGCCCCGGCAGCGCCGCCATCGCCAGCGTCGCCGTCAAGGCGCGCGGATCGATATGGTCATATTCCACGGCATAACCCGGAACCGTGATCCGCGCCTCTTCCAGCCCCGGGATCGAGGCGATCATCGCCGCCTGCCCCGCCTCCCCGATCGAGGTCGACAGGCCGTTCGGGTAGACGATGGGATCGTCCAGCCCCTCCGGCTCCAGGAAGATCTGATGCCCATCGCGATCGCCGAAGCGGTGGATCTTGTCCTCGATCGACGGGCAATAGCGCGGCCCCGCCCCCTCGATCGCGCCGGAGAAAAGCGGCGATTCCGGGATCGCCTGGCGGATGATTTCATGCGTCGCCGCGACCGTGCGCGTGATCGCGCAGGCGACCTGCGGCACCTGCCGGCCGCGCGTCATCGCGGACATCGTCCAGTCCTCCGCATCCGAAGGCTGCGCCTCCAGCCGGTCCCAGGCGATGGTCCGCCCGTCCAGTCGAGGCGGGGTCCCCGTCTTCAGCCGCGCCATCGGTAGCGCGAGGTCGCGAAGCCGCGCCGCCAGCGGTCCCGCCGCCCGCTCGTCCACGCGGCCCCCCTCGCCCCGCCAACTACCCCGGAACATCCGGCCACCAAGGAAGGTCCCCGTCGCGATCACCACGGCGCGCGCAGGCACCCGCCGGCCGTCAGTCAACACGACACCCGCCACCGCGCCAACGTCCACGATCAGATCGGCGACCTCGCCCTCGATGACCGTGACGCGCGGCTCCCGCCCGACGATCGCGCGCACCGCCGCTGCATAGAGCCGCCGATCCGCCTGGATACGCGGCCCCTGCACCGCCGTCCCCTTGCTGCGATTGAGCATCCGGTGATGGATCGCCGCCGCGTCCGCCGCGCGCGCCATCACCCCGTCGAGCGCATCGATCTCTCGGACGATATGCCCCTTGCCCAATCCACCGATCGAGGGATTGCACGACATAACGCCCAGATTGGCGGCTTCGAACGTCACCAGCGCGACGCTCGCGCCCCGCCGCGCCGCCGCCATGGCGGCCTCGACCCCGGCGTGACCACCGCCGATCACCACAATATCTGCCATGTTCCCCCGCGTAGCCGAGCCGCGCGGTGGGGTCAAAAAGGTTCCACGTGGAACATCACTTGCCGAGGCAAAAGCGGCCGAACAATGCGTCGAGCATCACCTCGGTAGTGTCCGCCCCTGTGATCGCGGCGAGTGCCCGGCGAGCTTGGCGCAAGTGCTCCCCCAGCAGCAATGGGTCATCCCCCCCGGCCTGCAACCATCGTGCAGCGTCGCTGCATAACGCCCGGTGCCGCACGCGGAGCGGCAAAGCGTCCACCCTCGGCAGCAGGTTCGATGCCCTCTCCCCTACCAGATTCCAAAGGGCACCGATCGCTGCAGGCTGATCCTGTCGCACCGCAACATCCCGACCGGCGGGTAGCGCCTCCCGACCCGGCAGATCGGCCCGCGCATGAACCCAGATCGCGTCCGCACGCGGCGGCGCCTCATCCCCCAGCCACAGCAGCAGGTCCGCCGCCGCCATCGCCGCCGCCGCGCGCTCCACCCCGATGGCCTCGATCCGGTCCTCGGTTTCGGTCAGCCCGGCGGTATCGAGCAGGATATAGGCGACCCCGCCCCGCGTCACCGAAGCCTCGATCCGATCGCGCGTCGTCCCGGCTATCGGCGACACGATCGCCGCATCGCGCTCGCTCATTAGGTTGAGCAGCGTCGACTTGCCCGCATTCGGCGGTCCAGCGATCACCACGCGCAGCCCGTCGCGCAGTCGCTCGATCGGCGGCCCGTCCGCCGCCATGGCGATCGCGCGGCCTAGTGCAGCCGCCTCCCCCGCAATACCGGCGACCTCGTCTGCACCACCGACGACGTCGTCCTCGTCGTCATGATCGAGCATCGCCTCGATCCGGGCGGACAGGATCGCCACCGTGTCCAGCCATGCCGCGACCTGCCGGCTGATCCGCCCCTCCGCCGCGCCCAGCGCCGCGACGCGCTGCGCCTCCGTCTCCGCCTCCAGCAGGTCGGCCAACCCCTCCGCTTCGGTCAGGTCGATGCGGCCATTCGCAAGCGCGCGGCGGGTGAACTCGCCGGGCTCCGCCCGCCGGCACCCGGGCAGAGCCGCAAGCGCCCGCTCCACTGCCGCCACGATCGCGCGGCCGCCATGGCAATGCAGCTCGACCAGATCCTCGCCCGTCGCCGTCGCCGGCCCCGGAAAGGCGATGACGAGCGCGCGGTCCAGCACCGCCCCCGCGCCATCGCGAAGCACGCGCACCCGCGCCGCGCGCACTGGCGGCAGCGTCCCCGCCAGCGCGGTCCCCGCCGCCATCGCGCCCGGCCCGCTCACCCGGATCACCGCGATTGCGGCGGGGGGGCGGCCGCTCGATACGGCGAAGATCGTATCGGTCACTTGCCCGCCTTGCCCGTCCCGTCCATCAGATGCCGCCAGAAGTTCATGCCCGCCTCGCCCATCGGCGCCCAGCTCTTCATCATCGCCTCCAGCATCTCCGGCCGGACATTGCCGTCCATCGCCTCCTGCGTGATCTGGACATAGCGTTCGTGGATCGGCGTCAGGTCGGGCATCCCCATCGCGCGCCGTGCCTCTTCGGGCGTGCAGTCAATCTCGATCGTCACCTTCATGCCGCCCAGTCCTTCGTTTTGCCGGTCATTGTCGTGCAACATAGCGGCGGCTTATCCGTCTGGCACCTGTGCTCACAAAGGGATGCCTTGCATGACCGATACGATCCAGATCGACACGCTAGACGGTGACGGCCGTTTCGCCACCTACCGCGCCCAGCCCGAGGGGACGCCGCGCGCCGCGATCATCGTGATCCAGGAGATTTTCGGGGTGAACGCCGGCATCCGGCGCAAGTGCGATACGCTGGCGGAGGCGGGCTACCTCGCCCTCGCCCCCGACCTCTTCTGGCGCTTCGCCGCCGGTGTGGAGCTGGACCCGGACGTCCCGCATGAAATGCAGAAGGCGCTTGAGCTGATGCCCCAGCTGGATCAGGACGCCGCGATCCGCGATATCGAGGCGACGATCCGCAAGGCCCGCGAGCTGCTCGATGGCAAGGACGCCAAGGTCGGCGTGGTCGGCTATTGCCTGGGCGGTCGCCTCGCCTTCATGACCGCCGCGCGGACGGACGTGGATGCCGCCGTCGGCTATTACGGCGTCGGCATCGACGGCCTGCTCGGCGAAAAGCATGCGATCGCCCGGCCGGTGATGCTTCACATCCCGCAGGAGGATCACTTTGTCGACAAGGACGCGCAGGCCCGGATGCACGCGGGCCTCGACGATCACCCGCGCGTGACGCTGCACGACTATCCGGGCGAGGATCACGGCTTCGCGACCGAATTCGGCGAACGCCGGTCGGAGGAATCCGCCACCCTCGCCGATCAGCGGACCGCCGCCTTCTTCGCCGAACATCTCGGCTGAATGCGACAGGGGGCCCGCCACCCATCGGATGGCGAGCCCCCTGCCCCACGGTCACCCCGCGCTTATCGAAGCAGGCTGACGATCCCCAGCGTGTCGTCGGTGCCGACCCACCCTTCGTAGATCATGCGCACCGCGACGAACAGGATCACCGCCAGGCCGATATAGGCGATCCAGCGATAGCGATCGATGATCCGCGCGATGAAGTTCGCCGCCAACCCCATCAGCGCGACCGACAGCAGCAGTCCGACGACCAGGATCCCCGGATGCTCGCGCGCCGCGCCCGCGACCGCCAGCACGTTGTCGAGGCTCATCGACACGTCCGCCACCGCGACCGCCCAGGCCGCCGCCGCGAAACTGCGCGCGCGCTTGACGCCGGTCGCCTCCACCTCGTCGGGGCCATGGCCGCCCGCACGAATCTCGCGCCAGAACTTCCAGCTGACCCACAATAGCAGCAACCCGCCGGCGAAGATCAGGCCGACGATCCCCATTAGCCACGTCACGATCAGCGCGAACGCGATGCGCAGCACCAGCGCCGCGCCGATGCCGATCAGGATCACCTTCTTGCGCTGGTCGGACGGCAGGCCCGCCGCCAGCGCGCCGACGACGATCGCGTTGTCGCCCGCCAGCACCAGGTCGATCATCAGCACCGATCCGAACGCGGCCAGCGCGGCGGGCTCGGTCAGGTTGGAAAAGTCATTCAGGATATGCTGCCAGATCTCGGCCGGGGACCCCGGCCCCGCAACGGATCCGGCGGCCGCGCCTGCGGCGGCCAGCATGGATAGGATGGACAAGTCGAAGAGCTCCCGGATGGCGGACACGCCGGCATCCCGCGCGTGTCCTGTCGCTATCTAGCCCAACGATTGCGTCTTACCAGCGATCCCGCATCGGTCGCTGGATGGGGCATTCCTTGCCGCGCCGCTGCACGGCGTCTGCGGCGCGGCG
Organism: uncultured Sphingomonas sp.; assembly: GCA_913775975.1. GTDB lineage: Bacteria > Pseudomonadota > Alphaproteobacteria > Sphingomonadales > Sphingomonadaceae > Sphingomonas. Next base: position 19,621 of record CAJYLQ010000037.1, on the reverse strand, counting down.
GGAGGCCGCCTGACGGGCGATCTCGCGGATCAGGGCCTCTCGGGCCGCACGGTCGTCGTTCGCAGCTGTGGGAGGCGTTTCCGGGGCGTCATGGGCAAAGCCCATGACGTCGGACGGGCTGGCGCCCGCCGGCCGGACGAGCGGCGGCTTGCCGCCGCTCGTCACTGGTTCATGCTGTCGAAGAAGTCCTCGTTGGTCTTCGAATTCTTCATCTTGTCGAGCAGGAATTCCATCGAATCGATCGTGCCCATCTGCATCAGGATGCGGCGCAGGACCCACATCTTGGACAGCTTGTCCTTCTGGACCAGCAGTTCCTCCTTGCGGGTGCCCGACTTGCCGACGTCCAATGCCGGGAAGATGCGCTTGTCCGCCACCTTCCGGTCCAGCACGATCTCGGAGTTGCCGGTGCCCTTGAACTCCTCGAAGATCACCTCGTCCATGCGGCTGCCCGTATCGATCAGCGCGGTGGCGATGATCGAGAGCGAACCGCCCTCCTCGATGTTGCGCGCCGCGCCGAAGAAGCGCTTGGGCCGCTGCAGCGCATTGGCGTCGACACCGCCGGTCAGCACCTTGCCCGACGAGGGCACGACCGTGTTGTAGGCGCGGCCCAGACGCGTGATCGAGTCGAGCAGGATCACCACGTCCTTCTTGTGCTCGACCAGCCGCTTCGCCTTCTCGATCACCATCTCGGCGACCTGGACGTGGCGCTGCGCCGGCTCGTCGAAGGTCGAGGACACGACCTCGCCGCGCACCGAGCGCTGCATGTCGGTGACTTCCTCCGGCCGCTCGTCGATCAGCAGCACGATCAGGAACACTTCGGGATGATTGTCGGTGATCGCCTTGGCGATGTTCTGCAACATCACCGTCTTGCCGACGCGCGGCGGTGCGACGATCAGCGTGCGCTGCCCCTTGCCCTGCGGGCTGACGATGTCGATGACGCGCGCCGACTTGTCCTTCTGCGTCGGATCGGCCGGGTCCAGCGTCAGCTTCTGCTCGGGATAGAGCGGCGTCAGGTTGTCGAAATTGACGCGGTGGCGCACCGCATCGGGATCGTCGAAATTGACGCTGGTCAGGCGCGTCAGCGCGAAATAGCGCTCGCCGTCCTTGGGCGCGCGGATCTCACCCTCGACCGTGTCGCCCGTGCGCAGGCCGTGCTTTCTCACCTGATTGGGCGAGATGTAGATATCGTCCGGCCCGGCGAGATAATTGGCCTCGGGGCTCCGCAGGAAGCCGAAGCCGTCCTGCAGCACCTCGATCGTGCCCAGCCCCATGATCTGCTCGCCCTGCTCCGCCTGCTCCTTCAGGATGGCGAACAGCAGGTCCTGCTTGCGCAGCGTGGACGCACTCTCGACGCCCAGTTCCTCGGCCAGCTGCACCAGCTCGGCAGGGGTCTTTTTCTTCAAATCTTTCAAGTGCATGGATATGTCCGAATGCTGGGCAGGCAGGAAATCAAGCTTGGACCGGCGGGTCGAGGCGCGCACATGAAGCGCGCCGAAGCTGGGAGGAAACGCGGATCGGCAGGACGCCGCTCTACGCGAGACGGGGAGGTAGGCGCGAGGGCGGGCGCCGTCAAGCCGGGATTGCCCTGGCGTCGCTCCTCCCCTCGCCGGGGAGGAGCCGGAACATCACCCCATCGGTTTCACGAACACCAGCACCACGATCAGCGTTGCGGCCAGCGCGGGCACCTCGTTCAGCATCCGCAGCTGCTTGCCCGACAGCGTCGGCCGCCCTCCCGCCAGCTTCCTGGCATAGCCGACCGCCCAGCCGTGATAGCCGGTCAGCAGTACGACGAGCAGCAGCTTGGCGTGCAGCCACCCCGCGCCCCAATGCTGCCCCACCGTCGCCAGCGTCAGCCCCAGCACCCATACGACGATCATCGCCGGGGTCAGGATGATGTGGCGGATCTTGCCCTCGCGCTCCACCCACAGCGCGGCTTCGTCGGTCCGCCCGGCGGCCAGCGCCTCCTGATGATAGACCAGATAGCGCGGCAGCATGAACAGCCCCGCCATCCAGAAGATCACGAAGATCACATGCGCTGCGACGATCCACAGATAGGCGGCGCCCAGCATCTCGATCATGCCCCTTCCCTCCTGCCTCTGATCCGCGCCAGCAACCGCTCGACATGCGCGATCGGCGTGTCGGGCAGGATGCCATGGCCCAGGTTGAACACATGCGGCCGCCCGGCCAGCGCCGCGGTGATACGGTCCACCGCCGCGTCCAGTTCCTCGGCGCCCGCGATCAGCGCCAGCGGATCGAGATTGCCCTGCACCGGCATGTCCGCCGGCAGCGCGCCATCCGCCCAGACCGGATCGACCGTCTCGTCCAGCCCGATCGCGTCGACCCCCGTCTCGCGGGCATAGGCGGGCAGCTTGCCCCCCGCCCCCTTCGGAAAGCCGATGATCGTCAGGTCCGGCCGCCGCGCGCGCAGGGCCGCGACGATCGCCGCATTGGGCGCGATGACCCAGCGTTCGAACTGCGCGGGGCTCAGCGATCCCGCCCAGCTGTCGAACAGCTGCACCGCCTCCACGCCGGCATCCGCCTGCGCGACCAGATAGTCGACCGTCATCGCCACGATCGCATCGATGATCGCGCCGAACGCGCTCGGATCGCGATAGGCGAAGCGCCGCGTCTCGCCCTGATCCTTAGACCCCTGCCCCGCCACCATATAGGTCGCGACCGTCCAGGGACTGCCGGCAAAGCCCAGAAAGGTGGTTTCTGGCGGCAGACCCGCCGCGACGCGCCGGACGGTCTCATAGACCGGCTCCAGCCGCTCTGGGGCCCGTTCCAGCGCCGCCAGCGCATGATCGACCAGCGGCGGGGCCAGGCGCGGCCCCTCCCCCGCGCCGAAGCTTAAATCCTGTCCCAGCGCCCACGGCACCATCAGGATGTCGGAGAACAGGATCGCCCCGTCGAAGCCGAAGCGGCGGATCGGTTGCAGCGTCACCTCCGCCGCCGCCGCCGGATCGGTGGCGAGGGCGAGGAAGCCCCCCTTCTCCGCCCGCAGCGCGCGATACTCCGGCAGGTATCGCCCCGCCTGCCGCATCAGCCATACCGGCAGCACGGCCTGACGCTCGCCCCGCAGCGCCGCCAGCAGCGGCTTGTTCACAACCTTGGTCAGCGCCTTCTTCCTTCAAAATAAGAAGATTCTAAAGAGTGATGATGTAGGGGTTGGCACGTGGGTGACGGGACTTATTCGCCACTACCGGAAATGCCAACAGCTTGACCTCGCCGGACCTGCACGAAACCGCGGGATTCGCCCCTCCCCTCCCCGCTTTCCACAGGCTGTGGATAAGTCGGCGGCCTGTGGATGCGCCTGTGGATGGAATCGGCGTTATCCACCGGTTGGCGACCCCGCCGGGTTACGCTAGGTTTCATCCCGGACTTATCCACAGAAGCGCGAGACACAGGCCCGATCCATGACCCTGACGCGCCTCCACCTGCACCTTCTGTCCGATTCCACCGGCGAGACGCTGGAGAATATCGCCAAGGCTGCGCTGGCGCAGTTCGACGATGTCGAAACCGTCCGCCATTTCTGGCCGATGGTGCGGACCGAGGCGCATCTGGAGCGCATCCTGCAGGAGATCGCGCAGAACCCCGGCCTCGTCGTCTATACGCTCGTGAACCCCGTCACCCGCCGCATCCTCGAAACCCGGTGCCGCGCGCTCGGCCTGCCCGCCGTCGCGCCGCTCGATCCGGTCAGCGATGCGCTGTCGGCGATGCTGGGTCAGCAGGCGAAGGCGCGGCCGGGCCGCCAGCACGCGCTGGACGCCGCCTATTTCGCACGCGTCGATGCGATCCAGTGGACGATCGCGCACGACGACGGCATCGCCTGGGAGGAATGGGAGGAGGCGGATATCGTCCTCGCCGGCGTCTCCCGCTCGTCGAAGACGCCGACGTCGATCTACCTCGCCAATCGCGGCTACAAGACCGCCAACATCCCGATCGTCGTCGAAAGCCCGCCGCCGCCAAGCCTGTTCGGCCTGCGCCGGCCGCTGGTGGTGGGCCTGACGACCAGCGCCGACCGGCTGATCCAGATCCGCCGCAACCGCCTGTTGTCGCTCAACCAGATGCCCGACACCCCCTATGTCGAGGAAGAGGCGGTCGCGCGCGAGATCGCCTGGGCGCGGCGGATGTTCGGGGATCAGGGCTGGCCGGTGATCGACGTCACCCGCCGCTCGATCGAGGAAACGGCGGCGGCGGTCGTCTCGCTCTATCAGCAGCGGCGCGGCGGCAAGTGACGATGACGGAGGCGCATATTCCCGAACTGGTTCTCGCTTCGCAAAGTGCGTCGCGCCGCGCGATGCTGGAGGCGGCGGGCGTGCCCTTCGCCGCCGTCGCCGCGCGCGTGGACGAGGATGCCGCCAAGGCGTCGCTCGGCCATCTGTCGCCGCGCGACCTCGCCGATGCGCTGGCGGAGCTGAAGGCGCTGAAGATCGCGCGACAGGTGACGGGCGCGCTGGTGCTCGGCTCCGACTCCCTCATCGCGCTCGCCGACGGCAGCCGCCTCGACAAGCCCGAAAGCCGAGAGGAGGCGGTCGAGCATCTCCGCCGCCTGTCGGGCGGCAGCCACGATCTGTGGAGCGCGGCGGTGATCGCGGAGAATGGCCAGCCGGTCTGGCGCCATGTCGAGCGCGCGAAGCTGCATGTCCGTCCGCTGTGGGAGGGCTTCATCGAAGCGTACCTCGACGCGGAATGGCCCGCGATCGCGGGGTGCGTCGGCTGTTTCCGGATCGAGGGCAGGGGGGTGCAACTCTTCTCGCGCCTCGACGGCAGTCATTTCACCGTGCTGGGAATGCCGCTGCTCCCGGTGCTGTCCTATCTGCGCGAACGCGGCGTGATGCCGGTTTGAGGGGAGGGGGTGCCGTTTACCCACCTGCCGTCATCCTCCCTTCCGCCGTCATCCCGGCGAAGGCCGGGATCCATGGACCAGGCTAACCCGGAAAGGTCACGCAACCCTCGACCCGAGCCGCATCCATGGATCCCGGCCTCCGCCGGGATGACGAACAAGGATAGGAAGGCACAGCCCCCGACATCCGACCCGCATTCTCCCTCCACGAGTACCCACCCATGACCCGCCCCTATGCCGAAGTGATCGGCGACCCCATCGCCCATTCCAAGTCCCCGATCATCCACGGCTTCTGGGCAGCGCAACTCGGCCTCGACGTCGACTATCGCGCGACCCGCGTCGCGCCCGAAGATCTCGGCCCCTGGTTCGCCGCCCGCGCTGCCGATCCTGACTGGCGCGGTTGCAACGTCACCGTGCCCCACAAGGTCGCCGCACTCGATCATGTCGCCGATCCCGGCGACGTGCGCGGCTCGATCGGCGCGATCAACACCGTCTTCCGGCAGCAGGACGGCACGCTGGCGGGCACCAACACCGACGCCGCCGGTTTCTGGTCGCCGATCGCGGGCGTCGACCTTGCGGGCAAGCCCGTGACCGTGGTCGGGGCAGGGGGGGCCGCCCGCGCGATCCTGTGGGCGCTGGCGCGCGTCGGCGTCGGGCCCGTCACGATCATGAACCGCAACGTGCTGAAGGCGGCGGGCCTGCTGGCGACCTTCGGGCTGAATGGACAGGCGCTGCCGCTGGGCCCCGCCGCGCCGCCATCGGCGCTGCTCGTGAACGCCTCCAGCCTCGGCATGACCGGCCAGCCGCCGCTCGACCTCGACCTGTCGGCGCTGCCGGACAACGCGGTCGTCTATGACGCGGTCTATGCCCCGCTCGAAACCGGCCTGCTTGCCGCCGCCCGCGCGCGCGATCTCGACACGGTCGACGGGCTGGAGATGCTGGTCGGGCAGGCGGCGATCGCCTTCGCCATCCTGTTCGGTGCCGAGCCGCCGCGCGACCGCGACGATGAATTGCGGTCGCTGCTGACGGCATGACGGTGCTGCTCGGCCTGACCGGCTCGATCGGCATGGGCAAGTCGACCGTCGCGGCGATGTTCGCGAGCGAGGGCGTGCCCGTGTTCGATGCCGATGCCGCCGTCCACCGGCTGCAGGGGCCGGGCGGCGCCGTCGTCCCCGCGATCGGATCGGCCTTCCCCGGCACCACCGGCCCCGCCGGCGTCGACCGGACCGCGCTCGCCGCCGCCGTGCTGGGCAACGACGCGGCGATGAAGCGGCTGGAGGCGATCGTCCACCCCGCCGTCGCCGCCGAGCGCGCGGCCTTCCTCGCCGCCCATGCCGATGCGTCGCTGATCGTGCTCGACATCCCGCTATTGTTCGAAACCGGCGGCGACCGCGCGGTCGATCGTATCGCCGTCGTCTCCGCCGCGCCGGACGTGCAGCGCGCCCGCGTCCTCGCCCGCCCCGGCATGACGCCCGAAAAATTCGCCGCGATCCTCGCCCGCCAGTTGCCCGACGCCGACAAGCGCGCCCGCGCCGACTGGGTCATCCCGACCGACGTTCCGCTCGCCGAAACGCGCACACAGGTCGCCCGCGTGATCGCTTGCGCGATCGGTTCGCAGGGTCGATAACAGTCCCCCCATGCGCGAGATCGTCTTCGATACCGAAACCACCGGCTTCAAGTTCAGCGAGGGCGACCGGCTGGTCGAGATCGGCTGCGTGGAGATGGTCAACCGGGTCGAAACGGGCCGCACCTTCCACGCCTATTACTGTCCCGAGCGCGACATGCCGGCGGAGGCGGAACGGGTGCATGGCCTGTCCACCGCCTTCCTGTCGAAATTCCCCGTCTTCGCCGAAGGGGTGGCGGATCTGCTCGACTTCCTCGGCGATGCGCCGCTCATCGCGCACAACGCCTCGTTCGACTTCGGCTTCCTGAACGGAGAGCTGGGCGCGCTCGGCTTCCCGCCGATCTGCCACCGGACGCGGATGGTCGATACGCTGCAGATCGCGCGGACCCGCCATCCCGGCGCGAAGCATACGCTGGACGCGCTGTGCACCCGCTTCGGCATCGATCGCTCGCACCGGGTGCAGCACGGCGCGCTGCTCGACGCGCAGCTGCTGGCGCAGGTCTATGTCGAGCTGATGGGCGGGCGGCAGATCGGCCTGGGTCTCGCCGACGCGGCGGTCGTCGCCGACCCCGCCGCCGCCAGCGTTCGCACGATCGCGCGCCGGTTTCGCGAACCGCGCGTTTTCGCGGTCCCCGAGGGAGAACTTGCCGCCCATGCGGCGTTCATGAAGGGGATCAGCGATCCGCTTTGGGGGGCCGGGGCGTCCGGATGACGCCGAACCCCGGCGGAGCCAACAGGACCGCCGGGATCGAAGGAGAAGATGATGGATATCCGGGTTTCAGGTCATCAGGTCGAAACGGGCGAGGCGCTCAAGACCCATGTGCAGGACCGGCTTCAGGGTATCGCCGACAAATATTTCAGCCGGGCCATCTCTGCCGAGGTGACGTTCGGTAAGGGGCCGCACGATGTCGGCTTCAAGTGCGACATCGTCGCGCACGTCATGAAGGGCCTGGTGCTGAAGGGCCGTCACGAGGCGCATGACGCGCATCCCGCCTTCGACGGCGCGGCCGAGAAGATCGAAAAGCAGCTGCGCCGCTACATGCGCCGCCTGCGCGATCACAAGGCGAGCGCCGCCGTCGAGTTGGCCGAGGCGAACGGCTATGACAATGCCGGCTACACGCTGTTTGCCGAAAGCGTCGACGAGGACGAGGCGGGCGATGCGCCGCTCATCATCGCCGAAACGCGCGTCGATGTGCCCGATGCCAGCGTCGGCGACGCGGTGATGATGCTCGATCTGCGCAACACCGCCGCGCTGCTGTTCCGCAATTCGGGCACGGGCGCGTACAACATGGTCTATCGCCGTGGCGACGGCACGATCGGCTGGGTGGAGCCGCAGCGGGTCAGCGCGGGGCAGGCCGGCTGAGCCGACCTTGCCAAGCCCCGCCCGGCCCGTAAAAGGCCGCGCGGGGCTGTTCCCCGTTCGGATATCAGGATGACCGATTTCAGCGATCTGCTGCGTCCCCAGTCGGTGGTGACGGGCCTCGCGATCGCGACCAAGAAGGCGCTGTTCCAGCACATCGCCGCCAGTATCGCCGACGTGACCGGCGCCGACGCCGCGCTGGTCGCGACGCGGCTGGCCGCGCGGGAGAAGCTGGGTTCGACCGGCTTCGGCGGCGGCGTCGCGATTCCCCATGCCAAGCTGCCCGATCTCGATGCGCCGGTTGGTGTCTTCATCCGCCTCGCCCAGCCGATGGCGTTCCAGGCGGTGGACGACCTGCCGGTCGACCTGGTCTTCGCGCTGCTATCGCCGGAACGCGCGGGATCGGTGCATCTGAAGGCGCTGGCGCGCGTCTCGCGGCGGATGCGCGACCGCAATTTCCTGGGCAAGCTGCGCGGCGCGGGTTCGCGCGATGCGCTCTACGCGCTGTTCACCACCGCCGAGAGCCGCGATGCCGCCTGAGGGGCAGGCCGCCCATTTCCGCGCGCTCCAGAACCTTTATGCGGAAGCGCCGATCAACCGCTTCTTCCAGTCCGCGCTGACGATCACGAACGAAGGGGCGGCACGCATCGACTTCGTCCTCGACGAGCGGCACTTCCACGCGGCGGGCGCGGCGCACGGCACCAGCTATTTCAAGATGCTGGACGACGCCGCCTTCTACGCCTGCAACAGCCTGGTCAGCGACCGTTTCCTGCTCACCACCGCGTTCAACCTGCTGCTGACCAAGCCGCTCGGCCCCGGGCCGGTGGTGGCGGAGGGCCGCTGGGTATCGGGCCGCCGCCGCGTGCTCGTCGGCGAGGCGCGGCTGATTGATGCGAGCGGCGAGGAAGTGGCGCGCGGCACGGGCACCTTCATGCGGTCGCGCATCGCGCTGGCGGGCCTGCCCGGCTACGTCGCCGCCTGATGGACGACCGGCTGCCCAGCGGCGTCCTCGTCAGCGCGTTGCTGCGCCGGGCCAACGACACCGGCGGCTTCGGCGCGGTGCTGGGGAAGGGCGATCCGCAGGCGGGCGGCATCCTCGTCGTGACGGTGGAGGAGGGGGCCGAGCGCCTGTTCGAACGCGGCCTCGGCGCCGATGGCCGCACCGCGCTGATCGAGTCCACGCCAGCGCAGGACGTGACCGGATACTGGCAGCGGCGGCGCGCGCGCGATCCCGATCTGTGGGTGATCGAACTGATCGTCCCGGCCGCGCAACGACTCGCCGCCGAAATCCTGACGCCGAATTGACGCGCGCGCGGGCCTCCGCAAAGCCCGCTCCATCGTCAGCGCGTGCAGCTACGCCGGGGGGGCATCCGGTGTGGCGACGTAGTCGGGGGGAGTAGCCGGCGACCCGTTTCGCATGGGTCCGCAGGGCGCTTCAGCCGCCAAGAGTTCTGGTGGAATGAGTCTTCTGTCGCGGGCCGCGGCCTTCGCCGCCGCCATGGTTCTGACCCTCGGCCTCTCCGGCACGGCGCACGCCGCGCAGGATCAGGCGATGGTCAAGACGCCCGTCCAGACATCAGCCATTTTCACGCAGAACACGCCCGACGCGCTATCGGTTCCCGACGATCAGGCGCCTGCGAACGATTTCAACAGCCTGGCCGAAGCGGTCGCCGCGCATCAGGACGATGCGACCGCTGACGAGGCGCTGCGCTGCGTCGCCGGCGCGGTCTATTTTGAATCGCGCGGGGAGCCGCTGTCGGGCCAGCTCGCGGTGGCGGAGGTCATCATCAACCGCGCCAAGTCCGGCCGTTTTCCTGCCAATGTCTGCGGCGTGGTGACGCAGCGCGGCCAGTTCGGCTTCGTGCGCGGCGGCCGCATCCCGTCGGTGGACGAGGATTGCCGCAACTGGCGCACCGCGCTCGCCGTCGCGCGCGTCGCGCTGGCCGATGCGTGGGATTCGGAAGCGTCGAAGGCGCTCTATTTCAACCGGGGCCGCGCGCCCGCCGCCGGCATCCGCCGCATCGCGGCGATCGGCCACCACGTCTTCTATCGCTGATCGCGGTGCGCCGTTGCCGCATCCGGCTCGTCGGGCCGGTGGCGGACGAGGAACAGGCGCGGGGCATCGACCCGGTCGGCGTTTTGCGTCGTTATGACGCAGCGGTTCCGGCCGCCGCGCTTCGCCTCGTAAAGCGCGCCATCCGCACGCCGCAGGGCCGCCAGCAGATCTTCCCCGACTGACACCGTCGTCAGCCCGATGCTGACGGTCAGTCTCGCGGTCGTCGCGGATGTCAGTGTCGAGACGGACAGGCGCACGCTTTCGCAGGTCAGTCGCGCCGGCTCCCCCTCGCAATCGGGCAGCAGCAGCGCGAATTCCTCGCCGCCGATCCGGGCGACCAGGCCGTTCGCGGGGCGCGTCCGTTCCAGGCGATCGGCGACCTCGCGCAGCACGGCATCGCCCGCGTCATGGCCGTGCGTGTCGTTGATCGCCTTGAACCGGTCGACGTCGATGATCGCCAGCGACAGCGTCCGCGCCCCGGCCAGCCGGGCGAACGCCTCTTCCAGCGCCCGGCGGTTGGGCAGGCCGGTCAACGGATCGCGGCGCGCCTGCCCGTGATTGTCCAGCACCACCATCTGCAGCACGGTGATGAGGATCAGCAGCCCCGCCGCGACCACCAGCAGGCCCGAGCTGGACTGGGAAAAAACGGCATAGAGCGACGCAGCATAATCGCCCTGATGATCCTGCCCCAGCAATTGCCCCATCGTCGGCTTCAGCAGGAACTGGATGCCCGCTACGCCGAACACGCCGGTCAGCGCGCGATTGGCGACGGTGCGCGGCGCGTCTCGCGCCACCGTCGCGGCACACAGGAACATGCTGAGCGCGAAAAAGCCCTGATAGACGGTCTCGTGCCAGAACCAGGTGGCCGGCGCCCCGCCGAACAGCGTGTAATAGGCGAACCCGGGGACCATGATCGCGGCGAAGCGGCGCCAGCGTGGCGGCTTGCGATAGAAGATCGACTGCGCCGGGGCCATCAGCGCCAGCCCGGTCAGGAACAGGCATGGCGCGATTGCGACGACCAGTGATTGGGGCGCGCCCAGCAGCGCGGACAGGCGCGCCACCGGCTCCAGCATCCCGATGGCGTAGCTGGCCGCCATCCACCGCACCCGCCGCGCGGAGGGGTTCAGATAGCCGATCAGCAGGAAGCTCGCGATGAACAGCAGCGCGACCATCACGTTCATGACCAGCGGGATGACGGCGGGGGGCATCATGACCGGGTTCGGGGCGGCATCCAACGGGGCAGGAAACGGCCTTGTGAACGCGTTATCCTAACAGGCGGATAAATTTGGCTTGGATTGCGTGACGTCATCCACGCCTCCGCCCGTCCTGCTTGCGATGTTCGCACGATGTTCTATGATCGGGCGATGCTCGACATCGCGCCGCCCGCCTGTCTGGACCCCGCCGACCCGGCCCTTTGCGCCGCCGACGTCACGCGCGGCGTCGCGCGGCTGTTGCTGCGGCACGACCTGACACCGATGACGGAAGTGTCGCTGGAGGGGGGGCGCCGCGCCGACCTGATGGCGCTCGACACGCGCGGACAGATCGTGATCGTCGAGGTGAAGGTATCGCGCGCGGACCTGATGGGCGACGGCAAATGGCCCGATTATCTGGACCATTGCGACCGCTTCTTCTGGGCGGTGCCGGCGGGGTTCGACCTGCGCCCGCTCGATACGCCCGCCTTCCTGCCCGCGCGGACCGGCATCATCGTCGCCGACCGCTACGACGCGGAAATCGTGCGGGAGGCGCATACGACTCCGCTGGCCGCGCATGTCCGCCGGCGCTGCACGCTGGCCTTCGCGCGCCGCGCCGCCCGGCGCCTTTCCGCGATGCTCGATCCAGAGGGCGCCGGGCTGGCGGGATAGGCGTCAGCGCAGCTTGGGCCCCGCCACCGCCGGCCGTGCCTGTTTGGGCGTATCCGCCAGCAGCTTCGCGATCGCCCCGGCACGCGGATCCTGCGTGGCGTAGTCGCGCGCGGACTTGCCCGCCAGCAGGTCCTTCTGGTCCGGGTCCGCCTTGCCGGCCAGCAGCACGCGCACCAGGTCGATATCGCGATTCTGCACCGCCATGATGATCGGCGTCACGCCCGACTGGTTGCCCAGATTGGGGTTGGCGCGCGCGGCGAGCAGGATCGGCACCAGCTCGCGCTGGCCCAGCTGCACGGCGAGCAGCAGCGGCGTGTTGCCGCGCCCGTCGCGCAGATTCGGGTCGGCGCTCTTCTGCAGCAGGTAGCGCAGATATTTGTCGTCGCCGCGCTTCACCACGATATGCAGCGCGCCCTCGCCCGACGAGATTTCGCGGGTGTTGATGACGTTGCTGCCCGGGCGATCGAGCATGTCGATCACCTCATTGCCCTTGGCCTCCTTCACGGCCTGCAGGAACTTGTAGCTTTCGGACTGCTGCTGCGCGATCGCGGGCGTCGCGGCGAGCAGCAGGGCGGGGATCAGCAAACGGGTCTTCATCGCGCAAATTCCTCGGACGGCTCCTGCTGCTTGCGCGGCTGCGGGTTCCAGATCAAGGGTGGACGGCGATGAAGCCGCATCCCCTCTCGCTCGCCCCCGTCGCAATCGCCGCCGCCGCGCTGATGCTGGGCGCCTGCCAGCCATCGGGTCAGGCCGCCGAGGCGCCGCCGCTGGCCGGCGCGCGAATCGGTGGCCCCTTCACGCTGACCGACCAGACCGGGCGGACCGTCACCGATCGCGATTTCGCGGGCAAATACAGGCTCGTGTATTTCGGCTACACCTTCTGCCCCGATGTCTGCCCCACCGATGTGCAGGCGATCGCGGCCGGCCTGAAACAGGTCGCGGCGAAGGACCCGGCCCTGGCGGCGAAGGTGGTGCCGATCTTCATCACCGTCGATCCCGCGCGCGACACGCCCGCCGTGCTGCGCCAGTTCGTCGGCGCGTTCGATCCGCGCATCGTCGGGCTGACGGGCAGCGCGGCGGCGATCGACGCGGTGCGGCAGGAATATGGCGTCTATGCCGCCCGCGCCGCCGGAACGAAGGACGGCTATCTGGTCGATCACAGCCGGCAGACCTATCTGATGGGTCCGGATGACAAGCCGATCGCGCTCGTCCCCGCCGACAAGGGCCCCGCCGCGGTGGCGGAGACGATCGAACATTGGGTGAAATGACCGAATCGCGTTTCTGGATCGACACGCCGATCGACCGTCTGGACCGCGCGCAGTGGGAGGCGCTGTGCGACGGCTGCGGCAAATGCTGCGTCCACAAGCTGGAGGACGAGGTGACGGGAGAGGTATTCCCCACCAACGTCGCCTGCCGCCTGCTCGACCGGCGCACCGGCTTCTGCTCCGATTATCGCCACCGCCGCGCCTATGTGCCCGAATGCGTGCGGCTGACGGCGGGCAATGTCCGGCAGATCGACTGGCTGCCCTCCACCTGCGCCTATCGCCTGCGCGCCGCCGGCGAGCCGCTGCCCGAATGGCACTATCTCGTCTGCGGCGACCGGGAGGCGGTGCACCGCGCGGGCCAGTCGGTGCGCGGCTGGACGGTCAGCGAGGACGATGCCGGCGACATGGAGGATCACCTCGTCGACCGGACGCTGTGATCCGCGCGCGATGATCGCGGACCTCGATGTCGTCCGCCATCCCACGGCGCGGCGCTGCACGCTGTCGATCGACCCGGCGAGCGGCCGCGCGCGTCTCGTATTGCCGCGCCGCGCCGCGTTGAAGAGCGCGCTCGCCTGGGCGGCGGGCAAGGCGGACTGGCTGGCGGAGCAACGCGCGCGCCTGCCCCGGCCGCAGCCCTATGCCCCCGGCCTGACGCTGACCGTCGCCGATACGCCGTTGACGATCGTTCGGGACGAGGGGCGGCGCCGCGCGGTCCTGCGCGATGGCGACCGGCTGCTCGTCGCGGGCCCGGAAGAGACGCTGCCCCGCCGCGTCGAGGCGTGGCTGCGGGCGGAGGCGCTGCGCGTGCTCGCCGAGGATACCGCATTCTACGCCGCGCGGGCCGGCGTCACCGTCGCGCAGGTCGCGGTCGGCGATCCGCGCCGCCGCTGGGGCAGTTGCGCGTCGTCGGGCGTCATCCGCTACAGCTGGCGGCTGATCCTGGCGCCCGGCTTCGTCCGCCGCGCCACCGCCGCGCACGAGGTCGCGCACCGTGTCCATATGAACCACGGCCCCGCCTTTCACGCGCTGACCGCGACGCTGCTGGGCGAGGATCCGGCCCCGTCGCGCGCGTGGCTGCGCACGCACGGCGCCGCGCTTCACTGGATCGGCCGCGCGTCCTGACCGGGGCGGGGGACGGCGGGCTGGCGCGGCGGCGTGGCCGCGCCTGAACCGGCAGCCGTACCGGGCTGCTGAGGGCCCTCGCGCCGCTGCGGTTCGCGCGGGGTGGGCGAATCGCGGCCCGAGACGCTGTCGATCAGGTCGTCCAGCTGCTGCTGCGGCGTCCGCGCGGGCGGCGCGCGATCCTCGGGCGCGTCGGCCGGGAGATTCGGATCGGCGGGCTGCTGCGCGGCGGGGCCGCCATTCTCGTCGACAAAGCTGCCATTGTCGGGCTGGCCGAAATAGCTCTCCTCATCGGGCTCCATCTGCCATTCCGGCAGCGTCACCTGCGTATCGAACTGCTCGATCGGGCGGCTGGCCGTCGCCGGCTTCATGAACGCGGCGAAGGCGCGGGCGGGGGCGGTGCCGCCATGCAGGCCGCGCACCGGCTTGGCATCGTCGCGGCCCATCCACACGCCCGTCGTCAGGCCGCTGGAAAAGCCCAGGAACCAGCCGTCCTTCTCGCTGCTGGTCGTGCCCGTCTTGCCCGCGACCGGCCGGCCGATCTGCGCCTGCCGCCCGGTGCCGGTGTTCACCGCCGTCTGCAGCAGGTCGGTCATCTCCGCGGCGACATAGGGCGCGACGAGCACGCGGCTGCGATCCACCTCGTGCGTGTAGATCGTCTCGCCGTTCGCGGTCACCTTGGTGATGCCATAGGGGACCACCGCCACCCCCTTCGCCGCGACGGAGGCGAAGGCGCGGGTCATGTCGATCAGCCGCACGTCGCTGGTGCCCAGCACCATCGACGGGTGGGTGTTGACCGTCGTCGTGATGCCGAACCGGCGCGCCATGTCGGCGACCGTGTTGAAGCCGACCTCCTGGCCCAGCTTCGCCGCGACCGTGTTGATCGAATAGGCGAAGGCGGTGCGCAGC
The DNA here is from genome assembly GCA_913775975.1 of uncultured Sphingomonas sp. GTDB lineage: Bacteria > Pseudomonadota > Alphaproteobacteria > Sphingomonadales > Sphingomonadaceae > Sphingomonas. Next base: position 4,577 of record CAJYLQ010000037.1, on the reverse strand, counting down.
GTCACCGGGCCGGAATTGCGCCGGCTGTCGTTGCGCGGGCTCCAGCCGTCGATCGTGACGGGTTCGTCGACGACGACGTCCTCCGGCTTGTGCCCCGCCTCCAGCGCCGCGAGATAGACGAACAGCTTGAACGCGGAGCCGGGCTGCCGCTGCGCCTGCGTCGCGCGGTTGTAGATCGAGGTGACGTAGTCGGTGCCGCCGACCATCGCGCGCACCGCGCCGTCGCGGTCCAGCGAGACGAGCGCGCCTTGCGCGCCGGCGGGCACGTTGGCGCGGATCGCGGCGTCGGCCTGGCGCTGCATCGCGGGATCGATCGTCGTCCACACCTCCAGCGGCGCCTGCGTCTCGTCGATCAGCATGTCGAGCTGCGGCAGCGCCCAGTCGGTGAAATAGCGCGCGCTGTTCTGCGGCGGCTCGGGCGCCAGCTTCATACCCTCCGGATTGGCCTGCTCGGCCTGAGACGGCGTGATATAGCCGTTGCGGACCATCTGGCGCAGCACCACGCCCGCGCGACCCTTGGCGGCGTCGGCGTCGGCGGTGGGGGAATAGTTGGACGGCGCCTTGACCAGCCCGGCGATCACCGCCGCCTCGGCCAGGCTCAGCCGGTCGGCGCCATGGCCGAAGAACTTGCGGGATGCGGCGTCGATGCCGTACGCGCCGCCGCCATAATAGACCTTGTTCAGATAAAGTTCGAGGATCTGGTCCTTCGAGAAGCTGCGTTCCAGCGCCAGCGCCAGGATCGCCTCGCGGAACTTGCGGCCGAACTTCTTCTGGCTCGACAGGAACACGGTGCGCGCCAGCTGCTGGGTGATGGTCGACCCGCCCTGCACCCGCCGGCCGCGCTCGTAATTGACCCAGAGCGAGCGGACGATGCCGATCGGGTCGACACCGGGATGCGAGCGGAAGCGGCTGTCCTCGACCGCCACCGTCGCATCGCGCATTACCTCGGGGATACGGTTGTACGGCAGCCATTCGCCATAGCTTGGCCCGAGCGACACGATCACCGTGCCGTCGGCGGCGTGGACGCGGATCATCTGGCCGTTGGGGGAGGATTTCAGCTCCTCGAAACTCGGCAGCTGCGACCGCGCGACATAGACCGCGATGACGAGCGCGCCGAACGCGACGACGCCCAGTCCCAGCAGGATCTTGATCGCAAGGCCAAGGCGGCGCTTCCAACGCGATGGCGATCGGGAGGAGCGGGGCGGGCGGCCCCCGGACGAGCGGGAGGAGGGCGAACGGGCCATGTGCGGCGTGCGAAATACGCGTTAACCCCGCCGGCCACAAGCGTCCTTGCACGCCGCGCCGGTTACGCTTTCGTCAGTTGCCGGTCGTCATGCCGTCATGCGAGGTCGGCGGGCAGGCGCGTCAGGCGCGCGACGAGCCCGATCAGTGGCGCGGGCAGCACCGCGACGAGGGAGGATGCCGGTGCCGATTCCGCCAGATGCCGTGCCGCACCCGCGACGCGCATCGGCCGCGCGACATGGCGCGCAAATGCGGGCTGGAACGTCGCGCCCGCCCCCGCGCCACCCCGGGCGAAGGCACGCGCCGCCATGACGCCGCTCGCCAGCGCGATCCCCATCCCCTCGCCCGCCAGCGAGGGGATGACCGCCGCCTGGTCGCCCAGCCGGAACAGGCCGGCGGTGCCGTCGTGCAGCCGCCAGCCATAGGGGACGTTGGCGACGGCATCGATCGCGGCGGTGCCGGTCGCGAAGGCCAGCCGCTCGCCCAGCGCCGGGCATTCCTTGCCCAGCACCGCCAGCAGCCGCGCCGGATCGCCCGCCGCCGTCAGGCACGACCGGCGCACCGCCATGCAGACATTGACGCTGCCGTCCTCCTGCCGCGCGATCCCGGCATAGCCCGATGCGAACAGGTGCAGTTCCACCGCCCGTCCCACCAGCCGATCGAGCGCGGGCGCGGCGGGCAGGCGGATGCGCAGGCCCAGCGTCGGATCGGCGTCCACCTGCGGGCGCGCGGCACCGCGCACGTCGTGCTTGCCCGTGGCGAGGAACAGCGCCCCGGCCCGCAGCGTCGCGCCATCGCCGGTGCGCGCCGCGCCCCCCTCCAGCGCGCGGATGGTGACGCCGCGCTCCACGCCTGCGACCTCCCGCGCACGCGCCATCATCACGGTATCGAGGGTCCGGCGCGATACGGCCAGGGCAGGGCGGGGCAGCGGCGCCTCCGCCCGGTGGCGGCCGGCGAACAGCCGCACCGTCTCCACCCGTTCGCGATTGAGCGTGTCGGCCGCGATGCCCAGCTGGGCCAGCGTCTCCAGCGACCGCCAGCTGAGGAACCCGCCGCACAGCGCATCGCCCGTCTCGCGCGTTCGCTCTACCAGCAGCGGCCGTTCGCCCGCCGCCGCCAGCGCGATCGCCGCCGCGCAGCCCGCCGGGCCGCCGCCCAGGATCAGCGCGCGCCCGTCCACCGTCTTTCCACGCACAGCCGGAACGGAAAGGCGCGCACGACCCGCGCCTCCGCGATCCCTGCCTCCGCCAGCAGCGCGCGCCAGTCGGCGGGGCGGAAGCTGCGCGCGACGGACAGCGTGCCGTCATGCCGCACCATCGGATGCCAGCGCGCGATCCGGGCGAGCAGCGGAAAGCCGCGATGCGCGAAACCGTGGCGGTGCAGGTCGTTGACGAACCAGGCGGCCGCATGGCCCTCCATCCACCGCAGGAAGGCGATCAGCTGCGCATGGGTCATGTGATGCGCGACCAGGCTGCTGATGACCGCGTCCCAGCCGCGCCCCATCTCTTCGTAATCGCCGGTGCGCCAGCGGATCGTGGAGCCCGGCGGCGTGTGCCGCCGCGCCGCCTCCGCGCTGCGCGGGTTGATGTCGATCCCCACCAGCTCCACCGCAATTCCCGCGCGCGTCGCCCAGCGCTCGATCCGGCGCAGCATGTCGCCATCGCCGAAACCGACGTCCAGGATGCGCAGCGAATCCCGCCCGCGCGCGATCCGCTTCAGGAAGGCCATGGTCGGCCGCGCCGCCAGCGTCACGCGGTTGACCCGCGCCAGGTCGGCCATCACCGCGTCATAGGTCGCCTGGTCGAGCGCATCGGAGTCCATCAGCTCCTCGGCGAACCAGCGATCCTTCAGGCTCATGCCACGCTCCGGAAACCCAGCCCCTCGGCGGCGAGGCCGGGGCCGAAGGCGAGCGCGACGCCATGGCGGACGGGCGGCCCCGCCAGCATCCGCGCGAGCGTGAACATCAGCGTCGCGGACGACATGTTGCCATGATCCGCCAGCACGCCGCGCGCCGCCGCCAATGCGTCCGGCGGCAGCGCCAGCGCGCCCTCCACCGCGTCCAGGATCGACCGGCCGCCAGCATGGACCGCCCAGCCGTCGATCGCCGCCGCGCCGCGCCCGGCAGTCACGACCTCGGCAAAGGCGGGGTCGGCCAGCGCCAGCGCGATCCGGCGCGGCACCTCGCCCGACAGCACCATCGCAAAGCCGCGATCGGTGATCGTCCAGCGGATCAGCGCATCGCTGTCGGGCAGCGTCGCGGCGAAGGGGGCATCGAGCACGAACCCCGCCGGATCGGCGGTGACGAGCGCCGCCGCCGCCCCGTCGCCGAACTGCAACTGGGCCAGCAACGCCTCCGCCTCGCCCGAATCCTGCAGGTGCAGCGTCGACAGCTCGCACGCGATCACCAGCACGCGCGCGGCGGGTTCGGACCGGACGATGTGGCGCGCGCTGCGCAGCGCCGCGATCGCCGCGTAACAGCCCATGAAGCCGACCAGCAGCCGCTCGACGCTGCCCGGCAGGCCCAGCCGCCGCGCGACGATCTGGTCCAGCCCGGGCGCGACGAAGCCGGTGCAGCTTGCCACGACCAGATGGGTGATGCCGTCCAGCGACACCTGCGCGCCCAGCCGCTCGACGGCGCGCAGGGCCAGCGCGGGCGCCGCCTCGGCATAGATGTCCATGCGCGCGGCGGTGCCGGGCAGCGGATCGACGCCATAGAAGCCGCCCGGCGCGGTCGGCGCGCCGCCATCGGGGGCGGGGGGCAGCACCGACCAGCGATGCGCGATCCCCGCGCGCCGCGCCATCCGGGCAAAGGCCGGGCCGGAGCCGGGCGCGATCCGCGCGCCGGCCCAGTCGATGAAGGCGGCATGGATGTCATGATCGGGCACGGCGGTGCCGATCGCATTGATGCAAGGGGACAAGTCAGCGCCTTTCACGCGCAAGAACGCGGCCGGGCGGGGTCAGGTCCGTGGCCGGTCGGCCACGGCGGGATCGTCGTGCCGGCGCCCGAAGTCGGCGGCGGGATCGTCCTGCCCCTCGGCGATGATCGAGCGGCGGATCGCGCGGGTGCGCGTGAACAGGTCGAACAATGCGTCGCCATCGCCCCAGCGGATCGCGCGTTGCAGCATCGTCACGTCCTCGGTCAGCCGTTGCAGGATTTCCAACACCGCCTCGCGATTGTTCAGGAACACGTCGCGCCACATCGTCGGGTCGGACGCGGCGATGCGGGTGAAGTCGCGGAAGCCGCCCGCCGAAAATTTGATGACCTCGCTCTGCGTCACCTCTTCCAGGTCGCTCGCGGTGCCGACGATCGAATAGGCGATCAGGTGCGGCACATG
>CAJYLQ010000036.1 GCA_913775975.1 uncultured Sphingomonas sp. | reverse complement strand
CGGTGACGCGGCCCTGCGCGTCGACGGCGAGCGTTACGGCGACATCGCCTTGCTCGCCCATGCGCATCGCGGCGGGGGGATAGTCCATGGCGCCAAGCCACGATGCCGGGTCTTCCGCCGGCTGTGGCGGGCGGGCGTGGTGGCGGGCAAGGGCCGGTTGGGCGCAGGCGACGGCGATCAGGGCGGCAGGCACTATCCGGTAACGCATGGTCGATCCTCGTCTGGTGCGGCGGATGGGGACGCACGCGTACCGCCGACGGCGCCCAAGCCGTAGCCACCCCGGCTTACGATTGGCTGACGGTTTGGAGGATGGGGCGCCATCGGCGCGGTGCGATTTCGGGTGGCTCATGCTCCGGCGATTGCCCATAGTCGGCTCCAGGGGGCGGACGATCCCCGCGGGAGACGGCGGCATGCGCAAATGGCTGATCGGCGGCGGTGTGATCCTCGCTCTGGCACTCGCCGGCTTTTTCGGCATCGCGCCGGTATTGATCGACCGATCGATGAACCGCGTCATACCCGTGCCGATCCGCGTGACGCCGCAGGCCCGCGCGCTGCACCGCACGCTCGCCATCGCCGACATGCACGCCGATACCTTGCTATGGCGTCGCGATCTGCTCGATCGCGCCTCGCGCGGTCAGGTCGACCTGCCGCGGTTGCAGGCGGGCAATGTCGCGCTTCAGGTGTTCTCGTCGGTCACCAAGACGCCCAAGCACCAGAATTACGATGCCAACGGCGCCGACACCGACAATATCACCTTGCTCACGATCGCGCAGATGCAGCCGCCGCGCACCTGGGGGTCGCTGCTGCAACGCTCGCTATGGCATGCGGAGAAGCTGGACCGCGCCGCTGCGGCATCGGGGGGACAACTGCGCCTGGTGCGCGCGCCCGCCGACGTCGACCGCCTGCTCGCCGATCGCAAGGCGTGGACGCAATGCTATGGCGACCATTGCCTCACCGCCGCGCCGGTCGGGGCGATGCTGTCGATCGAGGGGTTGCAGGACCTCGAAGGGCGGCTCGACAATCTCGATCGCCTGTATGCGGCGGGCTTTCGCATGGCGGGGATGGCGCATTTCTTCGACAATGACGTCGCGGGATCGATGCACGGCATCGCCAAGGGCGGCCTGACGCCGTTCGGCCGACAGGTGATCGCGGCCATGGAAGCGAAGGGCATGATCGTCGACGTCGCGCATGCCAGCCACGCCGCGGTCGCCGACATCCTGCGCGTCGCCAGGCGCCCCGTCGTTTCCAGCCATGGTGGCGTGCAGGCGACCTGCCGCGTCAACCGCAACCTGACCGATGCGGAGATCAAGGGCATCGCCGCGACCGGCGGGGTCGTCGGCATCGGCTATTGGGACGCGGCGGTCTGTTCGACCGACCCCGCCGCCGTCGCCCGCGCCATTGCGCATGTCCGCGACCTCGTCGGCGTCGACCACGTCGGCCTCGGCTCCGATTTCGATGGCGCGGTGACGACCGGGTTCGATACCAGCCAGCTCGTCGGGATCACGCAGGCTTTGCTCGATCGCGGCTTCACGCCGGATGATATCGCCAAGGTGATGGGTGGCAACGTGCTGCGGCTCCTGCGAAACGGTCTTGCGCCCGCTCTTGCTCCGGGGGCGCCACGGTCCTAGGGCGCGCATGACATGGAGCGGCTGGACGGCGGCTCGACGGTGCCGCCGCATCTGGCCGGAGGGATCGTCGCGCTCGGCAATTTCGATGGCTTTCACCTCGGGCACCAGGCGGTGGTCGGGCAGGCGGTCGCGCGGGCCCGGGCCGAGGGGCGGCCGGCGCTGGTCGCGACCTTCGATCCGCACCCCGTCCGCCACTTCCGCCCCGACACGCCGCCCTTTCGCCTGACCACGCTCGACCAGCGCGAACGCCTGTTCGCCGCGGCGGGGGTGGATGCGATGGTGGTCTTCGCCTTCGACGCCGCCTTGGCGGCCTTGTCCGCGGAGGCCTTTGCCGAACGGCTGGCGGCGCGGTTGCAGGTGGCGGGTGTCGTCACCGGCGAGGATTTCACCTTCGGCCAGGGCAAGCGCGGCGACGTCGCGATGCTGGCGGCGCTCGGCACGGCACACGGCTTTACCGCGGAAACGGTCGGCGCGGTCACACTGGATGGGGAAACGGTGTCGTCCAGCCGCATCCGCGAGTTGCTGCGCGCTGGCGATCCGCGCGGGGCCGCACGCCTGCTCACCCGCCCGTTCGCGATCGAAGGCACCGTGCAGCACGGCGACAAGCTGGGCCGGACGATCGGCTATCCCACCGCCAATCTCGACATGGGCAAATATCTCCGCCCCGCCTACGGCATTTATGCGGTCACTGCGCGATTGCCCTACGGGCGACAGGTGCAGGGCGCCGCCAATCTCGGCATCCGCCCGACCTTCGATCCGCCCAAGGAATTGCTCGAACCCTATTTCTTCGACTTTTCCGGCGACCTGTACGGCCAGACCATCGAGGTCGCGCTGATCGACTATATCCGCCCCGAAGCGAAGTTCGACAGCCTCGACGCGCTCACCGCCCAGATGGAGGCGGATTGTGCCGAGGCGCGGGCGCGGCTCTCCGCCGGGCCCCGAGCATTGTGAATGACACGTTCACACCTTGCCGCTAAGCCGTAACGACCTATGAGCGACACGCCCGACACTGCCAAAGATTGGCGCGACACCGTCTTCCTGCCGAAGACCGACTTTCCGATGAAGGCGGGCCTCGCCGCGAAGGAGCCCGCGATCCTGGAGCGCTGGGCGCGGATCGGCGTGTACGATCGCCTGCGCGAACAGCGTAAGGGCCGGGATTTGTTCGTTCTTCACGACGGCCCGCCCTATGCCAACGGCGACATCCACATGGGCCATGCGATGAACAAGGTGCTGAAGGACATCATCGTCCGCAGCCAGTCGCTGATGGGCAAGGATGCCCCCTATGTGCCCGGTTGGGACTGCCACGGCCTGCCGATCGAATGGAAGGTCGAAGAGGCGTATCGCGCCAAGAAGCAGAATAAGGACGAGGTGCCGGTCGCGCAGTTCCGTGCCGAATGCCGCGCCTATGCCGATCAATGGGTGGGCGTGCAGCGCGACCAGTTCCAGCGCCTGGGCGTGATGGGCGACTGGGCCGACCCCTATCTCACGATGAATTACGACGCCGAGGCGACGATCGTCGGCGAGCTGCTGAAATTCGCCGAAAGCGGCCAGCTGTACCGCGGCGCCAAGCCCGTCATGTGGTCGCCGGTCGAAAAGACCGCGCTGGCCGAAGCCGAAGTCGAATATGAGGACATCGTCTCGACCCAGATCGACGTCGGGTTCGAGATCGACCACGCGCCCGAAGCCGACATCCTGGTCGGCGTGACCGCGGTGATCTGGACGACGACGCCGTGGACGATTCCCGTCAACCAGGCGCTCGCCTATAATCCGGCGCTCGATTACATCCTCTTCGGCTGCGGCGGCCGGCGTTTCCTCGTCGAGGAAAACCTGATGGGTGCGTTCATGAAGCGCACCGGCCTGAAGATGGAAGAGTTCATCGCGCTGGTGAAAGGCGCGGTGCTGGAAGGCGCGACGGCGAAGCATCCGATGCATGGCCTCGGCGGCTTCTTCGCCAAGCCGCGGCCGTTCCTGGCGGGCGAGTTCGTGACGCGCGACGCCGGCACCGGCCTCGTCCACATGGCGCCCGATCATGGCGAGGACGACTTCCTGCTGTGCAAGGCGCATGGCATCGACCCCGTCTTCGCGGTCGATGGCGCGGGCATGTACCGGCCGGACTGGGCGTGGCTCGGCGGACAGGGCAGCGTCATCAACAAGAAGTTCACCAGCGCCGAAGGCCCGATCTGTTCGGACCTGCGTGCGGCGGGCGCCCTGCTGTCGGCGAGCGACGATTTCGCGCACAGCTACCCGCATTCGTGGCGGTCGAAGGCGAAGGTGATCTTCCGCGCGACGCCGCAATGGTTCATCCCGATGGACCGCGCGATCCTGAACGACGGCGAGGGCCGCGCCAGCAACGGCGCGACGCTGCGCGAAACCGCGCTGGATGCGATCGAGCATACGCGCTGGGTGCCCGAACGCAGCCGCAACCGCATCCGGTCGATGGTGGAGGGGCGCCCGGACTGGGTGATCAGCCGCCAGCGCGCCTGGGGCGTGCCGATCGCGCTCTACGTCAATCGCACGACCGGGGAGTATTTGAACGACGCTGCGGTCAACGCGCGCATCGTCGCCGCCTTCCGCGATGGCGGTGCGGATGCGTGGTTCACCGCGGACCACCAGACGCTGCTCGGCGCCGATTACGATCTCGCCGACTTCGAACCGCAGAACGACATTCTCGACGTGTGGTTCGACAGCGGCTCGACGCACGTCTTCACCGTCGAGGCGCGCTACGGTGCCGACGTGCGCGCCAACCTGTACCTCGAAGGCAGTGACCAGCATCGCGGCTGGTTCCAGTCGTCGCTGCTCGAAAGCTGCGGCACGCGCGGCCGCGCGCCCTATGACGCGGTGCTGACGCATGGCTTCGCGCTCGACGGCCAGGGCCGCAAGATGTCCAAGAGCCTGGGCAACGTCGTCGATCCGCTGAAGGTGATCGGCGAAAGCGGCGCCGACATCCTGCGCATGTGGGTCGCCTCGACGGACTATTTCGACGATGTGCGGATCGGCAAGGAGGTGCTGGCCACCGCGTCCGACGCCTATCGCAAGCTGCGCAACAGCTTCCGCTACCTGCTGGGTGCGCTGGACGGCTTTACCGACGACGAGCGCGTGGCGCCGGCCGAGATGCCGGAGCTGGAACGCTACGTCCTCCACCGCCTGCACATGCTCGATATCGAGCTGAGCGAGGCGGCGACCGGATACGAGTTCAACCGCTATCTGCGGCTGCTGACCGATTTCGCGAACGAGGACCTGTCCGCCTTCTTCTTCGACGTGCGCAAGGACAGCCTGTACTGCGACGCGGCCGACAGCGTGAAGCGGCGCAGCTATCGCACCGTGCTCGACATCCTGTTTCACGCGCTGGTCCGCTACGCCGCGCCGGTGCTCTGCTTCACGGCGGAAGAGGTGTGGCAGGCGCGCTATCCGTCGGAGGACGGGTCCGTCCACCTGCTCGAATGGCCCGAACTGCCCGCGCCCGGTGCGGACGACGCGGCGCTCGGTGTGCGCTGGCAGGCGGTGCGCGCGCTGCGGGAGACCGTCACGGAGGCGATCGAGCCGCTGCGCCGGGAAAAGACGATCCGGTCCAGCAACGAGGCGATGGTGACGGTGCCCGATGCGCCGCTGCCCGCCGCCGAGCTGGCGGAACTGTTCATCGTCGCCGATGTGGCGGTCGCGGACGGCGTGTCCGTGACGCGCACCGAGTATCACAAATGCGGCCGCTGCTGGCGGCACCTGCCCGAAGTGGCGGTGGACGGCGCGCTGTGCGATCGCTGCGCGGACGTGGTCGGGGACGCGGCATGAGGCTGCCCCGGGCGGGTATCGCCGCCGCCGCATTGCTGTTCGCACTCGACCAGCTGTCGAAGTGGGTCGTCACGGGGCCGATGGGCATCGACCATCTGGGCGCCGCGCGTGAGGTGACGGGCTTTTTCGCGCTGCGTTTCGTCCCCAATATCGGCGTATCGCTGGGCCTGTTGCCGGCGGATGGCGATGCGACGCGCTGGGCGCTGGTCGCGATGACCGGCGCGATCGCCGTCGCGGTCGCGGTGTGGATGACGCGCGAGAAGCATCCCGCCGACCAGATGGCGCTGGGGCTGGTGCTGGGTGGCGCGCTGGGCAACATCCTCGACCGGATCCGGTTCGGTTATGTGGTCGATTTCTGCGACCTGCATATCGGCGACTGGCGCCCCTTTTTGGTCTTCAATGTCGCCGATGCGGCGATTACGATCGGTGTCGTGCTGCTGCTCCTTCGCGCGCTGCTGGTGCGCGACAAGACCCGGCCTGTTTCTGCGGAGAGTCCCCATGCGTAACGTCGTCTTCCTTGCCGCGGGGCTCGCGCTCCTGTCGGGCTGCGCCAGCAACCCGCTGAACCGCAACCGTCCCGACGAGTTCGCCGTCGCGCGCCAGCCCCCGCTGGTGATCCCGCCCGATTACGCGCTGGTGCCGCCGGCGCCGGGCACCGCCCGCCCGCAGGACAATGTCGCCAATGCGCAGGCGCAGACGCTGGAGGCGATCTTCGGCCCCGCGACGCGCACGCCGGGCGAGAATGCGACGCTGGATCAGGCGGGCAGCGATGCCGCCGCGCCGGGCATCCGTTCGTCGGTCGGCGATCCCGACACCAACGTCATCGACAAGGGCACGACCACGCGCGACATCGTCGCGGCCCCCGCCGGCGACGGCCAGGACGCGCGCGTCACGCCGAATCCGTAACGCACCGGGTTCGGCGCGGCTATCCGTACGGACGGGCGCCGTTATCCTGTACGATGACGGTGCAGTGTTCGGCCTGCCGCCTCCCGTTGAGACATTATGGGGGTGGGGCAGGGGCTCCCTATCGAAATCGCGCGGCTGCAGAAGCGCCCCACCCCCGGCCCCTCCCCTGAAGGGGAGGGGTGGTTCGACTTGATGAAAGCTGGCTTCGGAGCCGGTCCGGCTTCTTCGAGGTTCCCGTGCCGTTCGTGACGGCACCCGCCGCCCAGTCACGGCGGCATATCATGGCGGCTGTTTCGGCAACCCGGCAGGCGAGCACGATGCCCATGGCGGCGTCGCGCCGATGGAGCCTGACCGCGCTGTCAGACGGGTCGATGACGGGACGCTCCCGGCACAAACGGAGGGGACAGACGCACCATGGCGGCGCTTTCCCCCTGCAAGCCCGCAGGCGGCACCCCCCGGCGCCGCCCGCTGGCCCGGTGGATCAGAAGGCAGCCGTTACCGAGAACAGCACCGTCGATCCGACGATCGAGGCGCCGCCGACTTCCTGGCCTTTGGTCAGGTTCGGCTTCAGATAGGCCGATTCCGAATCGGTGATGTCCGTGTCGATCCACGAGACGTTGAACGTCAGGTTCTTGTAGAAGGCGACGTCGGCGCCCAGCGACCAGTCCCAATATTTGCCGGTCGGGGCCAGGCTGGTGCCGTTGGGGCCCAGGCCCTCATTGCCCTTCGAATAGCCGATATGTGCCTTCACCGTCACCGGCGTGTTGGGAACGCCGAACGCGCCGTCGCCGGTCACGTAGAGGTTATCGCGCTTCGACCCGTCACCCGCGACGAAGGGCGTCGCCGACTTGGTGAAGAAGCCGAGCGAAGTCTGCTTCGGCGCGTAATAGACGCCCGCGGTCAGCGTCGCCGGGCCGGCGGTGCCCGAGAGGCGGCCGAACAGCTCGACCACGTCGGACTCGGACGCGCCGCCCGGATAGGTGTACCACGTCACGCCGACATCGGTCGTCGCGCTGCCGAACGTCTTCTTGAAGCCGGCGATACCGTCCCATTCCATGTTGGCGCCGCCGAACGTGCCCCAGCCCGCCAGATTGGAGGCGAAGGTGCTGATGTAGACGCCGCTTTCATGCGCGATCGTCAGCGCGCCCTGGATGGCGGCGTTCTTGTTGGTCTGGGAGATGCCGCGAAGCCGGTAGTCGCTCAGCACGGCAACGCTGCCGCTGACGGTGATCGGCGAGGTCGGCGGCGCGGTTTCCTCCTGCGCGAATGCGGGAGTGGCCATGGCAAGGCACAGGCCGCCGGCGAGAAGGTGCGAGAAGCGCATCGAGTTTTCCCTTTGGTTGGGATGGATCCGATGTCCCCGCCTGCATGTCCCGGCGATGCCGCGTCTGTGTGTCGGGCTTAAAGCCCGGTGCGCGATCGTTCTGCCGGTCCACCCGAGATGCCAGCGCCTTCGCAGTTGCACAAGCCGCTTGCAGCACTATCGCGCCGTTAAGGAACAGGATGTTGCTCGCGCGCCACATCGCGCGACCGATCGTGTCGCAAAAGTGGACGAAAGCCGATTGCGCGCAAAGCGTTACGGGTCGTGCGCCGATCAGCCTCGCGCCGCGCGGAATCGATCGAGGCCGGCGGACAGGTCCGCGATCAGATCCTCCGCATCCTCCAGACCGATCTGCAGGCGGACCATCGGCCCCGCCTGATCGCGCTGCGTCACGCTGCGATAGCGATTGGGGTCGATCGGCACGACCAGGCTTTCATAGCCGCCCCAGCTATAGCCGATGCCGAAATGATCGAGGCCGTCGATCAACGCGGAACGCGCGGCATCGTCACCGCCGTTCAGCTCGAACGCGAACAGGCCGGCGGGGCCGCGAAAATCGCGCAGGAACGTCTCGTGCCCCGGACAGTCGGGCAGTGCGGGGTGGAACACGCGCGCCACCTCCGGCCGGTCGGCCAGCCAGCGGGCGATCGCAAGCGCGCTCTGCCCGTGCCGGTCGAGCCGTACCGCCATGGTGCGCAGGCCCCGGCTGCCCAGCCACGCATCGTCGGGCCCGACATGCTGGCCCAGCTGGAAGCTCGTGTCGCGCAGCCGGGCGAACCAGGCCGGGTTGGCCGTCACCGACCCCAACATCGCATCCGAATGACCGACGATATATTTGGTGCAGGCGAGGATGCTCATGTCGACGCCCAGCCCGATCACCGGGAACAGCAGCGGCGTCGCCCAGGTGTTGTCGATCAGCGTCGTGACCCCACGCGCCTTTGCGGCGGCGACGATCGCGGGCACGTCCTGCACCTCGAAGGTCAGGCTGCCCGGGCTTTCCATGAAGATCGCGCGGGTATTCTCGCCGATCAGGTCGGCGATGCCGGCGCCGATCATCGGGTCGTAGAAGCGGGTGGATATCCCCATCCGCTGGAGCAGCCCCGTCGCCAGCGACCGCGTGGGGTCATAGGCGCTGTCGACCAGCAGCAGCTCGTCGCCCGGTGACAGCACGGTCAGCAGCGCCGCCGCGACCGCCGCGACGCCCGACGGGTAGAGGAACGTCGCCTCCGCCCCCGGCTCCAGTTCGGTCAGGGCATCGGCCAGCGACCATTGGGTGGGCGTGCCGCGCCGGCCGTAGAACAGCGTGTGATGCGTGTCCTTCGCACCCGTCGCGCGCAGATGCGCGACCGAATCATAGAGAATCGTCGAGGCGCGCCAGACCGGCGGGTTGACGATGCCGGCGGTCCATTCCGGCCGACGCCCCGCCTGCACGACCTGGGTCGCGGGCTTTCTGGGGCCGGTCCCGCCGCTCACAGGCCGGTCGCCTTCGGGCTGGCGGGGTCGCCGCCCCATTCGGACCAGCTGCCGTCATAGACCGCCGCCTCGCGCCCCAGCAGATGCGCGCCGAATGCGATCACCCCCGCCGTCACGCCCGATCCGCAGGTCGCGATCAGCGGCGCGTCGAGATCCACGTCCTCGAACACCGCCTTCAGCGCGTCGCCGCGCTTCCACGTCCCGTCCGCGTTGAAGAAGCCGGGATAGGGGAGGCTGCGCGCGCCGGGGATATGGCCGGGCGCGGCGCCATGCGGATCCGCCTCTTCGCCCGTGAAGCGCGCCAGCGACCGCGCGTCGAGCAACTGCTCCGCGCCCGTCGCCAGATTGCCGCGCACCTGATCGCGCGTCCTCAGCCGCCCCTCGTTGAACCGGGGCATGACGGGGCGGGGCGGCGCGGTTTCGTCTCCGGTCGCGAGCGGACGGCCCTCCGCCTTCCATTTCGCCAAGCCGCCGTCGAGGATCGCGACATCGCCGATGCCGTAGCTGCGCAGCAGCCACCAGGCGCGCGCCGACGTCTTCCATGGCGCATCGTCGTACAGGACGATGCGCGCGCCGTCGCCGATCCCCAGCGGCTCCAGATGCGCCGACAGCGTCCGTGCGTCGGGCAGCGTGTTGGGCAGCGGCGAGCCGGTGTCGCGCAGCGTAGCCAGGTCCAGGAACACCGCGCCGGGGATATGCCCCGCGCGATATTCGGCGCGTGCGTCGCGGCCGAGGTCGCCGGCCAGCAGCGTCGCGTCCACCACCACCAGATCGGGCGCCCCCAGCGCGGAGGCCAGCCATTCGGTCGTCACGAGAGAGTCCATGGGCCGGTTCCCTAGGCCGCGTCGTCGCCTGCGTCGAGGGTCGCGAGGAAGGCGGCGGCCTGTGCGCGCACCGCCTTGCGCTGCGCCGGCGTCTGCTTCGCCCAGTTGCGATAGGGCAGCGCCATCCGGCGATTGTCCTTCAGCCGATCCTCGTGCCGGGCGATGAAGTCCCAATAGAGCGCGTTGTACGGGCACGCGTCCGGCCCCGTCTTCTGCTTCACGTCGTAGCGGCAATGGCCGCAATAATCCGACATGCGGTCGATATAGGCGCCCGACGAGATATAGGGCTTCGACCCGACCAGCCCGCCATCGCCATATTGGCTCATACCCAGCGTGTTGGGCAGCTCCACCCATTCATAGGCATCGACATAGATTTCCAGATACCAGCGATGGACCGCGGCGGGGTCCGCGCCGATCAGCAACGCGAAGTTGCCCGTCACCATCAGCCGCTGGATATGATGCGCATGCGCGGTTTCCAGCGTCTGGCCGATCGCTTCGGACAGGCAGTGCATGTCCGTCTCGCCCGTCCAGTAGAAGTCGGGGAGGGGCCGGTGATGGTCCAGATGGTTGCGCGTCACATAGTCCGGCCCCTCGCGCCAGTAGATGCCGCGCATGAATTCCCGCCAGCCGATGATCTGGCGGATATAACCCTCCACGCTGTTCAGCGGCGCGCGGCCGGCGCGGTATTCCGCCTCCGCCCGGCGACACAGATCGAGCGGATCGAGCAGGCCGGAATTGATGTAGGGGCTGAGGATCGAGTGCCACAGATGCCGCTCGCCGGTCAGCATCGCGTCCTCGTAGTCGCCGAAGCGGGGCAGGGCGTGTTTCAGGAACGCCTTCGCCTGCCGCTCCGCATCCTTCGCCGTCACCGCCCAGTCAAAGCCGTCGAGCGCCCCGGGATGATCGGGAAAGCGCGCCGCGACGAGCGCCAGCACGTCCTGCGTGATCGCATCGGGGGTAAAGGATAGCGGGCGCGGCATCAGCAGATCGGCCTTGGCGGGCTTGCGATTCTCCTTGTCGAAGTTCCAGCGGTCGCCGACCGGCTTGTCGCCGTCCATCAGCAGCCCGGTCTGCCGCCGCATGACGCGGTAGAAGAATTCCATCGTCAGCTCGGCGCGGTCCTTCGCCCAGTCGTCGAAGGCGGCGTGGCTGGCGACGAAGCGTGTGTCGGGCCGGATTTCAACGGGCAGGCCGAACAGCGTCTCCCACGCCTCCAGCATCGCGGCGACGCGCCACTCGCCCGCCTCCGTCACGACGATCCGGTCGGGCGAGTGACGCTCGACGGCGCGCGCGACCTCTCCGGTAAAGCTGCCGCTGTTGTCGGGATCGTCGAGCGCGACATAGTCGACCGTCCAGCCCGCCGCGCGTAGCGCATCGGCATGGTGGCGCATCGCGGACAGGATATAGGCGATCTTCTGCCGGTGATGGCGGACGTAGCGGGTTTCCTCGTCCACCTCCATCATCAGCACCACCGCATCCGCCTTGCGCATATGCTGCAACGCGGAAAGCGTCGGCGTCAGCTGGTCGCCCAGCACCGGGATCAGCGTTTTCATCCGGCCGTGTCTCTCCTACATGGGGCCGCATGACCCCAAAGCATCTCGGCCAGACCAGCGCACTGCCCGCTTCCCCCGAAGCGGCCGAGCTGGATTATGTTCCCAATCCCCGCGCGGGCAGCCTGTATCTGGTGCGTTTCGCCGCGCCGGAATTCACCTCGCTCTGCCCCGTGACGGGCCAGCCGGATTTCGCCCACCTCGTCATCGATTATGCTCCCGATGAGACGATCGTGGAGTCCAAGTCATTGAAATTGTTTCTCGGCAGCTTCCGAAACCATGCCGCCTTCCATGAGGATTGCACGGTCGGCATCGGCGAGCGGCTGTTCCGGGAAATGCGGCCGAGATGGCTGCGGATCGGCGGCTATTGGTATCCGCGCGGCGGCATCCCGATCGACGTCTTCTGGCAATCGGATGCGCCGCCCGCCAGCCTCTGGGTGCCCGACCAGGGCGTCGCATCCTATCGCGGCCGTGGGTGACAACCCGTTAGCCTAGCGGTGAAACGTGTGATTTTTGTTGCTGCGCCGCATTCATTCGCGCAACCTTCATGCCCCTGAACGGTTCCTTAATCCGCCTTCCGGGTACGGCCATCGTACCCGCGTCGGCGAAGTAGGATATGTGATGATGCAGAATGTGGGCGCGGGGACTGTCAATCATCTGGCCTTGATCGGCAATTTTCTGCCCCGACAGTGCGGGCTCGCGACCTTCACCACCGACGTATACACCGCGATGCGCGACCGTTTTCCGGGTACGCGGGTCGACGTATGGGCGATGGACGATCATCCCGGCCGCTACGCCTATCCCCCCGCCGTCACGGGCACGATCGCGCAAAACGACCTGTCTGCCTATTTCGCCGCCGCCCGCGCGATCGAGGCGTCGGGCGCGCAAGCGATCTGGGTGCAGCACGAATATGGCATCTATGGCGGACCGGCCGGCGAACACATTCTGGCACTGCTGGACCGGACGACGCTGCCGCTGATCGTCACGCTCCACACCGTCCTCGAAAAGCCCAGCGCCGATGAGCGCCGCGTGCTGGAGGGGCTGCTCCAGCGCGCCTCGCGCATCATCGTGATGGCGGAAAAGGGGCGGGAGATCCTGCAGCGTACCTATGCCGCCAATCCGCGCCAGATCGTGATGATCCCGCACGGCGTGCCCGATCGTCCGCTGGTCGATGCGGCCACGATGAAGGACCGCTTCGGCTGGGCGGGACGCGACGTGGTGCTGACCTTTGGCCTGCTTGCGCCGAACAAGGGGATCGAGACGATCATCGGGTCATTGCCCGCCGCCGTCGAGCATCACCCGGGTCTGCTCTATGTCGTGTTGGGGGCGACCCACCCCAATCTGGTCGCGCACGAGGGCGAGCGCTACCGCGACAGCCTGCGCGCGTTGGCGGAGGAAAAGGGCGTGGCGGACAATGTCGCGCTGATCGACGGCTTTGTCGAGCATGAGGAACTGCTCGATTATCTGCAGGCCGCCGACATCTATGCGACGCCCTATACTAATCCCGCGCAGATCACGTCGGGCACGCTGTCCTACGCGATCGGCGTCGGCAAGCCCGTCATCTCGACGCCATACGTCCATGCGACCGAGATCCTCGCCGACGGGCATGGCGTCCTCGTCGACTTCTGCGACGGCGCCGCCTTCTCGCGGGAGATCGATCGGCTGCTGTCCGACCCGCGCGAACGGCTGGCGCTGTCGCGCCGCGCTTATGCGCGTGGCCGCACGATGATCTGGCCGCGTCTGGCGGAGGCCGCGATGGCCGAACTGGAGTCGGCGGTCGCAGCCCGTCCGCGGCGGATCATCGCCGCGCCGCACATGCTGAAGCCGCTGGCGCCCGATTTCGCCGCAGTCGAGCGGATGAGTGATGCGACGGGCATGTTGCAGCATTCGATCTATTCGGTGCCCGACCGCCGCCACGGCTATTGCATCGACGACAATGCCCGCGCGCTGATGTTGGTCAGCGGAATGCGCGACCTGGACCCGGAGCGGCGCGACAAGTGGATGACGGTCTATGCCGCCTTCATTCAATATGCCTGGAACCCGGACCGCCGCCGGTTCCGCAACTTCATGAACTTCGATCGCACCTGGTGCGAGGACGAGGGGTCGGAGGATTCGAACGGCCGTGCGATCTGGGCGCTGGGCGTCACCGCGCGCGACGCCCATGCCGCCAAGCACCGCGACTGGGCGGGCGCGATGTTCGATGCGACCGCCGGCCTGGCACTGGACCTTGCCTCCCCCCGCGCGCAGGCGTTCGCCATGTTGGGCGCCGCCGCGATGCTGGAGGCGCGGCCCGGCCATGACCTGTCGCGTGCCATCCTGGAGCGGTTCCCCGACACGCATCTGGAACTGCTGGCGGAAACGCGACGCCCCGAATGGCAGTGGTTCGAAATCGTGCTGGCGTACGACAATGCGCGCCTGCCCGAGGCGATGATCCGCGCGGGCATGGCGCTGGATCGCGACGATCTGGTCCGTTGCGGTCTCGATACGCTGAAGTGGATCGTGGAAAAGCAGACCTCGCCGGAGGGCCGGTTCCGCGCCGTCGGCACCGAAAGCTTCGGGCGTCCCTATGCGCAGCCGCTGCAGTTCGACCAGCAGCCGCTGGAGGCGCAGGCGACGGTCGATGCGTGCATCGCGGCGCATCAGGCGACCGGCGACGAGCGGTGGCTGGACGAGGCGCAGCGCGCCTATGGCTGGTTCCTCGGTGCGAACGACCTCGACCTGCCATTGGCCAGCGTTGGCGATGGCGGCTGTTTCGACGGGCTGATGCCGCATGGCCTCAACCGGAATCAGGGGGCGGAGTCGATCCTTGCTCTGCAATTGGCCAATTGTGCGATTTCGGGGCTGGTGCGACAGTCGGTCCCCGTGGCAGGGACGGACCGCGCCGTCGCGTAGCCTCGCTCGCGCCGGCGTAGAAGACATCAGCCAGCGAGGCTCCCGAACGCGATGAACTTGTTCAATCACGAACTGCGGCTTCACGCCGACCCTTCGCGCGTCGTCGTGCGCCCCTTTCACATCGCCTTTGGCGGGCAGGGTGGGCCGCCCAGCCGGACCGAGCGGCTGGTGGGCGAGGTGCTGGCGATGACGACGGCGCAGGCCCGGATGCAGCTGGAAACCGTGCTGAAGGATTTCGAGGCGCGCCACTGGCAGACCCGCCGCGTCTTCATGACCCGCTATGACGAGATCGAGCAGTTGCTAGGCCTCGACGGATCGACGATCGACGACGAGAAGCGGCAGCTGATCGGCGCCTATTTCTGCCACGAATACAGCTATGCCGCCGCCGCGCTGATGAACCCGTCCGCGGTGCCGCACTTCGACCAGACCGGGATGCCGCCCGGATCGCTGCGCATCCTGATGTCGATGCGCGCGGTGGGGGAGGGGCATATCTCGTCCGTCGCTTTCCGCGAAGGCATCATCACCGACGAAAACCAGATGAAGCTGGCGCCCGAGCCCCCCTTCGCCACCGCGACCGACGCGGTCGGGCAGGATCAGGAAGCGCCGCTGGAAGGGCCGATCACCGTCTATCGTCATCGCGACTCGACGCTGTCGGGCACGGTGATCTTCCCGATGACCACCGCCCAGTCGAAGGGGCTGGAGGACATGCGCATCGTCCGCTTCCAGCATGACGACGGCAGCTTCGAATGGATCGGCACCTACACCGCGTATAACGGCTCGCAGATCCAGTCGGAGCTGATGCGTACGCGCGACTTCCGCGCGTTCGATCTCGTGCCGATGACGGGCGGGGCCAGCCGCAACAAGGGCATGGCGCTGTTCCCGCGCACGATCGACGGGCAGTACATGATGATCGGCCGCTCGGACGGGGAGAACCTGTTCCTGCTGAAATCCGACACGCTGACCCATTGGGACGACGGCGCGAAGATCCTGACGCCCGTCTATCCGTGGGAGCTGGTGCAGATCGGCAATTGCGGCCCGCCGATCGAGCTGGACGAGGGCTGGCTGCTGCTGACCCACGGGGTCGGCGCGATGCGCAAATATTCGATCGGCGCGGTGCTGCTCGACAAGCGCGATCCCGCGAAGATCATCGGCCGCACGACGGAGCCTATCCTCGCCGCCAAGGATCAGGATCGCGAGGGGTACGTGCCCAACGTCGTCTATTCCTGCGGCGCGATCCGGCATGAGGATACGCTGTTCCTGCCCTATGGCATCGCCGACAGCTCGATCGGCTTCGCCTTTGTCGGGATCGACGAACTCCTCGCCGCGATGGCCTGACACACCGCCGTGTACGCCCCGCGCCAGTTCCGGGAGGAGCGGCCGGACGTGCTGGCCGATGCGATCCGCGACATCGGCTTCGCCGCGCTGGTGGTGGGGGACGGCGAATCGCTGGCCAGCGCGCATCTGCCGATGCTGCTCGTCCCCGGTGCGGGCGAGGGCGTGGCGATGGTGCTGGAGGGGCATGTCGCGCTCGGCAACCCGATCTGGCGCGCGGCCGGGCGGGGCGGCGCGGCGCTCGCCGTATTTCAGGGCCCGCACGCCTATATCCATCCCGGCTGGTATCCGTCGAAGCAGGCCGATGGCCGCGCGGTCCCCACCTGGAACTATGTGGTCATCGAGGCGCGGGGACGCTTGTCGATCGAGCGCGATCCCGCGTGGCTGCGCGCGCACCTGACCGCGCTGACCGACGGGCACGAGGCGGGGCGGCCGGAACCCTGGGCGCTGAATGACGCCCCGGCCGACTATATCGACCGCATGGTCCGCGGCATCGTCGGGCTGCGGCTGACGATCGAGGACCTGCAAGGCGTGTGGAAGATGGCGCAGCACCGCACGGAAACCGATCGTGCGGGTGTGGCGGCCGGACTATCGGCATCCGAAGACCCGAACGCCCGCGCGATCGCGCGGCTCATGCGTCCGACGTGATCGGCGGTTCGCGCTCCGCAACAGTCAGTGGCCGACGATCACGCCGCCGCCTGCCGCCGGGCGTAGCGGTACAGGAACGCCACCAGCACGAGGAACAGCGCGGTTCCTCCCGTCAGCGCCACCGTCTCGAAATCGGCGCCGACCAGCGCCAGCGGCGCGTCCGAGCCGCTGGCATAGACGATGCCGGCAAAGGCGACGCCCCACAGGCTTTCGCCCACGATCATGCCGGTCGCGGCCAGCACGCCCATCCGCTCCGCCGCCTCCGGGTCTGCCTGATGCCGCGCCCAGCGGTCGTAGATCGCACCGATCACCGCGCCCAGCACGACCGGCAGCGTCACCGTCATCGGCAGGTATACGCCAAGGCCGACACCCAGCGGCGGCAGGCGCAGTTTGCCCGCGCGGCCGAGCAACTCGTCGGCGACGATGATGGCGACGCCCGCCAGTGCGCCCCAACCGATCATCGCCCAGTTGAGATCTCCGCCCAGCACCCCCTTCGCCAGAGCGGAGATCAGTGCGGCCTGCGGCGCCGCCAGCGCGTTTGGCCCGGCGCCCGGCGTACCGACGAAGCCCAGCGTGGAGCTGAGCAGATTGAGGACCGGCGGCACCACCAGCGATCCGAAGAACACGCCGAAGATCAGCGCGACCTGCTGCTTCCACGGCGTCGCGCCGACCAGCTGCCCGGTCTTCAGATCCTGCAGATTGTCGTTTGAGATGGTCGCGACGCCGAACACGATGCCGGTGACGATCAGCGCATAGGCGACCAGCGCCTGCGTCACGTCGGGCGGGGTCCCGCGCCCGAACAGGCCGACCAGCATCAGGCTGGCCGCGAGCACCGACAGGATGCCGATGCCCGACACCGGCGAATTCGACGCGCCGATCAGGCCCGCCATGTACCCGCACACCGCCGCGATCACGAGGCCGATGACGATGATGAACAGGAGCGCGCCGCCGATCAGCGCGACCTCCGATCCCGCCAGCGGGCCGCCGCGGATCACGCTCCACAGCAGCAGGCCGATGGGCAGGAGCATCCCGACCGTCACCAGCCCGACGACACCGATCGGCAGGTCGCGCTCGCCCAGCGCCACCGCCGCGCCGCCGCGCTTGGCCGCGGACGCCTCGATCGCGGAGCGGATGCCGCGCACGACCGGGCCGATGATCTTCAGCAGCGTCCAGATCGCCGCGACGCCGATCACGCCCGCGCCGAAGAAGCGCACGTCGCTGCGAAACACCGTGCCCGCCCAGGTGGCGACGTCCGCGCCCGCCATCGGCGCGGCGGCGGTCAGGATCGGCAGGACGATCCACCAGCCGATGACGATGCCGACGAACATCGCGATACCGACCGACAGGCCGACCAGATGCCCCGCGCCGACCAGCGCGAAGGACAGGCCGCCCGCGATCCCGGTCGCGCCGCCACCGGCGCGGAACCAGAGCGCCGCCTCCGCCGTCGCGAGCCGCGTCTGTGTCAGGATCGCGAAGCCGGCGGAGGTGATCGCGCTCCACACGATCATCATCAGCCCGCGCGCGCTTTCCGCCGCGCCCTCTCGGCTGCCCGCGCCGACCTTAAGCACCTCCGCCGCTGCGCGGCCCTCGGGATAGGGAAGGGGGGTGTCGACCACCAGCGCGCGGCGCAGCGGCACGGAGAACATCACGCCCAATATGCCGCCAAAGCCGGTGATCGCGGCGGTCGTGAAATAGGGAAAGCCATTCCACCAGCCGATCATGACGAGGCCCGGCAGCACGAAGATGATCGCGGCCAGCGTCCCGGCCGCCGACGCGACCGTCTGGACGATGTTGTTCTCCAGGATCGTCGCGCCCGGCAGATAGCGCAGGATCGCCATCGAGATGACGGCGGCCGGGATCGAGGTCGCGAAGGTCAGCCCGACCTTCAGCCCCAGATACACGTTCGCGGCGGTGAACAGCAGCGTGATGAGCCCGCCCAGCAGGACGCCGCGAACGGTCAATTCGGCCATCGGCCGCACGGAAGACGTGGTCATGGCCCCTGCATGGCCGAACGCCGATGGCTTTGCAAAGGGTGGCGGCTGGCTTACGGCGGCGGCACGCCGTCCCGGCCCTGCCGGCTGGATACGCGCGGGATGAGCAAGGGGACAGGACACATGGCGGAAGCGTTGCGGGTGGCATTGGCGGGTCTGGGCACGGTCGGCGGCGGCGTCATCCGCCTGCTCGATGCGAACCGCGACCTGATTACCCGCCGCGCCGGCCGCCCGATCGAGGTGGTCGCGATCTCCGCCCGCGACCGGACGCGCGATCGCGGCATCGACCTGTCGCGCTTCGCCTGGATCGACGATACCAGCGCGCTCGCCGCGCATGAGGGCGTGGACGTGGTGGCCGAGATGATCGGCGGGTCGGATGGCCCGGCGCTGACGCTGGCGCGTGCGACGCTGTCCGCCGGGCGCGGCTTCGTGACCGCGAACAAGGCGATGCTGGCGCATCACGGTCTGGAGCTGGCGGAGCTGGCCGAGCGCTCCGACGCGCCGTTGAAGTTCGAGGCGGCGGTCGCCGGGGGCATCCCGGTCATCAAGGGGCTGCGCGAGGGCGCGGCGGCGAACCAGATCGGCCGCGTCTATGGCATCCTGAACGGCACCTGCAATTTCATCCTGTCGAAGATGGAGGCCGAGGGCCGCGACTTCGCCGAGGTGCTGGCGGAGGCGCAGGCGCTGGGCTTTGCGGAGGCGGACCCGACGTTCGACATCGACGGCATCGATGCCGCGCACAAGCTGGCGATCCTCGCCTCGATCGCCTTCGGCACGCGGCCGGCGTTCGACGGCGTCGCCGCGCAGGGCATCCGCCACGTGCTGGGCGCCGATATCGCGGAGGCGGCGGCGCTGGGCCACCGCGTGCGCCTGGTCGGGCTGGCCGAGTCGGGCGCGGGTGGCCTGTTCCAGCGGGTGCATCCGCATCTGGTTCCGTTCGACCATCCGCTGGCGCACGTTACGGGATCGACCAATGCGGTGGTGGCGGAGGGCGACCATGTCGGCCGCCTGTTCTTCCAGGGCGCGGGGGCGGGCGAGGGGCCGACCGCCAGCGCCGTCGTCGCCGACCTCATCGATATCGCGCGCGGCGTCGCCGGTCCGCCCTTCGCGATGCCCGCCGCCGTGCTGGCCGCGCCGACCCCGGCCGACAGCGGCGAGCGGCGCGGTCGCGCCTATCTGCGCTTCACGGTCGAGGACCGGGTGGGCGTGCTGGCGGAAATCGCGGCGGCGATGCGCGATGCGGGCGTCTCGATCGAGAGCCTGATCCAGCGCGGCGCGACGACGGACGGCCATGTCCTCGTCGTGATCGTCACGCATGAGGGCCCCGAGCGCTGCGTGGCGCAGGCGCTGGAGCGGCTGCGCGGATCGCAGAGCCTCGCGGGCCAGCCGCTGTGGATGCCGATCCTGGGGTGAATGTATCGCGGGTCCGGCGGGCAGGTGCCGAACTGATCCGGCATTGCCGTGTCGGACTTTAAGGCGCCAACCGCCCGGCGGTTGAGGGCGGCGGCGCGTCGAGATCGATCGCGACACGCTTCGATCGGTCTGGCTTCTTGCGGAACGCCTTGCCGATATCGCGGGCGAGCGCGCCGACGCTGGTCGCCTCGCCGGGCGTGTCGCAACAGCTGTTCGGATCGACCAGCTTGCCGACGAGGCGGATGGCAGCGGTGCCGGCGGCGAACAGGTTGATCCCGCTGCGGCAGCCCCCTTGGCTGGCGGCGCAGGGCGTTACGGTCTGTGCCAGCGCGGCGCCGCCGGTCAGGTCTGGGTTGGAGGCAGCCGGCCCGTCCGGCGGGCCGCGCTCGTCGGGCAGCGGCAGGCGCGGATTGCCGTTCTGGCCGCAGACGACGATGTCGTCGCCGGTCTGGCGGGGGCAGTCGGTCAGCACGATCCGCTGCGGCGGCGTTCCGGCGACGGGGCGCGGAACGGCGGGGCTCGCCACCTGTACCGCGAGGAGCAGCGCGGCGATCACGGCGCCAGCTTGCGCGCGCCTGTAACGCTGGTGCCGCGCGCGCTGGTCGTCATGTGCACACCGACGAACCCGCACCCGACCAGGATCGCCCGGCGCTCCTGGCAATTGTCGGTGCGCGCCAGCAGCCGCTGGCGTTCGGCCGGGACGCCCTCGCCGCGCGGGTCGCCGGGCTCGTAGCCGACAAAGGGCACGCGGAACCGGTCGGCGTTGCGCATCCCGCACACGGTGATGTCGGTTGCGTTTATATCCCGTCGACAGCCCGGCTCGGCGGCGGTCACACGGCGTGCGGTGTCTACCAGTGTAGAGGGTTCGGCGGCCAGCAGCAGAACGACCAGCGACATCATCGGCTACCCTCCCGAAAAGACGGTACAGCCTATCGTATCGGTGCCGTATCGTAAACGGGGGGTCAGTCGCCGATCGGCGCGACGCCCAGCCGGGGGATTTCGATCGCGGGGCAGCGGTCCATCACCACCTGCAAGCCGGCCGCCTCCGCCCGCGCCGCCGCCTTTTCGTTGACGACACCCAGCTGCATCCACACCGCCTTCGCCCCCGCCGCGATCGCCTGATCGACCGCCTCGCCGGCGGCGGCCGAATTGCGGAAGATGTCGACGATGTCGATCGGATCGCCCAGCTGGCCCAGTTCGCGGAATACGAACTCGCCATGGACGTGTTCGCCGGTAATCTGCGGATTGACCGGGATGACGCGATAGCCATGCCGTTGCAGCATCGCCATCACGCCATAGGAGGGGCGGCTCGGCCGGTCGGACGCGCCCACCATCGCGATCGTGCGGGCGTTCTGGAGCAAGTCACGGATATCGGCGTCTTCGGTCAGCGGCATGGCGGGTCTCCTTTTGGGGGCAACGCCCGGAGGCCGCCGCCGGGTTCAGCGCGCCGCCAGCCAGTCTCGGACCCGGCCGGCGATCGGCGCGAAGACGGTGTCGTCGGGCCCGGCCGCGGGGGGCTGACCCGCGTCGGAGGCCGTGCGGATCGCCATGGCGAGCGGCACCCGCCCCAGGAAAGGGATACCCAGCGATGCCGCCGCCGCTTCCGCCCCGCCATGGCCGAACGGGTCGGACGCCGCGCCGCAATGCGGGCAGGTATAGCCGGCCATGTTCTCGACCAGCCCGATGATCGGTACGCCCGCCTTGTTGAACAGGTCGATCGCGCGCGTCGCGTCGATCAGCGCCAGATCCTGCGGAGTGGAGACGATGACGGCACCGGCCGGACGATGCTTCTGCACCATCGTCAGCTGCACGTCGCCGGTGCCGGGCGGCAGGTCGACGACCAGCGTGTCCGCCGCGCCCCAAGCCGCATCGACCAACTGGCCGAGCGCCCCCGCCGTCATCGGCCCGCGCCACGCGATCGCCTTGCCCGGTTCGACCAGCTGGCCCATCGAAAGAAGCGGCACGCCCCAGGGGGTGACGACCGGGATCAGCTGTTTTTCGATCGCCTCCGGCCGGGTCCCCTCGACACCCAAGAGGCGCGGTTGCGACGGGCCATAGATATCCGCATCGACCAGCCCCACGCGCCGTCCCGCCCGCGCCAGCGCGATGGCGAGGTTGGCGGACAGCGTGGACTTGCCGACCCCGCCCTTGCCGCTGGCGACCGCGATCAGCGCGCGTGCGACACGCTCCGCCGTCACCACGATCCGCGCGTCGGGCGCGGCGGCGCGCACCGCCGCCTCCAGCGCATCGCGCGCCGCCGGCGACAGGCCGGTCGCATCCAGCACCACGCCCGTCCGCGCCTTGTCGCTGCGCACCGTCGCGCGGGGCCCCGCGACCGCGGCGATCGCCGCCTCGATACTCGTCCTGTCCGTCATGGCGCCCAGATAGGGACATGGCGCGCGCTTGGCACTGTTTTTCGCGGCTGGGGCTTCCTATAGAGGTCGGATGAAGATCCTGCCGCGCTGGGGGAAGCGCCCGACCATCCTCGCCGTCGACAACTCCCGTGGCCCATGGGGCGGCGGAGGGGACGATGATGGCGGCGCCGAGGGCCCGCGCAATCCGTGGTCGATGCCGCCTGCCGGCCGCAAGGGCGCGGGGCGCCCCACCGCGCTGGACGAATTCCTGAAGAAGGCGCGCGGCACCGGCGGCGGTGGCAATGGCGGCGGCGGAGGCGGCTTTCCCCAGCTGCCGGGCGGCGCCAGCGCGCGCACGCTGTGGGCAATCGGCACGGCGATCCTGATCGGCGCGTGGCTGGTCTTCACCTGCATCCACCAGATCGGCGCGCAGCAGCGCGGTGTCGTGACCTATTTCGGCCGCTATGCCGGTACGCTCGGCCCCGGCATCCAGCTGACCCCGCCCGCGCCCTTCGCGCAGGTGGAGACGGTGGACGTGCAGCGCGTGCGGACGGAGAATTTCCCGCGCGGCGACGGCGTCAACCTGACGCTGACCGGCGACCAGAACATCGTCGACCTGACCTATTCGGTGCGCTGGAACGTCGCCGATCCGCGCGACTATGTGTTCCAGCTCGCCCAGCCGGAGGAAACGGTGCGCGCGGCGGCGGAAAGCGCGATGCGCGCGGTCGTGGCGACGACGACGCTCGATCAGGCGCTCGGCGCCGGCCGCACAACGATCGAGCAGCGCGTGGCGGAGGTGACGCAGAACATCCTCAACGGCTATCGCTCCGGCGTCCGCATCCAGGACGTGTCGATCAACCGCGCGGCCGCGCCGCAGCAGATCGTCGACGACTTCAACAAGGTTACCGCCGCGCAGCAGGAAGCGGTCGGCGCGGTCAACAAGGCGAAATCCTACGCGCAGCAGGTGATCGCCTCCGCGCAGGGTGAGGCCGCCGCGTTCGACCGGGTGTACGAACAGTATCGCCTCGCTCCCGAGGTGACCCGCCGGCGCATGTATTATGATACGATGGAGGCCGTGCTGGCCAAGACCGACAAGACGATCGTCGAGCCGCAGAACGTCGTCCCCTATCTGGGCCTGCCCCGGGGGAAGGCGGCGCCCGAACCCGTGCCCGCCGCGCCGGCGGCGGCGGGAGGTGGCCAGTGAGCAACCTCGCCCGCAATCCCGTCGCGCTCGGTATCGCCGCACTTGTCCTGGTGATCCTGGCCGCCGCGACCTTCGCGATCGTGCCCGAAACGCAGCAGGCGGTCGTCTATCGCCTCGCCCAACCGATCCGCATCGTGAACCGCTATCAGGCGGGCCAGCCGATCGGCCAGTCCGACGCCGGCCTGATCGTACGCGTGCCGTTCCTCGATCGTATCACCTTCGTCGACAAGCGGGTGCTGGACCTGGATCTGGAGAACACGCAGGTGCTCTCGTCGGATCAGCTGCGGCTGAACGTCGGCGCCTTCGCGCGCTTCCGCATCGTCGACCCGCGTCTGATGCTCGCGACGGCGGGGACCGAGGACGGCGTCGCCAATCAGCTGCGCCCGCTCTTCGCCTCCACGCTGCGCAACGAACTGGGCAAGGTGCCCTTCTCCGCGCTGCTCAGCCCGGAGCGGACGCAGGTGATGGACGCGATCCAGACCAGCCTCGATCGCCGCGCGCACCGCTATGGCGTGGAGATCGTCGACGTGCGGATCAAGGAAGCCGAACTGCCCGAGGGCACGCCGCTGGAAAGCGCGCTGCGCCGGATGCAGACCGCGCGCCAGCAGGAGGCGATCACGATCACCGCCGAGGGCCAGCGGCAGGCGCGGATCGTGCAGGCGGATGCGGACGCCACCGCCTCGCGCATCTACGCCCAGAGTTTCGGCAAGGACGCCGACTTCTACGACTTCTATCGCGCGATGCAGTCGTACCGTCGCACGTTCGGCGCCGATGGCAGTGCCGACGGGCGCGGGGCTACCCAGATCATCCTGTCTCCGAACAATTCCTATCTTCGGGAGTTCGAGGGGCGGGGTCGCTGACCACCCGTTCATATTCAACCATCGTTCAGCCGATTTCTGCGACGAGTTGCAGGGTTCGAACGACGAACGAGAGGAATTGATACACGTGCGTTACGCCTACGCCATCACCGGTGCCCTTCTCCTCGGCGGCGCCACCGCCACGCTG
Organism: uncultured Sphingomonas sp.; assembly: GCA_913775975.1. GTDB lineage: Bacteria > Pseudomonadota > Alphaproteobacteria > Sphingomonadales > Sphingomonadaceae > Sphingomonas. The sequence goes on along the minus strand of CAJYLQ010000036.1, from coordinate 29,445 downwards.
GCCCTGCAGCCGACCGTCGCGCAGACCGCGCAGAACGAGCCCGGCACGATCCAGGCGGCGGCACCGCGGGCCGGTTCGCCGCAGAGCTTCGCCGACATGGTGGCGAGGCTGCAGCCTGCTGTGGTGAACATCTCGACCAAGCAGTCGATCGCCGCCGCGCCGCAGCAGACCAATCCCTTCGCGGGCACGCCGTTCGAGCAGTTCTTCAACCAGATGCCCGGCCAGGGTGGCGGCCAGCCGCAGAAGCGTGAGGGGCAGTCGCTGGGTTCGGGCTTCATCATCTCGCCCGACGGTTATGTCGTGACGAACAATCACGTGGTGGCGCCCGCGCGCGGCGCGACGGTGGAATCGATCACCGTCACGCTGCCCGATCGCAAGGAATATACCGCCAAGCTGATCGGCCGCGACGAGGCGTCGGACCTCGCGCTCTTGAAGATCGACGCGAAGAACCTGCCCTTCGTGAAGTTCGGCGATTCCGCGCGCGCGCGGCCGGGCGACTGGGTGGTCGCGATCGGCAATCCGTTCGGGCTGGGCGGCACCGTGACGGCGGGCATCGTTTCCGCCGTGCATCGCGTGACCGGGCAGGGCGGCGCCTATGACCGCTTCATCCAGACCGATGCCTCGATCAACCAGGGCAATTCGGGCGGCCCGATGTTCAACCTGAACGGCGACGTGATCGGCATCAACAGCCAGATCTTCAGCCAGTCGGGCGGCAATATCGGCATCGGCTTCGCGATCCCCGCCGAAGAGGCCAAGCCGATCATCGAAACGATGATGAAGGGCGGCAAGATCGAACGCGGCTATCTGGGCGTGACGCTGGGCGGCGCGGTGGACGACGACGCGGCAGCCGCGCTCGGCATCCCCAAGAATCAGGGCGAGCTGATCGCGGGCGTCCAGCCCGATGGCCCGGCGGCGAAGGGCGGCCTGCGTCCCGGCGATGTCGTGACCAAGGTGAACGGCCAGGCGGTGACGCCGGACAATACGTTGTCCTACCTCGTCGCCAACGTCGCGCCGGGCCAGACCGCCCGGCTCGACGTGCTGCGCAACGGGCGGCCGCAGTCGCTGAACGTCACCGTCGCGGCACGCCCGACCGATCAGCAGCTGATGGCGATGAGCGGGCAGGGCGATTCGTTCGGCAACGACAGCGACGACGACACGCCGTCGCAGCCGGTGCCGGCGTCCAGCGCGCTCGGCCTGTCGGTGCAGCCGCTGACCCCGCAGATCGCGCGCCAGATCGGCGTCGATTCGACGGTGCAGGGCGTCGTGATCGCGCAGGTCGACCCGTCCAGCGACGCGGCCGGCAAGCTGCGCCGCGGTGACGTGATCTCCGCGATCAACGGCACGCCCGTGCGCACCGCCGCCGATGTCGCGCAGGTCGTGGCGCAGGCGCGCGCCGCCAAGCGCCCGCAGGTGCTGCTGCTCGCCCAGCGCGGTCGCGGCAACCCCAGCTTCATCGCGGTGAAGCTTAAGGGCTGATCCGAGCCGGTAAGCCGTAAAGGGAGGGGCCATCGCCATGCGGCGGTGGCCCTTTTCTTTTAGGACGCGTCGGGCCTAGACTGTCGGGCGATGACCGACACCATCTTCATCGGCCTTGGCGGCGGCAAGCCGCAGGCCATCGAGCTGCGCCGTGCCAACCGCCACGGCCTGATCGCGGGCGCCACTGGCACGGGCAAGACCGTGACGTTGCAGGGCATCGTCGAGGGCTTTTCCGCCGCCGGCGTCCCGTGCTTCGTCTCCGATGTGAAGGGCGACCTGTCCGGCCTCGCCATGGCGGGGTCCCCGGCGGGCAAGATGCACGCGGCCTTCGCCGCCCGCGCGGCGGAGGTGGGCGATACGGACTGGGCCTATCGCGACAATCCGGTGCAGTTCTGGGATCTGTTCGGCGAACAGGGCCACCCCGTCCGCGCGACGGTGAGCGAGATGGGGCCGCTGCTGCTTGCCCGGCTGATGGCGCTGAACACGGTGCAGGAGGGGGTGCTGACCATCGCCTTCCACCTCGCCGACAAGGATGGGCTGCTGCTCCTCGATCTGGACGACCTGCAGGCGTTGCTGGCGCATTGCGCGGAGCGGGCGGACGAGCTGACCACCACCTACGGCAACGTCTCCAAACAGTCGGTCGGCGCGATCCAGCGCGCACTGCTGCAACTACGCAGCCAGGGCGGCGAACATTTCTTCGGCGAACCGGCCCTGGAACTCGCCGACATGATCCGGCTGGACGATGGCGGGCGCGGCGTCGTCAATATCCTGGCCGCCGACAAGCTGATGGCCAGCCCCAAGCTGTACGCCACCTTCCTCCTGTGGCTGCTGAGCGAGCTGTTCGAGCAGCTGCCCGAGGTGGGGGATCCCGACAAGCCGGTGATGGCCTTCTTCTTCGACGAGGCGCACCTGCTGTTCGACGAGGCGCCCGATGCGCTGCTGGACAAGATCGAACAGGTCGTGCGGCTGATCCGGTCGAAGGGCGTCGGCGTCTATTTCATCACGCAGAACCCGCTGGATATTCCCGACAAGGTGGCCGGCCAGCTGGGCAATCGCGTGCAGCACGCGCTGCGCGCCTTCACCCCGCGCGACCAGGCGGCCGTGCGCGCGGCGGCGGAGACGTTTCGCGCCAATCCCGGCGTCGATGTCGCCACCGCGATCACCGAGCTGAAGGTGGGCGAGGCGCTGGTCTCGCTGCTCCAGCCGGATGGCGCGCCCTCGCCGGTCGAGCGGACGCTCATCAAGCCGCCGCGCAGCCGCGTCGGCCCGATCACCCCGCAGGAGCGGCAGGTGATGATCCAGACCGATGCGGTCGGCGACAAGTACGATCACGCCATCGACCGCGAATCGGCCGAGGAGATCCTGAACGCCAAGACGAACGAGGCCGCCGCCGCCGCCGCCGCCGCGCAGGCGGCCGACCAGGCGGAAAAGGACGCCGCGCTGTGCGCGAAGGAGGATGCCCGCGCCGCCAAGGAGGCCGAGCGCGCCCGGATCGCGCAGCAGCGCGACGCCGACCGGCAGGCGCGGCTGGACGCGGCCGCACAGCGTGAGGCCGAGCGGGAAGCGGCCAACAATCCATGGACGAAGCTGGCGACCTCCGCCGCGCGTTCGGCCAGCTCCTCGATCGGGCGGCAGGTCGCCAACGAGATCGGCAAGCAGGTGTTCGGCACGTCTTCGCGGCGCGGATCGTCCCGGGGATCATCCGGGTCCGGCGGGCTGATCGGGCAGATCGCGCGCGGCGTGCTCGGCAATCTGTTTCGCGGTTGAAGGAAGAAACGATGTCCCTCGATACCCTAGACATGCTCGCCGACTGGACCGACGGCGCCGATGCGCTGATGGAAGAGACGGTGGCGCTGCGCCGGGCGATCCATGCGGAGCCGGAAATCGGGCTCCACTGTCCGATGACCACCGCGAAGATCAAGGCGGCGCTGGCGGGCCTGCCGCTGGAATTTCGCGAAGGGCCCTCCACGACCGGGCTGATCGCGATCCTGCGCGGATCGTCCGGTGGCAATGGCCGCACCGTGCTGCTGCGCGGCGACATGGACGCGCTGCCGCTGCAGGAGGAGACGGGGCTGCCCTTCGCCAGCACGATCGCCGGCCGGATGCACGCCTGCGGCCATGATTCGCACACGGCGATGCTGGTCGGCGCGGCCAAGGCGTTGTGCGCGAAGGCGGACAGCCTGCCGGGCACGGTCGTCTTCATGTTCCAGCCGGGCGAGGAGGGCTATCACGGCGCCCGCCACATGCTGGACGATGGGCTGCTCGCCGATCCGGCGCCCGATGCGGCGTTCGCGCTGCACATTTCGCCCAACATGCCGATGGGGGCAGTGGTGACGCGCAACGGCCCGTTGCTCGCCTCGGCGGAAACCGTCCATGCGCGCATCATCGGGCGCGGCGGCCATGCCGCGATGCCGCACGAGAATATCGACCCCACGCCGATCGCGTGCGAGATCGTGCTGGCGCTCCAGACCTTCATCGCGCGGCGGATCGCGGTGCATGATCCGGCGGTGCTGTCGATCACCTCTATCAAGGCGGGCACGGGCGCGCACAACATCATCCCCGACGCGGTCGAGCTGCTCGGCACGCTGCGCACCCTGTCGGAGGATACGCGTGCCGCGATGCACGCCGCCTTCCACCGGATTGTCAACGGCATCGCCGAGGCGCATGGCGCCAGCGCCGAGGCATGGATCGACAAGGGCTATCCGGTCACGCAGAACGACCCCCGCGCGGTCGAGATGTTCCGCCGCGCGACGGTGGCGATGGACGGCCCGGCGGCGTGGCAGCCGATGCGCGCGCCGATGATGGGGGGCGAGGACTTCGCCTTCGTGCTCAAGGAGATTCCCGGCGCGATGGCGTTCATCGGCGCCGCGCCCGAAGGCACCGACCCCGCGACCAACCCGCCGCTCCACAACACGCACATGACGATCGACGAGCGGATCATGGCGAAGGGCATCGCGCTGCACTGCGCGTTGGCGACCGCCTATCTGGAGCAGGGCTTCGACTGAGGTGCCGCGCCTTGCCACCGATCTCCGCGCGACGCTGGAGATGGTGGCCGCGGCGATGAAGGGCGCGGCGGGGCCATGGTGGATCATCGCCGGCGCCGCCGCCGCGCTGCACGGGGTTGAGGGCGAGGTGGGCGACGTCGATGTCCTGCTGGACGTCGCCGATGCCCGTGTCCTGCTGCCCCGCCTCGGGCTGATCCCGGAGCCGGGGGGCGAAAGCGCTCTGTTTCGGTCAGCGGTATTCGCCCGCTGGACCCGGCCGCCGCTGCCGGTCGAGTTCATGGCCGACTTCGCATGCCGCGTCGACGGCGTGTGGCGATCCGTTTCTCCCGCGACCCGTGTCGTCGTCACGGCCCACGGCGCACGGGTTTATATACCCGAAAGACAGGAACTCGCGGCCCTGTTCCGCACCTTCGGGCGGCCCAAGGATCTGGTCCGGGCCACCCGTCTGGATGCGCCTACTTCTTGATGAGCCCGATCTCTACCAGCCGCTCATGCAGATAATCATGCGCGGTGATCGGCGTCGGATAGCGGTTCGGCCGCGCCTCGCTGATCGTCTGCGGCAGCGTCTCGATCAGGAAATCGGGGGCGGGGTGGAGGAAGAAGGGCATGGAATAGCGCGAATGGCCGCGCCGCTCGGGCGCCGGGTTGACGACGCGGTGCGTGGTCGACGGCAGGACATGGTTCGTCAGCCGCTGCAGCATGTCGCCAACATTGACGACCATCGCACCCTCCGGCGGCTTGATCGCCAGCCATTTGCCGCTGGCCCGGTCGAGCAGTTCCAGCCCGGCCTCCTCGGCGCCGAGCAGCAGGGTGATGAGGTTGATGTCCTCATGCGCGCCGGCGCGCACGCCCTCGGCATCGGCGGGGATGGGGGGGTAATGGAGCAGGCGCAGCACGCTGTTGCCGTCCTTCACCGCCGGGTCGAACCAGTCCGGCGCCAGCCCCAGATGCCGCGCGATCGCGGACAACAGCCGGTCGCCCGCCCGGTCGAAGGCGGCGAACAGCTCGACGAAGGTGTCGCGGAAACCCTCAGGCCGGGTCGGCCAGACATTGGCGGCCATCTGCGCGGCGAAGCGATGGCCCTCCGGCAGCTCGCGGCCGACATGCCAGAATTCCTTCAGATCGACCGCGCTCGCGCCCTTCGCGATCTCCGTCTTGAAGGGGGTGTAGCCGCGCGCGCCGCCGCCGCCGGGCAGGTGATAGCCGCGCTTCTCCGCCTCGGGCAGCGCGAACAGCGCCTCCGTTTCGGCCCAGGCGCGGTCGATCAGGGCCTGCGGGACGCCATGATCGGCAACGATCGCGAAGCCGAACCGTTCGAACGAACCGCCGAGCGCGCGGGCGAACGCCGCCGGATCGCGGGCCTCGTCGGACAGGCTGAGCGTGGGGACGGCCGCGACGTCGGCAATTGCGGGGGTATCGAGCATGACCTTGAATCCTTGTGAATACGTCATGGTAACGCCCCGCGTGCGGCGATGATAGGGTTACGGCGCGCCGTCTCTGCCGCTACAGGCTGGCGATCATGACCGCCGAGGACCACACTGCGCCGGAGCTTCCGGGCGCGCCGATCGGCTTTGCCGAGTTCGTCTGCCTCGTCGCCGCGCTGATGGCGCTGGGCGCGCTGGGGACGGACGCGATGCTGCCCGCGCTGCCGGCGATCGGCGAGGCGCTGCGCGTGGCGGAGGAAAATCGCCGCCAGTTCGTCGTGTCCGCCTTTCTGGGCGGCTATGGCGCGGCGCATCTGATCCACGGGCCGCTGGTCGATCGCTTCGGGCGGCGGCGCGTGCTGCTGTGGGCAATCGGCGCCTATGTCGTGGCGAACGTGCTGGCGGCGGTGTCGGCCAGCTTCACGCTGCTGCTGGCCGCGCGCGTCGTGGGCGGCGCGGTGGTGGCGGCGACGCGGATCGGCACGATCGCGCTGGTGCGCGACTGCTATCGCGGGCGGGCGATGGCGCGGGTGATGTCGATCGCGTTCATGGTGTTCATGGTCGTGCCGATTCTTGCCCCGAGCGTCGGGCAGCTTGTGCTGGTTTTCGGCAACTGGCGGACGATCTTCTGGGTGATCGCGGGCACCGCGCTGGCGTTGCTGGCGTGGATCTTCCTGCGGCTGCCCGAAACGCTGCGGCCGGAGGCGGCGCTGCCGATCCATCCGCGCCGCATCGCGATGGGCTGGCGGACCGCGCTGACCGACCGGCTGTCGCTGGGCTATATGCTGGCCTCCACGATGCTGCTGGGCAGTTTGTACGGGTATCTCAATTCGATCCAGCAGATCATGTTCGACATCTTTCGCCAGCCCCACCTGCTGGCGGCGGTGTTCGCGGGCACGGCGGCGACGATGGCGGCGGCGAACCTGCTGAACGCGCGGATCGTGCTGCGGCTGGGCACGCGGCGGATCGCGCATGGCGCACTCGTCGCGCTGATCGCGATCGCGGGGCTGCACCTGCTGCTGGCGGAGGCGGGGTGGGATTCGCTGATCGTCTTTGCCGTGCTGCAGGCGCTGACCATGGCGATGTTCGGCCTCGCCAATTCCAATTTCTCCGCGATGGCGATGGAGAATATGGGCGGGATCGCGGGCACTGCGTCGAGCGTGCAGGGCTTTGTCAGCATCACGGCGGGCGTCGCGATCGGCGCCGTCATCGGCCTGGCGTTCGACGGAACGACGGTGCCGATGGTGGCGGGGTTCCTCGTCACCGGGATCATCTCGCTGGGCGTCGTCGCGGTCACCGAACGCGGTCGGCTGTTCGGCGGCTGATGGAACCCGCGCCCGCGCCCTGCCGTTCGACCATGGAAGATCATGGAGAGCGACATGGGCGGTCATCAGGTGCATGGCATGGGTACGGGCGACGACGGCTATGACGAGGAAGGCTACGACGAAAGCCAGCGTGCCGAGATCCTTGAGGCGACGCGCGACGGCCCCAGCGACGGGCTGGTGCTGACCGACCTGGACCCCGATCTGGGCGACGACGACGTCGAGGACGAGGCGATCGACGAGGTCGACATGGACAGCGAGGCGGTCGGCGAAAGCGACTCCGAGGCGGACATGGACGAGGACGACGTCGACGAGGACGAGGTGCAGGACGCCTTCGACTCCGGCGAGGTAGACGAGGACGATCTGGAGGATCGCGACGACGCGGCGCTGCGGCCGTAAATCCGATGCGACGGATCGCGTGGGCCGCGATGGCCCTTTCGATGACGGCCTGCTCGCGCGAGCCGGCGGACGGTAACATGGCCGCCGCCGTGGTGCAGGAGCAGGCCCCGCCGGCGGACGCCAACGCCGCGCCGATGCCGGAACCCACCGCGTCGGCGACGCCGGGCGCGGAGGCAAGCGGAACGCCTGAAGCGGTGTTGCAACGCTTCCTGACGCGCGCGACGAAGGGCGACCGGGCGGCGATGGAGGATTGGGACGGCACCGATGCGGACGCTCGCGTCGCGCTGACCGCGTTGAAGGCGCAGGCGGGCGCGGCGATCGCAATCGGCACGCGCTTCGATCCGGATGCGGGCGCGGGCCAGCGCTACATCACCGTTCCGTTCACGCTGAACGGCGCGAAGGGTAGCGCGGTGCTCCACAAGGCGGCCGACGGAATTCCCGCCGACGATCCGCGCGTCCATGACTGGCGGCTACGCTCGATCAAGCTGCCCCCGGCACCGGACGCGGCCGCCTTACCCGCGACCGCCGAGGCGACCTATGACTGCACGCCGGGCGGCCCGATGCTGATGGTCAGATTCGACAATCGCGCCGACACGGCGACGGTGATGCTGGACGGCCGCACGATCCGACTGGAGGGGCAGCGGCCCGCTTCCGGCATCTGGTATGCCGGCGATGGCTATGAGCTGCGCGGCAAGGGGCGCCAGGCGCGGTTCGCGATGCCCGATGGCGGCGCGCGCGACTGTCTGGCGCGATAGGCGGCTTGCGATCGCGCCGGCCGCGCGCCATCGATAATCGATGGAAGATGAGGGGATGGCCGGAATGAACCGACGCACGCTGTTCGGCTCCGCGATGCTGGCCGGGCTGGCCGCCTCGGTACGCGGCGACGCGGCGGTGGCGCCGCAGACGCAGGGCGATTGGCCGTGGCTCGCCCGCTATGCCGAGGAGAATCGGCGCCTGCTGGCGACGGGGGTGCGACCCGGCATCGTCTTCATGGGCGATTCGATCACGGAGGGCTGGCTGCGCGAGCGGCCCGGCTTCTTCACGCCTGGGCGGATCGATCGCGGGATCAGCGGACAGACGACGCCGCAGATGCTGCTGCGGACGATGGCGGACGTGGTGGCGCTGCGCCCCCGCGTCATGCACCTGATGGCGGGGACTAACGATATCGCCGGCAATACCGGGCCGATGACGGCGGAACAGACGCAGGCGAACCTGACCGCGATGGTGCAACTGGCGCGCGCGAACGGCATCCGGGTGTTGCTGGCGACGGTGCCGCCGGCGGCGGGCTTCCCGTGGCGGCCGGGACTGGCGACGGTGGGGCCGATCCGGATGATGAACGGCTGGATTCGCAACCATGCCCGCACGCTGGGCGCGACGCTGGTCGATTACGATCCGGTGCTGGACGACGGCAATGGCGCGATGAAGCCGGGGCTCGCGAGCGACGGCGTGCATCCGACGGGCGCGGGTTATGATGCGATGGCGACCGTGCTGGCGCCGGTGCTGCGCCGGCTGGGGGTATGAGCGGCATGGCGGTGGCGGCGGCGCTGGCGGGGGTGCGCGTGCTGGACCTGTCGCGCGTGCTGGCCGGCCCGTGGTCGACGCAGATCCTGGCCGATCTGGGCGCGGACGTGCTGAAGGTGGAGCGACCGGGACGCGGTGATGATACGCGCGCCTGGGGCCCGCCCTTCCTGACCTCGCCCGACGGGATCGAGCAGGCGGGGCAGAGCGCCTATTACCTGTCGTGCAACCGCAACAAGCGGTCGGTCGCGATCGATATCGCCGATCCCGCCGGCGCGGCGCTGATCCGCGACCTGGCGGCGCGGGCGGATGTGCTGGTGGAGAATTTCCGCGTCGGCGGGCTGGCGCGTTACGGCCTGGATCACGAAAGCCTCGGCGCGATCAATCCGCGCCTCGTCTATTGCTCGATCACCGGCTTCGGCCAGACCGGGCCCTATGCGGATCGCGGCGGGTACGACTTCGTGGCGCAGGGCATGGGCGGCTTCATGAGCATCACCGGCGAGCCGGATGGCGAGCCGCTGCGCGCGGGGGTCGCGATGGCGGACCTGTCGACGGGCCTGTACGCCACGATCAGCATCCTCGCCGCGCTGCGCCACGCCGAACGGACCGGCGAGGGGCAGCATATCGACATATCCCTGCTCGACACGCAGATCGCGACGCTGGCGAACCAGTCGATGAACTGGCTGGTCGGCGGCATCGATCCCGGCCGGCTGGGCAACGGCCATCCGACGATCGTCCCCTATCGCACCTTCGCGACGAGCGACGGGACGGTAGTGATCGCGGTGGGCAATGACGGGCAGTTCCGCGCGCTCTGCATGGCGCTCGACATGCCGGAGGTGGCGGAGGATCCGCGGTTCCTGACCGCCCGCCTGCGCCAGCGGAACCGGACCGCGATCGAGGCGATCATCGATGCCCGTGTCGCCGGCACTACCGTCGACACGCTGGTCGATAGGCTGGTGGCGCACGGTGTGCCCGCCGGCCCGGTCAACAGCGTGCGGCAGGTGTTCGAGGATCCCTTCTGCGCGGCGCGCGGCACGGTGCACCATTTCGCGCGGGACGGCGGGGTGGATGTGCCCTCCGTCGCCTATCCGGCCAGGCTGTCCGCGACGCCCGCGACCTTCCGCACGCCGCCGCCGTTCGTCGGCGAGCAGACGCGCGAGGTGCTGGGCGACTGGCTGGGGCTGGACGAAGCCGCGCTCGACGCGCTGGCGGCGGACGGCGTGGTCACGCAGGGAACCACGGGCGCGGCCGGCGATTGACCCGCGCCCGTCCCGTGCAGGAGCCGCCGATGCCCGTATCCGATCCGCCCTGGTGGCAGCGCGGCGTCGTCTATCAGATCTATCCCCGCTCGTTTCAAGACAGCGACGGGGACGGCGTGGGCGATTTGGCGGGTATAGAGACGCGGCTGGATCATGTCGCGGCGCTTGGCGTCGACGCGATCTGGCTGTCGCCCGTCTTCCCCTCGCCGATGGCGGATTTCGGGTATGACGTGTCCGATTATTGCGGGATCGCGCCGCTGTTCGGCGATCTGGCGGCGTTCGACCGGCTGCTCGCGGCGGTCCATGCGCGCGGGCTGAAGCTGCTGCTGGACTTCGTGCCCAACCATTCGTCCGACCGGCATCCCTGGTTCGTCGAGAGCCGCGCGGCGCGCGACAGTGCGAAGCGCGACTGGTATATCTGGCGCGATCCGGCGCCGGACGGCGGGCCGCCCAACAACTGGATCAGCGACTTCGGTGGATCGGCCTGGGAATGGGACGCGGCGACGAAGCAATATTACCTCCACGCATTCCTGCCCTCACAACCCGACCTCAACTGGCGCAATCCCGAGGTGAAGCGGGCTATGCTGGACGCGATGCGTTTCTGGCTGGATCGCGGTGTCGACGGGTTTCGCATCGACGTGCTGTGGCACATTGTGAAGGCGGAGGGGCTGCCCGACAATCCCGTCAACCCGGACTGGACGCCCGACCGCAACGAGCGCGACCGCGTGATCCAGCTGCACTCCACCGACCAGCCAGAGGCGCATGCGATCGCGGCGGAGATGCGCGCGCTGGCGGACGGCTATCCGGGCGAGCGCGTGCTGATCGGGGAGATCTTCCTGCCCAACGACCGGCACGCCAGCTGGTACGGCACGCCGGAGCGGCCGCAGGTGCATCTGCCCTTCAACTTCCAACTGATCGAGAATCGCTGGGACGCGGGCGTGCTGCGCGGCATGATCGCAGAGTACGAGGCGTCGCTGCCGGCATGGGGCTGGCCGAACTGGGTGATCGGCAGCCACGACGCGCCGCGCATCGCCGCGCGGATCGGCGAGGCGCAGGCGCGCGTCGCGGCGATGCTGCTGCTGACGCTGCGCGGTACGCCGACGCTGTATCAGGGCGACGAGATCGGCATCGGCCGCGTCGACATTCCGCCGGACCGGGTGCGCGACCCGCAGGAGCTGCGCCAGCCGGGCAAGGGGATCGGCCGCGATCGATCGCGCACGCCGATGCCGTGGGACGACGGCGACTTTGCGGGGTTCAGCACGGTGGAGCCGTGGCTGCCGCTGAACCCCGACTGGCGGGCGCGGAACGTGGCGGCGCAGACGGGTGATCCGGCCTCGATGCTGACGCTGTACCGGCGGTTGCTGGCGCTGCGGCGCCGTCACCTTGCGTTGCAGATCGGCGACTTCGCGCTGCTCGACGCGCAGCCGGGGGTGCTGGCCTATGAACGGACGCATGGCGACGAGCGCATCCGCGTCCTGCTGAACCTGACCGATCATGCGGTGACGGTTCCGTGGAGCGGCACCGTGCTGCTGTCGACGCTGGACGGGCCGACGGAGCCGGGGATGCTCCATGCTGACGAGGGACTGATGATCGCATGAGAATCGCGATGCTGGCGCCGATCGCGTGGCGTACGCCGCCCCGGCAATATGGACCGTGGGAACTCGTCACCAGCCTGTTGACCGAGGCGCTGGTGGCGCGCGGGATCGACGTGACGCTGTTCGCGACGGAGGACAGCGTCACCGCCGCGCGGCTGGATGCGGTGGTGCCGGCGCCCTATTCCGAGGACCCGTCGATCGATGCGAAGGTGTGGGAGCATCGCCATCTGTCGCACCTGTTCGCGCAGGCGGACCGGTTCGACCTGATCCACAATCAGGCGGATTTCCCGGCCCATGCCTTCGCCCCGCTGGTCGCGACGCCGATGGTGACGACGATCCACGGCTTCTCGTCAGACCGCATCCTGCCGATGTACGCGCCCTATCAGGATCGCGTTCATTACGTCGCGATCAGCGATGCCGACCGGCACCCCGCGCTGCGCTATGCCGCGACGATCCATCACGGTATTCCGCTGGAGGATTTCCCCTTCGACCCGGCGGGGAGCGACGACCTGTTGTTTTTCGGCCGCATCCACCCTGACAAGGGCGCCGACGCGGCGATCGTGGCGGCGAAGGCGAGCGGCCGGGCGCTGAACCTCTACGGCATCGTGCAGGACGGCGGCTATCACGACCGGGCCGTCGCGCCGCATCTGGATGCGCGCATCCGCTATTACGGGCCGGTCGGCGGCGCGGAGCGGCTGCGCGCGCTGGGCGGGGCACGCGCGCTGTTGCACCTGATTGCGTTCGACGAGCCGTTCGGCCTGTCGGTGGTGGAGGCGATGGCGTGCGGCACGCCGGTGATCGCGACGCGGCGCGGATCGATGTCCGAACTGATCGAGGACGGCGTGACGGGCTTTCTGGTCGATACGCCCGAACAGGCGGTGGACGCGATCGCGCGGGCAGGGGAGATCGACCGCGCCGCCTGCCGCGCGAGCATTGCTGCACGGTTCGGCGTCGATCGGATGGCGGATGATTATATCGCGCTCTATCGCCGTATCCTCAGCCGCTAGCGCGCTCCGCCCGAACCTGCGATCATGATCGCCGGGCAGGGGAGGGTGTGGCCGATGCGGATCGTGTGGCGGGGATTGCGCTGGCTGCTGGCGGCGGCGCTGCTGCTGATTGCGGGTGCGGCGGCGCTGTTCGCCTGGCACCTGTATGGTGCGCGGTCCCGGCTGGAGGGGGCGCTGAAGGTCGGCGGGCTTTCCGCCCCGGTGGAGATCGCGCGCGACGCGGCCGGCGTGCCGACGATCACCGCCGACACCCGCGCCGATGCCAGCTATGCGCTGGGGTATCTGCACGCGCAGGAGCGGTATTTCGGCATGGATGCGATGCGTCGTGCCTCCGCCGGGGAGCTGTCGTCGCTGGTCGGCGCGTCGACCGAGTGGATGGATCGCGCGATGCTGGTCCATCGCTTTCGTTCGCGCGCCCGCGCGATCGTCGCGCGGCTGTCGCCGGCGGAGCGGGCGATGCTGGATCGCTACACCGCCGGGGTCAACCGGGGGCTGGCCGACCTGTCCGCCTCTCCCTTCGAATATCTGCTGTTGCGCGCGACGCCCGCGCCGTGGCGGCCGGAGGATACGATCCTCGCCATCTTTTCCATGTATGTCAGCCTGCAATCGACGCTGCCCCGGCAGGAGCTGTTCCGCGCGCGGGCGGAGCGGCGGGGCGGGCGGGCGCTGGCCGAATTCCTGTATCCCGCCGGCACGCCACTGGACGCGCCGATCGACGGATCGCGCCTGCCCGAGCCGCCGATGCCCGCCCGGATGCTCCCCGCCGCAACGCCCGCCGCGCCGACCGCCGCGGAGCCGGAACCGGGCGTGCCGGGCAGCAACAACTGGGCGGTCGCCGGGCGGCTGTCGACCAGTGGCGCGGCGCTGGTGGCGAACGACATGCACCTGGCGATCCGCGTCCCCGGCACCTGGTATCGCGCGCGGATCATCGTGCGCGCCGCGCCCGGCCGGCCCACGCTGGACGTCAGCGGCGTGACGCTGCCCGGGGGGCCGACGATCGTCGCGGGCAGCAACGGCCACATCGCCTGGGGCTTTACCAACAGCTATATCGACACCGCCGATGCGGTGATAGTGGAGCCGGTGGCCGGGCGGCCCGACCTGTACCGCACGCCCGCCGGCCCGCGCCGCATCGTGCGCGTGCCGCAACGCCTGTGCGTCCGCTCCGAGTGCCGGACGCTGATCGTCAACGAGACGATCTGGGGGCCGATCGTCGCGATCGACGCCTTCGGCCGCCGGATCGCGATGCGCTGGACCGCGCACGAACCCGATGCCGTGCGCCTCGCGCCGTTCTTCGCGATGGAGCGGGCGCAGTCGGTGGCCGAGGCGATCGCGATCGCGCATCACGCCGCGCTGCCGCAGCAGAACCTGATGGTCGGCGACCGCACGGGCGCGATCGGCTGGACGATCATGGGACAGGTGCCCGCGCGTTTCGGCTGGAACGGGCGCGACGCGGTCAGCTTCGCGGACGGGACGCGCGGCTGGCGCGGGATGCTGCCGCCGGGCGCGGTGCCATCCGTCATCGATCCGCCCGCCGGCCGGCTGTGGACCGCCAATGCCCGCGTGCTGGGCGGCGCGGCCTTCGCCCGGCTGGGGGACGGCGAATATGACACCGGCGCGCGCGCCACGCGCATCCGCGACCGATTGTTCGCGGCCCAGCGCTTCGCCCCGCGCGATTTCCTGTCGATCCAGACGGATACGACCGCGCTGCGCAACATGTGGTGGCAGCGGCTGATGCTGGCGGAACTGCGCGCGCGCAAGGGCGACGCCCGGCTGGCGGCGATGATCGCGCCGGTCGCGGCGTGGAACGGCCGGGCGGACACCCCCTCCGTCGGCTATCGCCTGATCGTGCGGTTTCGCCGGGCGGTGATGGCGGACGCCTATGCGCGCTACATGGGCGGCACGCCGGCATGGAGCGGCAGTTACATGACGCCGGCGGCGGAGGGGACGATGCGGCGGCTGCTAACGGCCCGCCCACCGCGACTGGTGCCGCCCGGGCGCCTCGACTGGACGCGCTTCCTCGATGCCGCGCTGGCCGATGTCGCGCATGCGGTCGAGGAAGAGGCGGACGGTGACCTCAACGCCTTCACCTGGGGCGCGACGTCGCGCGCGATGGTGCGGCATCCGCTGTCGGCGGCGATCCCGGGCCTTGGCTGGCTGACCGATCCCGCCGATCAGGCGATGCCGGGTGATAACGGCGTCGTGCGCGCGCAGGCCCCCGGCTTCGGCGCGAGCGAGCGGTTCGCGGTATCGCCGGGGCATGAGGCGGAGGGGCTGTTCCACATGCCCGCCGGGCAGGCGGGGGACCTGGTCAGCCCCTATTATCTGGCGGGACATCGCGACTGGGTGGAGGGGCGCGCCGCGCCGTTCCTGCCGGGGCCGACGCGGTGGCGGCTGCGGTTGGAGAACTGACCGGCGGCGGTGTTCAGGCCGCCAGCCGGGTCTCGCCGATCGGGCACAGACCCGCGAGGAACTGGTCGGTGCACCGGTCCCAGTCGAATTGCCGGCCGAACGCGGCGGCCGCCGCCCGGTCGCAGCGCAGCGCACCGGCGACCGCGGTGGCGAGGTCCGCATCCAGCGCGCCCGCCGCAGGATCCGTCACGACATCGACCGGCCCGGCGACCGGATAGGCGGCGACGGGCGTGCCGCTGGCCAGCGCCTCCGCCATGACCAGCCCGAACGTGTCGGTCCGGCTGGGGAAGACGAACGCGTCGGCGCTGCGATAGGCGGCGGCCAGCCGCGCACCGTGCAGGGCGCCGAGGAACCGGGCCTGTGGATAGCGCTGCTCCAACATCGCGCGGGCCGGGCCGTCGCCGACGACCAGCTTGGTGCCCGGCACGTCGAGCGACAGGAACGCCTCGATATTCTTTTCCGGCGCGACGCGGCCGACGTGCAGCAGGATCGGGCCGGGCAGGTCCGCCACCTCCGCCAGCCGTTCACCTTCGGGCGTGAAGGCGGTCAGGTCGACGCCGCGCCCCCAGCGATGCAGCCGGGTATAACCACGCGCCGCCAGCTCCGCCTCCAGCGTCGGCGTCGCAACGAAGACGCGCGCGGCGGGGCGGTGGAACCGGTCGAGCGGCGACCAGAACAGCGCGGCGGGCAGCCGCGTGCGCACCGCCAGATAGTCGGCGAAGCGGGTGTGGAACGAGGTGGTGAAGGGGCGCCCGTTCGCCAGGCACCAGCGCCGCGCGGCCCAGCCCAGCGGCCCTTCGGTGGCGATGTGGATCGCATCCGGGGCGAATGCCGACAGCCGCCGCGCCACGCCGCGCCCCGGAGTCATCGCCAGCCGGATCTCCGCATAGCCGGGGCAGGCGAGCGTGCGGAAGTCGGACGGGACGATCCGCTCCACGACATGGCCGCGCGCGGTCAGGCGGCCGACGGTGGTGGTCAGCGTGCGGACGACGCCGTTGACCTGCGGCGACCAGGCGTCGCTGACGAGGGCGATGCGCATCGCGGGATCAGGCCGGAACGGCGACGAGCCGGGCGGGCCCGCGCACGGCCTGCATCGCCTCGGCGGCGGTATGCTGCGCCCAGTCGATGATCGACAACGTGCCGTCCGCCGCCTCAACCAGCGCGGTGCAGCTTTCGACCCAGTCGCCGTCATTGTAATAGGTGATGTCGCCGAACTGGCGGATCTCCGCCGAATGGATGTGGCCGCACACCACGCCCTCCACCCCGCGTTCGGCGGCGGCATGGGCGACGACTTCCTCGAAGCGGGAGATGAAGGACACCGCGTTCTTCACGCGCTTCTTCATATGCGCGGCGAGCGACCAATAGGGGTAGCCGAACAGGCAACGGACCCGGTTCACCCAGCGATTGCTCTTCAGCAGCAGCGTGTAGGCGCTGTCCCCCAGGAAGGCGAGCCACTTGTGGTAGAGGACGACATTGTCGAACTGGTCGCCATGGATGACCAGCAGGCGCCGCCCGTCGGCCGTGACGTGGATGTCGTGGTCCAGCAGCTCGATCCCGCCGAATTCCAGCCCGACATAGTCGCGGAAATGTTCGTCGTGATTGCCCGGCACGTAGATCACGCGCGTGCCGTGCTTCGCCATCTTCAGGATCGCGCGGACGACGTCGCTGTGCGCCTGCGGCCAGTACCAGCCCTTGCGCAGCGCCCAGCCGTCGACGATGTCGCCGACCAGATACAGCGTCTCGCACTCATGCTTCTTGAGGAAGTCGAGCAGCATCTCCGCGCTGGAGCCGACCGTGCCCAGATGGGAGTCGGACACGAAGATCGTGCGATACCGCTTGCGGCGGGCGGCGGGGCCGTTGCCGTCGTCGTCGCCCTCGGTCAACCATTGCGGCAGCACGGCCGCCAAGCGGCGCGAAGCATCGGCCGATTGCTTGCGCGCAACCGGCGAGGATAAAGGCAGTGACGCCATGTCTTCCCCCGACCTGCGGCGCCATATCGGCCCGCCTCATGTCGGTTTGTTTATCGTTTCTATGCGTCGGTTCGATGTGAGCAAGATGACAGGCATGTTGCGACAGGTTCCGGGGCGTCAAGGAACTGACGCGGCCGCGTCGTAAATCCGCAATGCGAAACTGCGAAGGCTGATCTTCCATTCGGGGAGGGCGTCCGCAACGTGTCCATTCAGATGAGTACTGCCGGCGTGACCCGCGCCTATGATCGCTGGTCGCCCGTCTATGACATGGTCTTCGGACCGGTATTCCGGCAGGGGCGCTCCGCCGCCGTCGCCGCCGCCGACCGGATCGGCGGGCGGATCATCGAGGTCGGCGTCGGCACGGGCATCTCGCTGCCGCAATATGCGCGCACCAGCCGCATCACCGCGATCGACCTGTCCGACCCGATGCTGGACAAGGCGCGCGAGCGCGTGCGGCGCCAGAACCTGACGCATGTCGAACAGATCGCGGTCGGCGATGCCGAGGCGCTGGACTTCGCCGCCAACAGCTTCGACGTGGTGGTCGCGCAATATGTCGTGACCGCCGTGCCCAACCCGGAACGCGCGCTGGACGAGTTCGCCCGCGTGTGCAAGCCGGGCGGCGAGATCGTCATCACCACGCGGGAGGGCGCGGGGGCGGGCCTGCGCGGCGCGATCGAGCGCACGCTGATGCCGGTGACGAGCCGGCTGGGCTTCCGCACCGACTTTCCGTTCAGCCGCTATGCCGACTGGGTCGCCACGCGCGACGACGTGACGCTGGTGGAACATCGGCCGCTGCCGCCGCTCGGCCATTTCTCGCTGATCCGTTTCGCCAAGACCGCTTCGCAAGGACGTTGATATGACCGGGTTTCGCGCGCAGCTCGCCGAACAGCGCTGGGACGACCATCGCTATTACCATCACAGCCTGGTGAACCAGAGCCTGCACTTCGTCAGCGCCTGCACCTTCATGGTCGCCTATCTGATCCTGCTGGTCGATCCGGCAGTGGCCAGCCTGCTGGCCTGGGGTGTCGCCATGACCAGCCGCCAGGCCGGGCATTTCTTCTTCGAGCCCAAGGGCTTCGACCACGAAAATGGCGTCAGCCACGAATATAAGGAAGAGATCAAGGTCGGCTACAACCTGTTCCGCAAATGGGTGCTGATGAGCCTGTGGGTCGCGGTGCCCGTGGTGCTGGCGATCGAGCCGACGCTGTTCGGCACGCTGATCCAGCCCGACGGGATCGAGGGCTATCTGCGCCATGTCGGCATCGGCTGGCTGATCCTGGGCGTCGGCGCGATCGCGTTCCGCACGGTGCAGCTGTTCTTCGTGCGCGACGTGGAGACGGGGCTGGTATGGGCGACGAAGATCGCGACCGAGCCGTTCAGCGACTTCAAACTCTATCGCGGCGCGCCCGTGCGGCTGCTGAAGGGCGAGCGGATCGACACCCGCCACGCCGGGTAATCGGCTCGATCCGGTCGGGCGGGGCGGCGGGCATCGACCCTCCGCCCCGCCCGTTCGTTTCAGGCGCGCCCCATCCGCACCCGGATCGCCTGTTTCAGCATCGCGCGGCGCAGCCCCTTGTCGGTGACGTCGGCGGGTACGTCCCACCAGCCGTCCGCCTGCATCGCGCTTGCCGCCGCGACGAAGCGGCGGGTGATCTCCGCGAACAGCGCGTCGTCGATATCGAGCGAGAAGATCAGCCGCCCCGTGCCCACCCAGCTCAGCGCCAGCCCCTCGGCACGGAGATAATATTGCAGCATCCAACTATAGGCCGCCGGCCGGGTGTAGAGGATCGTCCAGATCGACTGGAAGTGCGCGGCGCGGACGGGCACGCCGGCGGCATCGAGCGCCGCGTTAAAGGCGGCGGCGCGCGCGTCCCACCGTGCGGCGAGCCCGTCGTACACCGCCTGCGTCTCCGGCCGTTCGAGATGGCGCAGGAACGCGTCCATCGCGCCCATGACATAGGGGTGCGCGTTGAACGTGCCGCGCGCGAAGCAGATGTCGGCGGGCCGGTCGTCGCGATACCGCTTCATCAGCTCGGCCCGGCCGGCAAGCACGCCGACCGGCAGGCCGCCGCCCAGCGTCTTGCCATAGGTGACGAGGTCCGGCCGGATGCCGAACAGCTCCGCCGCGCCGCCGGGGGCGAGGCGGAAGCCGACGAACACCTCGTCGAGGATCAGGACGATGCCGGCCGCGCGGCAGGTGTCGCTCAGCCGGTGCAGCCAGTCGCGATAGGCGGCAAGGTCGGCACCGGCGCTGCGGCCGCTGTCGGTCAACTGCCCGTCGGACGGCGCGGCGCGATTGGGGTGCAGCGCCTGGAGCGGATTGACCAGCACGCAGGCGATATCCTTGCGCGTCGCCAGCACGTGCAGCGTCCGGTCCGACATTTCCGCCAGCGTCAGCGTGTGGTCGGCGGGCACCGGATTGCCGATGCCGGGCTGCACCTCTCCCCACCAGCCGTGATAGGCGCCGGCGAAGCGGACGATCCGCTTGCGACCGGTGTGATAGCGGGCGAGGCGGACGGCCTGCATCACCGCCTCCGTGCCGGACATGTGGAACGACACCTCGTCCATCCCCGACAGCGCGGTCAGGCGGCGGACGTTATCCGCGACGACGGGGTGATAGGCGCCCAGCACCGGGCCGAGCGCGGCGGCGGTCGCCACGCCCTGCGCGATCATCGCCTTGTACGCCTCGTACCCGAACAGGTTGACGCCGTAGGAGCCGGTCAGGTCGATCAGGCGGTTGCCGTCCAGATCCTCGACCCAGGGCCCCTCGGACCGGGTGAGGAAGGCGCCGGTCCCCAGTGTCTCGCGCACGCGTGCGCCGAACGGGAAGGGGACGCGATAGGCGCCGGTGAATTGCAGGTCCGACAGGCCGGTACGCGCCGTGCGGGTCAGCGCCAGCGTCTGTGCGAAGCGATCGGCGTAGAGCGCGCCCAGCCGCTCGAACCCCGCGCGGCGACGCGCGGCGATCGCGGCATCCGCGCCGTCGACGGCGAAGAAGCGATCCTCGCCATGCAGGAAATGCGGGATCTGCCCCGCGATCCGCTTCGCCATGCGGACATGGCCGCCCAGCGAGGGATGCTTGGCGCGCGACAGGGCAAGACGGCGGCGGCCCTTCGTCAAGGCGAGGGCTCCGGCGGAAGCGGCGGCGAGGCCGGCGATAAGCGGGGTCATGCCGCCTTCCACTCCAATGCGGTGACATGCCGATGACAAAGCGCAATCCGATCGTCAGCCTCTTCCTGCAAGAGGATCTGAACTTCCTCGTCACCAACCGCCTGCCGCGTCGATGGGCGACGAAGATGGTGGGGCGGCTGGCCCGGATCGAGCATCCATTGGTCGCACGGCCGGCGATCGGCCTGTGGCGATTCTTCGCCGGCGTCGACCTGTCGGATGCGGAAACGACGCGCTTCCGATCGCTGCGCGACGGCTTCACCCGGGCGTTGCGGCCGGGCGCGCGGGCGTACGATCCCGATCCGGCGGTCATCGCCAGCCCCTGCGACGCGATCGTCGGCGCGCACGGGCCGATGGACGGCACCGGATTGTGGCAGGTGAAGGGCTATCCCTATCGGCTGGAGGAGCTGGTGCCCGATCCGGCGCTGGCGGCGCGGTTCGCGGGTGGCAGCTTCGTCACGCTGCGGCTGACGGCGGGGATGTACCACCGCTTCCACGCGCCCTGCGACCTGCACGTGGAGGGCGTGACCTATCTGTCGGGCGACTGCTGGAACGTGAACCCGATCGCGCTGAAACGGGTCGAGCGCCTGTTCTGTCGGAACGAGCGCGCGGTGATCGAGACGCGGCGCGCGGACGGCGTGCCGCTGCTGCTGGTGCCGGTCGCGGCGATCCTGGTGGCCAGCATCCGGCTGCACGCGATCGATACGGTGGCGACGCTGCGCGACCTGGGGCCGGGCACGCGCGTCACATGCGACGTGCCCGTGGCGCGGGGGGCGGAGATGGGCTGGTTCGAACATGGTTCGACGATCATCGTCTTCCTGCCGCCCGGCGCCGAACTGGCGGCCGATCTGGCGGAGGGCATGGCGATCCGCGCGGGCCGGCCGCTGGGGCGGATACCGCCCGTTGAAGGGAAGCAATTGTCCCGGGGCGCTTTCCCGGCCTAATGCGGCGCGACGGCGGCCATGCGGGGTCGCCTTCGTGACGGAGCGCGAATGAGGCGGGATGCGAGCGCGCGGCGTGATGCGCTGATCGATGCGGCGGCCGCATGCTTCCGGCGTGGCGGCTATCTGGTGCCGCTGGAGGATATCGCGGCGGCGGCCGGCGTCGGCCGGGGTACGCTGTACCGCAATTTCCGCGACCGGATGGCGCTGGTCGTCGCGGTGTTCGAGCGGGAGGTGGAGCGGCTGGAGCGCGGCTTCGACCGGGCGCTGCCGATCGAGGCGGCGATCCTGGCGATGGCGGAGCAGGGCGCGGGCACCGTCGGGCTGTTCAACCGGATGGCGGCCGACATGACGTTCGACGCCGACAGCCGCGCCGCGTTCGAGGCGCTGTCGATGCGGCTGGAGGGCGTGCTGCAACCCCTGGTCGCGCGCGCCCATGCCGATGGCAGCCTGGCCGCGACCGTTACCGCGCGGCAGGTGACGTTGGCGATGCGGATGATCGCGGGGCTGATGCTGCCGCACCAGCTGCCGGAGGACCGGACGCGGATCCGCGCGGAGGCGCTGGCGCTGATCCGCGAGGGGCTGCGCCCGCGCTGACGACTATCGCGTCGGCGCGGGCGGGGGCGTCCAGCCCAGCCCCAGGCTCTTCTCCACGCCGATATAGCTGTTGGTCAGCTGCGCGCGCGCCTGCGTCACCGCGATCTGCGCGGCGAGCAGCTGGCGATCGATATCCAGCTGGTCGATCGTCGCGCTCGTCCCCGCCTGGACGCGCAGCGCATTCAGCCGCGCGGCGCGGGCGGCGGCGGCCTCCGCCTGCGACAGGCTGGCGAGTTGTTGGCGCAGGCTGGTGAAACGGGAGAGCGCGGTTTCCGCATCCTGCAACGCGCCCAGCACCGCCAGCCGGTAGGCGGCCTCCGCCTGATCGCGTTGCGCGCTGGTGGCGCGGGTCGCCGCGCGCGCCTTGCCGAAATCGAGCAGCGACCAGGATAGCATCGGCGCGGCCAGCGTCGTCAGCTTGCCCGGATCGAACACGTCGCCCGGGCTGGTGCCGCCCAGGCCCAGCAAGCCGAGGAAGCGGATCGCCGGCAGCTCCCGCGCCTTGCTGACCGCGACCGCGTCCGTCGCGGCGGCCAGTTGCCGTTCGGCGGCGCGCACGTCGGGGCGGTTGGCGATGAGCGTCGCCGGATCGCCGACCGCGACCGTGGCGGGGGGCAGCGGCACGGGCGCGGGGGCCGCCAGCGTCGCGTCCAGCGCGCCGGGGGCGCGGCCCGTCAGCGTGGCGAGCAGGTTCAGATACTCGTCCCGCTGCGCGCCCAACGGCACCGCCTGCGCCTCCGTATTGCGCAATGCCCCGTCGAGCCGCTCGATATCGAGCGCCGACGCGACCCCGCGTCCATAGCGGTCGCGCGTCAGGCCCAGTTGCTGGCGCTGAAGCGCGGCGGATCGATCGTTCAGCGCGATCCGCGCCTGTACGTCGCGCAGCGCGACATAGGTCTGCGCGACCTGCGCCGACAGGCTGACCTGCGCGTCGGCGAGATCGGCAACCCGCGCCTCCGCCGTGCGGCGCGCCTGGTCGACACCGCGAGACAGCGCGCCGAACAGGTCCAGCTCCCACGTCGCATTGAGGCCCAGATTGTAGAAGCTGAGCGAGGTGCCGTCGCCATTGCCGCTCAGCGGCGGCAGGTGCGCGTGCAGATAGGCGGCGTTGGGCGTGGCGGAGGGCAGGCGCGCGGCGTTCTGCCGGTCCAGTGTCGCCTGCGCCTCGCGGATGCGCGCGGTCGCCTGATCGATGCGCGGATTGTGCGCCAGCGCATCGTCGACCAGCGTGGTCAGCACCGGATCGCCCAGCGTCTCCCACCAGCGCGCGATACCGGGCGTCGGCACCAGCGCGGCGTCGCCGGCCCGGACGAAGCGGCCGCGCGCCACCGCATCCTCCGCGACGCGGGGCGGCCCGGCATAGCGCGGCCCCACCGCGCAGGCGGACAGGCAGGCGGCTAGGGCCAAGGCGGAAATCAGTCGGGAGGATGTGGCGCGCATCAGTGCATCGCCGCGGGCGCGGCGTCCGTTGGCAGGGGGCGGAGGAACAGGATCAGCGGCAGGACGATGAACGTCCCCATCGCCATGATCCAGAAGATGTCGTTGAAGGTCATGACCAGCGCCTGCGCCTGAATCTGCTGCTCGATCACGCGCAGCGCCGTGGGCGTGCCGCCGAACTGCGCGGCGGTGGCGGCCAGATTGTCCTGCACCGCGACGGAGTTCGCGTTCAGCGTCTCCTCCAGCCGGCGTGAGTGGAACCACAGACGCTGGTCCTGAAGGACGGAAATCCCCGCCAGCGAGAAACTGCCGCCAAGGTTGCGTATCGCGTTGAACAGCCCCGCGGCGTCTCCCGCGTCGGCGGGGGGCACCGAGCGGACGCAGGCCTGGCTGAGGAACAGCATTCCCAGGATCTGCCCGACGCCGCGCAGCAGCTGCGACTCGGTGAAGTCCGGTCCCGACGACCCCAGCGTCAGGTTCGCGTCGAGCAATGCCGACGTGCCCATGATCGCCAGCCCGCATCCCACCGCGATGCGGATATCGATCCGCTTCAACAGGATCGGCACGATCGCCATCATGACCAGGCTCGGCAGGCCCGAAAGCAGCACCACCTTGCCCGATTGCAGCGCGTTATAGCCGGCGATCGCGGACAGGAATTGCGGGATCGCATAGGCGGTGCCGTACAGCACCATGCCCAGCACCATGCCCATCAGCGCCACCGCGCCGAATTGCCGGTCGCGCAGCAGCGCCAGCTTGATGATCGGCCGCTTCGCCATCAGCTGCCCCCAGGCGAGCAGCGCGAAGCCGACCGCCGAGATCAGCGCCATCCAGCGGATCAGCGGCGACGAGAACCACTGTTCCCGCTGCCCGTCCTCCAGCAGAACGGTCAGCCCGCCAAGGCCCAGCGCCAGCCCGGCGATCCCGGCCCAGTCCGCCTCGGTGAACAGATGCAACCGCAGCTTGTCGTGCGGCAGGCCGACGAGCAGCAGCGTGACGAGCACCGCGCAGACCGGCACGTTCAGGAAAAAGGCGTAGTGCCAGCTGACATTCTCCGTCAGCCAGCCGCCGATCAGCGGCCCGATCACCGGGCCCATGATGGCGGTGACGCCGAACATCGCGATGCCGATCGGTTGTTGCGATCGCGGCAGGCGCTGCGCGATGATCGTCTGCGCCGTGGGGATCATCGCGCCGCCGGTGAAGCCCTGTCCGACGCGCCCGATGATCATCATCGTCAGGTTGGTCGACACGCCGCACAACACCGAAAAGCCGGTGAACAGCCCCGCCGCGATCAGCAGGAACGTGCGAAGGCCCAGCAGCCGTTCCAGCCACGCCGCCATCGGGATGATGACGATTTCGGCGACCAGATAGGCGGTGGCGATCCAGGTGCCCTCCGTGCCGCTCGCCCCGATCTCCCCCTGGATCGTCGGCAGCGCGGAGTTGACGATGGAGATGTCCAGCGTCGCCATCAGCGCGCCCAGCGTGCCGGCGGCGACCGCCATCCACGCGGCGGCGTCCGCGCGCTCGGGCAGCTTCACCGTGTCGCGACCCGCCGGTGCGGTGCGGCCGGATGCGGGGGAGGGGGCGGCGGTCGCCATCGCTCAGCGCCCCTGCGCGGCGAGACGCTCCTGCTGCGCGCGAATCTGCTTCAGGTCGTCCTTCGCACCGATCGTGTCGACGGTCACGGTCACGGACAGGCCGGGCACCAGCAGGCGGCGCGCGGCGGGCGTCGCCTCGATCGCGATGCGCACGGGAACGCGCTGCGTGATCTTCGTGAAGTTGCCCGTCGCGTTCTGCGGCGGGATCAGCGAGAATTGCGCGCCGGTGCCGGGCGACAGGCTTTCCACGCGGCCGCGCAGCTCGGTGCCGTCCAGCGCATCGACGCCGATCGTCGCGGGCTGGCCGACGCGCATCAACGCCAGCTGCGTTTCCTTGAAATTCGCGGTCACGTAGATGCGCGACAACGGCACGATCGACATCAGCCGCATGCCCGCCTGCGCGAACTGGCCCTGCGTGACGGTGCGATCGCCGACGCGGCCGGCGACGGGGGAGCGGATCAGCGTCGCGCCCAGATCGACTTCGGTCGCGCTGCGGCGCGCCTCCGCCGCGCGCGACTGCGCGACGCCCTGCTGCACCTGCGACTGGAGTGAGGCGACGCGGCGGCGCTGGATTTCAAGTGCGGCCTCCTGCGCGCGGACGGTATCGGCGGACTGGGCGGCGGTGATCCGCAGCTGCGCCAGCCGCTCGCGCGTTTCCGCGCCGGCGGCGGCCAGCGGGGCGTAGCGCGCGACCTCGGCGGCGTCGTACGCGGCCTTGCGCCGGGCGGCGTCCAGTTGCGAGGCGGCCTGCGCGATCGCGGCATATTGCTCGCGCGTCTGCGCACGCGCGGCGGCGATCTGCGCATCGGCGACGGCGACCTGCGCCTCCGCCTGCGCCGCCTGCGCGCGATAGTCGCGCGCGTCGATGCGCACGAGCGGCTGGCCGGCGGTGACGTCCTGATTGTCCTGGACCAGCACCTGCGCGACATAGCCGGTCGTGCGCGGCGCGATCGTCACCACGTCCGCCTGGATCTGCGCGTCGTTCGTCTCTTCCAGATATTTGCCGTGCGTCTGATAGCCGACGAACCAGATGCCCAGCAGCACCAGCGCGACGACCGCGATGACCAGCAGGATCGCCTTCGCCCGGCCGCTCAGCTTGCGCTTGGCGGGCTTTTCGGCCGGCGTGTCCGTGCCGGCATCCGTATCCTGTGCATCACTGTGTTCGGCCATCGTCGCCCGTCCATGATCCTTCGGCGGTTCCCGGCCGATCCTAAGCGGACGCTATGTCCGGTTATGATGTGCCAAGGCAATTGCATAATCGTGTGACCCGCCATGCGCGGAACGCAATCGATGCCGTTTCGCTGCCATAACGGTCTGAAAAAAGGGCCGGTGCGAACACCGGCCCTTTCGAAGATTTTCAGAGGCGCCTGGCTTCAGCGCGCTTTCGTCCAGCTTTGGCTGCGACAGAAGAAGCCCCAGCAGCCCTTCACCGTCAGCGTCCCGTCGCCGCCGATCAGTTCGGAGCGATAGGTGCGCCCCGATTCGGGGTCGTAGATGCGGCCGCGCCAGCGATCCTTGTCGGCGGTGAAGCCGGACAGGATCGTGATCCCCTCGATCGGCCGGGTGCGCAGCGCGGGATCGGGATTGGCTTCATCGACGGCGGGGCCGCCCGGCCGGGGCTTCAGCACCTTCGCGACGCGCCCGCAGACCGAGCCGCCGCAGGGCGCGATCTCGACGATCGCCTTGCCGCCCTCGGTCAGCCAGCGGCCGGTGACGGGGGCGGGCGCGGCATGGGCCGCCCCCGCACACAGCAGCACGAGCGCCGCGATCGGTGCCAGCCGCATCACGCTGCCAGCTTGCGCAGCACGTACTGCAGGATGCCGCCGTTCAGGAAGTAATCCAGCTCGTTGACGGTATCGATCCGGCAGCGGGTCAGGAACGTCTCGACGGTGCCGTCGGCGCGGGTCAGCGTCACCTCCACCTCCTGGCGCGGGCGCAGGTTGGCGACGCCGGTGATCGTGAACGTCTCGTCCCCGGTCAGCCCCAGCGTCTCGCGCGTCACGCCGTCCGCGAACTGAAGCGGCAGCACGCCCATGCCGACCAGGTTCGAACGGTGGATCCGCTCGAAGCTCTCGGTGATGACCGCGCGGACGCCGAGCAGGTTGGTGCCCTTCGCCGCCCAGTCGCGCGACGAGCCGGTGCCATATTCCTTGCCCGCGACGATGACGAGCGGCGTGCCGTCCGCCTTGTGACGCATCGCCGCGTCATAGATCGGCATCACCTCGCCGGCATAGCGGGTCATGCCGCCCTCGATGCCGGGCACCATCTCGTTCTTGATGCGGATGTTGGCGAAGGTGCCGCGGACCATGACATGGTCGTTGCCGCGCCGCGCGCCATAGCTGTTGAAGTCGGCGCGGCTGACCTGCCGCTCCATCAGCCACTTGCCGGCCGGGCTGTCCGCCTTGATCGAACCGGCGGGCGAGATGTGGTCGGTGGTGATCGAGTCGCCCAGGATCGCCAGCGGCTTCGCGCCGACGATGTCTTCGACCGCGGCCGGTGTCATTTCCATGCCCTGGAAATAGGGCGGGTTGGCGACATAGGTGCTGGCGGCGGGCCATGCATAGGTCGCCGAACCGGTGACGCTGATGCCCGACCACTTCGCATCGCCCTGATAGACGTTGCCGTAGCGGCTGCGGAACATGTGGTCGTCGATATTGGCGTTCATCAGCGACGTGACTTCGTCGTTGGTCGGCCACACGTCCTTCAGGAACACGTCCTGCCCGTCGCTGCCCTGGCCGAGCGGCGTCGAGTGCATGTCCTGCGTCACCGTGCCCTTCAGCGCATAGGCGACGACCAGCGGCGGCGAGGCGAGGAAGTTGGCGCGCACGTCCGGCGAGACGCGGCCCTCGAAGTTGCGGTTACCCGACAGGACGGAGGCGGCGACGATGTCGTTCTCGTTGATCGCGGTCGAGATCGGGCCGGGCAGCGGACCCGAATTGCCGATGCAGGTCGTGCAGCCATAGCCGACGAGGTTGAAGCCCATCGCGTCGAGGTCTTCGGTCAGGCCCGCCTTGTTCAGGTAGTCGGTCACGACCTGCGAGCCGGGGGCCAGCGAGGTCTTCACCCACGGCTTCGGCTTCAGACCCTTTTCGCGCGCCTTGCGGGCGACGAGGCCGGCGGCGACGAGGACGGAGGGGTTCGACGTGTTGGTGCAGCTGGTGATCGCGGCGATCACGACGTCGCCGTCGCCGATGTCATGGCCACGCTCGTCCACCGCGACGCGGACCGGCTGTTCCTTGTGATAGACCTTGAACAGGTCGCCGTTGAACACCTCGTCCACCTTGCCCAGCGACACGCGGTCCTGCGGCCGCTTCGGCCCCGCCAGCGAGGCGGTGACGGTGGACATGTCGAGTTCGAGCGTGTCGGTGAAGATCGGGTCGGGCGCGTTGTCCTCGCGCCAGAAGCCGTTGGCCTTGGCATAGGCTTCGGTCAGCGCGATCGTCTCTTCGGGGCGCGCGGTCAGGCGCATATAGTCGATGGTGCGATCGTCGATCGGGAAGAAGCCGCAGGTCGCGCCATATTCCGGCGCCATGTTGGCGATCGTCGCGCGGTCCGCGAGCGTCATCGAGGCGAGGCCGGGGCCGTAGAATTCGACGAAGCGGCCGACGACGCCCTTCTTGCGCAGCATCTGCGTGACGGTGAGGACGAGGTCGGTGGCGGTGATGCCTTCCTGCAGCGCGCCGGTCAGCTTGAAGCCGACGACCTCCGGGATCAGCATCGACACGGGCTGGCCGAGCATCGCGGCTTCCGCCTCGATCCCGCCGACGCCCCAGCCCAGCACGCCCAGGCCGTTGACCATCGTCGTGTGGCTGTCGGTGCCGACCAGCGTGTCGGGATAGGCGATGGTGGCGCCGCCGGCGGCGTGGTCGCCGCTCTCGGTCGAGGACCAGACGGCCTGCGCGACATATTCGAGGTTCACCTGATGGCAGATGCCGGTGCCCGGCGGCACGACCTGGAAATTGTCGAGCGCCTTGGAGCCCCACTTCAGGAACTCGTAACGCTCCATGTTGCGCTGATATTCGAGGTCGACGTTATCCTCGAACGCCTTGGGCGTGCCGAATTCGTCGACCATGACCGAGTGGTCGATCACGAGGTGGACGGGCACCTGCGGATTGATCTTCGCAGCGTCGCCGCCCAGCTTGGTGATCGCATCGCGCATCGCGGCCAGGTCGACCACGCACGGCACGCCGGTGAAATCCTGCATCAGCACGCGCGCGGGGCGATACTGGATCTCGCGGTTGGAACGGGCGTCCTGCTGCCAGTCGATGATCGCCTTCACATCCTCTTCGGTGACGGTCACGCCGTCCTCGAAGCGGAGCATGT